>NZ_CP019431.1:1865000-2486666 GCF_009866765.1 Pseudomonas sp. S35
CGGACGCCCAGTTCGGTACGACCAGGCGGCGTTGGTTATCCAGGGTCCAGGTGTCGCGCTTGGGCAGGTTGCGGGAAGTGTCGGTCATGCACAGCGAGGCGAACGGGCGCAGTTGGTCATCGCTGAGCAGGCCTTGCACCGCCGCCAATGGGTGCCTGGCGCTGACCACGCACAGCCAGTTCAACAGGCCCATGTCGCGAAAAGTGAAACGACTGGCCACCGGCACCGCGCTGGTGGCACCGATCACGATGTCGGTGCGCTCATCGGCCAGGGCATCCCATACGCCGTTGTACACCTCGTACTCCAGCAATAACTCCACCTCGGGGAACTGTCGATAAAAGTCCAATACCAATTGCCGGCAGCGCTGGGGTTTGACGATGGAGTCCACCGCCACCTTCAACTGGCCGCTCCAGCCATTGGCGACTTGCTGGCACAAGCGCCGCGTGCCGAGCATTTTTTTCATCACGCCACGGGCTTCGTCGATAAACAGGCGGCCGGCGGGGGTCAGTTCTACGTCGCGATGGCGCCGTATAAACAATGGCACCGCCAGCCACTCTTCGATCTGGCGCACCGTGTAGCTGATGGCCGACGGTACGCGGTGCAATTCCTGGGCGGCGGCGCTGAAGCTGCCATGGCGCGCCACGGCATCGACTACATCCAGGGAGTATTCAGACCACATGCAGGCTGCCTTCAAAAAAATTGATAAGAGTGTCCAATTATTATCGCTTCACACAAAATCTGTCAGCTTCATAATGGGCGCCAGTCAGCAAATAGTTTGATGGCAGGATCAACAAGGCTTCAATGAAAAATTCTTTTGGTTTCACTTGGTATCTGGCGGGGCTGAGCATGCTCGGTTATCTCGCAATGGACATGTACTTGCCGGCGTTCGGCGTCATGGGCGAGCAGCTGCAGATTGGCGCGGGTGCGGTGGGCGCCAGCTTGAGTGTTTTCCTCGCTGGCTTTGCGCTGGGCCAGTTGCTGTGGGGGCCGTTATCCGACCGCCTGGGGCGCAAGCCGATTCTGTTGGCGGGTTTGAGTTTGTTCGTGCTGGGCTGCGCAGGAATGTTCTGGGTCGAGACCGCTGCGCAGCTGTTGGGCCTGCGCTTTATGCAGGCGATTGGTGTGTGTTGCGCTGCGGTTAGTTGGCAGGCGTTGGTGATCGACCGTTACCCGGCCGACAAGGCCCACCGTGTATTTGCCAGCATCATGCCGCTGATGTCGCTGTCACCCGCGCTGGCGCCCCTGTTGGGCGCGATGGTGCTCAATCACTTTGGCTGGCAGGCGATCTTCGGCGTGTTGCTGGGGGTATCGCTGCTGTTGCTGCTGCCGACGCTATGCCTGCGCAGCGTGCCGAAGCGGCAGACAGAAGCGCCGGCGCGCCTCGGTTACGCGCAGTTGCTCACGTCCCGTGTGTTCACCGGCAACGTGATGATTTTTGCGGCCTGCTCAGCCAGTTTCTTCGCCTGGCTGACCGCCTCGCCGTTCATCCTTGGCGATATGGGCTACAGCCCGAATGACATCGGCCTGAGCTATGTACTACCGACCTTGGCGTTTCTGGTGGGCGGCTACAGTTGCCGCAGTGCCTTGCAGCGTTTGCAGGGCAAGACGCTGCTGCCCTGGTTGCTGGTGGTCTATTGCATCAGCATGCTGGCGCTGTACTTGGTCGCGACCTTGACCGTGCCGACCCTCACCACCTTGTTGATTCCGTTCTGCCTGATGGCGTTGGTCAACGGTGCGAGTTACCCAATCGTAGTGGCGAATGCACTGATGCCGTTTGCGGAAAACTCCGGCAAGGCCGCGGCGCTGCAAAACACCCTGCAATTGGGCCTGTGCTTTCTCAGCAGCCTGCTGGTGTCTTCGATGATCGAGCAACCGCTGCTGATTACCGTGATCGTGATGTTGGCGACCGCGCCACTCGCTGTCTTGGGTTACTGGCTGGCGCGGCCGAAAGCGGACGACTCCGAGTTGGCCACTGCCTAGAACGTCACTTCCATGTTCACCGTCGGCGTCGACGTGCGGCTGCCCCGGCCGCCGTCCACGCCGAACTTGTTGTGCCAGTATTCGTAACCCACCCCCAGGTACAGGTTCGGCTTGACGCTTTTGCCCGGCCTTACCGCCACCATCAACGCCGTGCGCATCAAGGCTTCTGGGGCGGTGTCACGGCCATGGTAGTCCTCGCCTTTTTCCCCGACGTAATTGATAAACCCCTGAAATTTCGCCGCATGGTTGGCGATCTCGAAGGGGCGCATCCAGGTCAGGTTGAGCATGTAGGTGTCGTCGAAGGTGTGATTTGACTCCTGCGCGCCGGGGATGCCGGTGTGATTCTTTTCCTTGTAGTACATCAGGCTCAGGTCCAGCACGCCCACGGTGTTGAACTTCAAGGTCGGGCCAATCACCAGCGCGCGCTTTTTGGCCGAGGCGAAGTTGTTGTTGCGGTTGGCGTCAAAGCCCAGGGTCAGCGCGTAATCCTTGACCAGCCCCGTGCCCAACGGCCTATCGAAGACGCGCGATGCATACAACTGATGCCGGTACACGGCATACACCTCGCTGCCGCCATGATCAGTGCCCTTGCGCGGGTCGCGGCTGTCGGACAGGAACACATCCAGGTTGAGGAAATTGCTGCCGTACTGGTAGCCACTGGCGTGGGTGAAGCTATAGATGCGCTTGCTGAATTCGTCGGGGTTATTCGGGTTGGTGAACTGCTGGCCGTAGCGAAAGCCTACGCTGTTGTTCATCCATTCCACCGCAACGGCCTCGCCGCCGCCGAGGAGGGTGAGTGCAACGGTGGCGCCTTGTAATGCCTTTTTCATGGTGCAGGTCCTTTGGCGTTCTGGCTCATCACGGCCGGATTGTTTTTGTAACGCCGGTGGAGGGTATCTTGTTCGATTGATTGTATACAACTCTATGGACATCTAGTCCTAACATTGCATACAGTGGCCTCACAACAAAAACAGAGAACCCCCTCACCATGACTATCCCGAAGGCGTCACCGCAGCGGCCAGAAGATGAGAATCTCGGCGTCGCCGCCAACATGGCTTACGGCCTGCAGCATGTGCTCACCATGTACGGCGGCATCGTCGCGGTACCCTTGATCGTCGGCCAGGCGGCCGGGTTGTCACCGGCGGATATCGGCCTGTTGATTGCTGCGTCACTGTTCGCCGGTGGCCTGGCAACCTTGTTGCAAACCCTTGGCTTGCCGTTCTTTGGCTGTCAGTTACCGCTGGTGCAGGGCGTGTCGTTTGCCGGTGTGGCCACCATGGTGGCGATTGTCGGCAGTGATGGCGCAGGCGGGGTGCCGGCGATTCTCGGGGCGGTGATGGCCGCGTCGTTTATCGGGCTGCTGATCACGCCCGTGTTCTCGCGGATCACAAAATTTTTCCCGCCGTTGGTGACCGGTATTGTGATCACCACGATCGGCCTGACCCTGATGCCTGTTGCAGCACGCTGGGCGATGGGTGGTAACAGTCGCGCGGCAGATTTCGGCAGCATGTCCAATATTGGCCTGGCGGCGTTGACCCTGGTGTTGGTATTGCTGTTGAGCAAGATTGGCAGCGCGACCATCTCACGCTTGTCCATCCTGCTGGCGATGGTCATCGGCACCGTCATCGCCGTGTTCCTCGGCATGGCCGACTTTTCGGGCGTGACTCAGGGCCCGATGTTCGGTTTCCCTACGCCTTTCCATTTCGGCATGCCGACGTTCCATATCGCCGCGATCATTTCGATGTGCATCGTGGTGATGGTGACGTTGGTGGAAACCTCGGCCGACATCCTGGCGGTGGGCGAAATCATCGACACCAAGGTCGACTCCAAACGCTTGGGTAATGGCCTGCGCGCCGACATGCTGTCGAGCATGTTCGCGCCGATTTTCGGCTCGTTCACCCAGAGCGCGTTTGCCCAGAACGTCGGCCTGGTAGCGGTGACCGGTGTGAAAAGTCGCTTCGTGGTCGCCACCGGTGGCCTGTTCCTGGTGATCCTCGGCCTGCTGCCGTTTATGGGGCGGGTGATCGCGGCCGTACCGACCTCGGTGCTCGGCGGTGCCGGGATTGTGCTGTTTGGCACGGTGGCGGCCAGTGGTATCCGCACGCTGTCGAAGGTGGATTACCGCAACAACATGAACCTGATCATCGTGGCCACCTCCATCGGTTTCGGCATGATCCCCATCGCCGCGCCGAGTTTCTATGACCACTTCCCTAGCTGGTTTGCGACGATTTTCCACTCGGGCATCAGTTCGTCGGCGATCATGGCGATCCTGTTGAACCTGGCGTTCAACCACTTCACTGCCGGTAACTCGGACCAGCAATCGGTGTTTGTGGCGGGGACTGAGCGCAGCCTGTGCTTCCATGACGTGGCGGCGCTGCGCGACGGGGATTACTTCCGGGGCGGCAAGTTGTTCGATGCCGACGGTAAGGAGATTCCGTTGGTGGCCGAGGTGTCGAGGAAAGCCACAACGCCTGAAGCCACGCAGGCCTGAATGTGGGGAGGGGGCCACGCTCCCTCCCATTTTGCGGGGTGGTGTGTCGGCAGGGCTCGCTTATTGCGCGTCGAATGCCTGCCCATTTATCCCGGTGCTGTCCGGCCCCATCAGGTACAGGTACACCGGCATGATTTCTTCTGGCGTCGGGTTGTCCATTGGGTTTTCAGCCGGATACGCCTGAGCCCGCATGCTGGTACGCGTAGCGCCTGGGTTGATGCTGTTGGCCCGCACCGGCGCAACCGTGTCCAGTTCGTCGGCCAGTGTCTGCATCAAGCCTTCAGTGGCAAACTTCGACACGCCATAAGCCCCCCAATACGCCCGGCCCTTGCGCCCGACACTGCTGGAGGTGAACACCAACGACGCGTCCGGGGACAGCTTGAGCAGCGGCAGCAGGGTGCTGGTGAGCATGAACATCGCGTTGACGTTGATGTGCATCACCCGCATGAAGTTCTCGCCAGACAACTGCTCGATGGGCGTGCGTGGGCCGATGATCGAGGCGTTGTGCAGCAGGCCGTCGAGGTGGCCGAATGCCTTTTCGATCATCGCTGCCAGCTCATCGTATTGATGGGGCAGGGCGGTCTCCAGGTTGAACGGAATCACCACTGGCTGCGGATGGCCGGCTGCTTCGATCTCGTCGTACACCTGGGCCAGGTTGGCTTCGGTCTTGCCCAGCAGCAATACGGTGGCGCCGTGGGCGGCATACGTCTTTGCCGCCGCTGCGCCAATCCCGCGACCGGCACCGGTTACAAGGATCACGCGGCCTTTGAGCAGTTCTGGGCGTGCGCAGTAATCAAACATAAATAGCCTCGACAGAATTCAGCGGGTTACAAACACCCATCTTGAGCGCAGTGAAGATCCAAATGTGGGAGGGGGCTTGCCCCTGATTGCAGTGTGTCAGTCCCTGCATTTATTGACTGGCCCGCCGCTATCGGGGCAAGCCCCCTCCCACATGGGTTTTTCATGAGTCAGCAAAACCGGCGAACAGTCAGCAACTGCACAGTGCGTTATCCAGCACCTTGCGCAGTTCCAGCGGGTGATCCACCACCACGTCCGCGCCCCAGTGGCGTGGGTTGTCGTCCGGGTGGATGTAGCCATAGGTGACCGCCGCCGTGCGCGTGCCGGCATCGCGACCAGACTCGATATCGCGCAGGTCATCGCCCACGAACAACACGCTGGCCGGGTCCAGGCCGAGCATCTTGCACGCCAGGATCATCGGCTCCGGGTCTGGCTTGCTGTTTTTCACGTGGTCCGGGCAGATCAGCAGGGCCGAGCGCTCGGCCAGGCCCAGTTGCAGCATGATCGGTTCGGCGAAACGCAGTGGCTTGTTGGTGACCACGCCCCAGACCAGCTTGGCCTTCTCGATGTCTGCCAGCAGTTCAGCCATGCCGTCGAACAGCTTGCTGTGAACCGCGCAGTCCTTCAGGTAGCGCTCCAGGAATTCCTGGCGCAATTGCTCGAAGCCCGGCGACTCCGGGTCCATCGAGAAGGTCACGGCGACCATCGCCCGCGCACCGCCGGAGATTTCATCGCGGATGTGTTGGGGATTGATCGGCGCCAGGCCACGGTCGGCGCGCATGGCCTGGCAGATGGCGATAAAGTCCGGCGCGGTGTCCAGCAGGGTACCGTCCATGTCGAAGAGAACCGCTCGCAACTTCACAGGCTTACTCCTCGCGCAGGGTCTGGATCATGTAATTGACGTCTACGTCACTGGCCAACTTGTAGTGCTTGGTCAGCGGGTTGTAGGTCAGGCCGATGATGTCCTTGACGGTCAGCCCGGCCTGGCGGCTCCACGCGCCCAGCTCGGACGGGCGGATGAATTTCTTGAAGTCATGGGTGCCACGTGGCAACAGCTTCATGATGTATTCGGCGCCGATGATCGCGAACAGGTAGGCCTTGGGGTTGCGGTTGATGGTGGAGAAGAACACCTGGCCGCCGGGCTTGACCATGCGAAAGCAGGCGCGGATGACCGAGGAAGGGTCCGGCACGTGCTCAAGCATCTCAAGGCAGGTGACCACATCGAATTGCTCGGGCATTTCTTCTGCCAGGTCTTCGGCGGTGATCTGGCGGTATTCCACGCTCACGCCGGACTCCAACTGGTGCAGTTGGGCTACGGCCAGCGGTGCTTCGCCCATGTCGATGCCCATCACCGTGGCGCCGCGCTGGGCCATGGCTTCGCTGAGGATACCGCCGCCGCAACCGACGTCCAGCACCTTCTTGCCGGCCAGGTTGACGCGCTCGTCAATCCAGTTGACCCGCAGCGGGTTGATGTCGTGCAGGGGCTTGAACTCGCTTTCGCGGTCCCACCAGCGGTGAGCCAAGGCTTCGAACTTGGCGATTTCGGCGTGGTCGACGTTGCTCATGGTGAATCCTCTAAATCTGATAAATCGGTGTGTCAGTCCTGAACACGCGGGTTCAGGGCCAGCGTTATTCGTTGTGCCCGCTGATGCGTTGGCCCCAGGCAATGGCCGTGGCGGTCAACTGGCGTTCATCCATGCGGGTCAATTGCCGGTCATCGAGCAACTGCTTGCCGGCGACCCAAAGGTGTTTCACGCAATCGCGTCCGGTGGCATATATAAGCTGTGAGACCGGATCGTAGATCGGTTGTTGCGCCAGCCCCGACAGGTCGAACGCGACGATATCCGCCGCCTTGCCTACTTCCAGGGAGCCAATCTCGCTTTCCAGCCCCATGGCCCGCGCACCGTTGAGCGTAGCCATGCGCAGTGCACGGTGCGCGTCCAGGGCGGTGGCCGAGCCGGCGACGGCCTTGGCCAGCATCGCCGCTGTCCGGGTTTCGCCCAACAGGTCGAGGTCATTGTTGCTGGCGGCACCGTCGGTGCCGATGGCCACATTGACCCCAGCCTGCCACAGACGCTCCACCGGGCAAAAGCCGCTGGCCAGTTTCAGGTTCGATTCCGGGCAATGGACGACGCTGGTGTTGCTTTCTACCAGCAAAGCCAGGTCGTCCTCGCTGATTTGGGTCATATGAACGGCCTGGAAGCGCGGCCCCAGCAGCCCAAGGCGACCCAGGCGCGCCAGCGGGCGCTCGCCGGTCTGCTCGACGGCTTGCTGCACCTCGAAGGCGGTTTCGTGCACATGCATATGGATCGCGGCGTCCAGCTCTTCGGCGATCACGCGGATCTTTTCCAGGTTGTCATCGCACACGGTGTACGGTGCGTGGGGGCCGAAGGTGATCTTGATGCGTGGGTGGTGCTTGAGGTCGCCGAACAGTTCGATGCCCTGGCGAATCGCCTCATCGGCCGTGCTGGCGCCGGGGATCGGGAAGTCGAGGATCGGAATCGCGATCTGCGCGCGCATGCCGCTGTTGTGCACGCAGTCGCTGGCAACCTTGGGGTAGAAGTACATGTCGGAGAAGCAAGTGATGCCGCCCTTGAGCTGCTCGGCGATCGCCAGGTCGGTACCGTCGCGTACGAAGGTTTCATCGACCCATTTGGCCTCGGCGGGCCAGATGTGCTTTTCCAGCCAGGTCATTAGCGGCAGGTCATCGGCCAGGCCGCGAAACAGGCTCATCGCCGCATGCCCGTGGGCGTTGATCAGGCCGGGGCTGAGCAACATGCCCGGCAGCTCGCGCACCTCGGTGGCCGCCAGCTTCAACGCCGCTGCCCGTGGGCCGATAAAAGCAATGCGTCCGTCGCGGATGCCCAGGCCATGTGCTTTAAGCACCACGCCAGCAGGTTCGACCGGTACCAGCCAGGTTGGCAGCAACAGCAGGTCGAGCGGGGCGGCAGTGGAGGTCATCGCGGGCTTCTTCCCAGGCAGCTATAAAAGAAGCGCGAAGTATACCCGAGCGTCCCGGCTGGCGGATCGCTATAATCGGCCGCTTTTGTTCATGAGTGCGGAGTAAGGGATGCGCGATCGACTGTTGGCTGCGGAGAAAGTAAAGGCCATCGATTGGCGCGACGGCACGCTGCATCTGCTCGATCAGCGTGCCTTGCCGTCCCGGGAACGCTGGGTGGCCTGCTCCACGGCGGATGAAGTGGCCGCAGCCATTCGCGCGATGGTCGTGCGTGGTGCCCCCGCCATCGGCATCAGTGCGGCTTATGGTCTGGTGCTTTCCGCCCGTGAACGCATCGCCGAAGGCGGCGACTGGCAGGCTGCGTGGGAAGAAGACTACGCACTGCTGGCCGATACCCGCCCGACTGCATCGAACCTGTTTTGGGCCCTCAAGCGCATGCGCGACCGCCTGGACCGTGTCAAGAAGCACGCCGATCCGCTGGCGGTGCTGGAAGCCGAGGCCATCGCGATCCATGAAAGTGATCGAGAGGCCAACCTCGTCATGGCTCAGTTGGGCGTCGAGCGGATTCGCAAGCACCAAGGCAACGCCCAGGCGATCCTCACCCACGGCAACGCCGGCGCCTTGGCGACAGGCGGTGTTGGTACCGCCCTTGGGGTGGTTCGCGGCGCCTTCCTGGAGGGGCTGATCGAGCATGTCTATGTCAATGAAACCCGGCCCTGGCTGCAAGGTTCGCGTTTGACGGCCTGGGAGCTGGCAGGCGAGGGCATCGCGGTGACGGTGAATGCCGACTCGGCGGGCGCGCATATCCTCAAGACCAAGGGCGTGACCTGGGTGATCGTCGGCGCCGATTGCATCGCGGCCAATGGTGATGTGATCAGTACCATCGGCACGTACCAGTTGGCGGTGTGTGCCATGCACCATGGCGTGCGCTTTATGGTGGTGGCGCCGAGTTCAACCCTGGATCTGATGATGGCGACTGGCGATGATGTCGCCCTGGAAGAGCGGGATGCCGGCGAGCTGCTGGAGGTCATGGGGCAGCGCTTGGAGGTCAATGCGTTTAATCCGGTATTTGATGTGACTCCGGCCGACCTGATTGATGTGATTGTGACCGAGAAGGGCGTGGTTGAGCGGCCGGATACGGCGAAATTGGCCAAGTTGATGTGCCGTAAGCGGCTGCATTGAGGGGCGTTGTGCCAGTGAAATGGCTATCGGGGGCAAGCCCCCTCCCACATTTTGTCGGTGTTCACACTTCAAGTGTGGGAGGGGCATGCCCCCGATTGGCCTTTAAAGTCAACAAAACCCTCGGATCCGATCTCAAAAAATGGCACCACCGCGCCTCTGAGCCCCTCTCGTCTCCCTCACGCCTGTCATCCGTCAAATTACTAGCCTCCATGCGCATCAGGGGGATAGGTGCGTGGCGGCGATTGTGATAACATCCGGCGGTTTCCAGGGTCGCCCCGAGGGGTGGCCTATAACGTGCAGATCCGTGTCATAACTCGTTGATTTGTCGTAAGTCGTTGCCAGGCACTCTGTCGGCAGCGGCGAGCTTCGTTCGTCCCATATGGATGTGACGAGGTTTCACCCGAAAAAGGAATCAGGCTTCTCATGGGCGAACTGGCCAAAGAAATCCTCCCGGTCAATATCGAAGACGAGCTGAAACAGTCCTACCTCGACTACGCGATGAGCGTAATTGTCGGTCGGGCACTGCCTGATGCGCGCGATGGCTTGAAGCCCGTGCACCGGCGTGTGCTGTTCGCGATGAGCGAGCTGGGTAACGACTGGAACAAGCCGTACAAGAAATCTGCCCGTGTTGTCGGTGACGTGATCGGTAAGTATCACCCTCACGGCGACACTGCGGTGTACGACACCATCGTTCGGATGGCCCAGCCGTTTTCCCTGCGCTACCTGCTGGTAGATGGCCAGGGCAACTTCGGTTCGGTCGACGGCGACAACGCCGCGGCCATGCGATACACCGAAGTGCGCATGACCAAGCTGGCGCACGAGCTGCTGGCCGACCTGCATAAAGAAACCGTGGACTGGGTGCCGAACTACGACGGCACCGAAATGATCCCGGCCGTCATGCCCACCCGTATTCCCAACCTGCTGGTCAACGGTTCCAGCGGTATCGCCGTGGGCATGGCCACCAACATCCCGCCGCACAACCTCGGCGAAGTCATCGACGGTTGCCTGGCCCTCATCGACAACCCTGAGCTGACCGTCGATGAGCTGATGCAATACATCCCCGGCCCGGACTTCCCGACTGCCGCGATCATCAACGGCCGCGCCGGCATCATCGAAGCCTACCGCACCGGTCGTGGCCGCATTTACATGCGCGCCCGCTCGATGATCGAAGACATCGACAAGGTCGGTGGCCGCCAGCAGATCGTCATCACCGAACTGCCGTACCAGTTGAACAAGGCGCGTCTGATCGAGAAGATCGCCGAGCTGGTCAAAGAGAAGAAGCTCGAAGGCATCACCGAGCTGCGCGACGAGTCCGACAAAGACGGCATGCGCGTGGTGATCGAGCTGCGTCGTGGCGAAGTGCCTGAGGTTATCCTCAACAACCTCTACGCCCAGACCCAGCTGCAAAGCGTGTTTGGTATCAACGTGGTTGCCCTGATCGACGGCCGCCCGCGCATCCTGAACCTCAAGGACCTGCTGGAAGCCTTCGTGCGTCACCGCCGCGAAGTGGTCACCCGCCGTACCGTGTTCGAACTGCGCAAGGCCCGCGAGCGCGGCCACATCCTGGAAGGTCAGGCTGTAGCGCTGTCGAACATCGACCCGGTCATCGCCCTGATCAAGGCTTCGCCGACGCCGTCGGAAGCCAAGGAAGCACTGATCAAGATGCCGTGGGAATCCAGCGCCGTCGTGGCGATGGTTGAGCGTGCCGGCGCCGATTCGTGCCGCCCGGAGACCCTGGACCCGCAATACGGTCTGCGCGACGGCAAGTATTTCCTGTCGCCGGAACAGGCCCAGGCCATCCTGGAACTGCGCCTGCACCGCCTGACCGGCCTGGAGCACGAGAAGCTGCTGGCCGAGTACCAGGAGATCCTCAACCAGATCGGCGAGCTGATCCGCATCCTCAACAGCGCCGTGCGCCTGATGGAAGTAATCCGCGAAGAACTGGAAGTGATCCGCGCCGAATACGGCGATGTGCGCCGCACCGAGATCCTCGATGCCCGCCTCGACCTGACCCTGGGTGACATGATCCCGGAAGAAGAGCGCGTGGTGACCATCTCCCACGGTGGCTATGCCAAGACCCAGCCATTGGCTGCGTACCAGGCCCAGCGCCGTGGTGGCAAAGGTAAGTCGGCTACCGGCGTGAAGGATGAGGACTACATCGCTCACCTGCTGGTCGCCAACAGCCACACCACGCTGTTGCTGTTCTCCAGCAAGGGCAAGGTGTACTGGCTCAAAACCTACGAGATCCCGGAAGCCTCCCGTGCCGCCCGTGGTCGTCCGCTGGTCAACCTGCTGCCGCTGGACAGTGATGAATACATCACCACCATGCTGCCGGTCGAGGAATACACCGAAGGTCACTTCATCTTCATGGCCACCGCCAAAGGCACCGTGAAGAAGACCCCGCTGGAATCCTTCAGTCGCCAGCGCAGCGTGGGCTTGATCGCCCTGGAGCTGGACGAAGGCGACGTACTGATCAGCGCGGCCATCACCGATGGCGAGCGTGAAGTCATGCTGTTCTCCGACGGCGGCAAAGTGACGCGCTTCAAGGAATCCGACGTTCGCGCAATGGGCCGTACTGCCCGCGGTGTACGCGGCATGCGTCTGCCAGAAGGGCAGAAGCTGATTTCGATGCTGATCCCTGAAGAAGGCAGCCAGATCCTCACCGCTTCGGCGCGTGGTTATGGCAAGCGCACCGCCATCAGCGAGTTCCCGGAGTACAAGCGTGGCGGGCAGGGCGTGATCGCCATGGTCAGCAACGACCGCAACGGCCGTCTGGTCGGCGCGGTGCAGGTGCTCGACGGCGAGGAGATCATGCTGATTTCCGACCAGGGCACCCTGGTACGTACCCGTGTGGCTGAAGTGTCGAGCCTGGGTCGTAACACCCAGGGCGTGACGCTGATCAAGCTGGCCAGCGATGAGACGCTGGTGGGCCTGGAGCGTGTTCAGGAGCCATCGGAAGTCGAAGGCGAAGAGCTGGAAGGCGAAGTGTTTGAAGGCGAGGTGATCGCAGCAGGCGATGACAACGTCGACGAGCCAACCCTCGACGCTGCCGCAGACGAAGAAGAACCGCAGGAATAAGCGGACACAAAGGGGGCGGATGAAGATTCGCCCCCTTGTTGTTTGTCCCCTTTGAAACATGTGGGAGTTGGCTTGCCTGCGATGGCATCACCGCGGTGTCACTGAAGAACCGAGGCGCCTGTATCGCAGGCAAGCCAGTTCCCACAAGGGTCCGCTCCAGTAGAGAGCGTTGCCGAACATGATTGCAGTCCCACCAGATCAGAGAGATTGGATGTGAGCAAGAGAGCCTATAACTTCTGTGCCGGTCCCGCGGCGCTTCCTGAAGCAGTCCTGCAGCGCGCGCAGGGTGAACTCCTCGACTGGCATGGAAAAGGCCTCTCCGTGATGGAAATGAGCCATCGTAGCGATGAGTTCGTGTCCATAGCCACCAAGGCCGAGCAGGACCTGCGCGACTTGCTGGACATCCCGTCCGATTACAAAGTGCTGTTCCTGCAAGGCGGCGCCAGCCAGCAGTTCGCCCAGATCCCGTTGAACCTGCTGCCGGAAGATGGCACGGCCGACTATATCGACACCGGTATCTGGGGGCAGAAGGCCATTGAAGAGGCCTCGCGCTACGGTCACGTCAATGTGGCCGGTACCGCCAAGCCCTACGATTACTTCGCAATTCCCGGTCAGAACGAGTGGAAGCTGTCGAAGGATGCTGCCTACGTACACTACGTGCAGAACGAAACCATCGGCGGCCTGGAATTCGACTGGGTGCCGGAAGTCGGCGACGTGCCATTGGTGTGTGACATGTCCTCGGACATCCTCTCGCGGCCTATCGATGTGTCCAGGTACGGCATGATCTACGCCGGTGCGCAGAAGAACATCGGCCCGAGCGGCATCCTGGTCAACATCATCCGTGAAGACCTGCTGGGTCGTGCCCGCTCGCTGTGCCCGACCATGCTCAACTACAAGGTCGCGGCCGATAACGGCTCGATGTACAACACCCCACCGGCGTTCGCCTGGTATCTGTCCGGCCTGGTCTTTGAGTGGCTGAAAGAGCAAGGCGGCGTCGCCGCCATGGGCAAGCTCAACGAAGAGAAGAAGCGCACCCTGTACGACTTCATCGACGCCAGCGGCCTGTACAGCAACCCGATCAACCTCAGCGACCGTTCGTGGATGAACGTGCCGTTCCGCTTGGCCGACGACCGTCTGGACAAGCCATTCCTGGCCGGTGCCGACGCGCGCGGCCTGTTGAACCTCAAGGGTCACCGCTCGGTGGGTGGCATGCGCGCCTCCATCTACAACGCTGTCGACATCCACGCGATCAACGCGCTGGTTGCCTACATGGCAGAGTTCGAAAAGGAACACGGCTAATGTCTGAACAAGAGCTCAAGGCCCTGCGCGTGCGCATTGACAGCCTGGACGAGAAAGTCCTGGAGCTGATCAGCGAGCGCGCGCGGTGCGCCCAGGAAGTGGCACGGGTGAAGATGGCGTCCCTGGCTGAAGGCGAAGTGCCGGTATTCTATCGTCCCGAGCGTGAAGCCCAGGTGCTCAAGCGCGTGATGGAGCGCAACAAGGGCCCGTTGGGCAACGAAGAGATGGCGCGGTTGTTCCGTGAAATCATGTCCTCGTGCCTGGCGCTGGAGCAGCCGCTGAAGGTGGCTTACCTCGGGCCTGAAGGCACATTTACCCAGGCGGCGGCCATGAAGCACTTCGGCCACGCCGTGATCAGCAAGCCGATGGCGGCAATCGACGAAGTGTTCCGTGAAGTGGCGGCCGGTGCGGTGAATTTTGGCGTGGTGCCGGTGGAAAACTCCACCGAAGGCGCGGTCAACCACACCCTGGACAGCTTCCTTGAGCACGACATGGTGATCTGCGGTGAGGTCGAGCTGCGTATCCACCACCACCTGCTGGTGGGCGAGAACACCAAGACCGACAGCATCAGCCGCATCTACTCCCACGCCCAGTCCCTGGCCCAGTGCCGCAAGTGGCTGGACGCCCATTACCCGAATGTCGAGCGCGTGGCAGTGTCCAGCAACGCCGAGGCCGCCAAACGGGTCAAGGGTGAGTGGAATTCGGCGGCGATTGCCGGCGATATGGCCGCGGGCCTGTACGGCCTGACGCGCCTGGCCGAGAAAATCGAGGACCGTCCGGACAATTCCACGCGCTTCCTGATGATCGGCAGCCAGGAAGTGCCGCCGACCGGCGACGACAAGACCTCGATCATCGTTTCCATGAGCAACAAGCCCGGCGCGCTGCATGAACTGCTGGTGCCGTTCCATGACAACGGGATTGACCTGACGCGCATCGAGACTCGTCCTTCGCGCAGCGGTAAATGGACCTACGTGTTCTTTATCGACTTCATCGGCCATCACCGCGACCCGCTGGTCAAGGGCGTGCTGGAGAAGATCAGTCAGGAAGCCGTGGCACTCAAGGTGCTGGGCTCTTACCCGAAAGCGGTTTTGTGAGGCGTTAACATGAGTGGCAACTTCCTCGCCCTGGCTCAGCCGGGCGTGCAACAACTGTCGCCTTACGTCCCGGGCAAGCCTGTGGACGAACTGGCGCGTGAGTTGAACCTGGATCCGTCGAAGATCGTCAAGCTGGCGAGCAACGAGAACCCGCTGGGCCCGAGCCCCAAGGTGCTGGCGGCGATTCGTGAAGAGCTGGCCGAGCTGACCCGTTATCCGGATGGCAACGGTTTTGCCCTCAAGTCATTGCTGGCGCAAAAGTGCCGGGTCGAGCTGAACCAGGTGACCCTGGGTAACGGCTCCAATGACATTCTTGAGCTGGTCGGTCGTGCCTACCTGGCGCCGGGCCTGAATGCGGTGTTCAGTGAGCACGCGTTTGCGGTCTATCCGATTGTCACTCAGGCCGTTGGCGCTGATGCACGGGTGATTCCTGCGAAAGATTGGGGCCATGACCTGCCGGCGATGCTGGCGGCCATCGATGCCCAGACTCGCGTGGTGTTTATCGCCAACCCGAACAACCCGACCGGCACTTGGTTCGATGAGCAGGCGCTGAACGAATTCCTGCAGGACGTACCAGAGCACGTGCTGGTGGTGCTCGACGAGGCCTACATCGAATACGCCGAAGGCAGCGACTTGCCTGACGGCCTGGACTTCCTGGCGGCGTACCCGAACCTGCTGGTCTCGCGTACGTTCTCCAAGGCCTATGGCCTGGCGTCGCTGCGGGTTGGCTACGGCCTGTCCACGGCTGTGGTGGCCGATGTGCTAAACCGCGTGCGCCAACCGTTCAACGTCAACAGCCTCGCCTTGGCGGCCGCCTGTGCGGCGGTGAAGGATGCCGAGTACCTGGCAGAAGGTCGCCGTATCAACGAAAGCGGCATGCTGCAGTTGCAGGAAGGCTTCCGTGAGTTGGGCCTGGGCTGGATCCCGTCCAAGGGTAACTTCATTTGCGTCGACCTCGGCCAAGTGGCCGCGCCTGTATTCCAGGGGTTGTTGCGCGAAGGCGTGATCGTGCGTCCGGTGGCCAACTACGGCATGCCGAACCACCTGCGCATCACCATCGGTTTGCCGGCTGAAAACAGCCGCTTCCTGGAGGCGCTGGCCAAGGTTCTGGCTCGTGGGTGATGTCACTGCATTGCAACCTGCTGTGCCTATGATCGGTCGCCTGGTGGTGGTGGGCCTGGGCTTGATCGGTGGCTCCTTCGCTAAAGGCCTGCGCGAAAGCGGGCTGTGCGGTGAAGTGGTCGGCGTGGACCTCGACCCGCAATCACGCAAGCTGGCGGTTGAGCTGGGTGTGGTGGACCGTTGTGAAGCTGACCTGGCGCTCGCGTGCCAGGGCGCGGATGTGATCCAGCTCGCCGTGCCGATCCTGGCCATGGAGAAGTTGTTGGTGTTGCTGGCCGGCATGGATCTGGGCGACGCGATTCTCACGGATGTCGGCAGTGCCAAAGGCAATGTGGTGCGCGCCGCGCAACTGGCCTTTGGCGTTATGCCTGCGCGCTTTGTGCCGGGCCATCCGATTGCCGGGTCCGAGCAGAGCGGGGTGGAGGCGTCCAATGCACAGTTGTTCCGTCGGCATAAAGTGATCCTGACGCCGCTTGAGCAAACCGACCCGGCCGCGTTGGCCGTGGTGGATCGGCTCTGGCGTGAGTTGGGGGCGGATGTCGAACACATGCAGGTCGAGCGCCACGACGAAGTGCTGGCGGCGACCAGTCATTTGCCGCATTTGCTGGCATTCGGTCTGGTGGACTCCTTGGCCAAGCGCAACGAAAACCTGGAGATTTTCCGTTACGCCGCCGGTGGCTTTCGCGATTTCACGCGGATTGCCGGCAGCGACCCGGTGATGTGGCACGACATCTTCCTTGCCAATCGCGAGGCGGTGTTGCGCACCCTGGACACCTTCCGCAGTGACCTCGACGCCTTGCGCGATGCGGTCGACGCGGGCGATGGCCATCAATTACTCGGCGTGTTCACTCGTGCGCGAGTGGCCCGCGAGCATTTCAGCAAGATCCTGGCGCGCCGGGCCTATATGGAAACTGCTGTGAGCGCCGATGACCTGACGTTCATCGCCAGCCCCGGCGGCCGCTTGAGCGGGCGCATCCGGGTGCCGGGCGATAAGTCGATCTCCCATCGTTCGATCATGCTGGGTTCATTGGCCGAGGGCGTGACCGAGGTCGAAGGCTTCCTGGAGGGTGAAGATGCCCTGGCGACCTTGCAGGCATTCCGGGACATGGGCGTGGTCATTGAAGGCCCGCACCATGGACGCGTCATCATTCACGGTGTGGGCTTGCAGGGTTTGAAGGCGCCGCCGGGGCCGATTTACCTGGGGAACTCGGGCACGTCCATGCGGCTGTTGTCCGGGTTGCTGGCAGCGCAAAGCTTCGACAGTGTGCTGACCGGCGATGCGTCTCTGTCCAAGCGCCCGATGAACCGTGTGGCCAAGCCATTGCGGGAAATGGGTGCGGTGATTGAGACCGGTCCGCAAGGACGCCCGCCGCTGACCATTCGTGGTGGTCAATCGCTCAAAGGCATGAACTATACGCTGCCCATGGCCAGTGCCCAGGTCAAGTCCAGCCTCTTGCTGGCCGGGCTTTACGCCGCAGGCAGTACTGCGGTGACAGAGCCGGCGCCAACCCGCGACCACACCGAGCGCATGTTGCGCGGGTTTGGTTACCCGGTGGCGGTCGAGGGCGCTACCGCGTCGGTGGCGTCGGGCCATGTGCTGACGGCGACCCATATTGAAGTGCCAGGGGATATTTCCTCATCGGCGTTCTTTCTGGTGGCTGCCTCGATTGCCGAGGGCTCCGAGCTGTTGCTGGAACATGTCGGCATCAACCCGACCCGTACCGGGGTGATCGATATCCTGCGGCTGATGGGGGCTGATATCACCCTGGAAAACCAGCGCGAAGTGGGCGGCGAACCGGTCGCTGATCTACGTGTGCGTGCGGCTGTGCTGAAGGGTATCGAGATTCCTGAAGCGCTGGTGCCGCTGGCAATCGATGAGTTTCCGGTGCTGTTCGTGGCGGCAGCCTGCGCTGAGGGGCGCACGGTCTTGCGAGGCGCTGAAGAACTGCGCGTGAAGGAGTCCGATCGTATCCAAGTGATGGCCGACGGTCTGCTGGCGCTGGGCGTCAAGTGTGAACCGACGCCTGATGGGATTATCATTGATGGTGGCTTGATCGGTGGCGGTGATGTGCATGCCCAGGGCGATCACCGGATTGCAATGGCGTTCAGCGTAGCTTCCTTGAGGGCTACAGCGCCGATTCGTATCCATGACTGCGCCAATGTTGCTACGTCTTTTCCGAACTTTCTTACACTGTGTGCCCATGTCGGCATCCGTGTTGCCCAAGAGGCTCAATTGTGAATATCAAAGCACCGGTGATTACCATCGACGGGCCTAGCGGCTCGGGCAAAGGCACGATCGCCGGTATCCTGGCCAAGCGCCTGGGCTGGTGTCTGCTGGATTCCGGCGCGCTGTACCGCTTGCTGGCGTTTGCCGCACGCAATCATGGCGTTGACCTGACCAACGAAGAATCCCTGAAGCTGCTGGCGGCGCACCTGGACGTGCAGTTCGTCGGCGCGACGGAAGGTCATCCCCAGCGCATCATCCTGGAAGGCGATGATGTAACGGATGATCTGCGTAACGAACAAGTCGGCTCTTGGGCGTCCCAAGTTGCCGCGCTGCCTGCCGTGCGTGACGCATTGCTGCAGCGCCAGCGGGCTTTTCAGGAGCCGCCGGGCCTTGTAGCCGATGGTCGCGACATGGGCACGGTGGTGTTTCCCGAGGCACCGCTGAAGATTTTCCTGACCGCCAGCGCCGAGGAGCGGGCTCGTCGCCGCTACTTGCAGTTGAAGGGCAAAGTCGATGGTGTTAGTCTGTCGAGTCTGCTAGATGAGATCCGTGCACGCGATGAGCGTGATACCCAGCGCGCAGTAGCCCCGCTCAAACCGGCGGCTGATGCCATACAGCTGGATTCCACGGAGTTGTCCATCGAGCAGGTGCTGGAACGCATCTTGAGTGAAATCGCCATTCGCGATATCGCCGGGTGATCAAGAAGGCCGCAGGGGACCAGTCATAGTCCTGCGGTGGCTTCTTTTAACTGAAACTGACCCACACCGTCTGGGGTGTGGAGATGGGCGTATTCTTCGCCCTTATCAACAGGAATTAAAATGAGCGAAAGCTTTGCGGAACTCTTTGAAGAAAGCCTAAAAACCCTGAACCTTCAGGCAGGCTCCATCATCACCGGTGTTATCGTTGATATCGATTACCAAGCTCGCTGGGTAACCGTTCACGCTGGTCTGAAGTCTGAAGCTCTGATCCCGCTGGAACAGTTCTACAACGATGCTGGCGATCTGACAATCAATGTCGGTGACGAAGTTCACGTTGCTCTGGACTCGGTTGAAGACGGTTTCGGTGAAACCAAGCTGTCCCGTGAAAAAGCCAAGCGCGCTGAATGCTGGATTGTTCTCGAAGCAGCCTTCGCAGCTGAAGAAGTGGTCAAGGGCGTTATCAACGGTAAGGTTAAAGGCGGCTTCACTGTCGACGTTAACGGCATCCGTGCGTTCCTGCCAGGTTCTTTGGTCGACGTTCGTCCTGTGCGCGACACCACGCACCTGGAAGGCAAAGAACTCGAATTCAAGGTCATCAAACTCGACCAGAAACGCAACAACGTTGTCGTTTCCCGTCGTAGCGTCCTGGAAGCAGAGAACTCCGCCGAGCGTGAAGCTCTGCTGGAATCCCTGCAGGAAGGCCAACAAGTCAAAGGTATCGTCAAGAACCTCACCGATTACGGCGCATTCGTCGATCTGGGTGGCGTCGATGGCCTGCTGCACATTACCGACATGGCTTGGAAGCGTATCAAGCATCCTTCTGAAATCGTCAACGTTGGCGACGAGATCGATGTCAAGGTTCTGAAGTACGATCGTGAGCGTAACCGCGTTTCCCTGGGCTTGAAGCAGCTGGGCGAAGATCCATGGGTTGCTATCAAAGCTCGTTACCCAGAAAGCACTCGCGTTACCGCGCGTGTTACCAACCTGACCGACTACGGCTGCTTCGCTGAGCTGGAAGAAGGCGTGGAAGGCCTGGTACACGTTTCCGAAATGGACTGGACCAACAAAAACATCCACCCTTCGAAAGTCGTACAAGTCGGCGACGAAGTGGAAGTTATGGTTCTGGACATCGACGAAGAGCGTCGTCGTATCTCCTTGGGCATCAAGCAGTGCAAATCTAACCCATGGGAAGATTTCTCTGGCCAGTTCAACAAGGGCGATAAAATCTCCGGCACCATCAAGTCGATCACCGATTTCGGTATCTTCATTGGTCTGGACGGCGGCATCGACGGCCTGGTTCACCTGTCCGACATCTCCTGGAACGAAGTTGGCGAAGAAGCTGTTCGTCGTTTCAAGAAGGGCGACGAGCTGGACACCGTTATCCTGTCGGTTGACCCAGAGCGCGAGCGTATCTCCCTGGGTATCAAGCAACTGGAAAGCGATCCGTTCTCCGAGTACGTTCAAGAGAACGACAAAGGCGCCATCGTTAAAGGCACTGTGAAAGAAGTTGACGCCAAAGGCGCCATCATCGTTCTGGCCGACGATATCGAAGCGACTCTGAAAGCCTCCGAAATCAGCCGTGACCGCGTTGAAGACGCGCGCAACGTTCTGAAAGAAGGCCAGGAAGTAGAAGCCAAGATCATCAGCGTTGACCGCAAGAGCCGCGTAATCCAACTCTCCATCAAGTCGAAAGACGAAGTGGAAGAGAAAGAAGCCATCCAGAGCCTGAAATCGGCTCCGGAAGCTGCACAAGGCGAGACCACCATGGCCTCCCTGCTGCGCGAAGCAATGGCTAAGCAGAACTAAGTTCTGTAAAGCTGTTAAAAAGGGCGACTTCGGTCGCCCTTTTTTGTGCCTGAAATTCGTTGATTCAACAACTTAGAACCAAGGCTTACAGCCAGGTGTCAGAACTGACTATAGTCTTGATAGCGCTCAGTCATGTTGTTGCTTCAATAAGGATTTTAATGAATAGGCTTATCGTAGTATTCGTAGTGGTAATGCTTGCAGGCTGCTCCGTCACAAGCGCCAAAACCCACGCCAAGCGCGGCGTCAGCGGTATCCAGGTTGACTGTTCGGGCCTTGGTAATAGCTGGGACAAATGCGAGAAGCGTGCGGCCCGAGAATGCAAGATGCAAGGCTACAAGGTCATCACTCGATCCAGTGACGCCAAGGACGAAGAGGGTGACTACTTGTTTGGCTGGAACCCCGCCGGCGCGGTCACGCGGACTATGCTTGTGATCTGTAATTAAGTGCGCGCGTGTTGGTGGGGCGTGTTTATTCAGTCAGCAGATAAGTTGATACATAGGCTGTTCAAATTCTCCAAGTCATGCTAAAACCTTCGAAGCGCTTTTCCTAGCTACTTGAAAAAGAAGGGAAAAATATGACGAAGTCGGAGTTGATCGAACGAATTGTCACCCATCAAGGGCTGCTCTCATCCAAGGATGTAGAGCTGGCTATCAAGACCATGCTTGAGCAAATGTCCCAATGCCTGGCAACCGGAGACCGTATTGAGATCCGCGGGTTTGGGAGCTTTTCACTGCACTACCGTGCCCCGCGGGTTGGGCGCAATCCTAAGACCGGGCAGTCGGTGAGCCTGGATGGAAAGTTTGTACCTCACTTTAAGCCAGGTAAAGAGTTGCGGGATCGAGTGAACGAAGACGAGGAAGAGGGCGTCTGAGCGGTTTTTAGAGGGGAGGCGTTATGCTGAAGGCAAAGCGAGTTTTACTAATACTGATCGTTGTCGTCGTGGGCTTGGCTGTTTTGGCCTTCGTGCTGGAAAATCAGCAAGGTATTGCACTGTCGTTTCTGGGGCTAAATTCGGTTCAGTTACCAGTGTCGGTATTTGTGGTCTTGGCTCTGATTGTGGGCATGCTGGTAGGCCCGTTAATTGGGTTGCTGGTACGGCGTAATCATCGCCCTGATCGAGTGGATGTAGGGCGTTAGTGTGTTTTGATTTGCATCCAATATGGCGGGTTTATCAAGCCCTGGCTAGGTGGATGCAGGATCCGTTTAGATAGAGTCTTTTTGCGAGCGCAAAAAAAGGCATCGGTTTGCAACAAGCTGCTTTGCTCCCCCCTACTGAAGAGGAGGAAGCAAAAGACTCATAGCGCGCGTTTTGAGAGCAGCGTCTCTGATGAGAATGCCTCGATGAAGGGAATCAGTTTCTCTGCAATTCGGACGCTTGAATAAGCAGAAATATGATCTGTAAATCCGTATACCAATCTCCCGTCGGCCACCGATCCGCAAATATGCGTGGTGGTATCGCACAATATGTCGAGTGTGTCGAATACCCGTACTGAGCCAATATGCCGTCTCTCGATGGTGTAGAGCATATCTCTGTAAGTGGCCGACAACTCCACATGTTTTTCATAGCTGATGGAGCAGGGCATTTGCTTGGTGAGCCCGAATAACAGATCCAGTGTGGCCAGAGAGGTCTCCCTCGGTACACACTTTTTAGGGTCTGGCAGCGTTGGGTTATCAACCACTAAAACGACCTTCTTGCCTGCTTTTATTATCTCTGAAACCATGGTGTCGAGCCCTTCCAGTGCCGATTGTTTATTCGGGCTCGCCGGGAGTTTTTCGATTGAGTAGTCGTTATCCAGTTGGAAGAGAGCGCGCGTCGATGTGGCAATAGCAACAACCTCAAGTTTGGGATCGTTGATGATGGCCTTCAGCGTCAAATGTGCGAGGGTTTGGTATTGTTGATAAATGCCGGCATTACTAATAACGGGGACAGTCGGGCCACTGCGTCCGTTCCCCCCGATGACTTTCCAATACCCATTAGGGTTTTCATAGCTAAATATACCTGGCAATAAAGCAGCTGCCTTACTATCGCCAACTAGCGCAAATTTCGCATTTCCGCGTGAGTCCGTCGAGCAGAACGAAAACTCCTTTGTGTCTTCCGCGTTTAGTCCGCATCCCCGGTGTTCAAAGCTCTGGGCAATAGGCGTTGGTTTAATCAAAGGATTTTTTTCAACAATTGATCGAAATGCGAAGCCGTCTTTTTTATAGGTCACGTATCCTGCTGTGCCAAGCAGTGAGGCGACGATACAAAGGCTGGCCGTTTTCACCCATGTAGTAGAGCCAAAACGGATTGGTTTTTCCACTAGCCTGTAAGTCAGCCAGGAAAGCAGGAGGCTGATAATGATACAAACAGTGCCTGAAAGGATGGCTGGTGCTTCTGGCTGTAGAATTCTGGAGAAGGTTAGAACGGGCCAGTGCCAGAGATAAAGAGGGTAGCTGAGCACGCCGATAAATATCATCGGCTTGTTGGCTAGCAGGGTTCTATTTACCCAGCTGCTCGGTCCGGCCAATATGATTAGAACAGCGCCCAGTACTGAGACTAAGGCCCACCAGCCGGGGAATAAATATGTTTCTTTGAGAAAGATAAAGTTGAAAATGATTAACGAAATCCCAAGAAACGAAGATATGTTTTTCAGCGTATCCAGCTGTTGCTCGATAATAAGGGGTAAGCCGAAGTTAAGGGGGTTGTTTTTGCTGTGCTGTCGAACTACAAAATATGCCAGTATGGCGCCAGACAGTAGTTCCCATACTCGTGTTTGGGGCATGAAGAAGGTTTTTACGATGTTCTTATTTATGCCGGTTATATTGAGGCTGAAAGAAATTGCAGTCAAAATCACTACAATAATAAGCAAGTTGACTCTCATACGCCAGCCCAGCCACGCAATAAGTGGGAACAGTAAGTAAAACTGCTCTTCTATGGCGAGGGACCACAGATGCATCAGGGGTTTGGTTTCTGAGGAAACGTCAAAATACCCGGATTCGCTTCTCAGCAAAAAGTTTTCATAAAAGCCCATGCCAGCAAACACATGCTTGCCCAATAATCTAAACTCATCAGGAAATAATACCGTCCAGCCGAATAAGTAGGTAGACAGTACGACAATGGAGAGCGCCGGAAAGATTCTTTTTATCCGATGTGCATAAAATTCGGTAAAGCTGAAGGTGTTGGTCTGCAATCCTTTGAGTATTATGCTGAATATTAAATATCCAGAGATTACGAAGAATATATCAACTCCCGAAAAGCCACCGGAAAGCGAGCCTGGAAAAGCGTGATATATAACAACGGATAATATCGCAAGGGCTCTCAGGCCATCTATATCAGGTCTATACGTAGTGCTTTTTTTAAAGTTGTATTTTGAGTCTGGAGCCTTAGCCAGCATGGGATGCAGTCCGTTCCTGATGGTTCATTGGGTGAATGATAACTGATTATCACTGAAGGGTTATCAATCTGTATTTTTTTGCGGGGGTAGGCGGAATACGCTTGCTGGGTTGGGGATATGCTAACGGCAGTTGATGGGGCGGGTTCATCACATAGACGGGGCTACAACGCCTTGCGTTCTCTGTTTGGATTGGTCGCGGTGACCGGATAGAGTCACTGGGTCGTGGTATCATCATTTTGCTTTTTCGGCTGGGCCTGTGTTGCTTCTGTATGGGGCGTTTTACCTGAGGGCTGTTCTGGTGGCTGTTGCGCAAAAGCCTCTGCACGGCCTATAGCGGGCGCTCCATGTTGATCCTCGCGCTGTTGTTCTGTCCCTATCGTGTACAAGGTTCAAATAGCCGAAAACCGACGATGCAGGGGTGGTAAGCGAGGTGGCTATATGCTGGCATCTGCTAGTGGCTCGGAAAGTGTGCCAGCTATGTTGATTTCGCCAATACGCTCACGCTTTTTTTCGCCATTTATAGGTGCCTGGTGAATGTCAGGAGTAAAGGGGTGTTAGGCGGTCGGTTCACGAGAGGCACCTATTATGAGATATATCCATAAAATTGATGTGGTGTTCTAAGCAGCGAGTCGAGTGCTTTTAAGTCTGTATGCTGAAGAGAGAGTTGACGTATGAAGGTGGGTTTTATTGGGGCTGCGGCGGGTTACTTTGTAGAGTTTTGGAGGTCGCTCTTCTTTAAGGTATTTGCCATTTTGTGTTCGTTTTTGCTGCTCCCATTAATGCTTCGGTATTTGGGGGGAGAGGTGTTTGGTGTTTGGGTTGCCATTTTCAGCGTTGTCTCCTGGGTTGTTTTTTTTGATTTGGGTTTGGGCAGTGGGTTAAGAAATAAGCTGAGTGAAAGCCTGTCTCGCGGAGATGATGCAGAATCAGCTACTTTAGTGGCGACGGCTTATGTATCAATTGCATCAGTCAGTACGTTAGTGTTTTTGATTTTTCTAAGCATTAACTTTTTTGTAAATTGGCAGTCGGTTTTTAATACGCAGGCAATCTCAAGGGCTGAGCTTGAATGGTCGATGCTGGCAATGGTTTTTCTTTTTTTGGTCAATTTTACCCTGATGTTGGTTATTCAAGTTTTGCACGCAAGCCAAAAAACCTCATTGACGGTCGCCCATCAGTTCTTTGTTAACTTTATCGCGCTGGTCGCTATTTTTCTACTTAGCATGTTTGCGGCCCCATCGCTAATGATCGTGTGCGTGACGTACGGCGTTTCACAGGTCGTTACCACGCTATTTGTTTCTTATTTGTTCTATAAAAATAATCAAAAGGTAATGCCACGTTGGCGTTATTTTAATTCGACAAGGGTCAAAAGCATTGCTTCGCTGGGCGGACAGTTTTTTATTATTCAGTTGGCGGTGCTGGCTATATTTAGCTCGGATAAAATTATTATCGTTAAGTTATTCGGTCCACAGTCGCTGACGGAGTATGAACTTATCTTTAAGGTTTTTAGCTCGATATTGATAATTAATACGCTTTTTTTGTCTCCGTTATGGTCTGGTTATACCCGGGCCGCAGCTGTCAGCGACTATGCATGGATGCGTGGCGCGTTGATAAGATCACACATGGTTGCGCTGGCGCTGCTTGTGCCTGCTTTAATACTGTTTTTCTTTGGTGGGGAAATAATATTTTTGTGGTCCGGATATAGGATTTCGCCCGACTCCGGGTTATTGATGGGGATGCTTTGTTTGGTGGTGGTGCGCGTGTGGAGCGATATATATGCGTACTTTTTAAATGGTGTTGGTGTGTTAAAAATTCAGATGTGGATCGCCATTGTTCAAGCCTTGGTTAATATCCCTCTGTCGGTGGCAATGGGCTATAAGTTCGGGTTGGTTGGTGTAGTGTACGGTTCCATTGCGACCTTGCTGGTTTCTGTAGTGTTGTTGCCGATTACAGTCTTTATGTACATGAGGCGCGGGCGTCTGCTAACATCTGATGTGTAACGTATTTGTCAACAGGTAGTGGTGAGCGCGGATTTATCCGTCTACATAGGTGGCAATGGTTTCATGGGTTGAAATCGCATGCTGATTTAATTTTTGGTGGTTTGATATGATGGATGATAAATCTGTTGCCGGGGAGCTTCCTCTTGTTAGCATTGTCGTCGCTGTTTTTAATGGTGCGGCTACAATTGAGGCGTTGCTTCTGAGTGTCATCAATAATACCTATAAAAATATTGATATTATTGTGATGGATGGAGGCTCTACTGACGAAACTATTAATATTTTACGTCAATACGATCAATATATTAAGGTGTGGCGAAGCGAGCGCGATGACGGTATTTACGACGCGCTTAATAAAGGGTTGGCGCTTTGCGAAGCAGAAAGTTATGTACTTATTTTGGGGGCGGATGATCGCCTGTTGTCATTGGGTGATGTGGTTGATGCCATTCAGGTCAACCGGGCTGATTTGATAGTTGCCAATGTTCAGCAAAAAAATATCAATACCGGTGTTGTAAGTCTGTATGAGTGTTTCTTGCCAGGTTTCATTGGTAATTCAAATTTTCTGGATTTTCCGATGCACCATCAAGGCTTCATGTTTAAGAAGTCTGACTACTTCAAGCAGCAGTTTGATTTGCGTCTCGGGCTTCACTCTGATTATGAGTTCATGGCCAGTGCAGTAAGGGCGTGTGTTAACCCTGTTTACGTCAACACAGCGCTCGCAGAGTACTCAACCGGCGGAGCTTCAGATTATTTTTCAATGAAAAATATGAAATCATTGAGCGCCGTTGCCACGTCACTGGGGTTGAATCGTATGCGGGTGGCGTGCGCGTCGCCTGTCAAGTTTTTACGAATGATTTTGAAGGTGTTTGTCTCTCGGCGTGTAATTGATTTTTTGCGTAAGGTCCAAGCGGCTCGTCATGTCTGATGACTTCAACGTCTACTGCACGTTCAGTGCCTGTGTGGCCATATCATGGATTTCTTAGAAGACTTCAAGCTCTTAACCCCTGATTACTTTTACACGGCGTTGATTTTTCTGCTGGTTGTCACGGCAGGCGCATGCGGTATCAGGCGTTTTTTGGGGCCTATCGCATTAGCGAGCCTCTATTTTTACGGCGCAGTACTCCTCATGATGGGGGCGGGGAGTGAGCAGCTGGTTCAGGGAGTGATGCTGGTTTGTATTTTCCTGGTGTTTTTAATGTTGGGGAGCAGGTCTCCAGTTTTACGAGTGCCGCGCAGTAGTCTTTCGGTTGACAATAGAGCGACTTTCTATCGTAACCTGACTTGGGTGCTGGTCATCGTGTATGTGCTGTTTGTGCAGTTATTAATTAGCGATTTTTCTATGCTTTACAAAATTGATAAAATTAACTGGGTAGTTAATGCTGGTGCGTTACCTTATGTCTGGTCGCTTTTAAACGGCGCGCTTATCAGTGTTGCGTTCATGTTGTTAGTCGTGCGTCGTTATCTGTTGTTTTCTATTGTCGCGCTTGCATTGGCTTTTGGTGGGTATATCTTTGGAGAAAAAAGTGTATTTATCAATGTGGCAATTCTTATTGCAGTGGTTTTGTTTCAAGAGCCTTTAAAGTTAGGTCGATCGCTGGTCGCGGCAGTTACAGCTACGTTTTTTTTGGCTTTTACAATTGTTTATTCTTTTGGTGGGGCGGTGGCGGGCTGGTCGACTGCCGTACAGGCGTTTTCCGTCAGATTGATAGCAACCTTCGATGGCACAATGATTATTCTAAAGACCCATATGTATGAAGGTTATGAGCTGCCGCACTCCGTTATCTATTACGTATTTGACTTTTTCCTGAGCAAAATTTATGGGGTTTCTCCAGGCGTTGGGCAGATTCTGGCTGCTGCGGGCGTATATCAGTATCCTGAAAATGGTGGGCCCAATGATTCCCTGGTCAATTATTTTTTGCTGTCTGATATTTCTGGTAAGATTTCGGTATGCGTTTTTCTGGCGGCGTTTGCGTTTTTTCTCGGGTTTTTAGATCGTGTTGTCAAGGAGAAAAGGTTGAATGATTATGTCGCGGGCTGGCAGTTCATCTTGATACCTCTGTACCTTTTGATGCCGGCTTTCTTTCAAGCGACCGGGACCGCATTTATTTTGTTGGCTCGATATTATGTCCTTCTTTTGCCACTGGTACTGGTAGTTTATTTTATTAAGGGAATGGTTAGCCGTGTTAAACGATAAAAGAAAAAAGTTACTGTTTTTTGCCAAGGTGGCAGATAAGAAAATTCTTTCAGATGTTTCGTTTTACGAACAAGATATTCGTGCGTTGGAGGAAATGGGCTTCGAGGTCAAGGTCTCTAACGAGTTCAAGGATTTGTTTTTTTCGCAGTATGATGTTTTGTATGTCTGGTGGTGGACTTATTCTTTGCTGCCAATAGTGGTCAGCTTTTTTAAAGGTGCCAAGTGCGTAGTGGCAGGCGCATTTCATTATGCAACGCCTCTAATGTCTGGTACTGATTTTGTCAGGCGCTCTTGGTTGTATAAAAAGCTGATCGGCATTGCGCTGCGTACTGCTCATATGAACATCTTTGTATCTGGCTGTGAGTATGATGCGGTTGTCAATAATTTGAAGGTAAATAATCCAAGGTTGGTGTATCACGGCATAGACACTGATCTTTACAGTCCTCTTGTTCAGTCTGCACCTGTTGATGATAACTCGTCCGAGATGCCGGTTTTACTCTGCATCAGCTGGATGGAGAAAAATAATATAGAGCGCAAGTGTATTCGAGAGGTCGTCCAGGCTTTGGAAATACTTTATGAGCGCGGTGTTGAGGCGAAGTTGTTGTTGGTCGGGCGTCCAGGTCCCGGCTACGAAGAATTTAAAGCCTTTGTCTCGACTATGCGTTGTTCGGGAAATATTGAGTTTAAGGGGCATGTTACCGAGGAGGAAAAAATTAACCTTCTAAGGCGTGCAACGGTCTATGTGTCGCCCACCCTGTATGAGGGCTTTGGCATCGCTATTGCTGAGGCCCTGGCCGTCGGCTGCCCCGTGATAACCAGTAAGAATGGGGCTGTGCCCGAGGTCGTAGGCCGGTGTTCGCTATTTGTGGACCCCCTGAGCCCAGCCTCTATTGCGCAGGCAATTGAATATTTACTGCTAAACCCTGAAAATCGGCTCCGTCTCGGACGCCTAGGTCGCCGCAGGGTGGTGAACCGGTATTCTTACCGTAAGCATAGTCAGCGGTTAGCAGAGGCAGTGCTATCACTGCCCGGCATTGACTGAATTTATTTTGTATTGTTAGTGAGGTTTTATGAAAAAAGCACTTATCACCGGGATTACTGGTCAGGATGGCTCGTATCTTGCGGAATTTTTGCTTGAGAAAGGCTATGAAGTTCACGGTATCAAGCGCCGTGCTTCGTCTTTCAACACTCAGCGTGTGGACCATATCTACCAAGACCCCCACGTAGACAACCAGAACTTTGTGCTTCACTACGGCGACCTGACAGACTCCTCCAACCTCACCCGTATTATCCAAGAGGTTCAGCCCGACGAGGTCTATAACCTCGGTGCGCAGTCCCACGTGGCTGTCAGCTTCGAATCCCCTGAGTACACGGCGGATGTCGACGCTATGGGCACCTTGCGGATCCTGGAGGCTATTCGTCTGTTGGGGCTCGAGAAAAAGACCAAGTTTTATCAGGCTTCCACCTCTGAACTGTACGGCCTGGTGCAGGAAATTCCTCAGAAAGAAACTACGCCCTTTTACCCGCGCTCTCCGTATGCAGTCGCCAAGATGTATGCCTACTGGATCACGGTCAATTATCGTGAAGCCTATGGCATGTATGCCTGCAATGGGATTTTGTTCAATCACGAGTCTCCACGACGCGGTGAAACATTCGTTACCCGTAAAATCACTCGCGCGCTGGCGAATATTTCCCAAGGCCTGGAAAAATGCGTTTTCCTCGGCAATATGGATGCGCTGCGCGACTGGGGTCATGCCAAGGATTACGTTCGCATGCAGTGGATGATGCTGCAACAAGACGAACCTGAGGATTTTGTGATCGCCACCGGCGTACAGTATTCGGTCCGCGAATTCGTGCGTTGGTCTGCTGCTGAGCTCGGTATCACCCTGCGTTTTGAGGGCACAGGTGTCGATGAGGTTGCAGTCGTTGATTCGATCACAGGTGAACTTGCTCCCGCTCTCGTTCCTGGGGATGTAGTCGTCCGTGTAGACCCGCGATACTTCCGCCCTGCTGAGGTAGAAACGCTGCTCGGCGATCCGACGAAGGCGAAGACGAAGTTGGGCTGGACTCCTGAAATCACTGTGCAGGAAATGTGTGCAGAGATGGTTAGGGAAGACCTGAAGGTAGCGCAGCGTCATGCCTTGCTCAAACAGCATGGCCATGAGGTCCCTGTAGCTACGGAGAATTGATCAGTGGCTCGTGATGTGAACGAAACCGTGCTGGTTGTTGGCTATCGTGGAATGGCCGGGTCCGCTGTTGTGAGACGTCTGTCCGGGCTGGGCTATCAAAATGTGCTGACTATCGGCCGCGACGATGTTGATTTGCTCGATCAACACGCCGTGAGAGCATATTTCGCCGGTCATAAGATCGATCAGGTCTACCTGGCCGCGGCGAAAGTGGGCGGGATCCACGCCAACAACACATATCCCGCTGACTTCATCTACGACAACTTGATGATCCAGACCAACGTGATTGAAGCGGCCCACCGTGCAGGTGTACAGAAGCTGCTTTTTCTCGGGTCTTCATGCATCTATCCCAAACTTGCTGAACAGCCAATGACGGAGCAGGCACTTCTTACCGGCGGGCTTGAACCCACTAATGAGCCTTACGCGATTGCCAAGATTGCAGGTATCAAGTTGTGCGAAAGTTATAATCGCCAACACGGCCGTAATTATCGTAGTGTCATGCCGACCAATTTGTACGGCCCTCATGATAATTATCATCCGGATAATAGCCATGTCATTCCGGCATTACTGCGTCGTTTCCATGACGCAGTGGAGCAATCGCTGGAGGAAGTCGTAGTCTGGGGCAGCGGCAAGCCCATGCGTGAATTCTTGCATGTTGATGATATGGCGGCGGCCTGCGTCCATGTGATGGAGTTGGAGGACGACATTTATAGCTCACACACACAGCCTATGCTGTCTCACCTCAACGTGGGGACTGGCGTCGACTGCACCATTCGCGAGCTTGCGGAAACTGTGGCCAAGGTCACTGGCTTCCAGGGTGTCCTGACCTTTGATGCGTCCAAACCTGATGGTGCGCCACGCAAGCTGATGGACGTGTCTCGCCTGAAAGCCACCGGGTGGGAGGCGAGCATCAAGCTTGAGGACGGCTTACGGGACGCTTATCAGTGGTTCGTTGCAAACCGCCTTGAGGCGCGAAGCTGACGGGTTTGGAATAGCGGTGCCTTAGGCGCTGAGCCGCTTGCACAGCCCTGTTGGTCATTGACGTGATCGTTCACGCGAAAACGGCAGATCCACCAGGTGCCCAGCCTACCCTCAGGTGCACCCAGCCACGTCTTTAGATAAAGCGTGGTTGGAGGTGCTGGAAGTGCTTTGCGATGCGTATGATGTGGGCTTGGCCGGCGGGCTACGGCCATCGTCTGTTTGAACAAATACACCCGCGTGTTTCAACGCGCGCTGATCAAGTAAGATCAAAAGGATGATTGAATGTTTCTTCCGGTAATCATGGCGGGTGGCTCAGGCACACGTCTCTGGCCTTTATCTCGTCAGTTGAATCCCAAGCAGTTCCTGCCTTTGGTGGATTCAGACGTGACAATGCTTCAGGCGACTCTCAAACGTCTTGATGGGCTGGAACACGCCGTCCCTAAATTGATTTGCAACGAAAGCCATCGCTTTCTTGCTGCCGAACAGCTTCGGCAACTAGGCCTGGAAGAGGCCAATATTATTCTTGAACCTGTTGGTCGCAACACGGCTCCTGCGATTGCATTGGCAGCGTTGCAGGCACTGGCTCAGCAAAGCGATCCGATCATGCTCGTGCTGGCTGCCGACCACCTGATTCTGGACGTTGACGCGTTTCACCAAAGCATCGCCAAAGCCCTTGTCCTCGCAGAAGCCGGAAAACTGGTGACGTTCGCGATCACGCCTAAACACGCGGAGACGGGTTACGGTTACCTTCAGCGCGGCGCCGCGATAGGTGACGGGGGGTTCAAGGTAAGCCGCTTTGTCGAAAAGCCTGATCTGAAAACCGCCGAAAAGTACCTCTCTGAGGGGGACTACTTCTGGAACAGCGGCATGTTTATGTTTCGCGCCAGTCGTTATATTCAAGAACTCGAGCAGTTTCAGCCGAGCATTGTTTCCGTGTGCCGTGAAGCGTTGGCCAAAGGCCAGCAGGACATGCACTTCACTCGGGTGGAAAGCACGATCTTCGCGACCAGCCCTGACGATTCCATCGACTATGCCGTCATGGAGAAAACGCTGGACGCGGTGATGGTTCCCCTTGATGCAGGCTGGAGTGATATTGGTTCCTGGTCGGCTTTGTGGGAAGCGAGCGAAAGAGACGCGCAAGACAACCTATTCAAAGGCGATGTTCTGTCTGAAAACACCTCGGGCAGCTATGTCCATGCGACGCATCGTTTGGTTGCCACCTTGGGTGTAGAAGACTTGGTCATTATTGAGACCAAGGATGCTGTTCTCGTTGCCCACAAGGATCAGGTTCAAGACGTAAAGAAAATCGTGGACCAACTCAAAGGCTGCAACCGTCACGAGTACGCCAATCACCGTGAGGTGTATCGACCTTGGGGAATGTATGACTCCATCGACAGCGGCGAGCGTTATCAGGTCAAGCGAATCACGGTAAAACCCGGTGAGAAGCTCTCGGTCCAAATGCATCATCATCGCGCCGAGCACTGGATCGTCGTAAGTGGGACTGCACGGGTTACCAATGGTGAAAAAACCTACTTGGTGACTGAAAACCAGTCGACCTTTATACCCATCGGTCAAATTCACGCATTGGAAAACCCGGGGATGATTCCTCTTGAGTTGATTGAGGTTCAGTCCGGTTCTTATCTGGGCGAGGATGATATCGTTCGCTTCGAAGATATCTACGGCCGTGTGAAGGGTTGATGTTTTGAAGATTTCCATAATCACCGTTTGCTATAACAGTGCCTCGACCATCCGGGATACATTAGAGTCTGTCTGCTCACAGCGTTATGACAATATCGAGTACATCGTTATTGATGGCGCATCAAAGGACGCCACGCTTGATATTATTTCAGAATACAAAGGCTCTATATCGACCCTGTTGAGCGAACCCGATAAGGGGATTTATGATGCCATGAACAAAGGCATAAAATTAGCGACAGGCGATTATGTGGGGATCCTTAATTCAGATGACGTCTTCTCGGGGCCTTCAACTATTGAGGACCTGGTCACTTTTCTGAAAGCGAACCCAGCGTGCGATGCGGCTTATGCGAATCTGGTATTCGTCAAGCGCGATAATACCGACGTGGTCACCCGCACGTATTCATCGGCGAGCTTCTCACCCTGGAAAATTCGCTTTGGTTTCATGATTCCGCATCCGACTTTTTATGCGCGTAGAGGCCTTTTCGAACAGCACGGAGACTATAAAACGGGCTATCGTGTCTCCGCAGATTTTGAGTTGATGACTCGTTTCATCACGCGCGGTATCAAGTTGGCCCGGCATGACAGCACGATGGTGAAAATGCGCCAGGGCGGGATCAGCACTACCGGATTCTGGTGGAGAATCCATCAGAACATGGAAATTGTCAGGGCGTGCCGCGAGAATGGAATATATACCAATATTTTCATGATCGGCTTGAAGATTCCTTTCAAAATTGCCAGTTATTTCTTCAAATGAATCCGGTCAGCAAGGTTCTACTTACCGGTGCGACAGGGTTCGTAGGCGCAGAAATTCTGGCGCAACTGTTACAGCGTTCCGATCATTCGGTTGTTATAGCGTCTCGAACAGAAAGTGCGACGCTTGCTCCTCAGTGCCGCGTTCACACGCTCGGAAATTTTGGTGCTGAGACGGCATGGTATGAGGCACTGAACGATGTTGATTGTGTCGTCCACGTAGCCGGGCGCGCGCATGTCCTGGAAAAGGAAGTCGATGCGCTGGAACTCTTCAGGGAGGCCAACACTCGCGCTACGCTCAATCTTGCCAGGCAGTCAGCGGCTTCGGGTGTAAAGCGTTTTGTGTTCATCAGTTCGATCGCTGTAAACGGTGCGTTTACGACGGGCATGCCGTTCACCGAAGACTCTGATCCCTCCCCGAGCACGGATTATGCAATTTCAAAATTCGAGGCCGAAGCAGGGCTGATGGAGATTGCGAACACGACGGACATGGAGGTTGTGATCATCCGACCTCCGCTGGTTTACGCGGCCAATGCCCCCGGCAATTTTCGTCGACTACTGAAACTCGTCAGCACAGGGATCCCCTTGCCATTGGGGCGCGTTAACAATCGCCGCAGCATGATAGCCTTGGAAAACCTGGTTGATCTGATCCTTGTTTGCATCAATCACCCGGCAGCGGGTAACCAAGTCTTCCTTGCCTCTGATGGTGAAGATGTTTCCACCGGGCAATTGATCACCTATTTAGCGAAAGGGATGGGGCGAGGCGGTCTACTGATTCCGCTCCCCGTCGCTTTATTGCGAATACTCGCAACGCTTGGCGGTAAACAGGGTATTTATACTCAACTTTGCGGTTCTTTACAGATTGACTCATGCAAAGCAGTCAACTTACTAGGGTGGACGCGCCCACTTACGGCTGAAGTTGCCTTGAAGTCGGCGGGTAGAAAATACAGTGAACGGGTTGCTGCTTCGTAAAGCTTTGGAGCTTGATTGATGGTTTGGATGTTTTTGATTATCGGGGGTGGTTTTTCCCTGCTGCTGACTGCCGCATTGCGCCGTTATGCGCTCTCTAGAAGCTTGATAGATATTCCCAACGCCCGCAGTTCTCATTCCGTCCCCACGCCAAGAGGGGGAGGCGTGGCCATTGTGTTGAGTTTTTTGCTTTTGTTGCCTGTTCTTCCAGCCTTATCGCTCGTGTCGTGGGCATTCACGTGGGCGATGATCGGCGCGGGCGCGGGAATTGCGGTATTAGGCTTCCTTGATGATCATGGGCACGTCCCCGCGCGCTGGCGATTATTGGGGCATTTCTGCGCTTCGGTTTGGGCGCTTTTCTGGTTGGGTGGCTTGCCGCCTGTGGTCATGTTGGGTGTGACGTTCGACCTGGGTTATTTCGGGTATTTTCTTGCCGCTGTTTATCTGGTCTGGCTGCTCAATCTCTACAACTTCATGGATGGAATCGATGGGTTGGCGAGTGTCGAGGCGATCAGCGTATGCCTGGGTGCGGCGCTGATATATGCATTGGCAGGTTTCAGTTCGCTGGCATGGGCCCCCATGTTGCTCGGTTTTGCGGTGGCTGGCTTTTTGTATTGGAACTTCCCGCCCGCAAAAATATTCATGGGGGATGCGGGTAGTGGCTTTTTGGGTATTTCTCTCGGAGTGCTCTCGCTGCACGCAGCCTGGATGGCACCCTCCCTGCTATGGGTCTGGCTCATTTTATTGGGCGTCTTTGTGGTTGATGCGACGTTCACTTTAATCCGCAGGCTTGTTCGGGGAGAAAAGGTGTACGAGGCCCATCGAAGCCATGCTTACCAATATGCCTCGAGAAAGGCGGGGCGGCACTTGCCGGTGACTGTGGCGGTAGGGGTTCTGAATGTCTGTTGGCTGCTCCCGGTAGCGCTGTGTGTTGCCTTTTTAGGCCTGGATGGTTTTTTAGGTGTAATAATTGCCTATGTTCCATTGATCCTGCTCGCGTGGAAGTTTAATGCTGGTGCGATGGAAGACTCTGCCCGTCCGTAGTGTATTTTTAGCACTTGAGGCAAAGCATTTGAATATTGGTGGTTGCTCGTTTGTACAGTGGCACGCCTTCGGAGGTTAATATGGAGATGTTGCGAACCTATTTGTTGAGTTTGCCTCGTCGGTACAAAAGATCCATTCAAGTGGCGGCGGATGTCCTGCTGGTATGGTTGGCGCTGTGGATGGCATTTGTTGTGCGCCTGGGCATCGACGAGATGATCAACCCGGTCCTGATGCATTTCTGGCTGTTTTTAGCGGCTCCGGTTATTGCCATTCCACTGTTTATTCACTTCGGCATGTACCGCGCGGTCATGCGCTATTTTGGCAACGATGCGCTGATCGCAATCATAAAGGCCGTCAGCCTTGCATCGTTGGTACTGGCGGTTGTCATGTATTGGTACAGCAACCCCCGAGCCGTCGTTCCACGGTCGATTATTTTCAATTACTGGTGGCTTAGCCTGGTGATGATCGGCGGTTTACGATTGGCCATGCGTCAGTATTTTCTTGGCGATTGGTTTACTGCTGCACAGCATGTGCCGTTCACCAGCCGCGACAATGGCTTGCCCAAGGTTGCCATCTACGGGGCGGGTTCTGCCGGAAACCAGCTGGTCGCGGCCCTGCGCATGGGCCGGGTCATGCGCCCGGTGGCGTTTATTGATGACGATATCAGTATTTCTGATCGGGTCATTTCCGGTTTACAGGTCTATAAACCCAAACACATCCAGCGCATGATCGACGACACAGGCGCCGAAGAAATTCTCCTGGCGATTCCCTCTTCCAATCGCGGTCGCCGGCGTGAAATTCTCGGTTTTCTGGAAGGATTTCCGCTGCATGTAAGAAGTGTTCCTGGGTTTATGGATCTGGCCAGTGGCCGAGTCAAAGTAGATGATATTCAGGAAGTCGACATTGCCGATTTGCTTGGTCGCGACACCGTTCCCGCTCAGGATGAATTGCTTGAGCATTGCATCAAGGGGCAAAGCGTTCTGGTCACGGGAGCCGGTGGCTCGATCGGCTCTGAGTTGTGCCGACAAATCTTGTCCCTTCGCCCAACTACGCTACTGTTGTTCGAGCACAGTGAGTTCAATCTCTACAGCATTCTTTCGGAGCTGGAACAGCGTATTGTTCGTGAGTCATTATCGGTAAAGCTTCTACCGATCTTGGGGTCGGTGCGAGACCAGCGTAAATTACTCGATGTTATGAAAACTTGGCGAGTGGACACGATCTACCACGCGGCCGCTTATAAGCACGTCCCGATGGTGGAGCATAATATCGCGGAGGGTATCCTCAATAATGTAATGGGCACGTTGAATACGGCCCAGGCGGCGCTGCAGTCGGGTGCATCCAACTTTGTGCTGATCTCAACCGACAAAGCAGTTCGCCCCACCAACGTGATGGGGAGTACTAAGCGCTTGGCGGAGTTAACGCTTCAAGCCCTCAGTCGAGAGTTGGCGCCTGTTTTGTTTCGCGACAACGCCAACGTTTCACGTGTCAATAAAACCCGTTTCACCATGGTTCGATTTGGGAATGTCTTAGGTTCATCTGGGTCCGTTATCCCGCTGTTCCACAAACAGATCAAATCCGGCGGCCCGTTGACCGTCACCCATCCGAAAATCACACGCTATTTCATGACGATTCCAGAAGCTGCTCAGTTGGTCATCCAGGCCGGCTCCATGGGGCAGGGGGGGGACGTGTTTGTACTCGACATGGGCGAACCGGTAAAAATCGTCGAGCTTGCCGAGAAGATGATCCACCTTTCAGGCCTGAGCGTTCGTTCCGACAGAAATCCCCAAGGTGATATTGCCATCGAGTTCACCGGGCTTCGCCCTGGCGAAAAGCTTTACGAAGAGTTGCTTATTGGTGACAACGTAGTGGCCACTCAGCATCCGATGATTATGAGTGCCAATGAGGATCATCTGTCGTGGGATGTACTGAAGGACAAGCTGGCTGAGTTGCTGGCCGCCGTAGATCAAGACGACTACACTCGCGTGCGCCAACTCCTGCGCGATACTGTCAGTGGTTATTCTCCGGACGGGGAGATCGTTGATTGGATCTACCAGCAGCGCCGCAGGGAACCCTGATGTAGTGCTCTATGGCGTGGGGGGGGCGGTGGTTGCTCCACGCCACTTGAAGGCCCTCAGCTTCTGAAAGATTAGTGTGGAAATTTATGCGTGTCATTAATGCCAATAGGTTTTTGTTTGGTTGTGGGTTGAGCTTGAAGTGGGGTTTATAAACTAACTATGAAGGTAGCTTTCGATCACCAGATATTCTGCTTGCAAAGTTACGGTGGTATATCGCGCTATTTCTCTCGCATAGCCGAGCAGATGGCGGCTGAGGGTAATGAGGTGGGGATTTTCTCACCGCTTCATCGTAATTTTTATCTTAAGGATTTGCCTGACGGCCTAGTACATGGGCGAAGAGTCGAGAGCTACCCGCCCCGCACCACGCGGTTGGCGCTGATTTATAACCATCTTCTCGGACAGCGGGAGATGCGTAATTGGCAGCCTCAAGTTGCACATGAAACCTACTTCTCACGTTTTAGCGCCGTTCCAAAAGGATGCCCGGTCGTCCTGACGGTCTACGATATGATTCATGAGTTGTTTCCCGAGAATTTTTCGCCTCGGGATAAAACCGCAGAACTGAAGCGCCGTGCGGTCGACCGGGCAGACCACGTCATTTGTATTTCGCAGAGTACTCGACAAGACCTCATTCGGTTGTTTGGCGTACCCGAGAGCAAATTGTCAGTGGTTCACCTGGGGTTTGAGCAGTTCAAACCGGTTGCTGAAAAAACTGCGTTTGAGTCGCCCAAACCCTATCTGCTGTATGTGGGCAGCCGGCATGGGTACAAAAACTTTTCAGGGTTGCTTCGTGCGGTGGCGAGTTCAGCACGGTTGAAGTCCGATTTTGATATCGTCGCGTTTGGCGGCGGGGGCTTCTCCGAAGGCGAGTTGGCGCAGATTCAACAGCTCGGTTTGTCTTTTGACCAAGTCCGCCAGGTCGGTGGTAATGACGACGTGCTGGGCCAGTTGTATGAGGGCGCCAAAGCCTTTGTCTATCCTTCTCTTTATGAGGGGTTTGGTCTGCCGCCGCTGGAAGCAATGGCGCACTCTTGCCCTGTCATCAGCAGTGGGACGAGTTCGATGCCCGAGGTCATCGGCAATGCAGGTGTGCTTTTTGATCCCGAAAGCAGTGATGAAATGGCGCAAGCGATTGAAAGAGTGGTTTACTCTGACAGCGAAATCACTAGGTTAGTGACGCTGGGTCATGAGCGTTTGAATCACTTCTCGTGGCAGCGTTGCACCGAGGAAACACTCTCGATTTACCGATCCTTACAAAGGTAAAGTTTTGGAATTTTCAGAAAAAACAGCTCTGATTTGCGGTGTGAGCGGCCAGGACGGTGCTTATCTCGCAAAGTTTCTGCTCGACAAGGGTTATGTCGTCTGGGGCACGTCGCGGGACGCTCAGGGTTCTTCATTCTCCAATCTGAAGCGACTGGGCATCTTGTCCGGGGTGAAACTGCTGTCGATGGTGCCTGAAGACTTTCGCAGTGTTTTCATGGCGCTTAAACGCAGCCAGCCTGACGAAGTGTATTTCCTGGCTGGCCAGTCGTCTGTCGGGTTGTCGTTCGAACAGCCGGCTGAGACTATCCAGAGCATTACGCTGGGGACGCTGAATATGCTTGAGGCCTGCCGGATGACTGATCGTCCGATTCGTTTTTATCAGGCCGGCTCCAGTGAGTGTTTTGGTGACACCAAGGGTGAGCCAGCGTCCGAACGCACAGTTTTTCATCCCCGCAGCCCTTACGCTGTCGCCAAGTCCTCTGCATTTTGGCTGGTTGACAATTACCGTGAGGCTTACAGCCTCTTCGCGTGCACCGGTATCTTGTTCAATCACGAGTCTGAGCTGCGTCCTTCTCGATTTGTTACACAAAAGATCGTTACTACGGCCAAGCGTATAGCTGCGGGTTCGAACGAGCGATTGACGCTTGGGCGACTCGACATCGCACGTGATTGGGGCGCGGCGTCAGAATACGTAGATGCCATGTGGCGGATGTTGCAGTGCGATGAACCAAGTGATTTTGTGATCGCTACTGGCCAGACCCATACGCTGGAAGCATTTGTCGCCGAAACATTCACGCAACTGGGGCTCGACTGGACGGCTTATGTCGATCAATCGAAGGATTTTTTCCGTCCCACCGACTTATTGGTCAGTCGGGCCGACCCTGCCAAGGCCGAGCGCGTGCTGGGGTGGAAAGCCCAATCGACGATGTCGGATGTCATCACCAACATGCTGAACGCGAGTTAAACAGTCGGTCAACGCATGCTGGTGCTCTGCTGATAGGCGCCTGGTGGCCAGAGTTCACACTCTGTAACTCTCGTGATTTTGACACCTTCAGAACATCACCTAAGTTTGAAAAGCAGCTTCGGAAAGCTGCTTTTCTCTTAACGATGTCATGGAGCGTCACCGATGCAAAACACCTACCTCACCTCCTTGCTCTTCGCCTTCCTCACCAGCTTTTCCATCGCCGCTAATGCAGCCCCGTCCATCAAGCCAGAAGCGCCGGCGCCTATCACCGCGCAGATGAGCAGTGTCGAGCAATCCGCCAAGGTCAACCTGAACGCCGCCGACGCCGAGACCCTGCGTCGTGACTTGTTCGGCATTGGTGCCGCGAAGGCCAGGGCAATCATCGCCTACCGTGAAAGCAATGGCCCATTCACGGCGGTTGATGAGTTGTTGGAAGTGAAGGGTATTGGCAAGGCGTTGCTGGAGAAAAATCGCGATAGGCTGGTCATTAACTAAACCAACTTGGGGCCGGTCACTGATCGGCCTTTTTGTCCTCTGGGTTCTGTGTCTTCAAACTCTCTCGGACCACGTCCATGATTCGCGCCGCCAATGTGGGATCCTTGACACTCCTGGCCAGCACCAATGCGCCCAACAGCGTGGACATCATCACCAAGCTCTCAGCATCACTGCGTCCTTCCCCCAAGGCTGTTTCAATCTGCTTGAGTCGTGCGGTAAGCACAGCATCGGTAGTCGCGCTGTGTTGGCCCCTGAGCCCCAGCTCGGCGGACATGGTGGGCAACGGGCATCCCTGGTCCGGGGACGTCAGGTGCCATTGCGACAGGTAGCTGTCGATAAACGAGTGCAATGGCTGTTCCTGGCTGAACAGCATTGCGCAATGAGCATCCAGTTCGGCCGCCGCAGCCCGGAGTGCGGTTTCCACCAGTTCGTCCTTGGACGTGAAATGCGCGTAGAAGCCACCGTGCGTCAGGTTTAACGCTTTCATCAACGGTTGCAGGCCGGTAGCGCCAATGCCGTCACGACGAAAGCGCGCAGAGGCTTCGTTGATGATGCGTTGGTGGGTCTGGGCTTTGTGGTCTTGTGAATAACGCATAAGGCGGCCTCGGTTACAGGCAGGCATTTTAACCAACCTGAACTTTTTTACACCCATGCATGTGGCGGCATAAACCTTGGCACGAAATATGGTTATCTCTAGGCAATTGATTGTTCAACCACCGTGGGGTACCCATGACGTTCAGGTTATCGCTCAGTGGCGCCTAGTGTTTTGCGCAATGCCTGTCGTTGGCCCTGTTCAACCCTTCTTGATCGAGGATCTGCACTATGTATAAAGATTATCCGGCGGCTTATCAGGTCAGCAAAGGTTCGGCGCTACAGGTCGACACAGCATTCTATGAGCGTATTCGTGACCGCGCGAACCAACGCACATTGATCGAGCAATTCGAGGTGCCGATCCGCACGGGCAGGGCCTGGAAGGTGCCGGCCGGGCATGTATTTCGTGTCACCACACCGGTTGGCCCACAGGTGGGCGACTTCAACGTGTGGAACGCCAATGACCCTCGCGAACGCCTCTGGGCGGCGCGCACTCGACAACTGCAGGGCGCCCATGTCAGCACCCACGACCGCTTATGGTCCAACCTGCCGTTCCTGCGTCCTTTGGTCACCATCACTGACGATAGCCTGGCCAATTACGGCATCGACGAGCACGGCGGGCGCCTGCATGATTTGCTGGGTACGCGCTGCGATCCTTACGTGAACCGCATGCTGACCGGTGAGGACTTCCATCACCATTGCCATTCGAACCTGACGCGCGCGGTATTGCCCCACGGCCTGACGGAATTCGACGTGCACGACGTGTTGAATATTTTCCAGTGCACCGGCCTTAACCACGACGACATGTATTTCATGAAGGCCTGCCCGGCGCAGAAGGGCGATTACCTGGAGTTCTTTGCCGAGATTGATGTGCTGTGCGCGCTGTCGACGTGCCCGGGTGGGGATTTGTCGCTGCCGATGTGGGGGCCGGACGCGCAGGATCCGCTGACGGTGTGTCGTCCGCTGGGGGTCGAGATTTATAAGTTGGAAGATGAATTACTGAGCGGCTGGAGCCAGCCGGAGCGTGCTGCCTACAAGGGGCAGCACGGGTTGCAGATCGCCAAGGCGGATTGGGAGTAGCGTCGAAGGGGCTGCTTCGCAGTCCAACGGGAGCAAGCTCCCTCGCCACAGGTGATCAGCGGTCCTGCGCATCCTTGGCATCCGCCTGGGCGTTGCGTTCGGCCACGCGTTTGCGTTGCTCGTCGGTGAGTTCCACCTTGTTGGCGCTGTCTCGCAGCATCATCAGCCCACCGACGATCGACCCGATCGCGACCACCATAATCAACCACGCATACCACGGCATAAGGCTCTCCTTGAGGCAGATTACCGAGGGAGAATTTTCCCACGGTAATAACTGCTTTGAGTTACGGGCTTTCTGAGTAGTTCAGTGTAAGCCCGTTCTGCCTCGCAAACCTTAGAGCCCGGTCAACATTGCATCCGCTGGCGCATCGGCACGATCCTGTGCGGTCATCTGGAAGTAGATGAAGCCCACGGCCATAAAGCCCAGGAAGATCAACCCGATCAGCGTGTTGAACCACGCCATGGCCACTAGGCACACCACGGCCAGTACCAGCGCAATTCCTGGCACGATCGGGTAACCCGGTGCGCGGAAGGTGCGTTCCAGCAGCGGTTCGGTCTTACGCAGTTTGAACAGGCTGAGCATGCTCATGATGTACATGACGATGGCGCCGAACACCGCCATGGTGATCATCGCTGCTGTCAGGGTCATGCCGCCCAGGTTGATCAGGCCGTCGCTGTAGATGGCGGCGATACCGACCACGCCGCCGGCGATGATGGCGCGATGAGGTGTCTGAAAGCGCGACAATTTGGCGAGGAAAGACGGCAGGTAACCGGCGCGGGCCAGGGCAAAGAACTGGCGCGAATAGCCGAGGATAATCCCGTGGAAGCTCGCCACCAGGCCGAACAGGCCGATCCACACCAACATGTGCAACCAGCCGGAGCTTTCGCCCACGACGGTTTTCATCGCTTGCGGCAGAGGATCATTGATGTTCGACAGGGTGCGCCAGTCGCCCACGCCGCCGGCAAAGAACATCACGCCCATGGCCAGGATCACCAGGGTCAGGATGCCGCTGATGTAGGCCTTTGGAATGGTACGCTTGGGATCTTTCGCTTCTTCAGCCGCCATCGCAGCGCCTTCGATGGCCAGGAAGAACCAGATCGCGAATGGGATGGCTGCAAACATCCCGGCAATCGCCGGGGCGCCAAAGGTGTCGGATCCGGCCCAGCCGTTCAGCGCGAAGTTGCTGAAGCTGAACGCTGGAGCGACCACACCCATAAACACCAGCAACTCTGCAACGGCGAGCACGCACACCACCAGTTCAAAGGTAGCGGCGAGCTTCACGCCGAGGATGTTCAGGCCCATGAATACGATATAGGCACCGACGGCCGCGTGCTTGGGGTCCAGCGCTGGAAACTGCACGTTCAGGTAAGCGCCGATGGCCAAGGCAATGGCCGGTGGTGCGAAGACAAATTCGATGAGTGTGGCCAGGCCGGCGATCAAACCGCCTTTTTCCCCAAATGCCCGACGGCTGTAGGCAAACGGCCCGCCAGCATGGGGAATCGCGGTGGTCAGCTCGGTGAAACTGAAAATAAAGCAGGTGTACATCGCGGCGACCATCAACGAGGTCACCAGAAAGCCCAATGTCCCGGCTACGCCCCAGCCATAACTCCAGCCGAAGTATTCCCCAGAGATCACCAGCCCCACGGCAATGCCCCATAAGTGCAGGGTGCCCAAGGTGGGTTTGAGTTGTGTGTTCATTGTGCTGCTCCCTGAACGGTTTGGAATGATTCAAGGTGTTGCAGCGGCCATGCCAGCCTGAGAATCATTGTCGTAAAGGCGCGCAAGTGTCGTCTGGGGGATGGTTTGGCGTTTGAAATTTCCCGGCGTCGCACCAGATAGGTGCGGCGGTGGCTGAACTGGCGCTATCGGGAGCAAGCCCAGGCGCCGAATACCCCCAGTGTAAACCCCGCATAAACCCACTCTTTACGCCGTCTTTACGCCCCGCCCGCACCCTCGCTCTCGTTCCTTTACGCCGCTCCTGCGGACAATGGCCCCACACGCGGCACTCGCCGCTGAACGGAGAGACTTCCATGAGTGTTCTGGACGGGGTGTCACTGCTATTGGCCGTGGCGCTGTTCATTTATCTGCTGGTTGCGCTGTTACGCGCGGATCGGAACTAGGAGCAGGCTATGCACAGTTATGACTATTGGCTGATCATTGCCTTCTTTGCCGTGGTGCTGGTGCCGGCACCCTTTCTGGGGCGGTTCTACTACAAGGTGATGGAAGGCCAGCGTACCTGGCTGAGCCCGGTGCTGGGGCCTGTCGAAAGAACCTGTTATCGCCTGGCGGGCGTGGACGCGCAGCAGGAACAGAGCTGGCAGAAATACATGCTGGCGTTGCTTGCGTTCAACCTTGCAGGCTTTTTGCTGTTGTTCACGATCCTGGTGTTCCAGGACTACCTCCCACTGAACCCGCAGAAATTGCCCGGCCAGGAATGGACGTTGGCCTTCAACACCGCGGTCAGTTTCATGACTAACACCAACTGGCAGTCCTACAGCGGTGAAGCCTCACTGAGCTACCTCAGCCAGATGGCGGGGCTGACCGTACAGAACTTCGTCAGTGCGGCCACCGGCTTGGCCGTCCTGGTCGCTTTATGCCGTGGGATCGGTCGCAAATCCGCCCAGACATTGGGTAACTTCTGGGTCGATATGACTCGCGCCACGCTCTACGGCCTGCTGCCGTTGTGCCTGGTGCTGGCGCTGTTTCTGGTATGGCAGGGCGTGCCGCAGACCTTCGCCCATTACGTCGATGCCGTGACGCTGCAAGGCGTTGATCAAGTGATCCCCCTGGGCCCGGCCGCCAGCCAGATTGCAATCAAGCAATTGGGCACCAACGGGGGTGGTTTCTTTGGCGTCAACTCGGCGCATCCGTTTGAAGACCCGACCGCCTGGGCCAACCTGTTTGAAGTGGCCTCGATCATCCTGATCCCGGTGGCGCTGGTGTTCACCTTCGGTCACTACGTCAAGGACCTGCGCCAAAGCCGCGCCATCCTTGGCTGCATGCTGGCGCTGTTCCTGATCGGCGGCGCGACGTCGCTGTGGTCGGAGTACCAGCCCAACCCAACCCTGAACAACCCTGCCGTGGAGCAGACCGCACCGCTGGAAGGCAAGGAAACGCGCTTCGGCACTACCGGCACGGTGCTGTGGTCGGTGACTACCACCGCGGCGTCCAACGGTTCGGTCAACGGCATGCAAGACAGCCTCAGCCCCCTCAGCGGGATGGTGGCGCTGGTCAACATGATGGTCGGCGAAGTGATCTTCGGCGGTGTCGGCGCCGGCATGTACGGCATGTTGCTCAACGTGTTGATCGCGGTGTTCCTCGCCGGCTTGATGATTGGACGAACCCCGGAATACCTCGGCAAGAAACTCCAGGCCAGGGAAGTGCAGTTGCTCGTCGTGACCTTGCTGGTGATGCCGGTGGGCGTGCTCGTGCTCGGTGCCATTGCCGCCAGCCTGCCAGGCCCGGCCGGCGCCATCAGCAATCCTGGCCCCCACGGCTTCAGCCAGTTGCTCTACGCCTACACCTCGGCCAGTGCCAACAACGGCTCGGCGTTTGGCGGCTTCAGCGCCAACACACCGTTTCACAACCTGATGCTCGGCCTGGGCATGTTGATCGGCCGCTTCGGCTACATCCTCCCGGTACTGGCCCTGGCTGGCAGCCTGGCGATGAAAAAGAGCGCCCCGATTGGCCAGAACAGCTTTCCTACCCACGGCCCGCTGTTCGTGACCCTGTTGACCGTCACCATCTTGCTGGTAGGCGGCCTGACTTTCCTGCCGACGCTGGCGCTGGGTCCTATCGCTGAACACTTGAGCATGGGCTTCTGAGAAGGGATATGAACATGAATATGCCTGCAAAAAACGCGGCCCCGGTCACACCCCAGGCGCCTGCCAAAACCGCTATCTCTGCCCTGTGGCGTCCGGCGCTGGTCCAGGCGTTCGTCAAGCTGGATCCGCGTCAGCTGAAACGCTCGCCGGTGATGCTGGTGGTCGAACTGACCGCGATTCTCACCACGGTGCTGTGCTTCGTACCCGACGCCACTGTGCCGACCTTCGTTGCCGTGCAGATCGCCGTGTGGCTGTGGTTTACCGTGTTGTTCGCCAACTTCGCCGAAGCCTTGGCCGAAGGACGCGGCAAGGCCCGTGCCGACAGCCTCAAGGCCGGCAGCGAAGGCCTGAGTGCACGGCGCAAGGAGGCCGATGGCAGCTTCAAGGTCGTGCCGGCCACCAGCCTGCGCAAGGGCGACGTGGTGCGCGTTGCCGCCGGGGAAATGATCCCCGGTGACGGCGAGGTAATCGAAGGTATCGCGGCGGTCAACGAGGCGGCGATCACTGGCGAGTCCGCACCGGTGATCCGCGAATCCGGCGGCGACCGCTCGGCCGTTACCGGCAACACCCGGCTGGTCTCGGACTGGCTGCTGGTCCGCATCACCGCCAACCCCGGCGAGTCCACCCTGGACCGCATGATTGCGCTGGTAGAAGGCGCGAAGCGCCAGAAAACCCCCAACGAAGTCGCGCTGGATATCCTGCTGATCGGCCTGACGTTGATCTTCCTGCTGGTGGTTGTGACCCTGCAGCCGTTCGCTCACTTCGCCAATGGCAGCTTGCCCCTGGTGTTCCTGGTCGCACTGCTGGTGACGCTGATTCCGACGACCATTGGTGGTTTGCTGTCGGCCATCGGCATTGCCGGCATGGACCGCCTGGTGCGCCTCAATGTGATCGCCAAATCCGGCCGCGCTGTGGAAGCGGCGGGGGACGTGCATGTGTTGCTGCTGGACAAGACCGGCACCATCACCTTTGGTAATCGCCGCTGTGCAGCAGTGGTCGCGGCGCCTGGCGTCAGCGGTCGCGAGGTGGCCGAAGGCGCGTTGTTCGCATCCCTGGCGGACGACACGGCCGAAGGCAAATCCATCGTTGAATACCTGCGCGCCTTGCACCCTCAGGTCGAGCCGTCCCAGGACGAATTGACCGCCGTGCCGTTCAGCGCCGAAACCCGCTTGTCCGGCGTCGACTACCAGGGCCGCGTGTACCGCAAAGGCGCGGTGGATTCGCTGCTGGCATTCATCGGCCTGCAGCGCGCGGACCTCGCACCTGCGCTGTCGCGGGAAATCGACAAGATCGCCCAAAGCGGCGGCACCCCGTTGCTGGTGTGCGTCGATGGCAAGTTGCTTGGTGCGATTCATCTGAAGGACGTGGTCAAGCCCGGCATTCGCGAACGTTTTGCTGAGCTGCGCAAACTGGGCATCCGCACCGTGATGGTCACCGGCGACAACCCGCTGACCGCTGCCGCGATTGCCGCCGAAGCCGGGGTGGATGACGTGCTGGCCGAAGCCACGCCAGAGAAAAAACTTGCGCGTATCCGTCATGAGCAAAACGACGGTCGCCTGGTGGCCATGTGCGGGGACGGTGCCAACGACGCCCCGGCACTGGCCCAGGCCGACGTGGGCATGGCGATGAACGACGGCACCCAGGCCGCCCGTGAGGCCGCCAACATGGTCGACCTCGACAGCGACCCCACCAAGCTGCTGGACGTGGTGCAAATCGGCAAGGAATTGCTGGTCACCCGTGGCGCGCTGACCACCTTTTCCATTGCCAACGACGTGGCCAAATACTTCGCGATTCTGCCGGCGCTGTTTGCCTCGATCTACCCGCAATTGGGCGTGCTCAACGTGATGCACTTGCAGAGCCCGCAGAGCGCGATCCTCTCGGCCATCGTGTTCAACGCGCTGATCATTGTGGTGTTGATCCCGTTGGCGCTGCGCGGTGTGCGGGTACAGGCAGCGAGTGCGGCGGCGTTGCTGCGACGCAACCTGTTGATCTATGGCGTGGGTGGGTTGCTGGTGCCATTTGTGGGCATCAAGGCCATCGACATGCTGCTGACCGCGCTGCACCTGGTTTGAACTGGCTACATGGGTTTGCCGATTTATTGAGGAGTTGACTATGACGAATATGATCCGCCCGGCCCTGAGCCTGCTGGTCCTCATGACCCTGATCACCGGCGTGGCCTACCCGCTGGTGGTCACCGGCGTGGCGCAAGTGGCCTTCCCCGATCAAGCCAATGGCAGCCTGGTGCGCGACGCCAGTGGCAAGGTGCGCGGCTCCAGCCTTATCGCCCAGGATTTTACTGGCGACAGTTGGTTCCACCCGCGCCCTTCAGCTGGCGCCTTTGCAACGGTGTCCAGCAGCGCCAGTAACCTGGGCCCAAGTAACCCAGCGCTCGCCACCCGCGTATTCGATGACGCCAATAAACAGCAGGTACCAGGTCAAGGGCCGGTGCCACTGGCCTCGCTGACTACCTCGGGCAGCGGTCTTGATCCACACTTGCCACCTCAGGCGATTGCCTATCAACTGGCGCGAGTGGCGGCGGCGCGGAACGTGCCGGTGTCGACGTTGCAACGGCTGTTGGATGAGCACATCGAAAGCCCGCTGGTGGGGCCACCGGTGGTGAATGTGCTGGCGCTGAACATGGCACTGGAAAAGTTGTAGGCAAGTCGGACGCCATCGGGGGCGAGCCCCCGATGGGCCCTCAAAGACTCTATACAAATACCTGAAGGAACCCCCACGCATGAGCGACTCCGGCCGCGCCGATGCCCTGCTAGCCGACCTGCCCCGCAACGGCCGTGGCCGCCTCAAAGTCTTTCTCGGCGCCGCACCGGGCGTGGGCAAGACCTACGCCATGCTTCAGGCAGCCCACACCCAGTTGCGCCAAGGCATCCCATTGATTGCCGGTGTGGTGCAAACCCACGGCCGTGCCGAGACCGAAGCCTTGCTCAGCGGCCTGCCGCAGCAACCGTTGCTGCGTAGCGAATACCGCGGCGTGATGCTTGAAGAAATGGACCTCGACGGCCTGCTCGCCGCCAAGCCCAAGCTGGTGCTGGTGGACGAACTGGCCCACAGCAATGCTCCCGGCAGCCGCCATGAAAAGCGTTGGCAAGACATCCAGGAACTGCTCGCCGCCGGCATCAACGTGTTTACCACGGTCAACGTCCAACACCTGGAAAGCCTCAACGACCAGGTGCGCGGAATCACCGGCGTGCAAGTGCGTGAAACCTTGCCCGACTGGGTGCTGCAAGAGGCTGACGAACTGCTGCTGATCGACCTGCCATCCCGCGAGCTGCTGGAGCGCCTGCGTGACGGCAAAGTCTATGTGCCGGAACAGGCCAGGGCGGCCATCGACGCGTTTTTCACCCAGACCAACCTGATGGCCCTGCGCGAGCTGGCGATGCAGACCGCCGCTGCCCACGTCGACGACGACTTGGCCCAAGGCTATCGCCAACTCGGCCAAGCCGCGCCGGCGGTGCGCGGCCGCTTGTTGGTGGGCGTGGATGGCGACGCGCAGGCTGAGCGCCTGGTGCGGCATGCCAGCCGCGTGGCGCAGCGCCGGCACTTGCCCTGGAGCCTGGTGCATATCGATAACGGCGGCGCACGGGATGAGCAGTCGCGCCTGCGTCTGCAAAACGCCCAGCAATTGGCCGAGCGACTTGGCGGCGAGGTTGTGTTGCTAAGGGCCGGGGAGGTGGCCAAGACCCTGATCCAGCATGCTGCCGAACGCCGAGCCAGTCTGGTGTTGGTGGGGCAGTCGCGAATGCGCTGGCGCCGTCGCATGTTTGGCGGCGGCTTGGCGGCGCGTCTGTTGCGCCATGCGCGCGGCTTGGAAATCAACGTGCTCGACAGTGATGACATTCCCACGCCGCCGCGCTTGCCCCAGGTGCGCGGGCTGGTGTGGTTCGATTACGCATTGGCGGTAGTCGCGACGGTGGTGGCGGCCGGCGTGGCTTGGGCGGTGTCCAGTGTGTTGCCGTTGCCGAATATCTCGCTGGTGTTTCTCGCCGCCGTATTATTGGTCGCGGTGCGCAGCAGCCTGGGGCCGTCCCTGGTGTGTGCGGCGTTGTCGTTTCTGACGTACGACTTCCTGTTTATCCCGCCGAATTTTTCCTTCTCCATCCAGCGTGAAGAAGACGTGCTGACCCTGCTGTTCTTCCTGCTGATGGCGGCGCTCACCGGCAACCTGGCAGCGCGCCAACGTCGACAATTGCAGGCGTTGCGCGACACCCAGGAAGAAACCAGCGAGCTGCTCGACTTGTCACGCAAACTCACCGCCGCTACCGATCGCCAGGCGGTGATCAGCGCGGCGGCGCATCACCTGGAAGGTTGGCATGACCTGGACCTGTGCCTGGTCAATCGCGATGGCCAGGGCGGTTGGAAGGTCGAGACCGGTGGCCCGCTGACCCTCAGCGAAGCCGAACGCGCCGCCGCCGACTGGGCTTGGCAACACGACCAGCCTGCCGGCATGGGTACCGGCACCCTGCCGCTTGGGCGTTGGTGGTGGTGGCCGTTGTCGGGTGAAGAAGGGCCGTTGGGGTTGCTTGGTGTCAGCGCCAAGCCGGGCCTGGCGTTGAGCGGTCAACGCCGCCGTTTGCTCACCGCATTGAGCCAGCCCTTGGCCCAGGCCCTGGCCCGTGCGCAGTTGGCGCAGGAGTTGGAGTCTGCGCGCCTGCATGGCGAAACCGAGCAATTGCGCAGTGCCTTGCTCGCGTCGGTGTCCCACGATTTGCGCACGCCGTTGACGTCCATGCGCGGCAGCATCGACAGCCTGCTGGCGCTGGGTGAAGCCATTCCCTTGGAGGACCGTCGCGAATTGCTTGAAGGCACACGCGATGAAGCCGAGCGCCTCGACCGCTATATCCAGAATCTACTGGACATGACGCGTCTGGGCCACGGCGCGCTGAAGCTGGCGCGGGACTGGGTGTCGCCTGGTGATGTCGTCGGCAGCGCCCTCGGCCGTTTGCGTGCGGTGCTGGCGACGTTGCAGGTGAGCACTGATGTGCCGCCTGCGCTGCCGTTGCTGTACGTGCATGCGGCGTTGATCGAACAGGCGCTGGTGAATGTGCTGGAGAACGCTGCACGCTTCTCACCGCCCCACGGTCGTTTACAACTGAGTGCCGGCGTGCAGGACAACCAATTGTTTTTTGCCGTGGCCGATGAGGGGCCGGGCATTCCCGAAGACGAGCGCGCGAAGATTTTCGATATGTTCTACACCGCCGCACGCGGTGACCGGGGCGGGCAGGGCACGGGCCTGGGCCTGGCGATTTGCCAGGGCATGGTCGGGGCGCACGGTGGGCATATCCGGGTGGCCGAAGGTATTGAGGGGCGCGGCACCTGCATCAGCGTGTACCTGCCGTTGCCGGTACAGCCTGGCCTGGAACGTGATGCGTGAGCTACCCTCTTTTCTCCACGGATTTTGATGGGACACCATGAGCCAGACCGCGACGATTTTGGTCATTGATGACGAACCGCAGATCCGCAAATTCTTGCGCATCAGCCTGGCCTCCCAAGGCTATAAAGTCATCGAGGCCGGCACCGGAAACGAAGGCCTGGCCCAGGCCGCATTGAGCAAACCGGACTTGCTGGTGCTCGACCTCGGCCTGCCGGACATGGACGGCCAGCAGGTGCTGCGTGAGTTTCGCGAGTGGTCGACGGTGCCGGTCCTGGTGCTGTCGGTGCGGGCCAGCGAAGGCCAGAAGGTCGAGGCTCTCGACGGCGGCGCCAATGACTATGTGACCAAGCCTTTTGGCATTCAGGAATTTCTCGCCAGGGTTCGCGCACTGCTGCGCCAGGCGCCCGCTGGGGAGGCGCAGGAAGCGGCGTTGAGTTTCGGCCCGCTGACGGTCGATCTGGCCTATCGCCGCGTGCTGCTGGACGGTGCTGAAGTGGCGCTGACCCGCAAGGAATATGCCGTGTTGGCGCAGCTGGCGCGACATCCGGGGCGGGTGATCACCCAGCAGCAACTGCTCAAGGATATCTGGGGGCCGACCCATACCGAGGACAGCCACTACCTGCGGATCGTGGTGGGGCATCTGAGGCAGAAACTGGCGGATGACCCGACTCAGCCGCGCTTTATCGTGACTGAAGCGGGGGTGGGGTATCGGTTGTTGGGGGCTTGAGCCACGCACTCAGGGCTGCTCACTCTCGTAGCGATCCAACGTATCGCTGGCAATTTCGCGACCCAATGCGATCAACTCCGGCGCCTTGTAGAACTCGAAAAACCGGCACACCCGTTTCGGCACGTTGATCAACACATCCGGTGGGTAGCCGGCAATCTTGTACTGGGCCAATGACGTCTGCATCACCTCGAAACTCTGGTTGATCAGGTCAAGCAATGACGCCGGCCCGACGTTATCGATGATGAACGATCCGGTCGCCGACTTCGGTGCCCCGGGTTTTTCCGGGGCCGCGGCGGGTTGTTGGGACTCGGGTTCGGCCGAATCCAGCCACGGGTTGATGTCGGCCGCCTGGGCCTGCAAGGCTTCCTGCTCAAGCTTCATCAACTGTTCGGCCTGCTTGCGACGAAACGGCAGGTGCGAGCCCAGTGACTTTGCCAGGCTGTTGAAGCGGCTCTTGAACGCGGGCGGGCGCTCGATCACCGGCAAGTGGTAGTGCTTTTGGTTGGTGGCGTTGAGGTTGACCGCGATGATCAAGTCGCAGTGGCTCGACACCACCGGCACTATGGGCAACGGGTTGAGCAGGCCGCCGTCCACCAGCATGCGGTTGCCCTGCATGACGGGCGTGAACAGGCTGGGGATCGCCGCCGAGGCACGCATGGCCTGGTGCAGGCAGCCTTCCTGGAACCAGATTTCCTGCTGGTTGGTGAGGTCGGTGGCCACGGCGGTGTAGGGGATGCGCAGCTCTTCGATATTGATCTCGCCGACGATCTTGCGGATCTGCCCGAAGACCTTCTCGCCCCGAATCGCGCCGAGGCGAAAACTCACGTCTACCAGGCGCAGCACATCGAGGTAGTCCAGGCTTTCAATCCAGTTGCGGTACTCGTCCAGCTTGCCCGCAGCGTAGATTCCTCCTACCACGGCGCCCATGGAGCAGCCGGCGATACAGGCGATGTCATAGCCGCGCCGTTCGATCTCTTCGATCACTCCGATATGGGCGTAGCCCCGGGCCCCGCCGGAGCCCAGCACCAAGGCAACACGTTTCTTCATGGTCGATGTCCTATATCGGCAGGTGCCCACAATGCACCCATTCAAGGGGCGGCTTCAATCTTTGCGCCACTGTGCAATATTTTTCCAGAGTCGCGACTGGGCTCGGGTATGCTCTGGCATCTAGGTACTACCGATTTCAGGCTAAGGACAGGCACTTTTTGTTGTAGGCAACGTCTACACCGTACGACTGTTTTTCTTTATTTTGAGGTGTCATCGATGAAAGCCTGGATGTGTGTGCCTGTGATTATGTTGGCCCTGGCCGGTTGTGCCGGGAAAACCGCCTACCGCGACAGCTGCGGCTCGCAATTGGACGCCGCCTGGAAAGAGCTCGACCTGGCCAAGGCCGAAGGTTTCGCCGGTACCGTCAGCTACTCCAAGGCTTTGTCGCTGTTGACAGGCGCCAAGACTCAGCAGCAGTTTGAAGCGTTTGAAGGCTGCTCCAACAAGGCCGAGAAGGCACGGTTCTATATTCGTGAGTCGCGCGCCGGGCGTTGAGTCATGGGCCACGAGTAGGATTTTTCATCAAGAGGTGAGGGCAGGATGTCAGCGTTGGTCGATCAGTTAGTCGCTCAGGTCATTGGCCTGGAAGTAGGGTTACTGAGCTGCCAGGCTCGCCTCGCTGCCGTCACCGACGATGAAGCGCTGCATGACCTGCGCACCACGGTGCGGCGCCTGCGCAGTCTGCTGCGACCCTTGCGTGGGTTGCCGGGCGTCGAGCAGCTTGAATTGGCTGCCAGTGCGGTAGGCCAATTGACTACGCCGCTGCGCGACCGAGAGGTCCTGGCGGCGTATTTACATCAGCACGGTCATCATGGCGCAGCTGACCGGCGCCTGCGCCTGCAACCTGATGCCTATCGCGAGGTGGCGAACAGTGCGCAGTTGGCGCATTTGCTGTTGATACTGGATGCCTTCCCACGCTTTATTCGCGCTTCCCAACACCAGAAATTGCTCAACGGCCTGCGTTCGCGCATTGAGAAACGCCTGGCCAAGCAATGGCGCACTCTCGGTGAAGCCCTCAAGGATCCTGGCCACGATCGCCACCGTCTGCGGTTGTTGATCAAGCGCGTGCGTTACGCCGCCGAGGCCTATCCCGAACTGGACAAGCTGCCCACCAACGCCATGTCACGCCTTAAGAAGGCCCAAAGCGCCCTGGGCGACTGGCACGATTGCTGGCAGTGGTTGGCCCAGGCTGAACATCAAGCCGATCTGCAACCGTGTGTGGCGGTATGGCACACAACCATGGCCAAAGCCGAAGGGCAGGCGGATCGGGTGCTGGACAAGCTCAGCGCGGATTGTTTCTGAATCGGTCCGGCTTTTGGCCGGAATAGGCGCTGTACCTCACCGGCACGATGGTTAAGATCCCTCATCTGTTTCCTTTGACTTGAGGTCGCCATGCGCTTTAGTGATTTGCTCGACGCTGCCCGTAGCCACCCGCTGGATGTCACCATCCCTGCCGAATGGGCCCAAGGTCGCGCCACGTTCGGCGGCCTGGTGGCTGCCTTGCAATACGAAGCGCTGCGGGCCCAGGTGCCTGCGGATCGGCCCTTGCGTTCGTTGGCGATCACGTTCGTTGGCCCGGTGGTGCCCGATGTACCCGCCAGTTACCAGGTCGAAGTGTTGCGCGAAGGCAAGGCGGTCAGCCAACTGCTTGGCCGGGTCATGCAGAACGGTGAAGTGGCGACGCTGGTACAGGCCAGTTTCGGTGCGTCCCGTGAGTCAGAGATTGATGTGGCAAGTGAAGCGCCGCCCGCGTTCAAACACTGGGACGAATGCCAGGAGTTGCCCTACATCAAGGGCGTCACGCCTGAATTCATGCGGCACCTGGCAATGCGCTGGAGTGTCGGCGGCCTGCCATTCACCGGGAATAAATCCCGCGACATGGGGGGCTGGGTTCGCTTGCGTGGGGATGTGAAAGAAGAGCCGCTGACCGAGGCGCATATCCTCGCCTTGGTCGACGCCTGGCCACCGGCCTTGCTCCCGCACCTGAAAAAACCGGCACCGGGAAGCACCCTGACCTGGACCATCGAATTCATCCAGCCGTTGCAGGATCTGACGACCCTCGATTGGTGCCAGTACCACGTTAATATCGAACACGCCCGCGATGGCTACGGCCATGCTGGCGCAGCACTGTGGAGCCCCACCGGCGAGTTGATCGCGCTCAGCCGTCAAACCGTGGTGGTGTTCGCCTAAGCCTCAGTGCCGATTGCGCTGCCGCCAGGCGCGCCACCAGCCGCCGCTCAACACAAAGCGCGGGAAAGTCACGAACTGCTCGACCACCAGGCGCTGCACCGCATCTTTGCGATCACTGAACGGCTCACTGGCCTGGGCTTCCAGGCTGTGACCATGACGCTGCAGTGCCAGGCCGGCCAAAATGCCCACTACGCCAACGGCGAAACTGGCCAGGCTGAGGCTGAACACCCCAGAAACGATCAACAGAAACCCGACAATAAACAGCGGCACAGCGATCAGGTGCAAGGCCAGGTTGGTCGGGTGCTGGTGGTTCTGTGGGTAGTGACGCCATTGCCAGGCGGGGAGATTGGGATGACGTTTGCCCATGATGGTGAATCCTCTGTCCGTTGAAACAACTTGGACAGAGTTTAGGCGGGCAGGGGCGGGTGGGCGAATTGGGGCTGGCTATGGGGCTCATAGCAAGTCCTACAACTTCAGTTGCCCAATCGCCTTGCTCAACTCCCCGGCCAACGTTGCCAGTTCATTGCTGGTCGTTGCCGAATCCACGGTCTGCTGCACGGTGTTCTCGGTCACATCGCGAATACTCACCACCGCGCGATTCATCTCTTCGGCCACATGGCTCTGCTGCTCGGCGGCGACGGCGATCTGGGTGTTGCTTTCACGCATCTGCGCCACGGCGCCAGTGATTTCGGCGAGTGCGGCACCCGCTTCCTGGGCCTGTTGCACGCAGTCGTCGGCCTTGAACGAGCTTTCTTGCATAAAGTCCACCGCGTCGCGCGTGCCGGCTTGCAGCGCCGAAACCATGCGGGTGATTTCGTCGGTGGAGCTTTGCACACGCTTGGCCAGGTTGCGCACCTCGTCAGCGACCACGGCAAAGCCACGGCCCATTTCGCCGGCGCGGGCGGCCTCGATGGCGGCGTTGAGGGCGAGCAGGTTGGTCTGTTCGGCAATGCTATGGATCACGCTGACCACGCCGTTGATTTTCTGGCTGTCTTCGGCGAGTTTCTGGATCATCTCGGCGGTCTGTTGCACGCCGCTGGACAGCCCTGCAATCGAGTGTCGCACCCGGGTCACGACTTCCTGGCCGCTGCCAGCGAGAGTGTCGGCGGTCTGGGACAAATCCCGAGTGGCGCCAGCGTGTTGGGCGATGTGGTAAACGGTGGCGGTCATCTCGTTGATGGCTGTGGCGGCCTGGTCGGTTTCGCTTTGCTGGCCGAGCATGCCGTGTTGCACCTCGTTCATGCTGCTGGCCAGGCGTGCGGCGCCTTCGTCCAGTTGCCGGGCGGTGCGTGCGACGGTGCTGACCACGCGCTGGTAGCCGGCCTGCATGGCATTGAACGCGCTGGCCATCTGGCCGACCTCATCTTTGCACGCCAGGGGGACGCGGGCCGACAGGTCGCCGGTTTTCTCCACGTGCAGCATGACGTCCTTGAGGGTGTTGAGCTGACTGAGCAGGAAGCGGATCAGCAGTTGCGACGCGCCAAGCATCGCGAGCATCAGGATGGCCACCGCCACGGCGTAATTGGCGAAGCGTTCGCCGAACACCTGGCTCAAGCTTGGCGCGTAGGCGAGTACCGCGACGTATTGCCCATCAGGACGGGCGATGACGTCGGCGCCCATCAATGGATTTTCGCCAAACAGCGGCATGTGATTGAGTTCGACCCAGCCGGTGGTGGTGCTCAGGACCGACAGATCTTGATCACCCAACTGTGGGGCCTGGCCTCGCGCAAACGTCAGCCATTGTACGTCCGTGGGTAGTGGTTTATCGGCCGGCCAGGCACCCAGCAATCGCCCCTGGGCCTGCGCCGAGGCCTGTGACGCCGTGCTGCGCGCCTGTTGTTCGAGCTGCACGGCGTAAAGCACCAGCAGCAGAGTCGTGATGAAGGCGACCGCGTTGACGGCCCAGAATTTGTACTTCAGCGAGATATTGCTAAGCCAGGCACCCATGGAAGGTTTTCTCTGATAGCGGAAACAGCATTGGCAAGGTGCCATTATTGTGCCGCTACTCAGCAAGCCGGTTTTGACATGGGTCAATGCGCTGCATCAATCCAAGGTCGGTAACCCAAAAAAAGCGCGGGAACAGGCGGTGCTGTGGTCGGCCAGGTCCTGCATGCTTTCGTTGCGGTGCAGGGCGACTTCGCGCAGTACGTCTGTGAGGTAAGCGGGTTCATTGCGGCCATTTTTTGGCTTGGGACGCAAGGTACGTGGTAGCAGGTAAGGCGCATCGCTCTCCAGCATCAGACGGCCTCGGGGGATTTCCCTGACGAGCGGGTGCAGGTGCGTCCCACGGCGTTCGTCGCAGATCCAGCCGGTGATGCCGATGTGCAGATCGAGGTCGAGGTAGCTGAACAACGCCGCTTGTTCGCCGGTAAAGCAATGCACCACGGCGGCGCTCAGGTGGTCGCGGTAGTCCTTGAGGATCTCCAGCAGGCGTTGGTTGGCGTCACGCTCATGCAAAAACACCGGAAGTTTCAGCTCGACGGCCAAGGCCAGATGTTCTTCGAGGACTTTTTCCTGCTGTGGGCGCGGTGAGAAATCCCGGTTGAAATCCAGGCCGCATTCGCCCACGGCGCGTACGCGGCTTTCGCTGAGCAGACCGCGTAAACGCTGGGCGCTATCGCTGTTCCAGTCGCTGGCGGAGTGGGGGTGGATGCCGGCGGTGCTGAACAGGCGTTGGCCGCTTTCGTCGAGGTCGATGCACAGTTCCAGGGCCTGTTCGCTGCCGTCGACGCTGGTGCCGGTGAGCACCAGTTGTTGCACACCGGCGGCGTAGGCGCGGTCGAGAACGGCCTGGTGCTTGTCGTCGAAACTGGGGTTGGTCAGGTTGACGCCGATATCAATGAGTTGCATGGTGCTATCTCCGCCTGCGGCCGGAAAGCATATCAGAGCTGTAGATTTATAAGAAAAATCAAGAACTACAATGAGTTATAGCTGTCTTTGAACGTCGCAAGTGACATCGTGTCTGGCTGAACGCCTTGCACTGTGCCACCGTTGCGCGCAAAGCCTGCGCATAAAGCGCTCTGTTTCTGACCCCCAACGCGTCGTTTTTCGCGAGTACGTTGGCCAGTATTCTTTCCGGAGAGCGGATGATCCGACCCTCGGCGTTGCTTATGTTGTGCCTGACGCTACTGCTGCCCATGGCGGCGGTCGCGCGTCTGGACGGGCCGCTGGAAGTGACCAAGCCCGGTAAGGTCCGTGACCTGGCGGAGATTCGTTCCAGTCGCACCCTCAGGGTATTGGTCAACCAGAGCCGCAACAGTTCCGGCGAAGTGCAGGGCCAGGCCATTGGTGTCGAATACCACCGCCTGCGCGCCTTCGAGCAATACCTCAATGGCCACGCCCGTGATGGCCAGGAAATCAACCTCAAGATCATTCCCAAGGCCAAGGACCAACTGCTTGGCGCGCTGGCCCGTGGCGAAGGCGATCTGGTGGCTCCTGGCGAATTGCTTGATGTGAAGGCCGCCCACAAGATCAGTACCAGTGACCCGATTGCCAGCGATGTACCGTTGTGGCTGGTGGGTGTGAAGGGCGAGCGTCGGTTTACCAGGTTGGAGCAACTGTCCGGGCGCACCCTGGCCCTGACTACTGGCAGTGCGGCGGCGGATGCCATCAGCCAGCTCAATCAGAAGCTGGCGTTGCACAAGCAAGCGCCGGTGAAGGTGGAATGGGTTGACCCGACCCTGGCGGTGGAGGACGTACTGGAAATGGTCCAGGCGGGAATTTTCCATCTCACCATTGTCGAGAAGCCGATTGCCGAACGCTGGTCGAAGATCCTGCCCAAGTTGCGCTTCGACAAACAAGTGGTCATCAGCGAACCCGGCGACGAATACTGGTTCGTGCGCCAGGACGCTTCGATGCTGCGGGCCAGTATTGATCGATTTCTCAAGACCTATCGCACGCCGTCCGACCAGGACGTGGCATTCCAACGTATCTATCGACGCCTCTACCAGGTGCGTAATCCACTGGCCCGTGTCGACCGCCAGCGCCTTGAGAAGCTGCGCCCGGTCCTGCAAAAACACGCCCGTGAGCAGGGTATGGACTGGCTGAACCTGGCGGCGCTGGCCTTCAAGGAGTCCGCCCTCGACCCAGGCGCGCGCAACAGTGGCGGCCCTACCGGGCTGATGCAGATCACGCCCTCGGCGGCGCAACGGGTGGGTGTCAATAACATCGAAAATCTCGACAGCAATGTGCAGGCGGGCGCGCGTTATCTGGCGTTGATCCGTCGCAAGTTCTTCGCCAGCCCCAAGCTCAACGAGCGCGAGCGCATGGCATTTGTACTGGCGGCCTACAACATGGGCCCGGAGCGGGTGCAGGGCATGCGCACCGAAGCCAAGCGCCGGGGGCTGAACCCCAACCAATGGTTTTTCCAGGTGGAGCGCATTGCTATGGAGCAGGTGGGAATGGGCGGCGTCAGCTATGTTAATAGCGTCAATAAGTACTACTTGGCGTTCGATCGGGAGCGGGATTCCCTGGAGCCGTCGGCGGCAAAGATCGCCTCACGTAAGTGATCGATTTTATCGATGTTAATTAGGCATTTTTTTGGCTTTTATCATTGTTTAAACTGATTAATATAGCGGCCAACCAACCGCTACTTCGAAAAGGATTCTCAGCATGAGCCCAATGATCAAAAGCCTCCTGTCCACCCGCGCCGGTTACGGCCTGACGATTTTGCGCATCGTTGTCGGTATCATCTTCGCCGCCCACGGCTCGCAAAAACTCTTCGGCTGGTTTGGCGGTTATGGCCTGGCAGGCACTGCCCAGTGGATGGAAAGCATTGGTCTGGCGCCTGGCACGCTGATGGCCGTGCTGTCGGGCGGTACCGAGTTCTTCGCCGGACTGGCTTTGATCATCGGTTTGCTGGTACGTCCGGCGGCATTGGGTCTTACCATTCTGTCGCTGGTGGCGATCTTCTCGGTGCATATCCATAACGGTTTGTTCATGGCCAACAATGGTTATGAGTTCGCACTGGCACTGTTGGGCGGCTCCCTGGCGGTATTGTTCGAAGGTGCCGGCAAGCTGTCTGCAGACCGCGCCATCGCCAACTGATTACGCCGCAACGCCCTCAAAAGGCCCGCCATGTGCGGGCCTTTTCGTTGCTCGCAATTCTTGACACCGCCCCATCGGCTTCTCTAGGATGCCGTTCATGCGCCGATTTAAACAGCTAATTGCGGGGCGCCACCGGACTCGATGCAGTCCTACAGAAGCAAGCTCTCCCTCGATGAGACCGCTTCGAAATACCGCTAAAGCGCTGGTTCGGTGTTGCCTCTCACCTGCCCGCAGACTTTTGAGGCAGAGACACGACTCGATGAATGCACTACGCCCCCTGATACGCCTGGCCCCGATCACTGCGGACCTTACTCAGCGCAATCCAAAAATCCTCTTGGGCGGTAAGCACCAGCCGACGCTGTTGCGCTACCTGGACGGTTGGCCACGTCGCACAGGGCGGCCGTCGGCATTCCTGATCCAGTTTGTTGAAGACGGCGACTCCCTAGCCCGCTTCGCCAGCAACAGTTTTGACCTCGCTGTTATCCAGGCGCCTGACGCCAGTGGCGCGCCAGAAGTGATCCGTCAATTGACGCGTATTGCGCGGCAAGGCCTGATCGCCCGTCGCTGAAGTTTCAATCAAGAGGTTGTTGACGGTGTTGGCCAGCGGCGATGACGCCATTGGTACAGGCCCCAGGCAATCAGGCAGAGCAATGTTGGCACCGGCACAATCACCAGCAGTTTGACGTTTCGCTCCAGGCGATGGACAGGCGCGTAAGCATCGACTTTCAGGGCATGCAGTTCAATCGGCAGGCGCAGGCGCTCCTTGTTGAGCGCTTGCAATTGGGTACTGGTGTCGATCATTACGGTGCCGAGGGCGGTAATCTCTGGGTTCAGACGTCGCCACTCATTTTCGGTCAGTACCAGTTGTTGCTCCAGGTCCCTGGCTTGGTCCTGATAGGCTTGCTCGGCGGCTTCGCGCAGGTTTTGCAGTACCTGCAATGAGTGGCGCGTTACTGCATGGGGGCGAATGTTCGCGAGCGGGTCAGGCGCAGCGAGGTTATCCAGGGTGTTCAATACAAACAGCCTGTTGCCGGGTTGCATCGAGCCGCCTGGTTTCTCGCTGAGCAGATCCATGTCGGCGACCACCACCACATGAACGTACGCAGCCTCCTGCACCCCTGGCGGCTGCCCATTGATGCCGTCAAAAAATGCCGACTCAGCGGGCCCCTCGATACGGGCTGCGATGACATGGCGTTCACCCTGTGTGGCCGGTTTACTGTCCAGCGCGTCAAAATCTACCAAGGCAGACTTGGCGGAGCTGAGCAGCAGCGGGGTAAAGAGGGTCCGGCTATTATCGAGGGGAAAGAGCGCGCCGCTACTGGATACCGTCACTGAGTTCAGCTTCCAAGTGCTGACGTCGTCTGTATTCATGGCCTGGCGCGGTAGGGTTAACACCGATTGTGGGTGCTCCCGTGAGGCATGGATGGAGTCGACCAGCACCTTGTTGCTCGGCATGGTAATGCCCCAACTGGCAAGTAGCCCATCCAGCCCAGCGTTTGAGGGGGCAGCCTGGGGGGGCAATTCGCTCAGGGTGTCCATGAACACCAGAAGTTTGCCGCCCCCCATTACGAATTGATCAACCGCGTAGAGGGTTTGCTCCGACAGCATGCGGGGGTGGACGAGCATTAAGGTTTTGATCCTGACGGGGATATGGTCGGCATTGGACACCAGTTCCGTGAGATCAAAATGCTTGGGTAACTCTTCCAGCAATGACGGCAGGAACTCCTGCGCCGGTAGCCCTGACAGCAGTCCGACAGCAGCCGGTTCGGGATGAAGCAGTCGGGTGATCAAGTGGCTGATTTCGTACTCCAGAAAACTTTCCCTGTCCGGGCTGAATGACTCGATGCGTTGCGCAGCCCCGCCATCACGGGTGCCAATAAGGCCAAGGAATCCCTGTTTGTCATCGAGCCCATATAAACCTGCTTTGTAGGCGTCTTCTGAAAACGGCGCAGGGTCGATAATGTGCAGAGTGATCCTGCCCTTAGCCGCTTTTTCGAACGCCTTCAGCTTTTCTTCAACGCGCTGGCCGTAATGTTTCAGTGCGGGGTTTTTTACTGTGTGCTTGTTGGAGTTGAAATAATAAAAAACCAGTGGGCTTTCCAAGGTGGTAAGCAACTGCAGTGTGGCCGGCGATAATGTATTGGATCTTTGTTGTGAGAAGTCCCAGCGCACATCAGGGAGTTTTACCGCCCAGACGAGGTTGAAGGCCAGGAAAATTAACGAAATGACGCAAAGTGTCATTCCGGTGCGCAGAGCGGATCGCATTGTAGACGTTCCTTCTCAGCTATTTTTGAAATTGATAATAACGATCGTTGCAGCGAGGAACGCAACCATCATGCTAATGAAGTATGCACTCTCACGTAGGGTGAGCAGGCCGTTGTCAATCAGTTCAAAGCGCAAGGATGGGCTCAACGACCTCAACTTATCGAAAATCCACAAGGGTTCTTGGTGTTCAAGCGCATCCAGTACGGACGACAATCCACTGGCCATTAACAGCAGGCTCAGCGTTAACATGAAAATGACGAGGCGTTGACGGGTCAATGCGCAAATCAGGCAGCCGACAGAGAGATAACTTCCCACTAATAACCAACTGCTCAAAAATTGCGAGGCGATCAACCCGTTATCCGCTGTGCCGAGTAGGTTGACCGCTACCACAATAGGAGAACTCAGCAGTAACACCATGGCGGCGACTGCCCAGACTGCCAGAAACTTTCCTATGACCAGTTCCGCCGGTGTGATGGGCAACGTTTTCATCAGTTCACCAAAACCACTCTGGGACTCATCCAGCCAAAGTTGGGAGGACAGTGCCGGGACCAATATCAGATACAACCACGGGTGCCATGAAAAGAAGCCTTGCAGGTCGCTGCTGCCGCGTTCCAGCAGTTGGCTCGTGTGTAACCCCAGCGTTATGGACAGTATCAGGAACGCGGTGCTGCCCAGATAAGTCATAGGGGCCAATAGATAGCTGGCAAGTTGGCGTTTGAAAACAGGGTACAACAGGTTCAATTGAGTGCCTCGTTGCTCAAGTGATGAACGACATCGTTGAGACGGCCTAGTTCTAGATTCAAAGTGTCTATTGCCCAGCGGCGATTGACGATCAATGCGCTGATAGCTGGGTAGATGCTGTGCCCTGGCAACGCGAGAACGGTCACGGTGCCAGCGCCGTAGCGGTTTTCTTCGATGCCTGCAACGCCGGGCAAGACGGCGAGGGCCAAAAAATCAAGCGAAGTTTGTGTGGCCAGGGTGACGGCCTGGAAGTACCGAGAGCTGCGTTGCAACTCGCGTATCGGAGCATCCGCCAGCAGGCGGCCCTCTACGAGAACCATGGCGCGCGTGCAGATGTTTTCCAGTGCTGCGCAATCTTGAGCAGCAACGATGACGGTCATTTCTTCGGCCAATGACTGGATCAATGTGCCGATCTTGCTTTGATGATGCGGTGCGAGACCTTCGCTCGGTTCGTCCAGCAACAGCACACCGGGGTCGTGCAGGATTGCCTGGGCAAGGGCGACATTGCGCCTCAGGCTCATAGGGAGTGTATGGATCGGGTAGTCGAGTACCTGAGACAGGTCGAGCCGAGTAGCGGCGCGCTCCACCCGGCTGCGTTTTTCCGCACCGCGAAAGCCACGAAGCGTGGCGATAAAGTCGAGCAGGCTCCTGACGGACATTGTCGGGTGATTGATGTCGGATTCGGGTTGATAGCCAACGGCGCTGCAAGCTTGAGGACCGTGGGTTCTAGTATCAAACCCCAGAATGCTCACGTGCCCGGAAGAGGGGCGTATCGAACCGGCTATCATTTTAAGTAATGTGGTTTTACCTGCACCTTCCAGTCCAAATAATCCGATGCACTCTTGCTGCTGCGCTGAGAATGAGACGTCGTGGATGACACTCTTTTTATCTATGTACTTGGTCAGGTTGCTTGTCTCGATCATTATGCTTTCTGCTGAATTTATATATGAAGAGGCAGCGCCCTGATGGAGCTGTGCGGGGCTATATTATAAAAATGGTACGTTCAAAAGTGCGGATTTAAAACGTTAAAGTGTATTTATAGGATAAGTCCTACGGCCAGCCTTATGACGCGCTGAAAGAATTGTGAGATGACTAGCAGTTACTAATGGTCAGGTGTTTATCTGGTGTTTAAATATAGTTTGCTTAATGTCGTGAGGTCTGATGGCTATGATGCTTTTACGTACCCTTGTTCTTGAACGCGCTGGCGTGGATGCCCCGGTCAACGGTGCATTGTTGTGTGGCTTTGCCATCCCCCAAATCATGTCTAACTTTCTTGTCTACAGCCTTGATGAGGAGGCGGAACCCGGCAGTTCCCGGGTATATGTCGCCGCATTGCGTAAGAAACTTGATCGGTACTTTTTGAGCGCCGTGGACGCTCAAGAAGAACTTCAAGTTGCGATGCGGGTATTTAAGCAAATACTGATGCTGGCAGCTTCCGGCGCCAAGCCCGGCAGTGTTACCGATAGCCAGATTCCTTATCATTTTGTCGATTTGAAAGGCTGCAAGTTGCCGCCAGCCCGGCCTGAAGATCATCATTCTGTGGTCATCAAGAAAGCCTTGGTGATGAAGGTGATTACGCTAGGGACTTCTGCTCCCGTGTCGCCGGCTTTGGAAAGCGCTACGTTGGTCGTTCCGTCCATCCGTTTTTCCTCCCAGATGGCCTCGCCGTTCAGGGCGGCGAGTAGGCCTGAAGCGGACACGCCGCCATTGCTTGAGCAACTGGTTGAACCGCAACTGCCGCCACAACTGCCGCCACAACCGCAGACGCAACTGCAGGCTGAACCGCAACCAGAGCCGCTGCCTCAGGTGTCCGTGGTTGTTGCACCTGCAAACGTTCCGCCCGTTGCTCCTGCTGTCGACGAAAGGCCGGCGCTGTGCGTTCAGACGGAGCAACACTCGTTGTTTGAGGTGGATAGCACACTGAACAATCTGGCACGTGTCTCCCATGAGCTGACACAGCAAAAGCTGGCTGTGCTCAAGCAGGCGGAGTCCCTTGAGCAGTGGCATGTGCAACTGCAACAGGGCCATGCTGAGCTTGATGAAAAACGCCAGGAACTGGTTGATCGGACCTTGGAAAAGGAGGCCACCCTGCAGCTAAGAGTCCAGGCGCTGGAAGGTCGTGAAGCACAGGTGGTAAGTGCTATGGCCGCTCAGCAGCACGAGCAGCATCAACTGGATGAACGCGCCCAGGCTCTTGAAAAACGAATCAGCCATGCACAGAGTCAGGAATTGCAGGTGCTTCAGAAAAAGGAGGTGTTGGCTGCCATGCTTGCGCATTTGCCGGGCCTGCGGCAGAACCTGCAGACAATGCTCATCGAACTGGATCAGACTCTGGATAGTCTTGCCGATACCGAGCAAGCATAGGCTCGCGCTGATCTTTGGCGTTTCGTTTGACGCAAGGTGCCACTGGGTCTGGCTACTTTCCCGCGTTCATTTATCATCAGTTGCTATTCGTCGACGCCTGGCCTTGGTGCTGCGGTGTATTGGAACCAATGGGCATTTGCTGGGGATGTACGCGTTTGAGTACCAAGCTGATTACCAAAGAAGGTCATGAAGCGCTGAAGAAAGAGCTGGATTACCTGTGGCGAGAAAAACGCCCGGATACCACACGCAAGGTGACATGGGCTGCTTCTCTGGGGGATCGCAGCGAAAACGCGGATTACCAGTACAACAAGAAGCTGCTGCGTGAGATCGACCGGCGGGTGCGCTACCTGCGCAAACGCTTGGAAGACATGCGGGTAGTGGAGTACATGCCCGAGCAGGAAGGAAAGGTGTTTTTCGGGGCTTGGGTTGATATTGAAAACGAGCAGGGTGAGACCAAGCGTTTTCGCATCGTTGGCTATGACGAGATCTACGAGCGGATGGACTACATCTCCATCGATTCACCGATGGCCCGTGCGCTGTTGCGCAAGGAAGTCGACGATGAGGCTATCGTGCAGACCCCCAACGGCGAGGTGTGCTGGTGGATCACGGCTATCGAGTACGTGAAGTAGACCGTGATGGCCCGCATTCCATGAAGCGTGCGGGCCATTGGTCTTTCAGCCTTCGCGCAATACCGTCAGAGGGCTCGCATTCAGCGCTCGGCGCGTACCGAAAACCCCGGCCCCGCCGATCAATATTGCCCCGATCACCGGCAGCAGTAATAGCCACGGGTGCGGGTGCCACACCAGATCGAAGGCATAGCGATAGAGCGCCCATGTGACCAGTTCGGTGCCCAGTGCGGCCAGTAGGCCGCTGACCGCGCCCAGCAGGCCGAACTCGATGCGCCGTGCCTTGACCAGCAATTTGCGTTCCGCGCCCAATGCTCGCAGCAGCGCGCCTTGGCGGATACGCTCATCCAGGGTGGCCTGCAAGCCGGAGAAGAGCACCGCCATCCCCGCCGCCAGCACAAACAACAGCACGTATTCCACGGCCAGGGTCACTTGGGCGAGGATGCTTCGCAACTGCTCCAGCAGCGCCTCGACCTGTAGGATTGTGACTGCCGGGAAGGCCCGGGCCAGATCGACGATCTGTTGGTCATGACCGGGTGCCAGGTAGAAGCTGGTCAGGTAGGTGGTCGGTAGGTCCTTCAGGGTGCCTGGCTGGAAGATCATGAAAAAGTTGGGCTGGAAATTATCCCAATTGATGGTGCGCAGGCTCGTCACCCGCGCCTCACGACTTTCCCCACCCACGGTGAATACCAGGTGGTCGTCCAGCTTGAGTTTGAGGCTTTGCGCAACCTTGGCCTCTACAGAGACACCTGGAGTTCCATCGGTGGGTTGTTGTGACCACCACGAGCCTGCGGTCAGGGCATTGCCCGGCGGTAGATCGGCAGCCCAGGTCAGGCTCAGGTCACGCTGCACCGCACGGTCACCACTGGAGTCCTTGCTGACAATCTCTTGCACCGGTTCGCCATTGATGCTGATCAGACGGCCAGGCACCACCGGGTACAACGGCGCGGATTGCGCCTGTACGTCCAGGAGGCGAGCACCAAAGGCGTCTTTGTCGGCCGGCAGGATATTCAGGGCGAAATAATTGGGCGCATCCTTGGGCAGTTGGTTTTGCCAGGTGTCGAGCAGTTCGCCACGCAGCAGTGCGATCAAGCCCATGGACAATAGGATCAAACCAAACGCCAGCGACTGGCCGGCAGCAGCCAAGGGGTGACGCAGCAGTTGCCCCAGGCCCAGGCGCCAAGGCAGGGATGCACGGGCCAGCAGGCGTCGCAGGCTTTGCAACAGCAGCAGAAGCAGGCCACCCAGCACCAGCGCCGCTAACACGCCTCCCCCCAGCAGGGCGAAGGTCAGCACCAGGTCGAGGCTCAGGCGCCACATAATCAGGCCCAGGGCGAGCAGCGCTGCGCCGTAGACCATCCAGGTGCTGGACGGGATGGGCAGCAAATCGCGCCGCAGTACTCGCAGCGGCGGTACCCTGCCCAGCGCGGCCAGCGGCGGTAGGGCGAAGCCTGCGAGCGCCACCAGCCCGGTGCCGATCCCTGCAGCGGCGGGCAGCAGGCCGCCGGGCGGAACGTCCGCGGGCAGCAAATCGTGCAGGAAATAAAACAGACCAAATTGCGCGAGCCAACCGAGCAAGGCGCCGGCCAGGCTGGCCAGCAGGCCGAGTACGCTCAATTGCAGGCTGAACAGCAACATGGCTTCACGTCGCGACAACCCCAGGCAACGCAGCAGCGCACTGGCGTCGAACCGTCGGGTGGCGAAGCGGTTGGCCGACAACGCCACGGCCACACCCGCCAGCAACACGGCAACCAGGCTGGCCATGTTCAGGTAGCGCTCTGCTTTGCCGAGCGCGCCGCCGATTTGTTGGTTGCCATCCCGTGAGTCCTGCAGGCGCTGGTTGGCAGCGAGTCCTGGCTTGATGAGGTCACGATAGGTGTGCAGCACAGTGCTGTCCTGCGGCCCGCGCCACAGTTCGCGGAAACTGACGCGGCTGCCTGGCTGGACCACGCCGGTGGCGTCCAGGTCTGCCAGGTTGATCATCACTCGGGGCGTGAGGCTGTAGAAGTTGCCGGCGCGGTCGGGCTCATAGGTGAGCACGCGGGCCAGGCGCAGGGTCTTCATGCCCACATCGATGCTGTCGCCGATTTTGAGATCCAGTGCCGTCAGCAGTCTCGCCTCCACCCAGGCTTCACCGGGTTTCGGGCCGCCGCCCGCGGCTTCATCGCCAAAGGGTGCAGCAGTGCTCTTCAGTTCGCCCCGCAGTGGGTACTGCTCGTTGACTGCCTTGATGCTGGAGAGTTGGATGCCGTTATCGGTGGCAATGACGCTGGAAAACTCCACCACGCTGGCATGATCCAGGCCCAGTTCAGTCCCGGATTTGATTTGTTCGGAGCGGGCTGGCGAGCTGCCCTCAAGTACCAGGTCGGCGCCCAGGAACTCAGTGGCGCGCAACAACATGGCGCCGTTAAGGCGCGCGCCGAAGTAGCCGATGGCGGTGCTGGCCGCCACGGCCACCAGCAAGGCGAAGAACAATACGCGCAATTCGCCGGCGCGGGCGTCGCGCAGTAATTGGCGCATGGCAAGGCTGAACAGGCGTAACAGCGGCAAGCGTGCCATCAAGGCTCCAGGGGCGCGACCATCAGGCCGGCTTCAAGGCGGATCAGGCGTCGGCAACGATGGGCCAGGCGCTCGTCATGGGTAACCAGTACCAGGGTCGTGCCGCTCTCTTTATTGAGCTCGAACAGCAGGTCGCTGATGCGCTCGCCGGTATGGCTGTCGAGGTTGCCGGTGGGTTCATCGGCAAACAGCACGTCCGGTTCGGCGGCAAAGGCGCGGGCAATTGCCACACGCTGCTGCTCACCACCGGAAAGCTGGCGCGGCGAGTGGGTCAGGCGCTGGCCGAGGCCCACGCGCTCCAGCAGATGTCTGGCGCGCTCGCGGGCGTCTTTGCGGCCATCCAACTCCAGCGGCAGCATGACGTTCTCCAGCGCGTTGAGGCTGTCGAGCAGTTGGAACGACTGGAACACAAAGCCCACGTGTTCGGCACGGATACGTGCACGCTGGTCTTCGTCGAGGCGGCTGAGGGCTTGTCCGGCTAAGGTGACTTCGCCGCTGCTGGGCAGGTCGAGGCCGGCCAGCAGGCCGAGGAGGGTGGATTTGCCGGAGCCGGAGCTGCCGACGATAGCCAGGCTATCGCCCTTGTTCAGTTCCAGGCTCAGTTCGTGCAGGATAGTCAGTTCACCTTCCGCGCTGGGAACCACTTTGCTAAGGTTCCGCGCGGTGAGAATGCTTGCGCCCATGGAGAATCCGATGCGAATGTGGTTTTTGAGTGCTGGCCTGGCCTTGATGTGCATGGCTCAGAGCGCAGCGGCGGGTACAGTCCTGATCGTTGGAGATAGTATCAGTGCCGGTTTCGGCCTGGATACCAGCAAAGGGTGGGTTGCCTTGCTGGAGCAACGGCTCAAGAAGGAAGGTTTCGACGATAAAGTGGTCAACGCTTCCATCAGTGGTGATACCAGTGCTGGAGGCCTTGCGCGGCTGCCTGCGGCGCTTGCAGAGCATAAACCTGAAGTGGTGATCATTGAGTTGGGCGGCAATGATGGCCTTCGTGGGCAGCCGCCTGCGCAATTGCAACAAAATCTTGCTTCGATGATCGAGCGCTCTAAGGCGGTCGGTGCGAAGGTGCTGTTGCTCGGCATGCAATTGCCGCCTAACTACGGCCCGCGTTACACCAACGCCTTTGCGCAAGTTTACGGCACTCTGGCCCGGGAAAAAGACGTGCCTCTGGTGCCATTTTTCCTTGACGGCGTGGGCGGTCACCCAGAGCTGATGCAGGCCGACGGGCTGCACCCAGCGGTCAGCGCCCAGGGCAAGTTGCTGGAAAATGTCTGGCCGGCGCTAAAACCACTGTTATGACGCTTTTCTAGCGGCAGGCTTTCGGCTAAGGTGGCGCCCCCCCGATCTGGAGCCCCCGATGTCGCGTCCTGCCTGGTCCCTGTTTAACTACCAACTGATCGAGCCGGACGAGCAGCTGGATCTGTTCGCCTGCCAGGAAGTGCGGGTGCATCTGGTGGCGCGTCAACTGGAGTTGGGCGGCTCCATCGATCGCACGTTGTGCGGCACGTTACTGCCCGCGCAACCTCGCTGGTCGCGGGTCGACCGTTCGATTTTCCAGGACCAGCGGCTGTGCCCCTTGTGCCGGGCCATCCTTGAGTCCCAGAAGCGCGGTACGCCGCCGATCTGGCCGGAGTTGCGTTTCGAGCTATAGAAGCAGCTGCAAGCTTCAAGCGATAAGCTGTAAGCTAGTGGCTGAAGGCTTGCAGCTTGCGGCTCGCCTTTAACCTACCCGTCGTTCTGCGAAGGATTTTCCGGATGTTGTCGCGCCTCTCCGTCGTCACCTGCTGCCTGTCTCTTGCTGCACTCTGTGCGGCTGGTTCTGCGTCAGCCTTGCAGTTGCCCTTGCCGCCGCCGGGTGAAGATATTGTCGGCCAGGTCCAGGTGATCAAGGCCAAGTACGAAGACACCTTTGCCGACTTGGGGACCACCTACGACCTGGGCTACTCGGAGATGGTCGCGGCCAATCCGGGCGTCGATGCCTGGCTGCCGGGGGCGGGTACCGACATCGTGCTGCCGACGCGTTTCATCCTGCCGCCAGGCCCACGCGAAGGCATCGTGATCAACCTGGCGGAGTACCGGCTCTACTACTTCCCCAAGGGGCAGAATGTCGTCTACACCTTCCCGCTAGGGATTGGTCGTGAAGGCTGGGGCTCGCCGATTGCCCACACCAGCATCATCGCCAAGACGCCGAACCCCACCTGGACGCCGCCCGCATCGATCAAGGCCGAGCACGCCGCCAATGGCGACCCCTTGCCCAATGTGGTGCCTGCCGGCCCGAACAACCCTTTGGGGCCGTTCAAGTTCACCCTGGGTACACCGGGTTATCTGATCCACGGTTCCAACATGAAGTTCGGCATTGGCACGCGCACCAGTCACGGTTGCTTCCGCATGTTCAACAATAACGTGCTGGAAATGGCCGGCATGGTGCCGGTGGGCACCTCGGTGCGCATCATCAACGATGCCTATAAGTTCGGCAGCAGCGGCGGCAAGGTGTACTTGGAAGCGCATACGCCATTGAACGACGACGGTACGCCGTCCGTGGTCGACAAGCACACGGCGGTGATCAACGCTTTGCTCAAGCGTGAAGACCTAGCCAATAAACTGCGGGTCAATTGGGACCAAGTGCGTGACGTAGTGGCTGCTGAAGATGGCTTGCCCACCGAAATCGGCGTGCCCGGTTCCGCACCCATAGCCTCCAGTGCGCCAATCGATCTGCAACAGTAGGCCTGTTCGATCAAAAGCCCGCCATGGCCTTGCGCTGCGGCGGGTTTTTTATTGCCTGGGCTTGAGCTGTGAATCGCAGGCAATAAAAAAGCCGATCCATAAATGGATCGGCTTGATAACAATCCCGAGGGATTATTACTTGCGGCTAGCTTTTTCAAGCATACGCAGAGCGCGCTCGTTAGCTTCGTCAGCAGTCTGTTGTGCTTTTTGAGCAGCAGCCAGAGCTTCATCAGCTTTACGGTAGGCTTCGTCTGCACGGGCCTGGGAGCGAGCTGCTGCGTCTTCAGTTGCAGTCAGACGAGCTTCGGTTTCTTTGGAGACGCTGCTGCAACCGGTAGCCAGAACTGCGGCCAGAGCCAGAGCAGAGAATTTCAGAACGTTGTTCATCGTGTTCCCCTTCAAGGACTTTCTATTAAATGGCTACTTTCTCAGAGTGAGCTAATAGCCGGCGTACATACTACCCATTACTTGTAGTAAGTAAACTGACGTAGCGCAAGAAGCAAAAAAAAATCTCGTGCCGAATCTATTTTGGCTAATCTTTTGGAGGTTTGTATAAAAAGCGTCCATTTTTTTCATTAGGGTGAATATTGGATCCAGGCTGAAAGGGCCGGCCAGCATGTGTTGGGTCGCGAAAACAGATGAAGGTTTATATATCCGGGCCGACACTTTCGTTGCCTTTGGCGTTGCTTGGCCTGGCATCTTTTACCCATGTAGAGGTGACTTTAAGAGCGCCTGTTCGTCTCAAGCTTCAACTGCCGGCAATGTTCAGGCTTTCGATCAGTGATGGGTCGAGGCCGTTTCTATATCCACCAGCGGCAGGGGATGACGAGTGCGCCTTGAGCAATTGCAGGATTGGTGCCTACTATTCCCCACGTGCTGGTTGTGAGCGCTCAAGGATTTCTCGTTGTCGGAACCGGCACGGGGTGGCGTAGATGTTCCTTCGCCGGAAAAACATCGGTAAGGTAGGGGTCAGAAACCAAGACCCGCGAGGAGTAGTGATGAGCGAGGCGTTGTCCATCCACCATGACCAGGCTGGTCATCAGTTCGAGACCAATGTGGACGGTCATCGTGCCTATCTGACCTATATGGACCTCGGGAAGCAGACCCTGGATATCTATCGGACCTTCGTGCCCAATGCGTTGCGCGGTCGTGGCATTGCGGCGGCGTTGACCGAAGAGGCCCTTAAGTTTGCCGAAGAGGCGGGCTATACGGTGATCCCGTCCTGCTCCTACGTGGAGCGCTACATGGAGCGTCATCAGCGCCATGCCGCAAAGCTCTGAGTGATCAGTAGACAATAGAAAACGCCGGGCTTAGCCCGGCGTTTTTGTGTGCGCAGTTCAGGTTCAGGTGCGTTTGCGTGTCGGCAATACGTCCTTGAGCTTGGCATGCATGCTGCGCAGGGTGTTTTCGGTGGCGGCCCAATCGATACAGGCGTCGGTGATCGACACGCCGTATTGCAAGTCAGCCAGGTCTTTTGGAATCGCCTGGCAACCCCAATTCAGGTGGCTCTCTACCATCAGGCCGATGATCGACTGGTTGCCTTCAAGGATCTGGTTGGCGACGTTTTCCATCACCAGCGGCTGCAGGGCCGGGTCCTTGTTGGAGTTGGCGTGGCTGCAGTCGACCATGATATTCGGCTTGATCTTGGCCTTGTTCAGCGCCTGCTCGCACAGTGCAACGCTGACCGAATCGTAGTTGGGCTTGCCGTTGCCGCCGCGCAACACCACATGACCATAGGCGTTGCCTTTGGTGGTGACGATGGACACGCCGCCTTCCTGGTTGATCCCCAGGAAGCGGTGAGGGCTGGAAACCGATTGCAGCGCGTTGATCGCCACGGTCAGGCCGCCGTCGGTGCCGTTCTTGAAGCCCACGGCCGAGGACAGGCCGGACGCCATTTCGCGGTGGGTCTGGGATTCGGTGGTGCGTGCACCGATGGCCGACCAACTGATCAGGTCCTGCAGGTACTGCGGAGAGATCGGGTCCAGCGCTTCAGTGGCGGTGGGCAGGCCCATCTCGGCCAGGTCCAGCAACAATTGACGACCGATGTGCAGACCGTCCTGGATCTTGAACGAGTCGTCCAGGTACGGGTCGTTGATCAAGCCTTTCCAGCCGACAGTAGTCCGTGGCTTCTCGAAATAGACGCGCATTACCAGATACAAGGTGTCGGACACTTGCGCCGCCAACACCTTGAGGCGCTCGGCGTATTCGTGGGCAGCCTTGAGGTCATGGATCGAGCAAGGGCCGATCACCACGAAGAGGCGGTGGTCGGTGCCGTCGAGAATGTCACGGATGACTTCGCGGCCCTTGGTGACGGTCTGCAGGGCAGCGTCGCTCAGGGGTATTTCGCGCTTGAGCTGGTCGGGTGTGATCAGCGTCTCGTTGGATTCGACGTTTAGGTCATTGATCGGTAAATCAGCCATCGTGTTACTCGTCAGGGTCACGGGTGCCGGCCGCCAGCCATCCCCGTGCGGCGGAGCACAGCATGATTTGGATGCAGGGGGGAGGAACCTTAGCGCGTAACACGGGCCCGCGACAATGGGCAAAGCCCGCTTTAATCCAGCGCTGGCCGCACAAACGCCTCATGGGAGAACTCGCCAGCATGCCGTGACACCCACTCTCGGGCCAAGGCTTCGAGTTGTGCAGGCGTCGGCTCAGCATTTTCATGCTGGCGGCAATAGCGCTCTATCCTGCATGCTTGCTCACCCATTCGCGCACCGAACAAGGCGTGTTCGTCGGTAAACGAGATGCCGACGCGGTAGCCGTTTTCCACCTTGCGGCACCACGCCACATAGCCTGGATAACGGGCGCTGGGGCCCAGGGTGGGGATATGCAGGTCGACAGCGGTGCCGTTGCGCCAGGCGCGCGGGCATTTGCAGGCGATGCCGCCCAGGCCGCTAGTGTGCAGGCGTTGGCGTGGGATGGCAGGAGAGGGACGTTGGATTAACTCGACAGCGATATCATCAGGGTGAGGTAAAAAACGACCCATGTACACGGACTCCGAGCACCGTCCAGTCGACGGCGGTGGCAGCAGTATAGTGAAGGAACTTGAATTGACCGACCTGGATATTGACCAGCAATTGCTGGGGTTTCCAGGTATTTCGCTCGTGGTGTTCACCAGCGTAGGATGTTCCAGTTGCCGTTGGGCGCGCCAGCAAATACCAGGCTGGTGCTTGCCGGTGGACCGGGTGTGCTGGGTGGATGCCGGGCACAACGGCGGCGCCATCGAACGCTATCAGATCTTTCATTTGCCAGCGTTGTTCGTGGTGCGCGAGGGGCAATTTCTCGGGCAGTTACAGACACGCCTTACGGCTTCCCACCTTACCGACGCGATCAATCAAGCGTTTACCCGTACCCCAGAGGATCTGCCATGACTGCACACTCACCCCGCATTGGCATCATCGGTACTGGCGCCATCGGCGGTTTCTACGGTGTGATGCTGGCGCGCGCCGGGTTCGATGTGCATTTCCTGTTGCGCAGCGAATACGCGGCGGTCAGCGAACATGGCTTACATCTCAACAGCACCGTGCATGGCAACCTGCACCTGCATCCGGTGCAGGCCTATGCGCGTGCCGCCGACATGCCGGCCTGCGACTGGTTGCTGGTGGGCACCAAGTCCACGGGTAATGTCGACCTGGCGCCGACGATTGCCCAAGTCGCGGCACCCGATGCAAAAGTGGTGTTGTTGCAAAACGGCCTGGACGTGGAAGACAGCCTGCGCGAGCACTTGCCGGCATCGCTGCACCTGCTTGGCGGGCTGTGCTACATCGGCGTGCACCGCTCCGGCCCCGGTGTGGTCGAGCATCAGGCGCTGGGTCGGGTCAACCTGGGTTATCACAGTGGGACGGCGGGCAACGATGAGGCGCGCCAGAAGGCGATTGTCGAAGCCGGTGCTGCGTTGTTCCATAAGGCCGGCATCGAGTCCCAGGCCATGGCTAACGTGCATCAGGCGCGCTGGCACAAGTTGGTGTGGAACGTACCTTATAACGGCCTCTCGGTATTGTTGGGTACGGGCACCACGGCCATGATGGCGGATGAATCCAGTCGCGAGTTGATCCAGGCCTTGATGGCCGAAGTGGTGCAGGGCGCCCATGCGTGTGGCCATGAAATCCCACACAGTTATGCCGAACAGATGTTCGCCATGACCGAAACAATGGATGATTACCTGCCGAGCATGTACCACGACCACGTACACAAGCGCCCAATGGAGCTGGCCGCGATCTACGCTCGCCCGCTGGCCGCTGCCAAGGCCGCCGGTTGCGAGTTACCGCGGATGCAGGCGCTTTACCAGGCCTTGAGTTTTATTGATCGGCATAACCGCTGATTCGGGGGACACATCATGGCAAACGGATTGGGCGACAAGTTGGTACTGGCGATCTCGTCACGAGCGCTGTTCGACCTGAGCGACAGTCACAAGGTCTATCTGGCCCATGGGGTGGAGGCGTACCGCAAGTACCAGATCGAGCACGAGGAGGAAATCCTCGAACCCGGCGATGCCTTCCCGCTGGTCAAGAAGCTGCTGAGCTTCAATGCCAGCCTCGGCCGTGCCCGGGTCGAGGTGGTGTTGGTGTCGCGCAACAGCGCAGACACCGGCCTGCGTGTGTTCAACTCGATCCAGCATTATGGCCTGGATATTTCTCGCGCCGCTTTCGTAGGAGGGCGTAGTCCTTATCCTTATTTGGCGGCGTTTGGTTGCCATCTGTTTCTTTCGACCCATGCTGAAGACGTGCGCAATGCCCTTGAGGCGGGTTTCGCCGCCGCGACGATTCTGTCGGGCGGTTTGCGCCGGGCATCCAGCGAAGAATTGCGGATTGCCTTTGACGGTGATGCCGTGTTGTTTTCCGACGAGTCTGAACGTGTGTACCAGGCCGGCGGGTTGGCAGCGTTCCAGGCCAGCGAGCGCGAATCGGCGCGCCAGCCTCTGCATGGCGGCCCATTCAAAGGTTTCCTGGCGGCGCTCAACTTGTTGCAGCGCGAGTTTGCGGACGAAGCCTGCCCGATCCGCACAGCGCTGGTCACCGCCCGCTCGGCGCCGTCCCACGAGCGGGTGATTCGCACACTGCGCGAGTGGGATATCCGCTTGGACGAGTCGTTGTTTCTGGGTGGCCTTGAGAAGTCTGCGTTCCTGGAAGCGTTTGCCGCTGACGTCTTTTTCGATGACCAGGCCGGTCACTGCGAGAAAGCCAGGGAGGTGGTCGCCACCGGGCACGTGCCCCATGGCATCAGTAACGAGGTAAGGATCCAGGCCGAGAGTTAGGGGCGCTGCTAAGCTCATTCAATCTCCTCCATCCTGGCAGTCCGGGAGGTTTTATGATTCGTTCGATGCTGTACGCCACGGACCTTGGCCTGTATGCGCCGTATGTGATGCAACACGCACTGGCGCTGGCGCGAACGTTCAAGGCTGACCTGTATGTGATCCACGTTGTCGAGCCGATCGGGCTGTTCGCCGAATCGGTGTTGCAGAGCTACCTTGATGAAAAGGCCTTGAGTGAATGGCAGCGCCAGGGGATGACTACGGTGATGGCGACTATCGAGCAGCGGGTGCTCGACAGTTTTCGCGAGGAGTTGGGGGAGGGCGAGCAGGACCTGAAGTTGATCCGCTCGGTACGGGTGATCCAGGGGGACCCGTGCGAGGTGATTCTCGACCAACTGCGTAAACTTTCCATCGACTTGTTGATCGTAGGAAGTCACAGCGATGCAACGGCGGCGGCCACGCCGCTTGGGCGCACCGCTGCACGGGTGTTGCAGCTGTCTACGGTGCCGGTTTACATGGTGCCGTCGTTACAACGTCGACGCAGTGATGACGCGTGAATGGTAAAAACGATAAAAAGTTCTAGATTTATAAGTCTAACCTTTAATATAGTTATATACCGTCGCTGATACCCGTGGCGTCTATCTGCTTTGAGGGACACATATGAAGCTTCAACAACTGCGCTACATCTGGGAAGTGGCGCACCACGACCTCAACGTTTCCGCTACTGCTCAAAGCCTTTACACCTCGCAACCCGGTATCAGCAAGCAGATCCGCCTGCTCGAAGATGAGTTGGGCGTGGAAGTGTTCGCACGCAGCGGCAAGCACCTCACCCGCGTCACCCCGGCTGGTGAACGCATTATCACCACCGCCGGCGAGATCCTGCGCAAAGTCGAAAGCATCAAGCAGATTGCCCAGGAGTTCTCCAACGAGAAGAAGGGCACCCTGTCGATTGCCACCACTCACACCCAGGCGCGTTATGCTCTGCCGCCGGTGATCCGCGACTTCATCAAGCAATACCCGGACGTGGCCCTGCACATGCACCAGGGTTCGCCGATGCAGATCGCCGAGATGGCTGCTGACGGCACCGTCGATTTCGCCATCGCCACCGAGGCCCTTGAGTTGTTCGGCGACCTGGTGATGATGCCGTGCTATCGCTGGAACCGCTGTGTGGTGGTGCCTCAAGGTCACCCGTTGGCCAAGCTGCCAAAGTTGACTCTGGAGGCCCTGGCGGAATACCCGATCGTGACTTACGTGTTCGGTTTCACCGGCCGCTCCAAGCTCGACGAAGCCTTCAGCCATCGCGGCCTCACGCCGAAAGTGGTCTTCACTGCCGCCGACGCCGACGTGATCAAAACGTACGTGCGCCTGGGCCTGGGCGTGGGTATCGTGGCCAAGATGGCGGTTGATACCAACCTCGACAAAGATCTGGTGGTGCTCGATGCCAGCGAGTTGTTCGAGTCCAGCGTGACCAAGATCGGCTTCCGTCGTGGCACGTTCTTGCGCGGGTTCATGTGCGACTTCATCGAGAAGTTCGCGCCACACCTGACCCGCGAAGTCATGGCCAAGGCGATCCAGTGCCATAACAAGCAGGAACTGGAAGAATTGTTCGACGGCGTTGAACTGCCCGTCCACTGAGTGGCTTATCGGGCCTCGGTAACCGTGAACAGTTGCCGGGCGCCTGCCACCAGAATCTCTACCTCATCACCTTCGAACTTGCCCAGCAGGCTTTTGCCCAGGGGCGAGCGCGGGGTGATGACGGTCACCGGTTGCCCGACCACATCCACCTTCAAGCCGGCTGCATCAGGCGCCAGGAACAGCCATCGCTGGCGACCGCTCTCGTCTTCCAGGCCCAATAATGCGCCGATTTCTATCCCTCGCTGATCATCGTAGGCGCGCAACTGCAGGTTCTGGCACAGCACCAGCGACTGCTTGATTTCCTCGACCCGCTTGGCCTGGCCGGCCGCGAGATACGAAGCCTCCAACCCCAGGGTGTCGTACTTGTTTTGCGCAATGTTCTCTTCGTGAGTCGCAGTTTCATAGGCGGTCTGCGCGGCGCGTTGGGCGACATCGAGATCGGCGCAGAGCTTTTCCAGAATCAACTGGAGGACGGCATGCTTATTCATGGTTGTGCTTGATCATTCGCAAAATTGCAGGACATTCGCCCGGCTCTTTTCATTGGGCGCGTTCTGGTCCTGTTGCAGCCAGAACTGGCATTTGGGGTTGGACAGGTTACGGGCGTTACTGCGCGCCTGGTCCAGGGTTTGTTGCTGTTCCTGCTTTTGCAGGTTCTGTTGGTACTGCTCGAACATACGGTTGGGCGGTTCCGGGGCGACAACGACCGGTTTGCCCAATTGCTGGACCGCTTGGGCCACCGGCGCAAGACTCTGCGGGAACAGGTAGCGCGAGGCCAGCCAAGTGGTCAGCGCAATGGCGATAAACCCCAGCCACACACCCAAGGCGATAGCGACGCACAGCTTGAGCAGCGATAACGATTGATTCGACATGATGGCCTCCTGGCGGGCATTTGCGGCATAACGGCGATTGTCGCACAGCCTCCGTGCAGAATAATCGCGATCAAGCCTTCTGCATCGGCGCATTTATGCGGACAATCGAGCCTTTGAGTGTTGGAGCCCGGAATGAAAGCCCGCTGGGATATTTTTTGCAGCGTCGTCGATAACTTCGGCGACATCGGCGTGACCTGGCGCCTGGCCCGGCAATTGGTGGCGGAACATGCCTGTGACGTGCGCTTGTGGGTCGATGACCTGCGGGCCTTCGAGCGCATGTGTCCCGAGGTCGATGTGCAACGCGAGCAACAGTGGCAAGAGGGCGTCGATGTGCGTCACTGGCCAGCCGAATGGTTGCCAACGCCGGCGGCGGACGTGGTGATTGCCGCTTTCGCCTGCCAGTTACCGCCAGGCTATATGGAAACCATGGCCGAGCGTGAATGCACGCCACTGTGGATGAACCTGGATTACCTCAGCGCCGAGGACTGGGTGGTGGGCTGCCACCGCCTGCCGTCGGTGAAGTTCAAAGGGGTGCAGAAGTACTTCTTTTTCCCTGGATTCCGACCCGGTACCGGCGGTCTGCTCCGTGAAGCGAAGTTGTTGGAGCAGCGTCGGGCTTTTCAGGAGGATGCCCCTGCGCGGCGACAATTCCTGCAAAGCCTGGGTGTGTTTCCGGCTGAGGATGCGCGGCTGTTCTCACTCTTTGCCTATGAAAATGCCGGTCTCGCCGGTTGGCTGGACAGTTTGTCGACGGACGGGCGTGCCACTCATCTGTTGGTGCCGCAAGGGCGCATCCTCGGTGACGTAGAGCGCTGGCTGGGTGTCGGGGGGCTCGTCGCGGGGGATGTGCATCAGCGCGAGGCCCTGGTCATTCAGGTGCTGGCGTTTGTGCGCCAGGAGCAATATGACCGCCTGCTGTGGTGCTGCGACTTCAACGCAGTGCGTGGAGAAGACTCATTCGTCCGCGCTCAATGGGCCGGGCGCCCGTTGTTGTGGCACATCTATCGCCAGGACGAAGACATCCACCTGGATAAGCTCGATGCCTTTCTGGAGCTGTACACCGACGCCTTGTCACCCGCTGCAAAGATCGCGTTGGTCGGGCTCTGGCAAGCCTGGAACACGGAGGGGGATATGGCACAGCCTTGGAAAAGGCTGCTGGAGCACTGGCCGGAAGTTAGCCAGCACGCCGAAACGTGGTGTCTGGAACAGGCCTTGCAGGCCGATCTTGCGACGGCGCTGGTACAGTTTTATGAAAGTTGGATATGATACGCCACCTTGATTTTTGTAAATCCCATCCAAATTTCGGATATATGCAATGAAAACTGGTAAAGAACTGAAACCCGGTACAGTGATCCGTCTCGAAAACGACCCTTGGCTGGTTCAGAAAGCTGAGTTCACCAAGTCTGGTCGTAACAGCGCAATCATGAAGACCAAGCTGAAGAACCTGCTGACCGGTTACAAGACCGAGATCGTCTACAGCGCCGACGACAAACTGGACGACGTGATCCTCGACCGCAAAGAAGCGACCCTGTCCTTCATCAGCGGCGACACCTACACGTTCATGGACACCACCGACTACACCATGTACGAGCTGAACGCTGAAGATATCGAAGCCGTTCTGCCGTTCGTGGAAGAAGGCATGGAAGACATCTGCGAAGCTATCTTCTTTGAAGACCGCCTGGTTTCCGTAGAGCTGCCGACCACCATCGTGCGTCAGGTTGACTACACCGAAGGTTCCGCTCGCGGTGACACTTCGGGCAAGGTGATGAAGCCTGCCAAACTGAAAAACGGTACCGAACTGGCTGTTGCAGATTTCATCGAAATCGGCGACATGATCGAGATCGACACCCGTGAAGGTGGTTCGTACAAAGGTCGCGCCAAGAAGTAATTCTGGCCCTACCGTACGAAATAGAAAGCCCGACCATGAGTCGGGCTTTTTTGTGCGCGCTGGGGTTACTTCAGGTGTTGCTTGAGCTCCTCGGATGCCTGCAGCAGGGCCGAGCGCACCGCCGGCACTTGGCTCACCACGTTCAACAAACCGTAGTCGTGGATCATGCCGTTGTAGCGCACGGCGGTTACCGGCACACCGGCTTCATCCAGTTTGCGGGCATAGGCTTCACCCTCATCACGCAGTACGTCGGCGCTCGCGGTCTGCACCATCGCGGGCGGCAGGCCCTTGAGTTGCGCGGCCGTGGCCCGCAGCGGCGAAGCGTAGATGTCGGCGCGCTGGTTGGCGTCGGTGGTGTAGTTGTCCCAGAACCACTTCATCATGTTCTTGGTGAGGAAGTGCCCTTCGGCGTACTGGTTGTAGGACGCTGTCTCAAAGTTGGCGTCAGTCACCGGCCACAGCAGCAGTTGGAACTTGATCGCCGGGGTGCCCTTGTCCTTGGCCATCAGGCTCACCACGGCGGCCATGTTGCCGCCGACACTGTTACCCGCTACCGCCAGGCGTGAGCCGTCAACATTGATTTCCTTGCCATGCTCGGCCACCCATTTGGTGGCGGCATACGCCTGGTTGATCGCCACCGGGTAACGGGCCTCAGGTGAGGGTGTGTAGTCGACGAAGACCGCCGCAGCGCCCGAGCCCACCACCAGATCCCGCACCAAGCGTTCATGAGTCGGGTAGTCACCAAGTACCCAGCCGCCGCCGTGGAAGAACATGAACACCGGCAACGTGCCCTTGAGCCCGGCCGGACGCACGATAACCAGGTTCAGCGGCTTGCCATCGACCTGAATGGTCTTGCGGCTGACTTCGGCCTCAGGCAGGGTCAGTTTCACACCGGCCTGGGCACCGGCCAGTACTGCACGGGCGTCCTTGGGCGTCATTTGTTCTATCGGTTTGCCGGTGCCGGCATTCAACACGTCCAGAAAGGCTTGGGTGTTGTGTTCAACTTCACCACCAGCCGCGTAGGCATGGGTGATGGACAGGGCAAGCAAGGTGCCGGCGAGTGCTTTTCCAACTAGATTCATGATCTTCTCCTTGAGCAGCAGCGGGGGTTAGACGATTACTTGCAGGCGTACGTCGACGTTGCCGCGGGTGGCGTTGGAGTACGGGCAGACTTGGTGAGCGGCGTCGACCAGGCTGTGCGCCTCATCCAGGGACAGGCCCGGCAGAGTGACGAGCAGGTCGATGTCCAGGCCAAAACCGCCAGGGATCTGGCCGATGCCAACGTGCGCAGTGACCAAGGCGTTGTCCGGGATTTTGCGTTGGGTCTGGCTGGCGACAAATTTCAACGCGCCGATAAAGCAGGCCGAATAGCCGGCGGCGAACAGTTGTTCCGGGTTGGTGGCCTGGCCGCCTGCGCCGCCCAATTCCTTAGGCGTGGAGAGTTTGACGTCAAGGATATTGTCGCTGGACACAGCGCGACCATCACGGCCGCCGGTGGCGGTGGCTACTGCGGTATAGAGCGTTTGCATGGTACGTTCCCCTCTCTCTTTGCGCAAATTATTAGCGCGTTAAATAGTTAGTGGTAAGAATATATCGCGCAAATAGTTAGCGCGCAATATATTTGCTCAGGCAAAATTCTTCTCCAGTTGTGTGAGGCGACCGTAAGAAGAGATTGCTTTATGAGGTAGGTAGGCAGACTCGGGCTATCAGCTAAATCTGAGTCTGACGCTTGAGAGAGCAGGGGCGGCGAATGCGTGCCCTGAGTGCAGCAGGTTTACAGGCTGTTTTGAAGATTTCCCCGTAGCGTCAGCAAGTCACTTTGCAGCTTGCGCAATTGTTCAATGTCCAGGCCACTGGCACCCAGAATGCACTGGGGGACGCCCATAGCGTTTTCTTGCAGGGCGCGGCCTGCCTCGGTCAGTTCCACCACCACCACCCGCTCATCTTCACGGCTGCGGGTGCGGCTGAGCAGGCCTTCGGCTTCCAGGCGCTTGAGCAGTGGGGTCAGGGAGCCCGGATCGGTCAACAACCGGCTGCTGATTTCACCTACGGTCAGACTGTCCTCCTCCCACAACACCATCATCGCCAGGTACTGCGGATAGGTCAGGCCGAGGGCTTGCAACAAGGGCTTATAGACCTTGGTCATCAACAGCGACGTGGAGTGCAGCGCAAAACACAGCTGATTGTTCAGCATCAGGGATTCGCAGGGGTCAGGATTTTTGCTCATGATGGCGCCTCGAGAAAGCATATCTGGCTTGAAATTTATCGGGCAAATGTTTAATGCGCCAGATAATTCTACATGAGCGGTCAGACCAAGCTGCTTTGTAGTGCCAGATCCCAGGGCGGCACCGGGCTGAAACGGGATTTAAGGTATTCCAGTAACAGACGGCTGCGCGCGTTGGGCTGTTGTTCCAGGCGCAATGCATAGATCCCGCTGGTTTCCGGGCTGGGCAGGCCTTCTTCGCAAAACAGCGGGAGTAACTCGCCACGCACCAAGTATTCACTGGCCAGCCAAGTGGGTAGATGGGCGATACCCAAGCCGGCCAAGGCGCCTGAGAGCAGGGCTTCGGCATTGTTGGCACTCATGCGGATACGTTGCGGGCGATAGGCGGTACGGCGCCCATCCAGTTCGAAGCGCCATGCGAACATCGGTGCAAGGCCATCCCAGTCCAAGCCGTCGTGTTCGCTCAGCTCGCGGGGATGGGTCGGCGTGCCCCGGCTTTTCAGGTAGGCCGGGCTGGCGCAGGCGATACGTACGATGCTCGCCAGGGGCGTGGCAATCAGCCGGGTGTCGACGATATGCCCGGCACGCAGCACCAGGTCGACTTTGCCCAGGTGTGCGCCCTGCATGTCGACAAAACTGTCGATCAGGTGCAAGTGCACATCCAGGCCGGGGTACACATTCAGGAAGTCTGCAATCACCGGCGCCAGGTGCCGCCGGCCAAAGGCTGCCGGCGCATCCACCCGAATCAGCCCCTCCGGTGCATGGCTCAGGGACACGGCTTCGGCCCGCGCCAGTTGCAACTCGCTGACAATCCGCCGTGCGCGCTCGGCAAACGCCAGCCCTGAAGGTGTCGGCACCACTGCGTGGGTGCTGCGCTGGAACAGGCGGCTGCCCACCGAGCTTTCCAGGCTGTCGATACGTCGCGCCACTGCCGAGGGTGTCAGAGGATGGCGGCGGGCGGCGGCGGAGAAGCTGCCGGTTTCCAGCACATCAAGAAACAGGCTCAGTTGGTCGGTGAGGGCGTTGGGATTCATGGGCGGGCACTTATGCGAGATTGGCACAGCCATTGTGCGTTGCTGTGCGTTTCCGCGCCAGGGTCGACTGCGTAGCATGCAAGGCCTGAGAGTGTGGAGTAATGAGCGGTGTTGGATTTAGCGATGTACCTGGTATTGGGCGCGGCCTTGGGCACGGTGGGCGGGCTGTTTGGTATTGGCGGTGGGCTGATTGCCATCCCTGTGCTCGGGGTGTTGTTCGGCCTGGATCAGCAAATCGCCCAGGGCACGGCGTTGGTGATGGTGGTTCCTAACGTGATGCTTGCTCTTTGGCGTTATCACCAGCGCAACCGCATCGAACTGCGCCATGCCTTGCCGCTGGGGGTCATGGGTTTCAGCTTTGCCTGGCTGGGCTCGATTTGGGCAGTGGGCCTGGATGCGGGCGCGATGCGCATCGGTTTCATCGCCTTTCTGGTCGCCTTGTCGGCCTACAACCTGTTACGCATGTTCACCCGCAACGCACCGCCGAGCGCCCAGATGCGTTACTCCTGGCCCTGGCTGGGTGTGTTGGGCGCTGTGTCCGGTTCTATGGGCGGCTTGTTTGGCGTAGGTGGCGCAGTGGTAGCCACGCCGGTGCTGACCAGTGTCTTCGGGACCACCCAAGTGGTTGCCCAAGGCTTGTCCCTGGCCTTGGCCCTGCCCAGTACCGGCGTGACCCTGGTGACCTATGCCTGGCACCACGAAGTGGACTGGACGATCGGCGCGCCCCTGGCGATCGGTGGCCTGCTCAGTATCAGTTGGGGCGTGAAAGTTGCCCACGCGTTGCCTGAGCGATTGCTGCGCGGTCTGTTCTGCGGCTTTCTAGTCGTCTGTGCGGTGATGCTGACTTTTAAAGTCTGAAACCTTCAAGGATATATTCGGCCAGGCACTCGGTGATGGGCGACGTCATTTGCGGGTTGCGTAGCAAGTGCAGGTTCATCGACGGTAGCGGCGGGAAACCCTCGTCGCTGCCGAGGACGCGCAGGTCTTCAGTCACCAGGCTTTCCATGCAGATCATCGCGGCCAGGCCGGCACTGACCACCGCCTGGATCGCCGCCACGTTGGTGCTGTGGTAAGCCAGGCGGTAGTCGCGCCCGGTTGCATCCAATGCTGCGCGGGTCCATTGCGTGTACAGGCAGTCATCGCCGGACACCGCCAGGGGCACGGCGTCGTGCTCCTCTACACAAAAGCAGGGCGCGGCTGCCCAGACCATCCGTTCGGTGCGCAACAGTTCACCGATTTCCTTGCCGGGCTCGCGACTGATCACGGTCAGCGCCAGGTCGCGTCGCTGCATCAACACCGTTGAGGATTCGCAATGCAGTTCGATCTGGATCAACGGGTATGCCTTGGAGAACTGCTTGAGAATGCCCGGAAGGAAACGCATCACGTAGTCATCCGGTGTGCCAATGCGCACCAACCCGACCATATGGGGCTCGCGCAGGGTGTTGAACACCTCGCTGTGCAGTTTCAGGATGCGTCGCGCATACCCCAGTAACACCTGGCCCTCGGGCGTCAGCCGTACCTGCCGGCCGTCGCGCTCGAACAGCTTGCGCTGCAACACGTCTTCTTCGAGACGCTTCATCTGCATGCTTACCGCCGATTGGGTGCGATTGACCAGTTCGCCGGCGCGGGTAAAGCCGCCCTGATCGGCGATGGCGACGAAGGTGCGCAGCACTTCAGTGTCGATACTCGGATAGCCGGACAATTGATCAATCTCTGAGATGTATTGCATAAGAAACATTCGTTGGATTGATCATATAGCGGCGCACACACTGTCGTCATCCCCTAGGGAGGGCGAGAAGATGAAAGGCCAGAAAGGTTTTGTGTTGATGGCGAAGCGGCCGTTTGTAGGGCTGTTTCAAACGATTGCCCGTTGGTACATGTTGTACCGCGAACGCCAGATGCTGGCGACCATGAGCGATGACGCGCTCAAAGACATCGGGCTCAACCGCGCCGACGTGGCGCACGAGCGTCATCGACATTTCTGGGAAGATCCGCTGCGAAAATGACCCCGGATGCAGTAGGGTAGGTCGTGCGCAACCAAGGAGCTGTCCATGCCCGCCGACCTGTCTTTTTCCCTCAAGCAAGCTCGACGCATGGCGCTGGCGGCCCAGGGTTTTTCCGGGCGCCAGGCGCCTGCCCAGATCAAAGCCGCGCACCTCAACCGCTTGATCGATCGCCTGGGCGTGTTGCAGATCGATTCGGTCAATGCCGTGGTGCGCTCCCATTACCTGCCGCTGTTTTCCCGGTTGGGCAATTACTCCCCATTGATACTTGAGCAGGCGGCCTGGAGCCAGGGCCGACGGCGTTCGTTGTTCGAGTACTGGGGGCATGAGGCGTCGCTGCTGCCTATGGCGCTGTACCCGTTGATGCGTTGGCGCATGGGGCGGGCTCAGAAGGGCCAAGGCATCTATTCGCAGATGGCGCGGTTTGGGCGCGAGCAGCAGGCCGTCATTCAGCGCGTGTTGAAGACTGTTGAACAGCAGGGCGCCTTGGGTGCCGGCAGTCTGTCCAGCCGCGAAGAACGTGCGGGTCCCTGGTGGGACTGGAGTGCTGAAAAGCACGCGTTGGAATGGTTGTTCGCCGCCGGCCTGGTCACCGTTGCTGGTCGACGTGGTTTCGAGCGCCTCTACGACTTGCCCGAACGCGTTATCCCTGGCGAGATCCTTCAGCAAACCGCGCTCACGGAGGCCGAGGCCCAACGCGGCTTGTTGTTGCACAGCGCCACCGCCTTGGGCGTGGGCACTGAAAAAGACCTGCGTGATTACTTCCGCCTGGACCCTGCCGACAGTCGCGCCCGCTTGGCCGAGCTGGTGGAGGACGGGCAATTGCTGACCTGCCAGGTGCAAGGCTGGAAGCAGTCGGCTTACTGCCTGCCGGAGCCGAAAGTGCCGCGCAAAGTGCTGGCCAGCGCCTTGTTGTCGCCCTTTGACTCTTTGGTCTGGGAGCGCGCCCGCACCGAGCGCCTGTTCGATTTTCGTTACCGCCTGGAGATCTACACCCCGCAAGAAAAACGAATTTATGGCTACTACGTGCTGCCGTTTTTGCACAACGAGCGGATCGCGGCACGCGTCGACTTGCGCGCCGAACGCGCCAATGGGCGTTTGGCGGTGCATGCGGTGCACGAGCAAGAGCTTGGGCTGGATGACGAAGGAGTGCTGGCGCTGGCGCAGCACCTGCGGCAAATGGCCGAATGGCTGGGGCTTGAGCAGGTGCAGCTCAATTGCCAACGGCCAAGTGCCGCTCGGCTGCGGCTTGCTGGGCTCTAGGGCCCATCGGGGGCAAGCCCCCGATGGCTTCAGTCCTGTCAGCCAAAGCCTCAGCGTTTGACTTGCTTCAGCGTCTCGGCAATCAGGAACGCCAGCTCCAGCGACTGATCGGCATTCATCCGTGGATCGCAGTGGGTGTGGTAGCGGTCCGACAAGCCATCCTCGGTGATCGGCCGTGCGCCGCCGATGCATTCGGTGACGTTCTGCCCGGTCATTTCGATATGAATCCCGCCGGCATAGCTGCCCTCGGCCTGGTGCACCTGGAAGAACTCCTTCACTTCGCCAAGGATCTGCGCAAAGTCGCGGGTCTTGTAGCCGCTGCTGGCCTTGATGGTGTTGCCGTGCATCGGGTCCGAGCTCCACAGCACCTGCTTGCCTTCACGCTGCACGGCGCGGATCAGGTTGGGCAGGTGGTCGCCGACCTTGCCTGCGCCCATGCGCGCGATCAGGTTGAGACGGCCTGGGTCATTGTCCGGGTTGAGGATGTCGATCAGGCGGATCAGGTCGTCGGGGTTCATGCTCGGGCCGACCTTGACGCCGATTGGGTTGTTGACCCCGCGCAGGAATTCGACGTGGGCACCGTCCAGCTGACGGGTGCGGTCGCCGATCCACAGCATGTGAGCCGAGCAGTCGTAGTAGTCGTTGGTCAGGCTGTCGCGGCGCACGAAGGCTTGCTCGTAGTTGAGCAGCAACGCTTCGTGGGCGGTGAAGAAGCTGGTCTCGCGCAGTTGCGGCGAGCTGTCCATGCCGCAGGCGCGCATGAAGGCCAGGGTTTCGTCGATGCGGTCCGCCAGATGGCTGTACTTCTCGGCCAGCGCGGAGTTGGCGATAAAGTCCAGGTTCCACTGGTGCACTTGGTGCAGGTCGGCAAAACCGCCCTGGGCAAACGCGCGCAGCAGATTGAGCGTGGCCGTGGACTGGTGGTAGGACTGCAGCAGGCGGTCCGGGTCCGGTACGCGGCTTTTTTCGTCGAAGCCGATGCCGTTGACGATATCGCCACGGTAGGCGGGCAGGGTGATGCCGTCGATGGTTTCATCGTTGGCCGAGCGCGGCTTGGCGAATTGGCCGGCCATGCGTCCGACTTTCACCACCGGGCAACCGGCGGCGAAGGTCATTACAATCGCCATCTGCAACAACACCTTGAAGGTGTCGCGGATTTTCGCAGCGGAAAATTCGACGAAGCTTTCGGCGCAGTCGCCGCCTTGCAACAGGAAGGCGCGACCCTGTGTCACTTCGGCAAACTGGCGGCGCAACTCACGGGCTTCCCCGGCAAACACCAGCGGCGGGTAGCTGGCCAGGCTCTGCTCCACCTGCAACAGGTGTGCGGCGTCCGGGTACTGGGGTTGTTGCTGGATCGGCAGGGCGCGCCAGCTGTCGGGGCTCCAGGGTTGGCTCATCATGAACTCGATTGGCTGATTGACGGTGGGACGCCAATGTTATCAGCAATTAGTGCGTGACCTGCTGCTGCCGGTTGGCCGACAATCGCGCCTTTGCCGTGCAGCAAACCCGTTAGGAGTAGTGATGACAGAGGAGCGTGTCGAGCGTCTGTTGGCCGAGGTCCATGATGATTTCGGCATGATCCGTGTGCTCGAAGTGGCCGATTACCGTTTTCTCGAATTTGGCGACGCCATTGAGCAAAGCTGCGTGTTCACCGCCGATCCGAGTTGGCTGGAGTACGACTACACCCGCGCGATGCTGATCGGCGCGCTGTGCCATGAGCAGCCGGAGAGTGCGCTGTTTCTCGGCCTGGGCGCTGGCACGCTGACCCAGGCGTGCCTCAAGTTCCTGCTATTGGAAGACGTCGAAGCCATCGAACTGCGTCCCGACGTGCCGCGCCTGGCCATCGAGTACCTGGGGTTGGACGATGATCCGCGCCTGTACATCCGCATTGGCGACGCGCTGGAGTTGTTGGAGACGGCTGAGTCGGCCGACCTGATTTTTGTCGACCTTTATACCGATGTCGGCCCCGGCGTTGGGCACCTGGCCTGGACCTTCCTGGAAAACTGCCAGAAAAAACTCAACCCCGGCGGCTGGCTGGTGATCAATCAGTGGGCAACTGACGACGGCAAGCCACTGGGGGCGGCTTTGCTGCGTGGGCTGTATCACCGGCATTACTGGGAACTGCCGGTGAAGGAAGGCAATGTGATTTTGCTGGTGCCTTCGGAGTTGGATCAGGTGCTGGACCTGGATGCGCTTTCTACGCGGGCTGAAGGGTTGGCGCCGCGTCTGGGGTATTCGTTGCAGCCGTTGATCAAGGCGATTCGGCCGGCTACCTAGTCGCCTGTTTTGGCGCTCTCGGGGGCAAGCCCCCTCCCACATTGGACTGCATTCTCCTGTGGGAGGGGGCCCTCGATAGCGTTTTTACCACCAACTCAAATCCCCTTGAACACCCCCGGCCGCTTCTCGACCATCGCCCGCACTCCTTCCTTGGCGTCCTCGCTGTTCAACAATTTATCCACCATCGGCGGCAACGCTGCCGCCGCCACCGTTTCGCCTTCCATGCGCGCCAGCCGTGCTGACATCAAAGTCGCCTGCACCCCCAGCGGCGCCTGGCGCGCAATGCGGTTGGCCAGTTCGATGGCGCGGGGCAGCAGGTCTTCGCTGGCCATCACTTCCTGCACCAACCCCAGGCGCAGCGCTTCATGGGCGTCGAACTCATCGCCGGTGAGCAGCCAGCGCATTGCATTGCCCCAGCCAGCGATTTGATGAAAGCGCAGTGTCGCGCCGCCAAACGGAAAGATCCCACGCTGTACTTCCATCTGCGCAAAGCGCGTGTTGCTCGCACAGAGGTTGATGTCCGCTGCCAGCATCAACTCGATGCCAATGGTCAGGCAATAACCCTGAGCGGCGACGATGACCGGTTTATTCACGCGCGGGCCGGCAAACACGCCCCACGGATCGCAGCCGCCCAGCGGGGGTTGCCAGCCGCCGGCCATCACCGCACTGACACTGGCCAGGTCCAGGCCGGCGGTGAAGTGGTCGCCGTGGGCAAAGACGATGGCGACCCGTGCAGCGTCGTTTCGATCAAATTCGCCATAAGCCAGGCTTAGCTCATTGAGCAAATCCAGGTCAAAGGCATTGCGCTTGGCCACCCGGTCCAGGCCCAGCAGCAGGACATGGCCCTGGAGATCACGGCTTACGCGGCTACTGCTGGCTTGATTCATCGGGTGTGCCCTCGGGCGCGGGGAAGGGTTTCAGACCAAAGGGTCGTGGTGGTTGGGTGAAACGTTTAAGCGTCATGACCAGCTGGGCCGGGCCTTTGCAAAATAGACCCTGGCGCGGTTATCTGCAAAGACGGTGACGCAGAGCGGTTTATCGGCGCCTTGCGATAAAAAAAGCTCCCTTTTTCAGGTATTTCCGGTATAGTGCGCGCCGGCCTTTAACCGGGCCGCGTTTAGGTAGCGCAATTCCCCGAAGTCAGCTTCGGCTGCACGTCCGCACAGCGGACTCTTCCTTGACGAATCTTTTTCATTCATTCGTTTTCGCAAATCCCCGCCGACAAAGCAGCCAGGGCGACTCTTGAGTCTCAACACGGCATGCGCAGCTTTGGAGCATGGGTCTTTGCGGATGCACTTAGAGGCAGACCCATGACCCAGGAAACCGGCGGCTTCGCCGCTTTTAATCTTAACCCGAACATTCTTGCTGCCGTCATTGCGACCGGCTACGAAGAACCTTCGGCGATTCAGCAGCAATCGATCCCGATCATCATGGCCGGCCAAGACATGATTGGCCAGGCGCAAACCGGTACCGGTAAAACCGCCGCGTTCGCCCTGCCTATCCTGCACTGCATCGATCCTGCCAAGCGCGAGCCGCAAGCCCTGATCCTGGCGCCAACCCGTGAGTTGGCGCTGCAAGTAGCAACCGCTTTTGAAACCTACGCCAAGCAAATGCCAGGCGTTACCGTTGTTGCCGTTTACGGCGGCGCGCCGATGGGCCCGCAACTGAAAGCCATCCGTAATGGCGCTCAGATCGTTGTGGCTACCCCAGGCCGTCTGTGCGACCACCTGCGTCGTGATGAGAAAGTCCTGTCGACCGTGAACCACTTGGTTCTGGACGAAGCTGACGAAATGTTGAAGCTGGGCTTCATGGATGACCTGGAGGTCATCTTCAAGGCGCTGCCACCGACCCGTCAGACTGTATTGTTCTCGGCCACCCTGCCACAGTCGATCCGTGCCATTGCCGAACGCCACCTGCGCGATCCGCAACATGTGAAGATCCAGACCAAGACTCAGACCGTTACCGCGATCGAACAGGCTCACCTGTTGGTTCACGCTGACCAGAAGACCTCGGCTGTATTGAGCCTGCTGGAAGTCGAAGACTTCGACGCCCTGATCATGTTCGTGCGCACCAAGCAAGCGACCCTGGACCTGGCCAGTGCCCTGGAAGCCAAAGGCTACAAAGCCGCTGCGCTGAACGGTGACATCGCCCAGAACCAACGTGAGCGCGTGATCGACTCCCTCAAGGATGGTCGTCTGGACATCGTTGTAGCGACTGACGTAGCTGCGCGTGGCCTTGACGTTCCACGTATCACCCACGTGTTCAACGTTGACATGCCTTACGATCCAGAGTCCTACGTTCACCGTATCGGCCGTACTGGCCGTGCGGGTCGCGAAGGTCGCGCACTGCTGCTGGTGACTCCACGTGAGCGCCGCATGCTGCAAGTGATCGAGCGTGTAACCGGTCAGAAAGTTGCCGAAGTCCGCCTGCCGGATGCCCAGGCTGTTCTCGATGCCCGCATCAAGAAACTGACCAACAGCCTGTCGCCACTGGTGGCTGACGCTGAATCGACCCACGGCGACCTGTTGGACCGCCTGACCGCCGATATCGGTTGCACCCCACGTGCCCTGGCTGCTGCTCTGCTGCGCAAGGCCACCAACGGTCAGGCCCTGACCCTGGCAGCCATCGAGAAAGAGCGCCCACTGGTGCCGAACAACGCGCCACGCGGTGATCGTCCAGAGCGTACTGGCGACCGTCCGGACCGTGGTGATCGTGAGCGTCGCGCTCCGGTTCCATTGGCTGAAGGTCGTGCTCGTTGCCGTACCGCGCTGGGTGCGCGTGATGGTATCGCTGCCAAGAACCTGCTGGGCGCTATCCTCAACGAAGGTGGCTTGGCACGTGAGGCCATTGGCCGTATCCAGGTCCGTGACAGCTTCTCCCTGGTGGAGTTGCCGGAAGACGGTCTGGAAAAGCTGCTGACCAAGCTCAAAGACACTCGCGTTGCCGGTAAGCAGTTGAAGCTGCGTCGCTACCGCGAAGATTGATCTGCCCTCGGGTTGATTGATCGCAGATAAAAAATCCCCGACTGGTTCGGGGATTTTTTTGCTTTGGGTTTAGCCGAAGCGGTAGATGTCCATGCCCAGCGCGCCCAGGGTGAAGCCTTGGTGTGCAATGCTGAAGTCGCCGCCGGCGCCGCGGGCAAAGTACAACGGCAGCAAGTGTTCATCGCTGGGGTGGCTGCGCACAGCGTGTGGGGCCTGGCGACGGTAATCGTGCAGGGCGGCTTCATCGTTGGCTGCGAGTTTATCCACCACCCAGTCGCGAAAATCCCGCGCCCACGGTTCGATGCTTTCAGGCCCGGCGTGCCAGTCCAGTTCACCGAGGTTGTGGGTGATGCTGCCAGAGCCGATCAGCAGCACGCCTTGTTCGCTCAGGCCCGCCAAGGCATGGCCGACCCGGGTTTGCAGGGCAGGGCCCATGCGGCTGGGCAAGGAGACTTGCACCACCGGGATATCTGCCTCGGGGTACATTAGCGACAGCGGCACCCAGGTGCCGTGATCGAAGGGGCGCTGGTCGTCGATGCGTGCATTCAGGCCGTCGGCGCGCAGCAGTCCGACGATTTGACCCGCCAACTGCGGATTGCCCGGTGCAGGGTATTGCACCGCAAACAGCTCGCGGGGGAAGCCGCCGAAGTCGTGCCAGGTTTCGGGGGCAGCGCTGCCGCTGACCAGTAGTTCGTGACTTTCCCAATGTGCCGACACCACCACTATCGCCTTGGGGCGGGGTATTTCAGCGGCCAAGCGTTGCAGTGCCGGTCCGCTGGCGCCGGGTTGAAGGGCGAGCATGGGCGAACCGTGGGAAATAAACAGGCTGGGGAGCATAGGATAGGTCCTGGGCGTTAACATGAGCCCATCTTCAGTCAGATCATTGATCTAAATCTAATATAAGTTTTAGTGCTATTTGATCGAATTTTCGGAGGTTATTCCATGGAGCCCAAGTTTTGGCAGGAGCGCTGGGCGCGCAATCAGATCGGTTTCCATTTGCCTGAGGTCAATCCTTCCCTGCAACGGCATTGGCCGTCGCTGGCCCTTGCTGAGGGGGCCAAGGTGCTGGTGCCGCTGTGTGGCAAAAGCCTGGACCTGATGTGGCTGGCGAGCCACGGTTATCGCGTGCTCGGCGTTGAGCTGTCGGAGCAGGCAGTTGAAGCCTTCTTCAGCGAGCAGAGCCTGACGCCGCGAATCACGCAGCGCGGTGTGTTCAAGGTGTACCAAGCTGATCTTATCGAAGTGTGGTGCGGCGATTTCTTTGCCCTGGATGCTGAGGCCCTGGCTGATTGCACTGCGCTCTACGACCGTGCCGCTCTGATTGCCTTGCCGCCGTTGATGCGCGCGCAGTACGCCGAGCAGTTGAACAGCCTGCTGCGTCCGGGCTGCCAGGGCCTGTTGATTACCCTTGACTACGACCAGACGCAAAAGGCCGGTCCGCCGTTTGCGGTGACGGATGATGAAGTGAAGGTGCTGCTGGGAGCGCACTGGAGCGTGCAGGTGCTCGAGGAGCAAGACATTCTGGGTGAGAGCTGGAAGTTCGTGCAGGACGGCGTCACGCGTCTGGACGAGCGGGTGTACAGAATCGCGCGGGAATAAATGGTTTTCCACAAAAAAGGGGCGATCCAATCGCCCCTCTTCAGCTTGCCAGTGCTATCAGCCCCGGCGACGCAGTGCGTCAATACGCTCTTCCAGCGGCGGGTGACTCATGAACATGCGAGCCAGACCCTGCTTGATGCCACCGTTGATGCCAAACGCCGTCAGGCTGTCCGGCATATGCACCGGCAGGCCTTGCTCGGAACGCAGGCGTTGCAGCGCGCCGATCATCGCGTTGGTGCCCGCCAGGCGTGCACCGGCTTCGTCTGCGCGGAACTCACGTTTACGCGAGAACCACATCACGATCGCGCTGGCCAGGAAGCCCAGTACCACTTCCGCAAAGATGGTCGCCACGAAGTAGGCAATACCGCGTCCGCCTTCGTTCTTGAAGATCACCTTGTCGACGAAGTTGCCGATGATCCGTGCGAAGAACATCACGAATGTGTTCACCACACCCTGCACCAGCGCGAGGGTGACCATGTCGCCGTTGGCCACGTGGCCAATCTCGTGCGCCAGCACTGCCTTGACTTCGTCGGGCGAAAAACGCTCCAGAAGCCCCTGGCTGACAGCCACGAGGGCGTCGTTCTTGTTCCAGCCCGTGGCGAAGGCGTTGGCCTCGTAAGCAGGGAAAATCCCCACTTCGGGCATTTTGATACCTGCTTCTTGGGACAGCTGCTCCACGGTTTGCATCAGCCATTGTTCATGGCGAGTGCGTGGTTGGGTGATGATCTGGGTACTGGTGCTCATCTTCGCCATCCACTTGGAGATGAACAGCGAGAACAGCGAGCCGGCAAAACCAAACACCGCACAGAAAATCAGCAGCTGATTGAGGTTCAGATCAACCCCGTTGGCCGCCATGAACCCGTTGAAGCCGAAAAGGCTCAGCGTAACGCTGGCAATCAGCACGACCGCCAGGTTAGTGGCCAAGAACAGCAGGATGCGCATCATGGTTGTAGGGTTCTCCTCATGCTTAATATGTCGCTTACTGCGGGGTATATAAGGTGCTGCATGGGGCGATTCAACCGAGCGACTATTTCAAACTGTGTCCTACAGCCTGAATGTAGAGCCTTGAAGGGATTTTCCGATGATTATCGCACTCCGTGCTCAGCCCCTACACCGTCCTGAAACCCTTTGGTTAAAGGGGGATCGCCGCTGGCGAGCGGCAAGTGCGGTGCGGGGAAGGGGGATGATCAGAGAAGTGTTGCCGGATACTCGCTGTACAGCAGGATGCCAGCTGTACAGCACTATTTTTGTTACTGGCGGTACGACTTGAGGAAATTGCCGATACGACCAATCGCCATGTCCAGGTCATCCACTCGCGGCAACGTCACCACTCGGAAGTGATCCGGCCATGGCCAGTTGAACGCCGTGCCTTGGACCACCAGCAGCTTTTCCGACAGTAGCAGGTCGAGCACGAACTTTTCGTCGTTGAGGATAGGGCAGACTTTCGGGTCGATCCGTGGGAAGGCGTACAGCGCGCCCATGGGTTTCACGCAACTCACGCCCGGGATCGCGTTGAGCAGTTCCCAGGTACGGTTGCGCTGTTCCAGCAGGCGGCCTTGGGGCAATACCAGGTCATTGATGCTTTGGTAGCCGCCCAGGGCGGTCTGGATGGCGTGCTGGCTCGGCACGTTGGCGCACAGGCGCATGTTGGCCAGCATGTCGATGCCTTCGATGTAGCTCTGTGCGTTGTGCTTAGGGCCAGAGATGGCGATCCAGCCGGAGCGGAAACCCGCCACGCGGTAGGACTTGGACAGGCCATTGAAGGTCAGGCACAGCAGGTCCGGCGCCAGGGAACCGGTGCAGATATGCACCGCATCGTCGTAGAGGATTTTGTCGTAGATCTCATCGGAGAACACCACCAGGTTGTGCTGGCGGGCCAGTTCAAGCATACCCAGCAACACGTCCTTGGAATACACGGCACCGGTCGGGTTGTTCGGGTTGATGATCACCAGGGCCTTGGTGTTCGGCGTGATCTTGGCCTTGATGTCGGCCAGGTCCGGAAACCAGTCGGCGCCTTCGTCGCACAGGTAGTGCACCGGGTGGCCACCGGCCAGGGTCACGGCAGCGGTCCACAGTGGGTAGTCCGGTGCAGGCACCAATACTTCGTCGCCGTTGTTCAGCAGCGCCTGCATGGACATCACGATCAGTTCGGACACGCCATTACCCAGGTAGATGTCCTCGATGCCGACACCTTCAACCTGCTTCTGCTGGTAGTACTGCATCACGGCCTTGCGCGCACTGAACAGGCCTTTGGAGTCACTGTAGCCCTGGGCGGTAGGCAGGTTGCGGATCACGTCCTGGAGGATTTCGTCCGGCGCTTCGAAACCAAAGGGCGCCGGGTTGCCAATGTTCAGCTTGAGGATGCGATGGCCTTCCTCTTCCAGGCGTTTGGCGTGCTTGAGCACTGGGCCGCGAATGTCGTAGCAGACGTTGGCGAGCTTGTTCGATTTGCTGACCTGCATGGCGATGTGATCCTGAAAATGAACGATCCAGTCGGTGTGGGCACTACCGTACTGTGAATCCTGCGAGGCCCGCACCCATAAATACGTTTGAATGCCGATAGCGCGGGTGCCAGACTGGCGTTTTGAAGAGGCGCAATCATACGTGCCGCCTGATCCATGGAAAAGACACAGATCAGGCTTTTTCAGTTGCCGAGGTGTACCGATGGACAAGTTGCAGAAAACCGTTGAAGAGTGGAAGGCCATGCTCGATCCCGAGCAGTACAACGTGTGCCGGCTCAAAGGTACCGAGCGACCTTTCAGCGGCAAGTACAACGGCACGAAGACAGATGGCGTGTATCACTGTATCTGCTGCAATGAGCCGTTGTTCGATTCAAACACCAAATTCGATTCCGGCTGCGGCTGGCCTAGCTTTTATGCACCGATTGCCGACAGCGCGATGATCGAGATCCGTGACGTCAGCCACGGCATGATCCGCACCGAAGTCACCTGCGCCAAGTGTGATGCCCACCTGGGCCATGTGTTCCCGGATGGCCCACCGCCGACAGGCCTGCGTTATTGCATCAATTCCGTGTGCCTGGATCTAGTGCCGCGCTGAATTCAGCGTGGCCTCGCTATCATGGCGGGGCCGGCTGATAGTGCGCTATCAGTCTGATCAATTAGATTGCGCGCAATTTAATTGAACGCTATGTTTTACCTCTTTGCGCACTTATCGAGGCATTGCCATGAGCGACAACCTGCTGAGCATCCCTTGCACCACCATCAAGGGTGAGCAAAAGACCTTGGCCGATTTCGCCGGCAAGGCCGTCCTGGTGGTCAATACCGCCAGCAAGTGCGGCTTCACCCCGCAGTACAAGGGGTTGGAGCAACTCTGGCAGCAATATAAAGATCAGGGCCTGGTGGTCCTGGGCTTTCCCTGCAACCAGTTCGGCAAGCAGGAACCCGGTGACGAAGTCGCGATTTCCGAGTTCTGCGAACTGAACTTCGGCGTCAGTTTTCCGCTGTTCAAGAAGATCGACGTCAATGGCAGCGAGGCCCATCCGCTGTTTGTACAGCTCAAAAAACAGGCGCCGGGCCTGTTGGGCTCCAAGGGCATCAAGTGGAACTTCACCAAATTCCTTATCGGCCGTGACGGCCAAGTGGTCAAGCGCTTCGGCCCGACCACCAAGCCCCAGGACTTGACCCACGAGATCGAAGCCCTGCTCAAATGACCGACTTGGCCCTGGACAACCAGCTGTGCTTCAAGCTCTACGCTGCCTCACGTGCCGTAACCCGGGCCTACAAGCCGATGCTCGATCAATTGGGCCTGACGTACCCGCAATACCTGGCGATGCTGGTGTTGTGGGAGTGGCACGTCGCAACGCCGACGCAACCCACCGTCAAGGCATTGGGCGAACGCCTGATGCTCGATTCGGGTACGTTGACGCCTTTGCTCAAACGTCTTGAGCAACTTGGCTGGGTGATGCGCCGACGCGGTACCCAGGATGAGCGCGAAATGCACCTGAGCCTGAGTGACAGCGGCGTGCAACTGCGTGATCAGGCTCTCGCGCTGAAGACCCGGCTGCTGTGCGACAGCGGTGTCGACCTGAATCAGGCCGACGCCTTGCGCGACGGCTTGGATCAACTGCTGGCACAGATCAGAGTGTTGTCGTCGTCGGCACCCACAGGTCCAACAGGGCGTTGAGTTCTTCACGGCGGAACGGCTTGGCCAGGTAATCACTCATCCCGGCTGCACGGCAACGCTCGCGTTCTTCGGACATCGCGTTGGCAGTCAAAGCCACGATAGGCAGGTCCGGCCAGCGCCCGCTGCGGCGAATCTGTCGACTGGCTTCGTAGCCATCCATCACTGGCATATTGCAGTCCATGAGGACCATATCGAAGCGTTGTTCTTCAAGAAATTTGAGCGCTTCGCCACCATGGGCGGCCACGATCACTTCGCAACCCAATTTGCCGAGCATGCCTTTGGCCACCAGTTGGTTGACCGGATTATCCTCCACCAACAGGATGCGTGCCCGGTGCGCAAGGGGTGCGGCATCCAGTTGGATCGGGTCAAGGATCAACTGCGTGCCACTGATCAAGTTGCGCTGCAGGATCTGATACAGCGCGTTGCGGCTCAAGGGACGTGCTTGTTGATGCAGCGGCGACAGCGCCGCGACTTCTTCGCTGGGCATGAAGTTGCCATAAGCCGTCACCAGCAGAATGGGCGCAGTAATGCCCGGCCGTATGCGGAACAGGCACTCCGGGCAGTCGGTGATCAGCAGGTCGGGTGTTTGCCCGCTCAAGTCGTCATCCATGGTGAAGCAGCGCGGTGTGAGCCCCCAGCTCGGTAATAGGGTGCTGAGCAGCTCTGTCAGGCCGCTGCCAGCGTTGGTGATGGCGATGACCTGGCCTTTGAGGGGCGGCGGTTTCACGGCGGGCAAATGGGGTGGAAGTGGCAGGTCTGCGCAGAACTGGCTGCCAAACCCTGCCTCGGAGCTGATACTCAAGCGTCCCTTCATCGCTTCGCAGAGGTTGTAGGTCAGTGCCAGGCCCAGGCCCGTGCCGCCAAACTGGCGAGTGATACCGGCGCCGGCCTGGGTGAACGGTTGGAATATTTTCACCTGGGCCTCCTGCGCAATACCGATGCCGGTGTCGCAGACTTCAATGCGTACCCCACCGTCGTGAGCGCTGAGGCGCACATCCACCCGGCCGAAACGTGTGAACTTCAAGGCATTGGACAGCAGGTTACTGACGATCTGGCGCACACGGGTCGGGTCGCCGAGTACCTGGGCCGGAAACAGCGGGTCGATCAGGCAGGTCAGTTCCACGCTGGGCGCGGCGTTCTGCGACAACAGGTTGGCAGTGTCTTCCACCTGTGAGCCCAGGTCGAACGGGATGCGCTCAAGCTCCAATTGGCCGGCATCGAACTTGGACAGGTCAAGGATATCGTTGAGCAGTTCCACCAGTACCTTGCCGGAGTCATGGGCAATGGACAATTGTTGGCGCTGCTCAGCGTTCAGTGGGCTGTCCAGCGACAGGGCGATCATGCCTAGCAGGCCATTGAGCGGGGTGCGGATTTCGTGGCTCATGTTTGCCAGGAACGCCGCCCGGGCCTGGGCCATCGCCAATGCGTTCATCTTCGCCGCTTCCAGCTCGTCGTTGGACCGGGTCAGACGCTGGTTGCTGGCCTTGAGCTCAAGGGTGCGCGCGGAGACGATGTCCTCCAGTTGCCCCAGGTATTCGGTCAATCGGTCTTCGGCATGGCGACGTTGTTGGATTTCGGTTTCCATGTTTTCGAATTGCTGGTTGGCAACGTTGACCAGCACACCAATTTCATCGTTTTCATGCCCCGCTGGGCAATCCAGGCGAGCCTGCTTGCGTGTGCTCAGCTCGCGAATGATCCACACCAGCGGTTGGGTCAGCATTACGTAGAACAGGCCCAGCAGGATGCCCGTCAGCAGCAGGCTGCGGGCGAAGCCGTTGAGCAGCGTAATCTCGGCGCGGCGCAGGAAGCGGCTGCCAAAGGCATAGGTGTCGACATCCAGGCGCAGCACTCCGAGGGATTCGTTAGGCATGTGGCTCAGGAATAGCCGGTCCTCGAATTGGCGGGTGGCACCAAACATCATGTCACTCAATCGTCGATAAGGGCTTTCCTTGCGTGGCCGGTCGACATCGGCCAACACCACGCCATTGTTATCGATCAACTGCGCACGAACGATGGCCGGGGAGTGCAGCAGGCCAAGCGTCAACTCCTGGGCCAGTTCGGCATCGATGTTGTAGGCGATACGTGATGCAGGGTTGTGGCTGATTTCGATCAGCGAGCGTATTTCACGGTTGATGGATGCGTCTTCGCTGGCATAATCGATGCCGATTTGAATCAAACTGAGCAAGGTTCCTAAGACAAAACCGACTAGCACAGTCAATCGAGCTTGTTTATAAGACAAGCGGTGGGCGAACTTGATATCCATCGAGTGTTGAACCACTTCACGTTTCCCTTCGCCCGGCAAGCATAGCTGAATATCAACAGACGTTGACTTGCCCGGCATGAATCGTTTTTACGCAGCCCCGTGCGGCCTGTCGCAGGGTTGTCAATACGCCATCTTTTGCAATAACTTGCCAGAGGAATAATTGTGGATTCTCGATTGAATGCCTTTCTTGAGCGGGCCGACGCTGTGCTCGCCCGCCTGGAACCTTTGTTGCCCGCACCACGCCACGCCGTCGACTGGAACCAATGCCTGGCCGCCCGTTGGCAGCGTGAAGGCCGCAGCGGCTTCCTGTTGCCCCTGGAAGTCAGTCTCGATATGCGCCTTTGCGACCTGATTGGCGTGGACAAGCAGCGCGAAACGCTGGCGCGCAACACCCAGCAATTCCTCGACGGCCTGCCCGCCAACCACGCGTTGTTGTGGGGTTCTCGTGGTACCGGAAAATCATCCATGGTCCGCGCTTTGCTGGCACAGCATGCCCAGGCGGGATTGCGCTTGATCGAAATTGAGCGTGATCACCTGGCGGACCTGCCGCGAGTAGTTGAGCAACTGCTCAAGCTGCCGCAGCGTTTTATTCTGTTTTGTGACGACCTGTCGTTCGAAGCCGGCGAAGGCGACTACCGTGTGCTCAAGAGCGTGCTGGATGGTTCCCTGGAGCAGGCGCCGGAAAACGTGCTGCTGTATGCCACGTCCAATCGCCGCCACCTGGTACCGGAAAACCAGAGCGACAACGACAACTGGAAGCGTGTCGACGGAGAGCTGCACCCAAGCGAGGCAGTGGAGGACAAGATCGCCTTGTCCGATCGTTTCGGTTTGTGGCTGTCATTCTATCCCTTCACCCAGGAGCATTTTCTGGAAGTGGTGGAGCACTGGATTGGCGAGCTGGCACGTAAGGCCGGCCTACAGTGGCAGCGTGATGAAGCACTCGATATTCTCGCCGTGCGCTGGGCGACCGGACGCGGCAACCGCAATGGCCGTTGTGCCTATCAATTCGCCCGTTACTGGGTAGGTCTCAAACTGCTGGAGCGTCAACCATGATCGATTTGCAACAAGCTGGTACCGGCCTGGATGGCTACGCCATGCTTTGTGCACAACTGGAGTCGTTGTTGGCCGATGAGCGCGATTTCATTGCCAACAGTGCGCAGTTTTCTGCGTTCCTGTTCAATCAGCTCGACGATTTGAACTGGGCCGGCTTTTACCTCAACCGCAATGAAGAACTGGTGCTTGGCCCGTTCCAGGGCCAGATAGCCTGTGTGCGTATCCCGTTTGGTCGTGGCGTATGCGGTGCGGCTGCGGCCTCACGGCAAACCCAGCGTGTAGAGGATGTGCACGCGTTTGCGGGGCATATCGCCTGTGACAGTGCATCCAACAGTGAGCTTGTAGTGCCGCTGGTCAAGGACGGCCGTTTGGTTGGCGTCCTGGACCTTGATAGTCCGTTACTTGCCCGCTTTACCCCGCGGGACCAGGCCGGTATCGAACAGCTCGCGGCGATTTTCCTGCGCTTGACCGACTGCTGATAGAACCAGGGGGAGGCGCGCGAGCTCCTTCCCCTGTTAGCTGTCCAGCTCTCGAAGTTGCACTTGCAGCATCCTTTCCAGTTCCAGCATCAGCTTTTCCAGGGATTTCACACTGGCCTCGATCAGTGGCCGGTCATCGTCTCGGGCGCATGCCTGCTCAAGGGCTTCGCACTGCGCTGCCAGCGAGTGCGCTTGAACGATGCGCGCAGCGCCTTTGATCTTGTGGGCCTGCTCGATGATGTGCTGGGACGTAGCCTGCGCAGCCATCAGCGCGAGCAGCTCCTGGCGATCATGGCGGCTGCTGCTCAACAGCTCCTCCAGCAGGCGTCGACTCATTTGTGGGTCTCCGCCGGTAAGGGCTTGGAAGTTGCCAAGGTCCAAAATCAGCTCACTGGGTTGAGGGCTGATCTTGGCCAGTTGGCGCTCCAGCGCTGTGAGACTGATGGGTTTGAACAGGCAGTCATTCATGCCCGCCAGGGCGCAGCGCTGCTTCTCTTCGGGCTGTGCATTGGCGGTGAAACCCAGCACCACGCACGGTGTCAGTTGCTCGCGCTGCTCGTATTCGCGGATCGAGCGACTCAACTCGTAGCCATTCATGATGGGCATGTTGCAGTCGGCGATCACCAGGTCGAAGTGCTCCTGGCGCCAGGCCTGAAAGCCCGTTGCACCGTTCTGGGCGGCGGTGAACTGGTGGCCCAGATAGCCAAGCTGCTGGCACATCAATAGACGGTTTGCGGGGTGATCGTCGACCACCAGTACATTGAGCACGGGGGCGGCCGTGGGCGCCTGGGTCTTGAGCTCGTCCACGGGCAGTAGCGGTTGCAGACGAGTCATCTTCAGGTTCACATGCACTTGGGTGCCGACCATTGGTACGCTGCTCAGGCTGAGCTGTCCGCCCATCATTGCGCAGAGGCTGCGGCAAATCACTAGCCCAAGGCCCGCGCCAGTCCTGGCCAACTGCCCGGAGTTGTCGGCCTGGGCAAAGGGCTCGAAAAGACGCCGCTGGTCATCCCGGCTGATGCCGATGCCCGTGTCTTCCACCACCAGTTTCATTTCGGTCTGTTGCTCCAGTTGGGTGGGCAATACTTCCACTTTGATTTTTACCTCGCCGCGCTCGGTGAACTTGATGGCATTGCTGACCAGGTTGGACAGCACCTGCTTGAAACGCAGTGGGTCGATCAGCACTTCGGTGTTATCGAGGTCGGGCTTGAACTCCAGCGACAGGCTAAGGGTTTTCTGTCGGGCCAGGCCGTCGAAGACCCGTACCACTGACTCAATCACTTCGCGCAGATTTACCCGTTCCGGTGCCAGGCTCAGGCGGCCGGACTCAATGCGGGCGATATCCAGGATATCGCCGATCAGTTCCAGCAGATCCTTGGCCGAGTTGTAGGCCACTTCGATGGCCGGGCGATCGAGATGGCCCTGGTCCGCGCGCTTGAGGGTCAGTTCCAGCATGCCAATCACGGCGTTCATCGGCGTGCGGATCTCGTGGCTCATGGTGGCCAGGAACGTACTTTTGGCCCGGTTGGCTTCGTCAGCCCGCTCCTTGGCAGCGCGAAGCTCGTCGAACAACTGGCGTCGCTCGCTGATATCGATCCAACCCCCGATGATGCCCTGGACCTCACCGACAGAGTCGCGATACGGCAGGATCCAGTGGTAGATCGTGAGTTTTTTTCCGCGAATGTGCAGGGTTCGGTCCAGGATCAGCGGATTGCCCTCGGCCACCACACGTTGATAATCGGCATGGTATTGCGCCGCTTCCGTGGCGAGGGCGGTGTTCACCTGCATCACCGTTTTGCCGATCACGTCCTCACGCTTGACGTCAAACACCTGCAGGTAGCTGTCGTTGCAGGTCTGCAGCAAGCCCTTGTGATCACGTACGTAGATAGGATGCGGGGTTTCATTGACCAGGGCGCGCATGAACTCGAACTGATCGTTGAGGGCTCGCTCCGCCATTTTGCGGTGCTTGATCTGGCGGCGCATGTAGGCGTTCCAGGTCAGGGAGACCAGCAGCAGTAGCCCGGTGCCGATGACTATTCGGGCAATCAGTTGGTGATAGTCGCGCCAGTAGCTGTCGGATGCGGCGGTGTAGCCTCGCCAGCGACTGTTGATCACCCCTAGTTCATCCGGGGCGATGCTGAGCAGGGCCTTGTCGAGAATCGAGCTGAGTTCGGTGGCGCTGCGTGAGGTGGCCAACGTGAAGGCCGCGGGCGTCGTGCCAATGCTGAAGCTGATTTGAACGTTATCCTGGAACACCTGCGATGACAGGAAGTAGTTGGCGACGACCAGGGTATTGACTGCACCCTCCACGCGCCCCTGTGCGAGCAATTCGGTGGCCTTGAACGTATCGCCTGCTTCCACCAGATGAATCTTCGGAAAATTATCGCGCAGGAATTTCGCAGGCGGGCTGCCTTGAGTGACCGCCAGGCGCTTGCCTTCCATCTCTTCCAGGCTGGTGGGGGCTTGGTTCTCCTTGCGCGTCAACATCACATAGGAGTTTTCCAGGTAGGGCCGGGTGAAGTTCAACTGGGATTCGCGTTCGAGGCTGGGGACGATCGCGCCGATGATGTCTGCTTTGCCGGTCTCGACATGTTCGATCATCGTATTCACATCACGCCCGCGCTGGATTTCGAAACGCAACCCGGTACGCAGGCGAATCAGTTCCAGCAGGTCGGCGGTGATGCCGCGAAAGTTGCCATCCCCATCGAAGAATGTGAGCGGCGCGAAGGTTTCATTCACGAGCACCTTGACCGTCGGGTGCTCCTTCAACCAGCGCGCCTCGCGCTGAGTCAGTTGCAGCTTCTGGTCCGTCAACAAAATATCGCTGCCGGCGCTCCAGCGCTTGGCGATCGCTTCCCGTTCAGTGCCAGGCACGGCCTCCAGGACTGCGTCGACGATGCTCTGCAGGATGAGCTGCTGCTGGGGCATGGCAAAGCTGAAGCCATAAGCTTCGTGCTTGCCGAAATTGGCCATGCGAATGTTCTTCAGGTAGCCCTTGTTGATCATGTAATGGGTGGAGATGGTGTCGCCGAGAAACACGTCTGCCTTGTCGAATGCCACCGCATTCAACGCATTTTGATAAGACGGGTAGGCGCGGATAATCGCCTTGGGGTAGAGCTTTTCGACCTCTCCCAGTGGCAGGTAATGGTAGACCAGGGCCAGGCGCATTCCTGCCAGGCCATCATTCAGGCTACGGGTTTCCCCTTCGCGTGTGACCAGAACGGGCTGGTCCACGGCATAGGGCGCCGACAGGATCAGGTTGGGGCGTGCTGCCTCAAAGCCGTTGGCGGAGCCCAACAGATCGATTTCACCTGTTTCGAGCGCGCTGATGGCAGCTTCTCTGGAGGGGTAGCGCAGGACCTTCACGGGCAAGGCCAGTGCCTTGGCCAGCAAACCCGCATAGTCGGCGGTGAGTCCTTCGTAATCACGCCCGCTGGAAGTGAGATCGAAGGGCGGGTAGTCAGGGGACGCAGTACCCAGCAGCAGTTCGCGTTTGTTTCGCAACCACTGGCGTTGGGTCTTGTTCAGGTGGGTTTCCAGTTGTATTGAGCCTGCACGACTCAGTAAGTTGAAATGTTCCGCGCCCGTTTGAGGCGTTGCAGGCACGGCAGTGCTGAAGCACAAGCCGGCACTCAATATGATCAGATAGTCCTTTATACACCTGGGCATCCGCTTTCTCACACTAGCGCGTTTCGTTTTGCCATCTCGATAAGTTCTACCAAGGACTTGGCTTGAAGTTTCTGCATGAGCCTCTTTTTATAAGTGCTGACTGTTTTGTTACTTAAAAACATGCCTTTGGCTATTTCTTTGTTGGTGCGGCCCTGGGCAAAAAGTTGCAATACCATTAACTCACGATCATTAACGGCCTTGAAGAGTTCTAGTTCCTTGAAGTCCACGCCGTCTGCACCGTTGGTGTTCAATGCCTGGCTGGGGAAATAGTTGTAGCCGGACAGCACTGCACGGATGGCACTCAGCAGTTCACTCAGGTCACCTTCCTTGCAGACGTAGCCGTCGGCGCCCGAGCGCATGCAGCGAGTGGCAAACAACGTCGGCGACTGGGCCGTCAGAACCAGGGTTTTCATCGGGGTGTTCATGGCGTTGAATCGGCAGAGTACTTCCAGTCCGTCGAGTTTCGGGATGCTGATATCCAGAATGATCAGATCTGGCAGGCATTCGCGGACCATTTGTATTGCGTCGCATCCGTTATCCGTTTCGCCAATGACTTTGTAACCTTCGTGTTCCAGCAACATTCGGATGGCGAGCCTTATAACCGGATGGTCATCGATAATAAAAACTGTGTTCATGATCACGTTCCATACAAGTGCAAATAAAGCGGGCACATTAGCTCAGAAGAGGAGGGAGGAGCATGAAGGCAAGGGGGGGCAGATATAAAACAGGAAACTTCCTACACTAAAAAAGGTAAATGCCTACCAGCTGATAAGGTCGTGTGAGGGGGACGTATGCGCTTTGCTGGCGAGCAGAAAAAATCATGAGGCCTGGAGGCGGGCGGTGATCGTGCGGGCACTTTTCGGCGGTTGGAAACGTTTAAAGTCCTACGCTTATAGCGTGGAGGGTGTTTGAATCAACTGTATAAGTTCATCTTTGTTCAGTGGCTTTGACAAGTAGCCGAGCAACGGCAGGTCACGTTTCATAGCCTGTTTTTTCAGGGCTGACAGTTCAACTGGGGCAAGCCCGCTGAGCAAGATGGCTGCGGTGACAAAGCGCCGGCGGCTGGCGATTTCAATCAACTCAAGCCCCGGAAGGTCGGGTAGGCATTGGTCGCACAAGAGAATGTCGAAGGGGGTTTCGGCCAGCGTCATTAGATGGATGGCCTGCGCAGCGTTTTCGGCAGCTGTCAGGTGCTCGAAGCCGAAACTTCTAAGCAGGTATTGGGTGGCGAGCAGTTGAAAGGGATGGTCCTCCACCAACAGGATGCGAAGGGGGTATCTGGGCATAGAAAGCACACGATGAGTCAAGCGTCGATGGGGGGCATGTAGGAACGGTTCACCCAGTTTGCCCGGAGCGTGCGCGATTATTCTCCAGAGGTTTGTGCGAATTCGATCAGGCCGCTCTGTTCCCTTCGTAGGGGGATTCTCTTAGGGAACAGGCGGCTTGATCAATGGCATTATTGCGGGCTGGAGCGTCCCGTCATCTCCCGCGCCATTTCGGTGGCGTAGCTGTCGGTCATGCCGGCGATAAAGTCGATCATGCGCAGGAACGATGCGTGCAGCGGCCATGCCGGGTCCGGAGCGTTGTTGCCGAGCAGATCGAGAATACGTCGGTTCTTGAAGGACGGTGTGCGGCCACCGTGCTGCTCCAGAGCCGCCCCACAAAAGGCGTTCAGGAGAATTTCGAGGGTGGTGTAGGCGCCGATCTCGTGCAGGGTCTTGCGCTTGTCCTGGAAGATTTTCTTGCGCGCCATGTCTTTGGCATCCAGCACGCAGCGCTTGGCCGGGCCGTGCATGTGCTCCACCAGGTCGCCGGGCAGGGTACCGGCCAGCAAGGCATCCTGCTGTTCGACGAAGGCCCGTGCGGCGGCGTTGGTCAAGTGCTCGATGGCCTTGCCGCGCAGGATCGCCAGCTTGCGTCGGCGCGAGTCCTGGGCACCGAGTTGGCGATAGGTCTGCGGCAAGTCATCGCCGACCAGGTCGAGCAACAGCGATTCGACTTCGGCGTATTCCAGCAACTCCATTTCCAGGCCATCTTCCAGGTCGATCAAGGCGTAGCAGATGTCATCCGCCGCCTCCATCAGATAAACCAGCGGATGGCGGGCCCAGCGTTGTTCTTCGAGTTGCGGCAGACCCAACTTGTGGGCGATCTGTTCCAGGATCGGCAGCTCGCTCTGGTAACAGCCGAACTTGTGTTTTTTATAGCCCAGGGAGTCGGCGTGGCGGGCGGTCCAGGGGTATTTCAAGTAAGTGCCCAGGGTTGCGAAGGTCAGTCGCGTACCGCCGTCGAACTGGTGGTACTCCAACTGGGTCAGCACCCGGAAGCCTTGGGCGTTGCCCTCGAAATTGAGGAAGTCATTGCGCTCGGCGCTGCTCATGTCATCCAGCCAGCCGCGCCCCGCCGCCTGTTGGAACCAGTGGCGGATGGCATCTTCGCCAGAGTGGCCGAATGGCGGGTTGCCGATGTCGTGGGCCAGGCAGGCCGACTGCACCACCATGCCCAGGTCGCTCGGGTCGCACCAGTCGGGCAAGGCGCTGCGCAGGGTTTCGCCGACGCGCATACCCAGGGAGCGGCCCACGCAACTGACTTCCAGGGAGTGGGTCAGGCGCGTGTGGATATGGTCGTTACTCGACACCGGGTGCACTTGGGTCTTGCGGCCCAGGCGGCGGAACGCACCGGAGAAGATGATGCGGTCATGGTCTTTGTGGAACGGGCTGCGGCCAAGTTCTTCCGGGCTGTGCAGGGGCTTTCCAAGACGTTCGCGGGTAAGCAGGGTGGGCCAATCCAAGGCGGGTACTCTCCGTGCGGTGAATGACCCTCCCAGCTTCCCGTTTCCGCCTTGGCGGGGCAAGCGAAAATCTACAACCCGGCCGCATCGATATCGATTAACAGCAAGCGCTGACCGTTGTCGAAGAATTGTCCGGCGGTGAGGCAGTACTGGTTAGTGGTGGCATCGCGGTAGGTCGAGGACAGGGTGAGGCGTCGTTCGTCCCAGCCCTCGGCCAGCAGGTGATAAAAATACGGGCGCCACGACCAGTTGTGGCCCAGGTAGCGGCTGTCGGCTTGCCAGGCATCCTGGCGCCATTCGAAGTTGGGCGTGAGTTGCGTGCCATGCCGGTCGCACTGGTAGAAACGCAGCAGCCAAGGAAAGTCTGGTAGTTGTGGCAAAAGGGACAGTGGCGCGTGGCCCAGGGCCCAGCTCTGCAGTATTTTCATCAACTCGGCCAATTGCTGGCGCAGTTGCATGATGCGTCCGCGTTCTGCCAGTTTCTGCTGGACGTACACGCTGCGCAGTTGAGCAAAACGGGGCACGAAGGCTTCGGCGGCGAACCAGTCCAACTGCGCCTGGGCAAATAGATAGCCCTGCACATACCGCGAACCGCATTCCAGGGCGAAGCTCAGTTGCGCCTCGGTTTCAACGCCTTCGGCGATAATCCAGCAACCGGTCTTTTCCGCCATCTGAGCCAGCGCGCGTACCACGTCACTGCTAGGCCCGCCTCGGGCGGCTTCCTGGAATAAACGCATGTCCAGCTTGAGAATGTCCGGCTGCAACGCCAATACCCGGTCGAGCTGGGAGTAGCCAGCGCCAAAGTCATCGATAGCGATACGCGCGCCAGCTTCGCGATAGCGTGCCACCACGTCGGCCAAGCGTTGGATATCGCCGCCCAGTTCGGTGATCTCGAACACGATGCGCTGAGGATCGACCCCGTGACTGTCTATCTGTTTCAGGCTCGGCAGCGCTTGGCCCGGGCGCAGACGGTTAATCCAGCGTGGCGAGATATTCAGGCTCAGGAACCAGTCATCGGGGGCTTCATGCAGGCGGCTCAATGCGTTGTCGCGAATCTGCCGATCAAGTCGGCGCAAAGTCACGCCCGGCGTGCGCGGGTCAGCAAACAACGGGCCCACGGACTGCAAGCGGCCGTCAGCCTGGCGCAGGCGGCCTAACGCCTCGACGCCGGCAATGCGCCCGGTGGCGGTGTCGATAAACGGCTGGAAGCAGGCAAGCGGTTGCCCGTCGATCACGGGGCCTCCTTAACGAGGTGGCGAAAAAAGGCCCGGCCTTTGAAGAAGAAGGCCGGGCCGATTCTGTTTGCAAGAATGCAGCCAGCAGGGCTCAGCCTTTGCGTGAAGTACCTGCCATCGCCAATTTGATCAACGGGATCAAACCCGCGCCCAGCCGTACCAGACGGGTCAGGCTGCTGATGCTGCCGCCCTTGGCACCCTTGCCGGTAAAGAAGCCCATCAGTGTCACCGCCGCCACGCCCCACAGCGGCGCGTGCTTGATGCCCAGGCTGTCCTGCCAGTTGTGGCGCATGTCGCGCACCTTGTGCAGGGGCGCCATCAACTGTTGGGACTCGTGGCGGATCTCCTGGCGGTGCATTTCCATGCGCAGGCGGATCAGCGCCTTGCGCATTTCCCGGCGTGAGGTGTTTTGCGGGATCTCAGTCAGGCTCATGGCAGCAGGCGCTCCCGGTCATTGGCCAGCTCTTCAAGCGTGGCGTGGAAGGGCGTGGACTCATCGAACACCGCCGCTTTCAAGCGCACCCCGCAGAACGCGGCGGCGAGGCTGTAGAACACGCAGAGGCAGATGATCCCCGTGAGGCGATAGCCGGTGTCCCATACCAGGATCATCACCAGTGTCGATAAACCCACCAGCAGCAACAGGGCAAACACCAGGGCCAAACCGGCAAACAACAGCAGGCTGACGGTGCGCGCCTTCTGCTCCTGCAATTCGATGCCGAACAGTTCGACGTGGCTGTGCAACAAGCCTAGAACGGCCGCGCCCAGGCGTCGTGAGGTTGAACTTGCGCCCGTGGCCGAGCCGCTTTCGCCGATAGACATAGGATTAGCGCCTTGTAGCCAACAGACCGATCAAAAAGCCCACGCCGGCGGCAATGCCCACCGACTGCCAGGGGTTGGCCTGCACGTAGTCTTCGGTGGCGGTGACCGCCGCCTGGCCGCGTTCGCGTAGCGAATCTTCGGTCAGTTGCAGGGTTTCACGGGCCTTGAGCAGGCTCTCATGGATCTTGCTGCGCAGTTCGTCGGCCTGGTCACCGGCCAGGATCGCGGTGTCATCCAGTAACTTTTCGGTGTCGCTGACCAGGGTTTGAAAATCCGCCATCAGTATTTCTTGGGCGGTCTGTGCTGTTTTTCTGGCCATGGTTATCTCCGTGATGGGCTGATCTGTACGTGTGGTTTCGAGTCACCGGCATCGGTGAAGGTTCAGTGCAATTGTGTGGTACAGCTTTTGCTTTGCCTTGGTGCGCACGCCTTGGGGCTTGCGCTGAATCTGGGCGGTAAGGCCTCTGGCCATCAAAAACCTTACCCTAAATAACTCAAACTCGCGGAAAAACCCTGTCGGCATCAGCCTGTTGTGTTGATCGCTGCGCTAAAGCGGTTCACGCCCTCTGAAGAGGGGCGGTGCCGGTGGTGCCAATTTAGTGCGCGCAATCGTGGCTTGAACCGCTTTGGTGCTTTTTGCCTTGAATGCAGGCCTGCCAACCTCCATGGACAATTTGCAAAGTGCGGTGGACACCCTGGTCCACAGCTCCAACACCCTGTTTATCCTGATCGGTGCAGTCATGGTGCTGGCCATGCACGCCGGCTTCGCGTTCCTCGAAGTCGGCACCGTGCGCCAGAAAAACCAGGTCAACGCCTTGTCGAAGATCCTCAGTGACTTCGCCATCTCCACCTTGGCCTATTTCTTTATAGGCTATTGGATCTCCTACGGCGTGAGCTTCATGCAACCGGCGGCGGTGATCAGCGCCGACCATGGCTATGGCCTGGTGAAGTTCTTCTTCCTGCTGACGTTTGCGGCAGCGATCCCGGCGATCATCTCCGGCGGCATTGCCGAGCGGGCCAAGTTCGCTCCGCAGTTGTGCGCCACCGCGTTGATCGTGGCGTTTATCTACCCGTTTTTCGAAGGCATGGTGTGGAACGGCAATTTCGGCCTGCAAGCCTGGTTGCTCGCCACCTTTGGCGCCAGTTTCCATGATTTCGCCGGCTCCGTGGTGGTACACGCCATGGGCGGCTGGCTGGCGCTGGCGGCGGTGTTGCTGCTGGGCCCGCGTAATGGCCGTTACCGGGAAGGGCGGCTGGTGGCGTTCGCGCCGTCGAGCATTCCATTTCTCGCGCTGGGTTCGTGGATCCTCATCGTCGGCTGGTTCGGTTTTAACGTGATGAGCGCGCAAACCCTCAACGGCGTCAGCGGCCTGGTGGCGGTCAACTCGTTGATGGCCATGGTCGGCGGCACCGTTGCTGCGCTGGTGATTGGCCGCAATGATCCGGGCTTCCTGCACAACGGCCCGCTGGCCGGGCTGGTGGCGATCTGCGCTGGTTCCGACCTGATGCACCCGGTGGGCGCTCTGGTGACCGGTGTGGTCGCCGGCGGGCTGTTCGTGTGGTGCTTTATCGCGGCCCAGGATCGCTGGAAGATCGACGACGTGCTGGGTGTGTGGCCGTTGCATGGCCTGTGTGGTGTGTGGGGCGGCATCGCCTGTGGCATCTTTGGCCAAACGGCGTTGGGCGGCTTGGGCGGCGTGAGTCTGATCAGCCAGTTGATTGGCACTGGCCTCGGCGTGGCGGTGGCGTTTGGTGGTGGCCTGCTGGTGTATGGCGTGATCAAGCGCGTCGGTGGGCTGCGCCTGAGTCAGGAACAGGAGTATTACGGCGCTGACCTGTCGATCCACAAGATCGGCGCGGTCAGTCAGGATTGATCGGGGCTTCTTCGTCGTTGTTCGGTTGCGAGTAAAAACCGTGCAGCACGCGGTAGCGGTTGTGCCGCACTTCATCGACCCGTGCCTGCACCTGTTGGTCCGGCAGGCCCAGCAGGATCAGGGCATGGGAGGCGAGCATCAGGCTCGACTCCAACAGCTCGGGTACCACTTCACTGGCGCCCGCGGCTTTGAGTTCGGCCCACTGGCTATCGTCGCGCGTGCGCACCAGGATGGGCACTTCGGGGTTGATCCGGCGCGCCTCCTTCAATACCACCAAGGCGACATCGCTGTTGTCCACCGCAATCACCACCAACCGCGCGCGTTCGAGGCCCACCGCACTGAGCAGGGCGCCGCGACGACAGTCGCCATAATGCACGCTACTGTCCTCGGTGGCGGCCTCCTGCACCCGTTCCGGGTCGTCATCCAAGGCGATAAAGGCTTGTTGCTCCCGGCGCAGAAAACGTCCGATGGACTGCCCGACACGGCCGTAGCCGCAGATCACCGCATGGCCGCGCAACTCGGCGTTGAGCGCAGTGATTTCCTCCAGTTGCACTTGCTGGTTGGGCTTGCGGTGCAGGCGCAGGGCAATCGCCGGTGCGGCGCGTAACAGCAGTGGCGTCAGCAGCATCGAGCAGAACGTGGCGGCGAGCAGCAGGCCATTGAACTCATCCGGAATCAGCCGGCTTTGCTGCATCTGCGCCATCAGGGCAAAACAGAACTCACCGCCTTGGGCCAGGGCCAGGCCGCTGCGCCAGGCGGTTTCGCTGTCGCTGCCGCGCAGCTTGACCAGCACCGCCACCACGCAGCCTTTGACCAGCATCAGCGTGAGGGTCAGGCCGAGGATCAGCAGGCTGTGGCTGATGAACAACTGCAGGTCGATCAACATGCCGATGCTGACAAAAAACAGCCCCAGCAGGATGTCGCGAAACGGTCGGATATCCGCTTCGATCTGATGGCGGTAGTGGCTTTCGCCCAACAGCATGCCAGCCAGGAAGGCGCCAAGGGCCGGGGACAGGCCCAACAAATGGGTCAGCCAGGCGGTCAGCAACACGATCACCAATGCCAGCAGCACAAACAACTCCGCCGAATGGGACGCGGCGACTTCACGGAACAGGCGCGGTAACAACCAGCGACTGGCCAGCAGCAGGCCGACAAACAGCACCACGGTTTTGCCCAAGGTCAACGGCAGCGCCCAGTACCAGGCCTGGTCGCTGCTGCCGGCAAACACCGGCACCAGGGTCAGCAGCAACACCGCCACCACGTCTTGGAACAACAGCACGCCAATCGCGTTCTGGCCATGGCTGCTGAAAATTTCCCCAAGGCTGGTCAGTTCCTTGCTGACGATGGCCGTGGACGACAACGCCAATCCCGCACCCAGCAGCAGGGCGATGCCGGGCGCCACACCAAAGCCGATCAACAAGCCACCCAGCACCACGCTGCAACCCAGCACCTGCAAACTGCCCAGGCCAAACACGACGCGGCGCAGGGCGAGCATCTTGGTCAGGGAAAACTCCAGCCCCAGGGAAAACAGCAGGAACACCACGCCCAGTTCTGCAAGGTCGGGCAGTTCTTCGCTGTCATTCACCCAGTCGAGGGCGGTGGGCCCCACGGCCAGGCCCACACACAGGTAGCCCAGCACGGGCGGCAATCTCAGACGGCGAAAGAGGGCAATCATCACCAGGGATGAGGCCAGGATGATCAGCAGGTTGGCGAACACAAGCATCTCCGTTGCAGGGTGAGCGGGCAAAAAGCCGAGAGAGTCGCTGAATCAGTTATAGAACATGCTGATCTGGGTCAGGGTTTGTCGGCTCGCCACAAGGGAAGGGCAGGCTTAGAATAACGGCCTGTTTTCTGATCAGGTCCATTTGCCATGCTTGCTGAATGCCAGCTGTTCGGCACCCTGGGTTGCCATCTATGTGAGATCGCCGAAGCCGAAATCATGCCGCTCGTCGAACACGGGTTACTGGTTGAACTGGTGGATATCACCGACCCCGAGGACCTCACCGGAGCCTATGGCCTGCGGATTCCGGTGCTTCGGCGGGTAGATACCGGTGCCGAACTGGATTGGCCCTTCGACACCGAACAGGTTGTCGCCTTCCTACGCTGAGGTTTCTGCGATGGCGGATTACCCGATATTGCGTTACTGTATGTTTGTACAGCGATTGAATAGAGGGAACGCCCGTGGTGAATGTTGAACAACTGAAAAGCAGCGTCAATCGCATGTCTGCCGACGTCGTGCGCGACGCGGTGAACGAGCTGCGCCTTGATGGCCTGGTCACGGAAGGCAAGACGCCATTTAACAAAGTGCATTTCAATACTTGCTTTGCCGAGATCGAAGCGCTGTTCCAGCGCGCCGGTTATCACAAGCAACTGGATGTGGTGGGTTACCAGGGCTTGCTCTACGCCTTGTACGATCCGGGTCGTTGGGAAGCGGTAGAGGTATTGCGCTGGCTCAAGGAGTTCACCGAAGCGGCCAGTACATCGCCGGTCCTGCGGGCGCAATTGGCCAAGGCCTGAGATCCGCCCTAGGCTGAGTCCCGCTTCATGCGGGATAATGCCCGTCGGTTTTTCAAGGCTTTGAGCATCGGCATGTCCACTTCCGGTTTTTCCGCGTCCCAGCACCAAGCCAGCACCCTGTACTTGCCGCCCGGCGCATGGGCCACCGTCCTCGATTGCCTGTGCGACCACTTCACGGCCATCAGCCGCGAACACTGGTTGGACCGCATCGCCCGCGGGCGGGTGTTGGATATCAATGGCAGTCCGATCCGTCAGGACCTGCCGTATAAGGAAGGCCTGTGCATTTACTACTTCCGTGAAGTGCCCAACGAAAAAGTGATCCCGGTACAGGAAACCATCCTGTACGCCGATGAACACCTGGTGGTGGCTGATAAACCGCACTTCCTGCCGGTGACGCCGGCCGGCGAGTATGTCGAGCAAACCTTGTTGCGCCGCCTGATTCGCCGCCTGGACAACCCGTCGCTGGTGCCCTTGCACCGTATCGACCGACACACCGCCGGGCTGGTGCTGTTCTCGGCCAACCCAGTCAGCCGTTCGGCCTATCAGCAACTGTTCCCGACCCGCCAGATTGACAAATTCTACGAAGCCATCGCCCCGGCCTTGCCTGGGCTGACCTTCCCGTTGGTGCACAAAAGCCGCCTGGTGGACGGCGAGCCGTTCTTCCGCATGCAGGAAGGTGAGGGCGCCAGCAACACTGAAACGGCTGTGCAGGTGCGCGAAACAAACGGCGACCTATGGCGCTACGGCCTGTTCCCCGTGACGGGCAAGAAGCACCAACTGCGCGTGCACATGACTGCGCTGGGGGCGAGTATCTGCAACGACCCGTTCTACCCGGACGTGATCAAGGATGCCGTGGACGATTACGCCAACCCCCTCAAGCTGTTGGCCCAGGGCGTGCGGTTTATCGACCCGGTCACGGGTGAAGAACGCCGTTTTCGCAGCCAGATCACCCTCGACTGGTAACCCTCGGAAACGACAAGGCCCGCACGAGGCGGGCCTTGGTGGCAAACGCTAAGACTTACAGGTCTTTAACGGTGCGGACCTGATCCTTGTTGATGCGGGTCTGCTTGCCGTCCAGTTGTTCGAACTCGTAGAAGCCCGAATCCTTATCGAATTTAGGGGTGTCGACGGCCTGGATTTCGCGACCGTCATTCAGGGTGATCACTGTAGGCGAAGCGCAACCGGCGAGGGTAGCGAGGCCCAGTGCAAGCATGAGAGCGGCGATGGTCCGTTGAGTCATGGGTTTGTCTCCGAGAGAATACTTTTGAGTGCTGACCTTGAGACGCGTAACACGCCGTCAAAGTTCCTTGTGCGAGGTTCATTCTGACACGCCGGACCTTGGGTGCAACAGCTGCGGTGTATTCAGATTGTCCAGGCGTGGATCGTCCGCCGGGCATTGCACACCGATGCCGCCCAGTTGCAGGAAGATCTTGCGTGGGCTGCGTTCGCCCGCGTGCCAAGCCTGTTCTATCTCGGCTTGCAGGTAGGTCGGGATGATGCAGATCAACGGTTCCCAGAATTCGCCGTGACGCACCATGACGGGCCAGAGCGGATTGCGTTGCACGGTGTCACGCAGGGCGCTCAGCAATTGAGTGTCGATGGTGGGCACATCACACGGCAATACCAACAGATGCGCATGGCGCGCCGCCGCCAAGCCCGCGCGGATGCCGGCGAGCGGGCCAGGGAAGTCCGGGCTGTCATCGCTCACCAGGCGGTCGGCGTAGGGGGCGTAGCGATCATGGTTACGGTTGCACGAGATGATCAGGTCGTCTGTCAGCGGGCGTGTCAGGCGCTGTAAGTGGGCAATCAGAGGTTGGCCGCGCCACTCCAGCAGCCCTTTATCCTGGCCGCCCATGCGTTGGCCGCGGCCACCGGCCAATAGCAGAATCGAACAGGGCAGGGGCGAAGAATCGAGTGACATGGCGGTTCCGCTGCGGCAGGTAAATAGGGGCCTGTGATATAACACCGGGCTGTTCCTTCGACAACTGGACCGTGCCATGAAAGCCAAGGCAGATGCGCCCTTCGTACCCCTGAATATTGCGGTATTGACCGTCAGCGACACCCGCACCCTGGACACCGACACCTCAGGCCAGGTCTTCGTCGACCGCCTGACCGCCGCCGGCCATAACCTGGCTGAACGGGTGCTGCTCAAGGATGACCTGTACAAAATCCGCGCCCAGGTTGCCCACTGGATCGCCGAGGACGTGGTGCAGGTTGTGCTGATCACCGGCGGCACCGGCTTCACCGGGCGCGACAGCACCCCCGAAGCCGTAAGCTGCCTGCTGGACAAGCAGGTCGACGGTTTTGGCGAGCTGTTCCGCCAGATATCCGTGGCCGATATCGGCACCTCCACCGTGCAATCCCGCGCCCTGGCCGGCCTGGCCAATGGCACCTTGGTGTGCTGCCTGCCGGGCTCCACCAATGCCGTGCGCACCGGTTGGGACGGCATCCTGGCCGAGCAACTGGATAACCGCCATCGGCCGTGCAACTTCGTCCCGCACCTGAAACAGGCCGAGCCTTGTGAATCCCGTGGGTAAGCCAGGCAAGACCGGTGCGCTGATGCCGGTAGAGCAAGCACTGCAACAACTGCTGGCCATCGCCGAAGCTGCGCCGATCCGCGAGCCGCACGCCTTGCCCCTGGCCGAGTGTGACGGCCGGGTATTGGCGCAGGATCTGGTCTCCACCCTCGACCTGCCGCCCTGGCCCAACAGCGCCATGGACGGTTACGCCCTGCGCCTGGCGGACTGGACCGGTGAGCCGCTGGTGGTCAGCCAGCGCATTTTTGCAGGCAATGCGCCTGAGCCTTTGGCGGCGGGCACCTGTGCACGCATCTTCACTGGCGCGCCGGTACCAGATGGTGCGGACTGCGTGCAGATGCAGGAAAACGCCGTGGTCCACGCCGATGCGCGCGTAAGTTTTACCGGGCCCCTGCACGCCGGCCAGAACATCCGCCCTCAAGGCCAGGAAACTACCGCGGGTGAGCTGGTTTTATCGGCCGGAACACGCTTGGGCCCGATTGAACTGGGCCTGGCGGCGTCCCTCGGCTGTGATCGCCTGAATGTCGTGCGCCGCCCACGCGTGGCCGTATTGTCCACCGGTGACGAGTTGATCGAGCCCGGCTTGCCGCTGGGCCCTGGCCAGATCTACAACAGCAACCGTCGCGTGCTGTGCGCGTGGCTTGCGCGCATGGGCTGCGAAGTGATCGACGCGGGGATTCTGCCCGATGACCTGGAACAGACCCGCACGCGCCTGGCGGGCCTGGGCAAGGCGGACCTGATCCTGTCAACCGGTGGCGTGTCGGTCGGCGAAGCGGACTTCCTCGGCATCGCCCTGCGTGAAGAGGGCGAGCTGGCCCTGTGGAAGCTGGCGATCAAACCTGGCAAGCCGCTGACGGTCGGGCATTTCCGTGGTGTGCCGGTGATCGGCTTACCGGGCAACCCCGCGTCGACACTGGTGACGTTCGCCCTGTTGGCGCGGCCCTACATCCTGCGCCGCCAAGGCGTGGCAGACGTGGAACCACTGCGTTTCGAAGTCCCGGTGGGGTTTGTCTGGCCCAAACCGGGCAACCGCCGCGAGTATCTGCGTGGGCGCATCGAGCAGGGCAAGGCGATCATCTACCGCAACCAGAGCTCCGGCGTGTTGCGCAGTGCGGCATGGGCCCAGGGGTTTGTGGAAGTGTTGGAAGGGACGACCTTGGAGGTGGGTGATCGGGTCAATTTCATTCCCTTGAGTGACGTCCTGAACTGACCACAAATCCAACGGTGGGAGGCGGCTTGCCCCCTCCCACCGTTGGATCTGCCTCTGCCTGACGCTATTTCAGTAGTCGTCGCCACGCTCCGTCACATCCCGCTCCACCGGTCCCGCATCCGGGTCATAGCCCACCGGGAACTTGCCCTTCAATGTCCAGGCAAACGCAATGATCTCGGCAACCGTGCGGTACAACTCCTCCGGAATACTGTCGCCCAGTTCCATGCGCGCCAATAGCTTCACCAACTCGGCGTTCTCATAGATCGGTACTTCATTTTCCCGCGCCAGCTTCAGGATGGCTTCGGCCAGGGCATCGTCGCCTTTGGCGCTGAGCGTCGGCGCCTGTTGGCCGTCGTACTTGAGGGCGATTGCCTGGCGGGGTGGGGTGGCGTTTTTCATGCGGTTTCATCCACCCAGCGTTGTTCCAGTCCGGTTTTTGGCCCGCGTGGCGGGGTGCCGAGGTGGCAGTCCAGGTCGCCGACGTTGATCCCCGAGGTCACCAGCCGCTCGCGCAGGTTGCCCAAATGGCTTTCGATCAAGCTGGCCGTGAAGGGGCGGGTTGCCCACAGCTGGCTGGACAGTTTGCCCTGGGTCAGTTGCGCCTGGACCTGCAATGGCCCCAGCGGCTCCATATCGAACGCCAGCTCAACGCGCCAGAGCATTTGCTTGGGGTCTTTCCTGTCCTTGCGTTCGGGCTGGTCCTTGTCCTGCGCCGGTTCCTCGCGCTGGAACTTGACCTGCAACGGCACGATGTCTTGCAGGGTGCGCATGGGGATTTCCAACTGCCAGGTGGTTTGCAGGCGACCATCGGCGGTGGTGCCGGTTTGTTCCAGACTCGACAGTTGGTGGCTCTGCAAACGGGAAATCGCCCCGGCGGCCAGGCGCAGCAGGTTTTCCAGGTCACCTTCGCCTTCCAGCTTGGCCATCAGCCGTTCCGGCAGCGGGAAGCCAACCGGTGCCTGTCGTGCGCTGACTTGGCCGAGCGTATTGAGCGGGCTGCGCACGAAATTCGGCAAGACCTGAGCCAGGGTGTTGGCGGCGAGGATCGCATTCAAGTTGGTGCTGGTCGGCAGGGCCGGCAGCAAGTCGGCGACCAGGCGCAGCAGGGCGCCTTTCATGTCCAGGGGCGGCACTTGTGGGTTTTGTCCGGCAAGCAACTTGGCCTCAAGAAACGCCCCGCTGTTCTGGACCACTTGGGCCAGCACCTTGGGATTGCTCACCTGAGCCAGGTCCGGCAGGGCGGCGAGCAAGCGGTCGGCGGCGGCGCGCAGGTCAGCGGAAGTGCTGTCGCCGCGGGGCAAGTTTTGCAAGGCGGTAAACACGGCGTCCAGCGAACCCTGGCGACTGTGCTGGGTGGCGAGTTGTTGGGTGACGGCCAATTGATCCTGGCGCCCGCTCAACGGCACGAAGCTCAAGGTCTGCGCGTTCTGCACCACAGCGCTGAGCAGGCTGCCCACGCGCAGGGGTTGAGGGCTTTCCACGGTCAACGTCGCACCGGCCAGGGCATTGTTGAGCACCGTCGCCAGCGAGCGGTAGATCGCCGGTTGTGCGGTGCCCTGGGGCAGCATCTGGGTGGTCAGCACCTTGGCCTGTAACAGCGTGCCCACCGGCATCTGGTTGGTGTCGATACGGGTCAGGGCCGCGACATTCGCACTCAAGGCCTGCTGCAAACTCAGGGTCAGGTTGCCCGCCGGGGTCTGGCTCACCGCCACATTACTGCCCAACGGCAACGGTTGGGCACTGCTGGCTTGCACCAAGGTCTGGCGGCCGCCCTCCAGGGTCAGCTTGAGCAAAAGCTGAAAGGCTTCACCGCCTTGTTTAAGCGCGATGACTTCGGCGTTCGCAGTTTTTCCCGGGTCGATCAGCCCGATCTGCGGCTCCAGCAGCTTGAGCAATTCACCTGCCGCAGGCGCGGGGCTTTGCCCGGTCGTCGGAGTGGGAGGGAGCGTAGGAAGGTTGATCTCGCCGGTCATCGTGCGCATCGTCTCTGGGGAAATTGCCCTCTTTAGCGTAGGGCATCGCATGTATAATGCCGCCCGTCTGCAACGAGAGCGGTAAAAACCTCACAACTATTTGATCCAGCTCTCTAAAACCGGTCGCCAAAGCCGTTATTGTGCTTCTTTCTATAACGGCCGCTGCACCGCCGACTTGAACCGTAAAGGCCCGCGATCTCTTGACCAGCCCTCTTCTTGAAGCCGTAGCGCTTGCCTGTGAACGCGACCTGCGCCTGCTGTTCGAACATCTCGAGCTGCGGCTGGCGGGCGGCGATATGGTGCAGGTCAGCGGGCCCAACGGGAGCGGCAAGACCAGTTTGCTGCGCCTGCTGGCCGGCTTGATGCAACCCACGGCCGGCGAAGTGCGGCTCAACGGCAAACCCCTCAGCGAACAGCGCGCCACGCTGGCCCGCAACCTGATCTGGATCGGCCACGCCGCCGGTATCAAGGATGTGCTCACCGCCGAAGAAAACCTCAGCTGGCTCAGCGCCCTGCATCATCGGGCCTGCCGCGACGCCATCTGGCAGGCGCTGGCTTCTGTGGGCCTCAAGGGCTTTGAAGACGTTCCCTGTCACACCTTGTCTGCCGGCCAACAGCGCCGCGTGGCCCTGGCGCGCCTGTACTTGCCGGGCCCGCCGCTGTGGATTCTCGACGAGCCCTTCACCGCCCTGGACAAGCAAGGCGTCGCCCAATTGGAAGAGCACCTGGCGCGGCATTGCGAGCAGGGCGGAAGCGTGTTGCTCACCACCCACCACACCCTGGCCCGGCGGCCTGCCGGTTACCGTGACCTGGACCTGGGTCGGTGGGCGGCATGAGTGTGTTCGCCCTGCTGGTCGCCCGCGAAGCGCGGCTGTTGTGCCGTCGCCCGGCCGAACTGGCCAACCCGCTGGTGTTCTTCGCCATTGTGATCGCGCTGTTCCCGTTGGCGGTCGGTCCCGAGACTAAACTGTTGCAAACCTTGTCACCGGGACTGGTGTGGGTGGCGGCACTTTTATCGGTTCTGCTCTCGCTGGATGGGCTGTTTCGCAGTGATTTCGAAGACGGTTCACTTGAACAGTGGGTCCTTTCGTCGCACCCTCTGCCACTTCTGGTACTGGCCAAGGTGCTGGCACACTGGGTTTTTTCCGGCCTGGCGCTAGTCTTGCTCTCGCCGCTGTTGGCGATGATGCTGGGCTTGCCCGTTGAATGCCTGCCGGTACTGCTTCTGTCCTTGTTACTCGGCACGCCAGTGCTCAGCCTGTTGGGGGCTGTGGGCGCAGCGTTGACCGTCGGTTTGAAGCGCGGTGGCCTGCTGCTGGCCCTGTTGATTCTGCCTTTGTACATCCCGGTACTGATCCTTGGCAGCGGCGCTTTGCAGGCCGCGCTCATGGGCATGCCGGCGACCGGTTACCTCCTGTGGCTTGGTAGCCTGACCGCCCTGGCGGTAACCCTGACACCCTTTGCTATAGCCGCCGGCCTGAAGATCAGCGTCGGTGAATAATGAGGTCTGACCCAGCGTTACACGCTGAGTCAGTAAAGACCCTACGCTTCTCGCCATGACGCGAAGCAACCGTGAGAAACAGCAATGAACTGGACCTGGTTTCACAAGCTCGGCTCGCCCAAATGGTTCTACGGCATCAGCGGCAAGCTGCTGCCGTGGTTGAGTATCGCCGCGGTGTTGCTGATCGGCGTCGGCCTGGTCTGGGGCCTGGCCTTCGCCCCGCCGGATTACCAGCAAGGCAACAGCTTTCGCATCATCTATATCCACGTGCCCGCCGCGATGCTCGCCCAGTCCTGCTACGTGATGCTGGCGGTGTGCGGCATTGTCGGCCTGGTGTGGAAGATGAAGCTGGCGGACGTGGCCCTGCAATGCGCCGCGCCCATCGGCGCGTGGATGACCGCCGTGGCGCTGGTCACCGGTGCGATCTGGGGCAAACCCACCTGGGGTTCGTGGTGGGTGTGGGATGCGCGACTAACGTCCATGTTGATCCTGCTGTTCCTGTACTTCGGTCTGATTGCCCTGGGCAACGCGATCAGTAATCGTGACAGCGCCGCCAAGGCCTGCGCGGTGTTGGCGATTGTCGGCGTGATCAACATCCCGATCATCAAATACTCGGTGGAGTGGTGGAACACCCTGCACCAGGGCGCCACCTTCACCCTCACCGAAAAGCCGGCGATGCCGGTGCAAATGTGGGCGCCACTGTTGTTGATGGTGCTGGGGTTCTATTGCTTCTTCGGTGCCGTGCTGCTGATGCGCATGCGCCTCGAAGTGCTCAAGCGTGAAGCCCGCGCCAGTTGGGTCAAGGCCGAAGTACACAGCAGCCTGGGAGCGCGTGGATGAGTTTTGCTTCTTTCAGCGAGTTTTTCGCGATGGGCCACCACGGCCTGTATGTCTGGACGGCCTATGGCATCTGCCTGGCGGTGCTGGCCCTCAACGTCGCCGCGCCGATCCTGGCCCGCAAGCGTTACCTGCAACAAGAGGCGCGTCGTCTGCGCCGGGAGACCGAAAAGTGAATCCGCTGCGTAGAAAACGTCTGTTGATCATCCTGGCCATCATGGCCGGCGTCGGCATTGCCGTAGCCCTGGCCCTGAGCGCACTGCAACAGAACATCAACCTGTTCTACACCCCGACGCAGATCGCCAATGGCGAAGCGCCTGTCGATACGCGCATCCGCGCCGGCGGCATGGTCGAGAAGGGTTCGTTGAAGCGTTCCGGCGATTCCCTCGACGTGACCTTCGTGGTCACCGATTTCAACAAGGCCGTGACCATCACCTACCGCGGCATCCTCCCGGACCTGTTCCGCGAAGGCCAGGGCATCGTCGCCCTGGGCAAGCTCAATGCCCAAGGCGTGGTGGTGGCCGATGAAGTGCTGGCCAAGCACGATGAGAAATACATGCCGCCGGAAGTGACCAAGGCGTTGAAAGAAAGCGGCCAGTCCGCACCCACCCCTGCCAAGGAGGGCTGAGCGATGACGTCCGCACTGTTTATTCCAGAACTCGGCCAGTTGGCGATGATCCTCGCCCTGTGCTTTGCCATCGTGCAGGCCGTGGTACCGTTGCTCGGCGCCTGGCGTGGTGACCGCCTGTGGATGAGCCTGGCGCAACCTGCTGCCTGGGGCCAGTTCGCCTTCCTGCTGTTCGCGTTTGGTTGCCTGACCTATGCCTTCATGACCGACGATTTTTCTGTCGGCTACGTGGCCAACAACTCCAACACCGCGCTGCCGTGGTACTACAAGTTCAGTGCCGTGTGGGGCGCCCACGAAGGTTCGTTGCTGCTGTGGGCGTTGATCCTCGGCGGCTGGACCTTTGCGGTGTCGGTGTTCTCGCGCCAGTTGCCGCAAGTGATGCTGGCGCGGGTGCTGGCGGTGATGGGCATGATCAGCATCGGCTTTTTGCTGTTCCTGATCATGACCTCCAACCCGTTCAGCCGCATCCTGCCGCAGATTCCTACGGACGGGCATGACCTCAACCCGCTGTTGCAGGATATCGGCCTGATCGTGCACCCGCCGATGCTCTACATGGGCTATGTCGGTTTCTCCGTGGCGTTCGCGTTTGCCATCGCCGCCTTGCTGGGCGGGCGTCTGGATGCTGCATGGGCCCGCTGGTCGCGGCCGTGGACCATCGTCGCCTGGGCCTTCCTCGGCATTGGCATTACGTTGGGTTCGTGGTGGGCCTACTACGAACTCGGCTGGGGCGGCTGGTGGTTCTGGGACCCGGTGGAAAACGCCTCGTTCATGCCTTGGCTGGTGGGTACGGCGCTGATTCACTCGCTGGCCGTCACCGAAAAACGCGGCGTGTTCAAAAGCTGGACCGTACTGCTGGCCATCGCCGCATTTTCCCTCAGCCTGCTCGGCACCTTCCTTGTGCGTTCGGGCGTATTGACCTCAGTGCATGCGTTTGCGTCCGACCCGGAGCGCGGCGTGTTCATCCTGATCTTCCTGCTGTTTGTGGTCGGCGGCTCCCTGACCCTGTTCGCCCTGCGTGCGCCGGTGGTCAAGAGCCAGGTCGGCTTCAACCTGTGGTCGCGGGAAACCCTGCTGCTGGGCAATAACCTGGTGCTGGTGGTGGCCGCGTCGATGATCCTGCTCGGCACCTTGTACCCGCTGGTGCTGGATGCCCTGAGCGGCGCCAAGCTGTCCGTCGGCCCGCCGTACTTCAACGCGTTGTTTATCCCGTTGATGGGCCTGTTGATGGTGGTGATGGCGGTCGGCATGCTGGTGCGCTGGAAAGACACACCGGTGAAATGGCTGGCGGGCATGCTGATGCCGGTTCTGCTGGGCAGCGTTGCCCTGGCGGTCATCGCCGGGCTTGCCTATGGCGACTTCAACTGGGCGGTGCTTGCCACTTTCCTGCTGGCGGCCTGGGTGTTGCTGGCCGGTGTGCGCGACATCTTCGACAAGACTCGCCACAAAGGTTTGATCAAAGGCCTGCCGACGCTGACCCGCAGTTACTGGGGCATGCAGATCGCCCATATCGGCATCGCCGTGTGCGCCCTGGGCGTGGTGCTCTCCAGCCAGAACAGCGCCGAACGCGACCTGCGCCTGGCGCCGGGCGAGTCGATGGACCTGGCCGGTTACCAGTTCATCTTTGAGGGCGCCAAGCACTTTGAAGGGCCGAACTTCACGTCGGACAAAGGCACCGTGCGGGTCGTGCGCAATGGCAAGGAAATCGCCGTGCTGCACCCGGAAAAACGCCTCTACACCGTGCAGAGCTCAATGATGACCGAAGCCGGGATCGACGCAGGTTTCACCCGTGACCTCTACGTGGCATTGGGCGAACCGCTGGGCGAAGGCGCCTGGGCTGTGCGCGTGCATGTGAAACCGTTTGTGCGCTGGATCTGGTTCGGCGGCTTGCTCACCGGCTTTGGTGGTTTGCTGGCTGCGCTGGACCGGCGTTATCGGGTCAAGGTCAAGAGCCGGGTGCGTGAAGCCCTCGGTCTGCAAGGAGCGCCGGTATGAAGCGTTGGTTGATGGTGTTGCCGCTGGCGTTGTTCCTGGTGGTGGCGGTGTTCCTGTATCGCGGCCTGTACCTGGACCCGGCCGAGTTGCCTTCGGCGATGATCGGCAAGCCGTTCCCCGAGTTCTCGCTGTCGAACGTGCAAGGCGACAAGACGCTGACCCGCGCCGACCTGCTGGGCAAACCGGCGCTGGTCAACGTGTGGGGCACCTGGTGCATCTCCTGCCGCGTCGAACACCCGGTGCTCAACAAACTGGCCGAGAAGGGCGTGGTGATCTACGGCATCAACTACAAGGACGACAATGCAGCGGCCTTGAAATGGCTCGCCGAGTTCCACAACCCGTACCAACTGGATATCCGCGATGAAGACGGCAACCTGGGGTTGAACCTCGGCGTGTATGGCGCCCCGGAAACCTTCTTTATCGATGCCAAGGGCGTGATCCGCGACAAGTACGTCGGTGTGATCGACGAAGTGGTCTGGCGCGAACAACTGGCCGCCAAGTACCAGGCGCTGGTCGATGAGGCCAAACCATGAAGCGTCTGTTAGCCGCTGCCGTGCTGGCGCTTGGACTGGCCGGCGTCGCCCACGCCGCCATCGACACCTACGAGTTCGCCAAGGACGGTGACCGCGAGCGTTTTCGCGAACTGACCAAGGAACTGCGCTGCCCCAAGTGCCAGAACCAGGACATCGCCGACTCCAACGCGCCCATCGCCGCCGACCTGCGCAAAGAGATTTTCCGCATGCTCGGGGAGGGCAAGGACAACCAGGAGATCATCGACTTCATGGTCGACCGCTACGGTGATTTCGTGCGCTACAAACCGGCCCTCACCGGCAAGACCGCGCTGCTCTGGTTCGGCCCCGCCGGGCTGTTGCTGGCGGGTGTGGTGGTGATGGCGGTGATCGTTCGGCGGCGCCGTGCCGCGCCGACCGACGGTTCCGATGCGCTGTCCCCCGAAGAGCGTAAACGCCTCGACCAATTGCTGGACACCAAGACTGATGATTGATTTCTGGCTCGCAGCCGGCTTGCTGCTTCTGATTGCCCTGAGTTTCCTATTGATCCCTGTGTTGCGCGGCCGCCGTGCCCAGCGCGAAGAGGATCGCACCGCGCTGAACGTGGCGCTGTATCAAGAACGCGTCGCCGAGTTGCAAGTGCAGCAGGACGAAGGCGTGCTCAACGCCGCGCAACTCGACACCGGTCGCGCCGAAGCTGCCCGCGAACTGTTGGCTGATACCGAGGGCGTCGAAAAACCCCGCGAATCGCGCCTGGGCAAACCGCTGCCGTTGCTCGCTGCCGTCCTCGTCCCGGTACTCGGCCTTAGCCTGTACCTGCACTTTGGCGCCAGTGACAAAGTCGAACTGACCCGCGAATTCTCCCAGCCACCGGTGTCTATCGAAGACATGACCCGTCGCCTGGAACGCGCCGCTGCCGCGCAGCCGGATTCGGCGCAGGGCCTGTACTTCCTCGGTCGCGCCTACATGGCCCAGGACCGTCCGGTCGATGCGGCCAACATCTTCGAACGCACCGTCGCGTTGGCTGGCCGCCAGCCGGAGCTGCTTGGCCAGTGGGCCCAGGCGCAATACTTTGCCGACAATAAGCAGTGGTCGCCCAAGATCCAGGCGTTGACTGACGAAGCCCTGAAGCTGGACCCGAAGGAAGTCACCAGCCTCGGCCTGCTGGGCATCGCCGCCTTTGAAGGCAAACGCTATCAGGAGGCGATCGACTACTGGACCCGCCTGTTGGCCCAATTGCCACCGCAAGACAGCTCCCGTGCGGCCCTGCAAGGCGGCATCGACCGGGCCGCGCAAAGCCTGAAGGAGAGCGGGGGCGTTGTCGCTCAAGCGCCTAAGGCGATGCTTAAAGTGCGCGTGGATTTATCCGCCGACGTGAAGGCCAAATCCCTGCCCACCGACAGCGTGTTCATCTTCGCCCGCGCCGTCAGCGGCCCGCCAGCGCCGTTGGCGGCCAAGCGCGTAACCGTCGCCGACCTGCCGGTCACCGTCGAGCTGGGCGATGCCGACGCGATGATGCCGCAGTTGAAACTGTCGAACTTCCCCGAAGTCCAACTGGTTGCGCGCTTATCCCGGGCCGGTCTTCCGACTGCCGGCGAGTGGATCGGCCGCAGCCAACCCCTGGCCAGCAGCACCACTGCGGTGCAACAGCTGACCATCGACAGTCCGGACAAGTAATCTTGAGGAAGCGCCCATGACGACCGCATTCGCACGCATCACCCTGCTCAGCCTGGTAGTGGGCCTGAGCGCCTGTGCGGTCCATCGCCCACCGCCTGGCCCGACCGGCCCGACCATCCCGCCGTCCGGCCCGTCGACACAGCCGAGCACCAAGCCTTCGGGCCCGGTCACTCCGGCGCCGAAGCCTGTGCCCACCAAATCGCCGACCTTCGCCCCACCACCGGGCGCCGCCAGCCACTGGGACGGCAAGATGCAGGTCTACGTGCTCGACGACCAGCCCGACACCTTCTACCGCCAGCGCACCTACTACCGCTGGAGCAACGGCTGGAGCCGCTCCATCAGCCCCAACGGGCCGTGGGAAGACACCAACGTGCAAGGCGTGCCGCCTGGGTTGAGCAAGCAGTACGCGCAATGACAAAAGGCGACCTTCGGGTCGTCTTTTTCATGCCGTCAGTCAGTCAAGGGCCAGCACTGTGCCTGTGGCGAGGGAGCGTGCTCGCGCTGGGCCGTGAAGCGGCCCCAAGAATGCGACGGCTGCGCAGTCCAGCGCGAGCAAGCTCCCTCCCACAGCAAATCACCTGCAACGCTGCTTATATGTTCATCAGTTTCGCCGCGATGGCATTCCAACCCGCCGGTTCATGGATCATGGCCTGGTAGTCATGGCCCGCGAAGAACTGCCCCTGCAAGGTATGTTTCGCCATGATCTCCTTGATGATCAGGGTGGCGGGGCCCAAACCGGTATTGCCGGTTCGGGCATCGAGTGCGCGACCTCGCACCTGAGTGGTGATTGCCGCGCCGAGCATCATCTTTCTTTGTTCAAGCTGCTTGATCTGATCTGCTCGGGATAAGCCGGTGAGGCTGGCTTGCGGCATATCTCCGGCGTTGGGGTTCTGTTCCAGAAAGGCAGCCCACTGCAACTCCATCGCCGCCACCTTGCACAGGGCGGCGTAGCGGTCGCTGACCATCAGCCTGGCCAGTTCAAGTTGGAAGCTGACCATCATGAGTGGGATTTTTCCGGCCAGCCCGATGCCCGTAAATGAAAGCAAGGTCGAGGTGGTCGACACCGCCATTTCGGTGCCACGAAATGCGAGCTTCTTGAACTTAACCTCGATGGCCAGTTGCAGCCATTTGATCGCATTACTGACTTGTTCATCACCCGCGGCGAAGGGTAGATAAGCCGCCAGCATTGTTGACAGCCGACGCAGATGTATCGCCGTAGAGGCCGTGGCAGATGCATGCCGGGCAGCATAGAAAGGCGCGGGAACCGGTGAGATCGCCGGGCCTAGCGCCGCCAATCCCACCCCGGTTGCACCAACACCCAAACCTTTGAGTTTGCGGTGCGCAAGCATCCTTTCTGTTTTAGGCGAGGAGCCGCATTTGCCGTGTTTGACAAAGTAAGGGTTGAGTTTCAACCCGCTTTGTTCGCAGACCTTCATGTAACTTCTGCCGGTGCCGATAGTTGTGACAATGGGGTGAAGGCCGGCCAGCCCTGAGAGCAGGCTAAAGAATATCTCCTCTTTTGACTGTTCTGTTTGAGCGGTTTCGCGCACTTGCGCTGCGATTGAGTCGGGCACTTTTTCATCTCCGTTGAGGGGAGAGGGGGATAGGAGCCTGTACCCTAGATAAGCACCGTCGTGCTGGCTGTAGGAATGTTCGGGCAAGTGTCACGCGTCTTGAGCAGCGGGCCGAACGTGATGCGCGGTGGGTTGCACTCGGGTAATGTGGCCGTCGCCGGCCAGGCGCCGCGAACGGCCTTCTGTGGTGCAACAAGTCTGGCGACAAGCAAAGAGGGTGTGTGATGGCGGGCAGGTTGATCTATCTCATCGGGCCATCGGGCTCGGGCAAGGACAGCCTGTTGGATGCCGCCCGCCCGCGTCTGGGCGAGCGCGGCTGCCGTATCGTGCGGCGCGTCATCACCCGTTCGGCGCAAGCCGTGGGCGAGGCGGCGCAGGGTGTGAGCCCGGCGCAGTTTGCGCGGATGGACACCGAAGGCGCGTTTGCCCTCAGCTGGCAGGCCAACGGCTTGTCCTATGGCATTCCACGGGTAATCGACGATTGGCTGGCGGCGGGGCATGACGTGCTGGTCAACGGCTCGCGTGCGCACCTGGACCAGGCCCGCCTGCGTTATCCGCGGTTGCTGGTGCTATTGCTGACCGTGGGTCAAGGCGTGTTACGCCAGCGCTTGATCGAGCGGGGGCGAGAGTTGCCGGCCGATATCGAGGCGCGCCTGGCGCGCAATGCGCGGTTTACCCAAGCGCTGATCGCCAGCAGTGGTCCGGGGTTGTGTGTGCTGGATAACTCCGGCCCCTTGGAGCACACGGTCGAGCGCTTGCTGTGCTGCCTGAATGCTGGGCATTCGCAAGGAGCCTGACCCGTCTCTGCAGCGGCAACTTTCGCTGATCGTTGATCAAACCGTCGTCCTTGAGCCGGGGCCGGTGCGCTCTTAAGCGGTTGCGACCGCCACCTGACGAGACGCGCTCAGGAACCGCAACAACGCCACCAGCGGGAATGCACTGCCCACCAGCATCACCCCGAGCCATCCGCCGTGTTCATACACGCTGCTGGCAATCGCCGAGCCGAAAGCGCCGCCGATGAAGATGCTGGTCATGTACAGCGCGTTCAAACGGCTGCGGCTATTGGCGTCCAGGGCGTAGACGGCGCGTTGGCCGAGCACCATGTTCATCTGCACGCAGAAGTCCAGGACCACACCGGTCACCGCCAGGCCGATCACGCTGTACAGCGGATGTACAAAGGCCGGCAGGAAGCTCAACGCCGCGAACAGCATCGCCAGCAGCGAAGCGCGGTGCGTGTGACCCGCATCGGCCAGGCGCCCGGCGATGGGGGCGGCGATGGCGCCCAAGGCACCGACCAGGGCGAACAGGGCGATTTCGCTCTGGCTCAGGCCGTGATTGCGCGCCAGCTCCAGCGGCGCCGCGGTCCAGAACAGGCTGAAGGTGGCGAACATGCAGCCTTGGTAAAAAGCGCGTTGGCGCAGCACCGGTTGGCTGCGCAACAGCGTGCCCAGCGAGCCCAGCAGTTGGCCGTAACTGGCGCTGTGGTCGGGCTGGCGTTTGGGGATCGTGAGCATCAACACCACGCTGATAAACACCATCAACGCCGCCGCCGCCATGAACATTGCACGCCAGCCAAAGTGGTCCGCCACCACGCTCGACACTGGCCGCGCCAACAGGATGCCGAGCAGCAAGCCACCCATGATGCTGCCGACCACCCGACCACGGGACTCGGCGGGCGCCAAGTGCGCGGCCAGCGGGATCAGGATCTGCACCGACACCGAACTGAAACCGATCAGCAGCGATACCAGCAGGAACAGGTTGGGTTGTTCGGTAAACGCTGCGCCCAACAGGCTGGCGATGGCCACCCCGGTGGTGAGGATCATCAGCTTGCGGTTTTCCAGCAGGTCGCCCAAAGGCACCAGGAAGAACAGCCCCAAGGCATAGCCGATTTGCGTCAGCGACACGATCAGGCTGGCCATCGCCGGCGTAAGGCCGATGTCCGGGGCGATCAGTTCGATGATCGGTTGCGCGTAGTAGATGTTGGCGACGATGGCGCCGCAGCAAAACGCAAACAACATCACCATCGCGCGGGTCATGGTGCTTGTGGCGTGGGGAGTAGCGTTCATGGTGTTCTCATAAAAGCGAAGGAAGATGGCGAGCGAGAGTAAAGGCAAGGCGCCAGCGCGAGTAGGGCGCTTGCGGTGATATCACATATGCTGGCTTATGATACATTCAGAAACAACTAGGGCGGCGAGACACCACCGCCCCTCCCACATTGTTCAGTTATTGACCGCTATAGATCTGGTCGAACACGCCACCATCATTGAAGTGAGTCTTCTGCACGGTGCGCCAGTCACCAAAGGTCTTCTCCACCGACAGGAAGTCGACTTTCGGGAAGCGGTCGGTGTACTTGGCCAGCACTGCCGGATCACGCGGGCGCAGGTAGTTGTTGGCAGCGATTTCCTGGCCTTCTGGCGACCACAGGTACTTCAGGTAGTCTTCGGCGGCCACGCGGGTGCCTTTCTTCTCGACCACTTTGTCGACCACCGACACTGGCGGCTCGGCTTCAGCAGAGACGCTTGGGTAGATCACTTCGAACTGATCACGGCCAAACTCACGGGCGATCATTTCGGCTTCGTTCTCGAAGGTCACCAGCACGTCGCCGATCTGGTTGGTCATGAACGTGGTAGTGGCGGCGCGGCCACCGGTGTCGAGCACAGGCGCCTGCTTGAACAGCTTGCCGACGAAGGTCTTGGCTTTCTCTTCATCGCCGCCGTTCTTGAGTACATAACCCCAGGCCGACAGGTAGGTGTAGCGGCCGTTACCCGAGGTCTTCGGGTTGGGCACGATCACTTGCACGCCATCTTTGAGCAGGTCCGGCCAGTCTTTCAGGGCTTTGGGGTTGCCTTTGCGCACGATGAACACGGTGGCCGAGGTGAACGGCGCGCTGTTGTTCGGCAGGCGCGTGACCCAGTTGTCCGGCACCAGTTTGCCGTTGTCGGCCAGGGCGTTGATATCGGTGGCCATGTTCATGGTGATCACGTCAGCCGGCAGGCCGTCGATCACCGAGCGCGCTTGTTTGCTGGAACCGCCGAACGACATTTGCAGGGTCAGCTTGTCGTTCGGGTGCTCGGCTTCCCAGTGCTTCTGGAAGGCGGCGTTGTAGTCCTTGTAGAAATCGCGCATTACGTCGTAGGAGACGTTGAGCAGTGTGACCGGGGCGGCTTGGGCCGCGCTTGCCAGGGCAAGGCCGGCGGCCAGGAGAGAGGCACTAACGAGTTTTTTCACTGCTCATTCCTTGTTGTTCGTAAGAAGGGGTAAGGCCATTTGCCAGCGACTATAGCCGGGGCGCCATAGTCGCTTAAAGATTAAAAAGAACTTTGCTTATTCCACTTTCTTAAAAAGATTACTGCCACAGCGCGAACAGAACGCCGCATTTGGCTCGTGGCTGTTTTTCTTGCACACCGGGCAGTCGGTTTGCAGCTGTTCACCGCGCATGGCACTGGCCAGTTCGGCGGTAAAAATCCCGGTGGGTACGGCAATGATCGAGTAACCGGTGATCATCACCAATGACGAAATCACCTGGCCCAGCGGCGTCTTCGGCACGATATCGCCAAAGCCCACGGTGGTCAGGGTGACGATGGCCCAGTAGATGCCTTTGGGAATGCTGGTAAACCCATGCTCCGGGCCTTCGATCACGTACATCAAGGTGCCGAACACCGTCACCAGGGTGCACACACTCACCAGGAACACCACGATCTTCTGCTTGCTGCCGCGCAGCGCCGCCATCAAGTAGTTGGCCTGCTTGAGGTACGGGCTGAGCTTGAGCACACGGAAAATCCGCAGCATCCGAATGATGCGGATGATCAGAAGGTACTGCGCGTCGCTGTAATACAGCGCCAGGATGCCGGGCACGATGGCCAGCAAGTCCACCAGCCCGTAGAAGCTGAAGGCATAGCGCAACGGCTTGGGCGAGCAATACAGACGCAGCCCGTACTCGATCAGGAAGATGACGGTGAAGCCCCACTCGATGTACGCCAGCACATCGGCGTAGTTCTGGTGGATCTGGTCGATGCTGTCGAGCATCACAATCACCAGGCTGGCGAGGATGATCAGCAACAGGATGCCGTCAAAGCGCCGTCCGGCCAGGGTGTCACTTTGGAAAATCATGACGTAGAGCCGCTGGCGCCAGTCGTTGTTGCTGTCCATAAATCCCGCCCGAATCGAATATCGAGCAAGCCTAGGGGGATTCGAAGGGGCTGTCCATGCGCGGTTTCTGCAGCATCCGGCGGCCGGCGCGTACCAGCCAGCAGGCGAGGATAAACGGCGCGGTGAGTGCAGGCAGGTGCAGACCGGCAAAGCCCGGTGAGAGCAGGATCGCCAGCAGGATGCCCAGCAGCGGCAGCCAGGGGTGGCGGCGCGCCTGGCTCAGGGCTATCGCGGCGAGGGCCGGGTTGTAGCTGTGCAGGCCGAGGAGGGCGCCGGTGCTGTCATCCAGCGCGACGCCGATCAGCACGCCAGCGCTGGCGCCGATCAAGGCCCAGATGGCCGCGCACCGGTTGGCCAGCCACAGGCCAAGGGCAATCAGCGCGCCGGCCACGGGCTGGTCCAACAGCACGATTTGCGCCAGGCCCGTGAAGGGCGCGCTGAGCGCCGCCAGGGCATCGGGCCCGCTCAGGGCGAAAGTGCTGGGCGCTGCAGTACCCAACAGCAGCCAACCCAGAAGCACAAACGGTGTGGTGTAGGCGGGCAAGTCGTCGGGTTGCGTCGCGTGCTTGAGCCATTGCCGCGTGAGCATCGCACTCAAGCCGCCACACGCCAGGATCAGTGGCGGCAACAAGGCCGACCAGGCGAAATGCTGGCTGATCAACACGCCCAGCAACACGCCGTTGTAGCTATATAAGCCGGCTTGGCGCTGCGCCTTGGGATAACCCCGGCGCTGGGCTGTGAGCAAACCGGCTACGCCACCCAGCAAAGCGCCGCCGAGCAACGCCGGAGCACCGATCAGGATGGCCAGCAGGCACAGCAAACCGCACAGCGGGTGGCGCTGGAGAAAGATCTGGCTGAAGCCGTTGAGCAGGGCTTCGGCCCAGTCGGGGCAGGTTGGGTTGTGCATGGTGGGTATTCAGTGAGACCGAGTTGTTCCCATCGGGGGCTTGCCCCCGATGAGCATGGGTATCTACACAACTTCCAGTGAATACGGAATCTATGGCAATCAGGCTTCTGTGGTGAGCGGGCTTGCCCCGCGCTGGGCTGCGAAGCGGCCCCTAAAACGTTCACCTCGACTGATTCTGGCACTCTGCGGTGACCTTATTGGGGCTGCTGCGCAGCCCAGCGCGGGGCAAGCCCGCTCACCACAGAGTGATGTGTCAGCCTTTAAGAGTTGTGTAGATAGCTATGCCCCGATGAGGCCTCTACAGCCGCTAGATCAGCGTCTCTATACGCAAGGAGTTGGTCGAACCCGGCTGCCCAAACGGCACCCCGGCGGTAATCACCAGCGTATCGCCGCGCTGCGCCATGCCCTGAGCCTGGGCAATCTCCAGTGCGGTGGAACACACCTCATCCACTTGGCGCAGTCGATCATTGACCACCGAATGCACGCCCCACGCCACGCTCAGGCGGCGTGCCGTGGACAGGTTTGGCGTGAGGTTGAGGATCGGTGCCACCGGCCGTTCCCGGGCGGCGCGCAGGCTGGAGCTACCGGATTCGCTGTAGTTCACCAGCACCGCCACTGGCAGGATGTTGCTGATGCGACGGATCGCGCAACTGATCGCGTCCGACACCGTGGCATCGGCCTTGGGCCGGCTGACGTCCAGCTGCGCCTGGTAATCCGGGCCGCCTTCCACTTGGCGAATGATCTTGCTCATCATCTGCACGGCTTCCAGCGGGTACTCGCCCGATGCGGTTTCCGCCGACAGCATCACCGCGTCCGCGCCTTCGGCCACGGCATTGGCAACATCCGTCACCTCGGCACGGGTCGGCGCCGGTGAGAAACGCATGGATTCGAGCATCTGCGTGGCCACCACCACCGGTTTACCCAGCTGGCGGCAGGTGCTGATGATGTCTTTCTGGATCTGCGGCACGCTCTCGGCCGGCACTTCCACGCCTAGGTCGCCCCTGGCCACCATGATTGCATCACTCAGTTCGGCGATTTCCCGCAGGCGCTGCACGGCGGAGGGCTTCTCGATCTTGGCCATCAGAAAGGCCTTGTCGCCAATCAACTCACGGGCTTCGCGGATGTCTTCCGGGCGTTGCACGAACGACAGCGCCACCCAGTCCACGCCCAGCTCCAGGCCGAAGCTCAGGTCGAGGCGGTCCTTGGCGGTCAGTGGGCTCAACTCCAACAAGGCTTGTGGCACGTTCACGCCTTTGCGGTCGGACAATTCGCCGCCGTTGAGCACGGTGGTGTCGATGGCATCGGCGTGCTTGGTGATAACCCGCAGGCGCAGCTTGCCGTCGTCCAGCAGCAGGTCCATGCCCGGTTCAAGCGCCTCGATGATTTCCGGGTGGGGCAGGTTGACCCGGCGTTGATCGCCCGGGGTTTCGTCCAGGTCCAGGCGCAAGGCCTGGCCGCGTACCAGTTGCACCTTGCCCTCGGCGAAGCGCCCGACCCGCAGTTTTGGCCCTTGCAGGTCCATCAGGATGCCCAGTGGGTAATTGAGTTGGCGCTCCACCTGGCGAATCCACTGGTAGCGCTGGGCGTGATCGGCATGGTCGCCGTGGCTGAAGTTGAGGCGGAAGATGTTCACCCCGGCTTCCACCAGCTCGCGGATGTCATCGATCCCGTCGGTGGCCGGGCCCAGGGTGGCGAGGATTTTGACCTTCTTGTCAGGCGTCATGTTTGGCAGTCTCAAGGATCAGAATGGCGCGGAAGTCGTTGACGTTGGTGCGGGTTGGCTCGGTGACGATCAAGCCGTCGAGCGCCGCGAAATAGCCGTAGCCGTTGTTGTTGTCCAGCTCATCGCTGGCGCTCAGGCCCAAGGCTTCGGCGCGCCGGTAACTGCAGGGCGTCATGATCGCGCCGGCGTTGTCTTCCGAGCCGTCGATGCCGTCGGTGTCGCCGGCCAGGGCATACACGCCGGGCAGGCCTTTGAGGCTGTCGGTCAGGCTGAGCAGGAACTCCGCGTTGCGCCCGCCACGGCCATTGCCGCGCACGGTGACGGTGGTCTCACCGCCGGACAGGATCACGCACGGCGCCGCCAACGGCTGGCCGTGCTGCACGATCTGCCGGGCAATGCCGGCGTGCACCTTGGCCACGTCCCGCGCTTCGCCTTCCAGGTCGCCGAGGATCAGCGGGCTGAAGCCGGCCTGGCGTACTTTCACGGCCACCGCTTCCAGGGATTGCTGGGGGCGGGCGATCAACTGGAAGTGGCTGCGGGCGAGGATCGGGTCGCCAGGCTTGACGGTTTCCGAGGCCGGGTTTTGCAGCCAGCTGCGCACGGCGGCGGGCGCGTCGATCCCGTAGCGCTTGAGGATCGCCAGCGCCTGTTGCGAGGTGCTCGGGTCGCCGACGGTAGGGCCGGAGGCAATCACCGAGGCCTGGTCGCCCGGCACATCGGAAATCGCATAGGTGTACACCGTTGCCGGCCACGCGGCCTTGGCCAGCCGGCCACCCTTGATGGCCGAGAGGTGCTTGCGCACGCAGTTCATCTCGCCAATGGTCGCGCCAGATTTGAGCAGTGCCTTGTTGATGGTTTGTTTGTCCGCCAGGGTGATGCCTTCGGCCGGCAGGGCCAGCAACGCAGAGCCGCCGCCGGAGAGCAGGAAGATCACGCGGTCGTCTTCGCCCAGGTTGCTGATCAATTCCAGCACGCGCTTGGCCACGGCCAGGCCGGCGGCATCGGGGACGGGGTGGGCGGCTTCGACTACTTCGATTTTTTTGCACGGTGCGCCATGGCCGTAGCGGGTGACCACCAGGCCAGTGACATCGCCCTGCCAGCAGTTCTCGACGACGAGCGCCATGGCAGCAGCGGCCTTGCCGGCGCCGATCACGATCACACGGCCACTGCGGTCGGCGGGCAGGAAGGGTTCAAGGACTTGCCGGGGGTGGGCGGCGTCGATGGCTGTGGCAAACAGCTCGCGAAGCAGGTGTTGCGGATCGACCGACATAAGCGGGCTCCCGGGGGATTTTTGTTATTAGAGGTGCAGCAATTTCAGATTTGGAATGGGGCCACATGTGGGAGGGGGCTTGCCCCGATAGTGGTGTGTCAGATGTAGATGATTGGGCTGAAACACTGCCATCGGGGGCAAGCCCCCTCCCGCACTTGGTCGCATTTCAATTCAAGGGTTACTTATCGCGAATCGAGAAATTCGCCATATGCTCCAGGCCCTTGATCAGCGCCGAATGGTCCCAGTTGCCGCCACCCAGCGCGGTGCAGGTGCTGAATACCTGTTGGGTGCCGGCGGTGTTCGGCAGGTTGATCCCCAGCTCCTTGGCGCCGGCCAGGGCCAGGTTCAGGTCTTTCTGGTGCAGGTTGATGCGAAAGCCTGGATCGAAGGTGCCCTTGATCATGCGCTCGCCGTGCACTTCGAGGATCTTCGACGAGGCAAAGCCCCCCATCAGTGCTTCACGCACCTTGGCTGGGTCGGCGCCGTTTTTCGAGGCGAACAGCAGCGCTTCGGCCACTGCCTGGATGTTCAGCGCAACGATGATCTGGTTGGCGACTTTGGCCGTCTGGCCATCGCCATTGCCGCCCACCAACGTGATGTTCTTACCCATGCTCTGGAACAGCGCCAGGGCGCGCTCGAAGGTGTGCGGCTCGCCACCGATCATGATGCTCAAGGTGCCGGCCTTGGCGCCAACTTCACCACCGGACACCGGTGCATCGAGGTACTGCGCGCCGGTCTCGTTGATCTTCGCCGCAAACGCCTTGGTGGCGGTGGGCGAGATCGAGCTCATGTCGATCACCACCTTGTTCGGCGAGAGGCCAGCGGCCACGCCGTCGGCGCGGAACAGCACGTCTTCGACCTGCGGGGTGTCGGGCACCATCACGATGATGAACTCGGCTTCCTGGGCCACCTGCTGCGGGTTGGCCAAGGCCACGGCGCCGGCGCTGATCAGTTCAGCCGGTGCCTTGCCGTGGTGTTCGGAGAGGAACAGTTGGTGGCCTGCTTTCTGCAGGTTCGCGGCCATAGGTTGCCCCATGATGCCGGTGCCGATAAATCCGATTTTAGCCATGATGAAATCCTCTTCTTATGTGGGAGGGGTTGCCCCCTCCCACAGGGTTTTGTGTGGTGTCTGTCAGATGGCGTTATGGGTTTTAAGCCAACCCAGGCCCGCTTCGGTGGTGGTCAACGGCTTGTACTCACAGCCGACCCAACCCTGGTAACCGATGCGGTCCAGATGCTCGAACAGGAAGCGATAGTTGATCTCGCCCGTGCCCGGCTCATTGCGCCCTGGGTTGTCCGCCAGTTGGATATGGTTGATCTCATCCAGGTGCGTGGCGATGGTGCGGGCCAGGTCGCCTTCCATGATTTGCATGTGGTAGATGTCGTATTGCAGGAACAGGTTGGCACTGCCCACCTGCTCGCGGATCGACAGTGCTTGTGCGGTGTTGTTCAGGTAGAAACCGGGGATGTCGCGGGTGTTGATCATCTCCATCACCAGCTTGATACCCGCTGCTTGCAACTTGTCGGCGGCGTACTTGAGGTTGGCGACGAAGGTCTTTTCCAGGGTTTCATCATCCACGCTGGTCGGACGAATCCCGGCCAGGCAGTTGATCTGGGTATTGCCCAGCACCTGGGCGTAGGCGATGGCCAGCTTGACCCCGGCACGGAACTCCTCGACCCGGTCCGGGTGGCACGCCAAGCCGCGCTCGCCCTTGGCCCAGTCGCCGGCCGGCAGGTTGAACAACACCTGGGTCAGACCATTGGCGTCGAGGTGTGCCTTGATGTCAGCCGAGCTGAATTCGTAGGGGAACAGGTACTCGACACCTTCAAAACCCGCGTCGGCGGCCGCTTTGAAACGGGCAAGGAAGTCCTGTTCGGTAAACAGCATGGACAGGTTGGCGGCAAAGCGCGGCATAGGGTTCTCCTTAATCGAGCAGGGAAATGGCAGTCGGCGCATCGTTGCCGACCAGTGCCAGGTCTTCGAATTCGTTGACGGCGTTGATTTCGGTGCCCATGGAAATATTGGTCACGCGCTCCAGAATAATCTCAACGATCACCGGCACCTTGAATTCTTCGATCATTTCCTGGGCCTTGCGCAGCGCCGGCTGGATCTGACTTGGCTCGAACACGCGCAAGGCCTTGCAACCCAGGCCTTCGGCGACTGCCACGTGGTCCACGCCATAGCCGTTGAGTTCCGGGGCGTTGAGGTTGTCGAAAGACAGCTGTACGCAGTAATCCATTTCAAACCCGCGCTGGGCCTGGCGGATCAGCCCCAGGTAGGAATTGTTCACCACCACGTGGATGTACGGCAGCTTGAACTGCGCGCCCACCGCCAGCTCCTCGATCATGAACTGGAAGTCATAGTCGCCGGACAACGCGACCACCTTGCGGCTCGGGTCGGCCTTGACCACGCCGAGCGCGGCAGGAATGGTCCAACCCAACGGGCCGGCCTGGCCGCAGTTGATCCAGTGGCGTGGCTTGTACACATGCAGGAACTGCGCGCCGGCAATCTGCGACAGGCCGATGGTGCTGACGTAGCAGGTGTCTTTGCCGAACACTTGGTTCATCTCTTCGTACACGCGCTGCGGCTTGACCGGCACGTTATCGAAGTGGGTCTTGCGGTGCAGGGTGGCCTTGCGCTGCTGGCAGTCATGCAGCCAGGCGCTGCGGTCCTTGAGCTTGCCGGCGGCTTTCCACTCGCGGGCCACTTCGATGAACATCGTCAGTGCCGCACCGGCGTCGGACACGATGCCCAGGTCCGGCGTGAACACGCGGCCAATCTGGGTCGGCTCGATGTCGACGTGGATGAACTTGCGGCCTTCGGTGTAGACCTCCACTGAACCGGTGTGGCGGTTGGCCCAGCGATTGCCGATGCCCAGCACCACGTCCGACTTGAGCATCGTCGCGTTGCCATAACGGTGTGAGGTTTGCAGGCCGACCATGCCCACCATCAGCGGGTGATCGTCGGCGATGGTGCCCCAGCCCATGAGGGTCGGGATGACCGGAATGCCGGTGAGCTCGGCGAACTCCACCAGCAGTTCACTGGCATCGGCGTTGATCACGCCGCCGCCGCTGACCAACAGCGGGCGCTCAGCCTGGTCGAGCAGGGCCAGGGCCTTCTCTACCTGGATGCGTGTCGCCAATGGCTTGGCCAGGGGCAGCGGCTGGTAGGCGTCGATGTCGAATTCGATCTCGGCCATCTGCACGTCGAACGGCAGGTCGATCAGCACCGGGCCTGGGCGGCCGGAGCGCATTTCATAGAAGGCTTTCTGGAACGCGTAGGGCACTTGGCCGGGTTCCAGAACGGTGGTCGCCCACTTGGTCACCGGCTTGACGATGCTGGTGATGTCGACGGCCTGGAAGTCTTCCTTGTGCATCCGTGCACGAGGGGCTTGGCCGGTGATGCACAGGATCGGGATCGAGTCGGCCGAGGCGCTGTACAGGCCGGTGACCATGTCGGTGCCCGCCGGGCCCGAGGTGCCGATGCACACGCCGATATTGCCGGCCTTGGTGCGGGTGTAGCCCTCGGCCATGTGCGAGGCGCCCTCAACGTGGCGAGCAAGGACGTGATCGATGCCGCCCACCTTCTGCAAGGCTGAGTACAGCGGGTTGATCGCGGCGCCTGGGATGCCGAAGGCGGTGTCCACGCCTTCACGGCGCATGACGAGGACGGCGGCTTCGATTGCTCTCATTTTGCTCATGTTTTGGTGCCTCTTGCGTTTTGTAATTGTATACAAGTGGTGTCTGGCCAAAGTGTATTCACGGCGAGCAGGGCAGGTCAATGGATTTTCTTCATCGGCCCTGGCGTTCGTCGGAAGGCGTTTTTAGCTGACTTTTTCGACGTGTGGAGTGTTTGTGCGAAATTATTGTATACAAAAACAAATGTCATTGTGTTCTATTTGTTTGATCGGGCATCTGATCAAACAGACCTCCACCGCTTTCCCAATAACAAAAGAAGGACGGCACCATGAGCGCTTTAACCTTGAAACTCGCTACCCAACTGGCCAGCCAGGCCCTTGCCGCAGGCCGCACCATTGCGGCAGCACCGTTGACTATTGCGGTACTCGACAGCGGTGGCCACTTGATCACCCTGCAGCGGGAAGACGGCGCGAGCCTGCTACGCCCGCAAATCGCCATCGGCAAGGCCTGGGGCGCGATTGCCCTGGGCAAGGGCTCGCGTTTGCTGGCGCTGGATGCGCAGCAACGGCCGGCGTTTATTGCAGCGTTGAACAGCCTGGGGCAGGGCAGCGTGGTGCCGGCACCGGGTGGGGTGTTGATTCGGGATCAGCAGGGTGTGGTGCTGGGGGCGATCGGGATCAGTGGGGATACGTCGGACATTGACGAGCAGTGTGCGATCACGGCGATCGAGGGGGTGGGGTTGATGGCGGATGCCGGGGTGTCAGCTTGATTTTTGGGTGACTGTAAGGGCCTCATCGGGGGCTTGCCCCCGATTCGCACAGGCGACTCGGTCTATCGGTCCGGCTCACACCCCTTGAGCACCAACCGAATAATCGTCTGCGCCGCCGCTTCATAATCCGCTTCATCCAGCTTGGCCTTGCCGGTCACCGCCGAGATCTGCCAGTCAAAATCCGCATAGGTCTGCGTCGCCGCCCAGATGCTGAACATCAGGTGATTGGGCTCAATGGCGGCAATCAGGCCGCGATCCACCCAGCTTTGGATGCATTGGATATTGTGCTTGGCCTGGGCATTGAGCTGTTCGATCTGCTCGGCACTCAGGTGCGGGGCGCCGTGCATGATTTCGCTGGCGAACACCTTGGAGGCGAACGGCAGGTCGCGGGAGATACGGATTTTCGAACGGATGTAGTTGCTCAGCACCGCCGAAGGCTCGCCGTCCGGATTGAACGGCGTGGAAGCGGCCAGGATCGGCTCGATAATGCTTTCGAGTACCTCGCGGTAGAGGTTGTCCTTGGACTTGAAGTAGTAATAGACGTTGGGCTTGGGCAGCCCTGCCTTGGCGGCGATGTCGCTGGTTTTGGTCGCGGCGAAGCCCTTGTCGGCAAACTCCTCGCTCGCCGCCCGCAGGATTTTTTCTTTGTTGCGCTCGCGAATGCTGCTCATAAACCAGGAGTTTCCTTGCCAATACCGGCGGTTGCGCATGGTAGCACCGGCTATCTGCGGGCCTCAACAATGTGCCCGCAAAGCCCGGCGCCGCGTTATGCTCGCGCCATCCCCCTTTAAGGAAGGCCGATTCATGGCAGCAAGCAGCTTGTTGGTGTTGATCGACGATATCGCGGCGGTACTCGACGACGTCGCCCTGATGACAAAAATGGCCGCGAAGAAGACCTCCGGCGTGCTGGGCGATGACCTGGCGCTCAACGCCCAGCAGGTGTCCGGTGTGCGTGCCGAGCGGGAAATCCCGGTAGTGTGGGCCGTGGCCAAGGGCTCATTTGTCAATAAGCTGATCCTGGTGCCCACCGCACTGTTGATCAGCGCCTTTGCGCCGTGGGCGGTGACGCCGCTGTTGATGCTGGGTGGCGCCTACCTGTGTTTTGAAGGCTTCGAGAAGCTCGCCCATAAGTTCCTCCATAGCAAAGCTGAAGATCAGGCCGAGCACGCGCAGTTGGCCGACGCCGTAGCGGACCCGGCGACCGATCTGGTGGCGTTTGAAAAGGACAAGATCAAAGGTGCGATCCGCACCGACTTCATCCTCTCCGCCGAAATCATCGCCATCACCCTGGGCATTGTGGCCGACGCGCAGTTGACCCAGCAGGTCATCGTGCTGTCGGGCATCGCCATTGTCATGACCGTGGGCGTCTATGGGCTGGTGGCCGGCATCGTCAAGCTGGACGACCTGGGCCTGTGGCTCACCCAGAAGCCTGGCCAAGTGGCGCGCAGCATTGGCAGCGGCATCCTGAGTGCGGCGCCGTACATGATGAAAAGCTTGTCGGTGATCGGCACGGCGGCGATGTTCATGGTCGGCGGCGGCATCCTCACCCACGGCGTGCCGGTGGTGCATCACTGGATTGAATCGGTGAGCCAGAGTGCGGGTGCAATTGCTTGGTTGATGCCGACCTTGCTGAATGCCGTGGCGGGGATTATCGCCGGGGCGCTGGTATTGATGATGGTGTCGCTGGTTCGCAAGGTATGGCAGCGCACTAAACGTCAGGCGTGATGTTCGCAGTCACGCATGTGTGTTCAGGGCGCTATAAGGGCGTTCGGTCCGATCGTGGCGCAGGTTATCTCGGACCGGGTTGCAGCGCTGGATAGCCTTGTTCGGTGAAGCGTACAAGCATGCTCGCTTCGGAGTTCCAAAGGTGCGTTTTGCCGTTGTTCGGAGTTGAAGAGTTGTGCGCTGATGGACTCTTAAAACCAGTGTCTATGCGGTCGTTGTTGGGCGTCGAAAAGGCATGTGGGGTGCTATTAATGTATTTAAGTACCCGAAGAGCATTGGCTGCGATTTTCGCACGGTCGTAGGGCGTGAGTTTATGCAGTTCATGCTGGGGAACGCCGCCCACTTTGATGAAAAACTCCCGGAGTTGAGTTTTAGTGAGCACGGAAGGCTTGGTGCTAGTGCCAAAAATCGAAGCAAAAAGGGGGTCTTCGTAGAAGTCGTGATGGCTACGATAGTCACCGGCGTCCCGGCCGGTGTTTTGGGTCGGGGGCGTTTGCTTTACTTCGTTCTGATGTGCGGATGTAGTCGTCAGAACCTTTTCCACGTTTGGGTTCGTGACTGGAGCGCTGGATAAAAGCATCTGTGTCGGCCTTTGAAATAAAGCGTCTGATGGGATGTTTTTGGGCAGGTGAGCGTCGGGTGCTCCCGGCCCTGACTGAACCTGAGAGGCACGCTCTTAATATTGAGTTTTCTCCTACGATAGTTCCCGGGCAATGTGCGCGCGTGCTGTGGGAGGTTGCTTGAGCATGTTGTACGAAAAAAAAAGCCATCCAGATTGCCTGGATGGCTTTTGTGGAGAGCTGGAGATGACTATTCGGCAATTTGCAACTTGCGCGATTCCGTGTAGATGTATCGCACCTTTTCGTACTCAAACGGCGAGTTCATCTGGCCATAACGGAAGCTGGTCTGGTAGCGCTTGTCCACCGCGCGCAGGGCCCAGATTTCCGGGTGGTTGGAGCTGACTTCGGAGACGTTCAGAAAGTTGATCTGGGATTCTGCGGTGTAGTCCACCAGCAATCCACCGGTGTCGCGCAGGTTCGACGGGCCGAAGATCGGCAGCACCAGGTAGGCGCCGCCGGGCACGCCGTAAAAGCCCAGGGTCTGGCCGAAGTCTTCGCTTTGACGCGGCAGGCCCATGGCGGTGGCCGGATCCCACAACCCGGCCACGCCGACGGTGGTGTTGAGCAGCAGGCGCCCGGTGGTTTCCAGGGAGCGGTGGCCCTTGAGTTGCAGCAGGCTGTTCAACAGGTTGGGCACATCACCCAGGTTGTTGAAGAAGTTGCTCACACCGGTACGCAGGAAGCTGGGCGTGACGTAACGGTAGCCATCGACCACCGGCAGGAACACCCATTGGTCGAAGCGATAGTTGAAGTGGTACACGCGGCGGTTCCACGACTCCAGCGGGTCATACACATTGAGGGCGTTGACGGACGAGCGTTCAAATTCGCGCTGGTCCAGGCCTGGGTTGAACTTGAGCTTGCTCAGCGGCTGCTTGAAGCCGTCAGTGTCTACCTTGATCGGTTCGTGAGCCTTGCTGTTGTCGGCATTGGCGACGCCGGCGCACATCAGCGCGGCGAGCAACAGAAGATATTTAGCCACGGAAGAACTCCAGCATGGCGTCGGCGTTGACGCGGTAATTGAGGTTGCCGCAGTGGCCGCCCAGTGGGTAGACGGTCAAGCGATCGCCGAAGGTTTTACGCAGGAAGCCGAGGTCGCCGGGGCCGAGGATCACATCGTCAGCGTTGTGCATGACGGCGATTTTCGGGCTGGCGTGCAGGTAGTCCTTGAGGGCGTACAGGCTGACCTGATCGACCAATTGCAGCAGGCTGCCGCCATCGGAGCGGGCACGCCACATCGGGATCACTTGTTCGGTGAGGTAGCAGTCGAAATCGCATTGCAGCGCACGCTTGAGGAACGGCGTCAGGCTGGTGCCTTCGGTGATCGGGTACTTCGGCGGGATGATCAGGCCGCGGCGGTTGATCAGGTCCGAGGTAAAGGCAATGTCGGCCGCCGAGAAGCGGAACGAGGTGCCGATCAGCATGGCCATCTGTTCGTTGGTCAGGTGCTGCTTGGATTGCTGGAAGTCGTAGAGCAGGGCGTCGTTGAGGTCGATGTAGCCCTTTTGCTGGAAGTAGCGCGTCAGTTTGTTCAGCACCAGTTCATAGAAGGTCGTGGTGTTGTTGATGCCCTTGACCTCGGTCTGCACCAGCTTGTCGAGGTTGGTGATCGAGGTGTAGAGGTTGACCGGCGGGTTGAGCAGCAGCACTTTCTTGAAGTTGAAGCTGCGGCGGGTCTCGTCCAGTTTGCTGACAAATGCCGCATCCAGGGCGCCGAGGCTGTAGCCGGTGAGGTAGAAGTCGGTCACGGGCAGCGAGGCGTTTTGCGCGCGCACGGCTTGCATCACGCGGTACATGTCTTCGGCGTCTTCCTGGGTGATGCCCGGTGTGGCGAAGCGCGAGGCGGCGCTGATGAAGTCGAAGCTGGTGGGCGACGACAGTTGCACCACGTGGTAGCCGGCCTGGTAATACAGTTTTTTCAGGTATTCGTTGATGCTGCTGTCAAACCGCGCACCGGTGCCCGCGATCAGGAAGATCAGCGGCGCGGCGCGGTCTTGCTTGGCGATGCGGTAGGTCAGCTTCTTCACCGCCCAGAAGTTATCCGGCAGGCTGAACTCGCGCTCGGGGCGCATGTTCAGGGTGCAGTCGGACTGGTTGATCTCGTCATCGCTCGGCAATGTTGGCCGAAGATCAGGCGGGGTGGTGGCGATGGTTGCTTCGAACGGGTTGGTCAAAGGGTAGCCATAGCTGGCTTGGTCGATGTCGACCGCCAGTGCTGACGCACTCAAAAAAAGGCTGCCCAACAGGGCGGCACAGCGCAAGGAACGGAGCATGACTAAATCCCTAAGAGGAAACGTGCTGAATGAAGTTCGCAGGCTATGACCACCGGGCTCTCTCCGAAGTGCCAGCCCTCGGCACGAAAAGTCGGAAATAAACGTCGGAATCGGGGTAATAGTAGCCAGACGATACACTTTGCCACGCATTGGTGAACACAAATTGTGTGTATGTCCCTTGATAACGGCTGCGGGGGCATTAAGCTGGGCGCCGTTTTTGCCTATCGGAGTGTCCCATGTCCCGTCGCTTGCCGCTGATTTTGCTGCTTATTGCACTGCCGTTATGGCTGGCTGCCAGTTATGGCGCGCGCTACGGATTCATGGAAGACGGCCGCTGGGTGGGGATTTGCGCGGATGAGGCCAGCCGTTGGGAATGCCAGCTGCGGGGGAACCTGGGGTTGATGATTCACTTCAAGGTGTTGGGCTGGGCGGCGTTGCTCACGTCGGTGCTGGCGTTTTTCGTACCGGGCCGTGCGGGCTGGGGGTTGGCGGTGCTGGGGCTGGCGTTCGGGTTGCCGGCGTTGGCGTTGTATAACACCACGTTTGCGGTATTTGCGGTGGTGATTGCGGGGTTGCGGTTGGTCAGGCAGCCGCGGGGCGACTGATAGGGCCAACCGGGGGCAAACTCCCTCCCACCTTTGGAATGCGTTCTCATGTGGGAGGGGGCTTGCCCCCGATAGCGGTCTTAGGCCCTGCGCATCCGCAAGCACCGCCACAAGGCCACCACCATCAACCCGCTGACCAGCGCCCAGCCCCATGCCTGCTGGTTCAACAGGCCTTCTCGGTACAGCTGCGGCGCAATGCCGGCCCCGATGATGAAGGTCAACAATGCAATCTCCCGGCGCGGCCCGATCACCGGGCGAACCATGTACACCAAGGCCGGCAGCAGCAGTGCTGCACTCGGGAAGCTGCGGTAGCGTGGGTCAAACACCAGTGCGAGCATCATCACCGCACCTGCGAAGCCGGCGATTGCCACCAGCCAGCCTGCCCGCTGCTCCAGCCAGTTGAAGGCCCGTTCGCGCCAACCTTCGCGGGCACTCAGGGCCAACGCTGCGTGGGTCAGTACCAGCAGGTTCAGCACCACCAGCAAACCCGCCCATACCCATTCGTCGTTGAAGCGCGCGGTTACGCGGGTCAGTTCAGCCCAGGTGCCGATGGAGCAGGCGGCCACTGCGCCCAGCAACGGCAGCAGGAGCGCGGCGCGTGTGCTGCGGACCCGTCCACCGATCACCAGCGTCCCCAGCAGGATGACACCGCCCACCCCCAGCCACAGCGGCCAGTACGGCACATTGGTCACCGGCCCGGCGAGGATGCCTTTTTCCTGGCGATTGGCATCGAACAGCCCCCAATAACCGCCCACTGCGCCTTCGCTGGCACGTTTCCACGGTTGATCAAACGCTTCGATCAGGTTGTAGCGCCAGCCATTGGCTTCGGCCATGGCCACAAAACCACGCATGAATTTGGCTTCATTGACCCGACTCGGCACGGCGGTTTCACGCTGGCGACCTTCGCTGGGCCAGCCGGTTTCGCCGATCAGCACGTCCTTGGGGGCGAACTTGTTGCCGAAGGTCTGGCGCACATCGCCTACATGCTTGAGGGCCTGGTCGATGCTCGATGGATCATCTTCCCAGTAGGGCAGCAGGTGAATGGTCAGGAAGTCCACCGCCGGGGCGATTTCAGGGTGTTGCAGCCAGAATTCCCAGACGTCGGCGTAGGTGACCGGTTGTTTGATCTGGCTTTTGACACGCTGGATCAGCTTCACCAACTGCGCGGCGGTGACTTCCTTGCGCAACAGGGCTTCGTTGCCGACGATCACCGAGGTCACCACGTCCGGGTTGGCGTTGGCCGCTGTGATCAGTTCGTCGATTTCTTTCTCGGTGGCCACCGGATCACTGCTGACCCAGGCGCCGGCCATGACCTTCAAGCCATGTTTGCGCGCCATGCCCGGCAGGGCTTCCAGGCCGGTCATGGAGTAGGTGCGGATGCATTCGAAGCGGGTGGCCAGCAGGGCCAGGTCCGCGTCCATGCGTTCTGGACGCAGCGTGAATGGCTGGTCAAACGGAGATTGGTCTTTGTCGAACGGCGTGTAGGACGCGCATTGCAGTTTGTGACTTGCGCTGGCGACATCCGGCAACACCACTGGCCGGCCGAGGCCATACCAGTAGCCGGCCAGGGCCAGCAGGCCAAGGATCAGAGCGAGGAAATAGGGCAGGGCAGGGAAGCGGGCAGTCGCGGGCATGGTCGGCTTATCTGGGGGAGCAAAGGCGCGCATCTTACCCGGATTTGCGCCGACCCAGTGTGGCTGCATAATTTTGACATGCAAAGTTCGGGCGGAATTTTGACGTCATGTTCCAAGAAACCGCCTGCTGGCGATGTGATGTCGTTTCTTGCTTGTACAAGGTCGTTGACAGAGCAGGTCGACAGCTCTGGCAGGTTGATGATCAAGGTGTCAGCACTCCACTGATATCGCAGCCACCGGATCGATGCGCGTGAAGGGGGCGCGGTGCACCACATAACAACAGGTTGACGTCGCTCGGCATCCGTCGGGCGCAGCACTTTCGGGGAAGTACGATGAAGATGCGACGACTCTTGGGCGCAGCTGCCACTCTGGTAGTTGCGATGAGCTCCACACTGGCCAGCGCCGACAGCAAAACCCTGAGCATCGGCTACGTGGATGGTTGGTCGGACAGCGTTGCCACCACCCACGTGGCGGCAGAAGTGATCAAACAAAAGCTCGGTTATGACGTGAAACTGCAAGCGGTCGCCACCGGGATCATGTGGCAGGGTGTGGCCACCGGTAAACTCGACGCCATGCTCTCCGCCTGGCTGCCCGTGACCCACGGTGAATACTGGACCAAGAACAAGGACAAGGTGGTCGACTACGGCCCCAACTTCAAGGATGCGAAGATCGGCCTGATCGTGCCGGAGTACGTCAAGGCCAAGTCCATCGAAGACCTCAAGACCGACACCACCTTCAAGAACAAGATCGTCGGTATCGACGCCGGTTCAGGCGTGATGCTCAAGACCGACGAAGCGATCAAGGCCTACGGCCTGGACTACAAGCTGCAAGCCAGCTCTGGCGCCGCCATGATCGCCGAACTGACCCGTGCCGAAGATAAGCAGGAATCCATCGCCGTCACCGGTTGGGTGCCGCACTGGATGTTCGCCAAGTGGAAGCTGCGCTTCCTGGACGATCCAAAAGGGATTTATGGTGCTGCTGAAACCGTCAACAGCATCGGCAGCAAGGGCCTGGAGAAGAAAGCGCCGGAAGTTGCGGCCTTCCTGAAGAAATTCCAGTGGGCCTCCAAGGATGAAATCGGCGAAGTCATGCTGGCCATCCAAGAGGGCGCCAAGCCTGACGCGGCGGCCAAGGATTGGGTCGCCAAGCACCCTGAGCGTGTCGCTGAGTGGGTCGGTAAATAACCCCCCACACTTAGACGCAACCCCCTGTGGGAGGGGGCTTGCCTCGATTGCAGCCTGTCAGCCAGCACATCTATGGCTGACAGGCTGCAATCGGGGGCAAGCCCTCTCCCACATTAATTTTCGCCCCCCGCAAATGTTTCTGCGCCCTCCCAATCCCTCGCTACACTCGATCTACTACTAAGGTCGTCTGGAACCTGTTCCGCAGCCGCATACAGTGGCTATGTTCCAATAATAAAAAAGCTGTGCTGCGAGGATAAAAACAATGAACGACAGCATTTACCTCTCGATTCAAAACAGCCCGCGTTTCAAGGAGCTGGTGAGAAAAAGGGAACGATTCGCCTGGATTCTCTCGGCGATCATGCTAGGGCTTTACTCCGGTTTCATCCTGTTGATCGCCTATGGGCCACAAGTGCTGGGGGCAAAACTCAGCCCTGGCTCGTCGATTACTTGGGGCATTCCCCTGGGTGTCGGGCTGATTGTGTCGGCCTTTATCCTGACCGGCATCTATGTGCGGCGGGCCAACGGCGAGTTTGACGACCTGAACAATGCGATTCTCAAGGAGGCTGCGCAATGATCCGGCGTCTACTGGCAGTATTCGGCGCTTCGCTCTTTGCTCCGGCCGTTTGGGCGGCGGATGCATTGACCGGTGAAGTGCAAAGGCAACCGCTGAACATCTCGGCCATCGTGATGTTTGTCGCATTTGTCGGTGCCACCTTGTGCATCACCTACTGGGCGTCCAAGCGCAACAAGTCGGCGGCCGATTACTACGCGGCTGGCGGCAAGATCACCGGTTTCCAGAATGGCCTGGCGATTGCCGGTGACTATATGTCGGCGGCGTCTTTCCTGGGGATTTCCGCACTGGTTTATACCTCCGGTTATGACGGCCTGATCTACTCGATCGGCTTTCTGGTGGGCTGGCCGATCATTCTGTTCCTGATCGCCGAGCGCCTGCGTAACCTGGGCAAGTACACCTTTGCCGACGTTGCCTCCTACCGCCTGGGCCAGACCCAGATCCGCAGCTTGTCTGCGTGTGGCTCTTTGGTGGTGGTGGCGTTCTACCTGATCGCGCAGATGGTCGGTGCGGGCAAGCTGATTCAGCTGTTGTTCGGCCTGGACTACCACGTAGCGGTCATCCTGGTGGGTATCTTGATGTGCATGTACGTGCTGTTCGGCGGCATGCTGGCGACCACTTGGGTGCAGATCATCAAGGCAGTGCTGTTGCTGTCCGGTGCCTCGTTCATGGCGCTGATGGTGATGAAGCACGTCAACTTCGACTTCAACGCCCTGTTCTCCGAGGCGATCAAGGTTCACCCTAAAGGTGAAGCGATCATGAGCCCCGGCGGCCTGGTAAAAGACCCGATCTCGGCATTCTCCCTAGGCCTGGCACTGATGTTCGGTACCGCTGGCCTGCCGCACATCCTGATGCGCTTCTTCACCGTAAGCGACGCCAAGGAAGCGCGTAAGAGCGTGCTGTATGCAACCGGCTTCATCGGCTACTTCTATATCCTGACCTTTATCATCGGCTTTGGCGCGATCCTGCTGGTCAGCACCAACCCCGCGTTCAAGGATGCGGCAGGCGCCTTGCTGGGCGGTAACAACATGGCAGCGGTGCACCTGGCCAATGCGGTGGGTGGCAGTATCTTCCTGGGCTTCATTTCGGCGGTTGCGTTCGCCACCATCCTCGCGGTGGTTGCCGGTTTGACCCTGGCCGGTGCTTCGGCGGTGTCTCATGACCTGTACGCCAGCGTGATCAAGAAAGGCAAGACCAACGACAAGGATGAGATTCGCGTATCGAAGATCACCACCATCGCCTTGGGCGTTTTGGCAATCGGCCTGGGTATCCTGTTCGAAAGCCAGAACATCGCGTTCATGGTCGGCCTGGCGTTCTCGATTGCTGCCAGCTGTAACTTCCCGGTGTTGCTGCTTTCCATGTACTGGAAAAACCTCACCACCCGTGGCGCCATGATCGGCGGCTGGTTGGGCTTGATCAGTGCCGTGGGCCTGATGGTGCTGGGCCCGACCATCTGGGTCTCGATCCTGCATCATGAAAAAGCCATCTTCCCGTACGAATACCCGGCGCTGTTCTCGATGATCATCGCGTTCGTGGGTATCTGGTTCTTCTCCATCACCGACAAGTCGGCGGCGGCAGAGAAAGAGCGTGCGCTGTACTTCCCGCAGTTTGTGCGTTCGCAGACTGGCCTGGGGGCGAGTGGGGCGGTTAATCACTAAGGGTGTAGCTGGATAAGAAATGCCCCGGTCGAAAGGCCGGGGTATTTTTTTGCCTGGGGGTTTGTGGTGTTTGTGCCAATGTCATCGGGGGCTTGCCCCCGATGAGCATAGGTATCTACACAACTCTTAAAGGCTGACACATAACTCTGTGGTGAGCGGGGCAACCCCGCTCACCACAGAAGCCTGATTGCCATAGATTCCGTATTCACTGGAAGTTGTGTAGATACCCATGCCTCGATGAGGCCAGCCCAGGCGACACAAACAAAAACGGCCTCCACTAAGGGAGGCCGTTTTCAGTACAACTCAAGCTGATTGCTTACTTGCGATCTTCCAGCTTGGAGATGTCACGCGACTCGTAGCCGGTGTACAGCTGGCGCGGGCGGCCAATCTTGTACGGGCTAGAGAGCATTTCTTTCCAGTGGGAGATCCAGCCCACGGTCCGCGCCAGGGCGAAGATCACGGTGAACATGCTGGTTGGAATGCCGATCGCCTTGAGGATGATCCCCGAGTAGAAGTCGACGTTCGGGTACAGCGAGCGTTCGATGAAGTACGGGTCGGTCAGGGCGATCTCTTCCAGGCGCATGGCCAGTTCGAGTTGCGGATCGTTCTTGATGCCCAGTTCCTTCAACACTTCGTCGCAGGTCTGCTTCATCACGGTGGCGCGCGGGTCGCGGTTCTTGTAGACCCGGTGACCGAAGCCCATCAACTTGAACGGATCGTTCTTGTCCTTGGCCTTGGCGATGAACGTGTCGATGTTCGACACATCGCCGATTTCATCGAGCATGGTCAGCACGGCTTCGTTCGCACCGCCGTGGGCAGGGCCCCACAGTGCGGCGATACCGGCGGCGATACAGGCGAACGGGTTGGCACCCGAAGAACCTGCCAGGCGTACGGTGGACGTCGAGGCGTTCTGTTCGTGGTCGGCATGGAGGATGAAAATCCGGTCCATGGCCTTGGCAAGCACAGGGCTGATCGGTTTGATCTCGCACGGCGTGTTGAACATCATGTGCAGGAAGTTTTCCGCGTACGTCAGGTCGTTGCGCGGGTACATCATGGGTTGGCCCATGGAGTACTTGTAAACCATTGCGGCCAGGGTCGGCATCTTGGCAACCAGGCGGATCGCGGAAATTTCGCGATGCTGCGGGTTATTGATGTCGAGGGAGTCGTGATAGAAGGCCGACAGGGCGCCAACCACACCGCACATGACGGCCATCGGGTGGGCGTCGCGACGGAAGCCGTTGAAGAAGGTCTTCAACTGCTCGTGAACCATGGTGTGGTTCTTCACGGTGCTGACGAACTGGGCTTTTTGCTCGGCTGTTGGCAGTTCGCCATTTAGCAGCAGGTAGCAGGTTTCCAGGTAGTCCGACTTTTCAGCCAGTTGCTCGATCGGGTAGCCCCGATGCAGCAGGATGCCATTATCGCCGTCGATATAGGTGATCTTCGACTCGCAAGAGGCGGTCGACATAAAACCTGGGTCGAAAGTGAAACGGCCCGTGGCCGTCAGGCCCCGTACGTCGATAACATCGGGACCAACGGTGCCGGTTAAAATGGGCAGCTCGACGGGGGCTGCGCCCTCGATGATCAACTGCGCTTTTTTGTCAGCCATGTGGCCTCCTATTTATGCTTCAAATCATCAGACAGACCCCCCACGCAGGGCCCGCACCACTATAGTGAGATAAATTCAGATGTCAATTTGCCTAAAGTCTTGCTCCAGAAGGCTTTAACCGTACTTTTTCCTCGAAATTGACTGCCATTTACGCCTTTTATCCCGCCAGCGCAATCCGCTATTAGGGTGAGGCTGGCGCGTTGTCATTAGTAACCTAACTGTCTATACTCGGCCACCGACCGCCAAGGGCTTTTGGGCTTGCTTTCATTGGGGGTCGCACTCCCTGGGTGGTGCTTACCTGACCAGTGCACTCCCCAACAACTTTGCCCTGATTGTTAGGGGCTCTTCAGTGTGAAAAAAAGCCGTGAATAGCCAACGACCTGTAAACCTAGACCTAAGGACCATCAAACTCCCCATCACCGGCGTTACGTCGTTCCTGCACCGTGTTTCCGGCATCATCCTGTTCCTGGGCTTGGGCATCATGCTTTATGCATTGAGCAAATCCCTGGGTTCCGAGGAAGGTTACGCCGAGGTGAAGGCATGCTTGACCAGCCCGCTGGCCAAGTTCGTAGCATGGGGCCTCCTGTCCGCTCTGCTGTATCACCTGGTAGCCGGTGTGCGCCACTTGATCATGGATGCGGGTATCGGTGAGACGCTGGAAGGCGGCCGCCTGGGCTCGAAAATCATCATCGCCATTTCCGTGGTGCTGATCGTTCTGGCAGGAGTTTGGATATGGTAACCAGCGTTACGAACCTTTCGCGTTCGGGCCTCTATGATTGGATGGCGCAGCGCGTGTCTGCGGTTGTTCTCGCGGCTTATTTCATCTTCCTGATCGGATACCTCGTCGCAAATCCGGGCATCGGCTATGAGCAATGGCACGGCCTGTTTTCCCACAATGCGATGCGAATCTTCAGTCTGCTGGCCCTTGTAGCCCTGGGCGCTCACGCCTGGGTCGGCATGTGGACCATCGCGACCGACTACCTGACGCCGATGGCGCTGGGCAAGTCCGCGACTGCAGTCCGTTTTCTCTTCCAGGCAGTCTGCGGCGTTGCGATGTTCGCTTACTTCGTCTGGGGTGTGCAGATTCTTTGGGGTATCTGATTCATGGCTAACATTCCAACTATTTCCTTCGACGCCATCATTATTGGTGGCGGCGGTGCTGGCATGCGCGCAGCGCTGCAGCTGGCCCAGGGTGGTCACAAGACTGCCGTGATCACCAAGGTGTTTCCGACGCGTTCCCACACCGTATCGGCCCAGGGTGGCATCACCTGCGCCATCGCGTCTGCCGACCCGAACGATGACTGGCGCTGGCACATGTACGATACCGTCAAGGGTTCAGACTACATCGGTGACCAGGACGCTATCGAATACATGTGTCAAGAAGGCCCGGCTGCGGTGTTCGAGCTGGACCACATGGGTCTGCCGTTCTCCCGTACCGAACAAGGTCGTATCTACCAGCGTCCATTCGGCGGCCAGTCGAAGGATTACGGTAAAGGCGGCCAGGCTGCCCGTACCTGCGCTGCGTCCGACCGTACCGGCCACGCGCTGCTGCACACCCTTTATCAGGGCAACCTGAAAGCCGGTACCACGTTCCTGAACGAGTACTACGCCGTTGATCTGGTAAAGAACGCCGACGGTGCATTCGTAGGCGTGATCGCCATCTGCATCGAAACCGGTGAAACCACCTACATCCGCGCCAAGGCGACTGTTCTGGCGACTGGCGGTGCAGGCCGTATCTACGCGTCGACCACCAATGCCCTGATCAACACCGGTGACGGCGTTGGTATGGCACTGCGTGCTGGCGTGCCGGTGCAAGACATCGAAATGTGGCAGTTCCACCCGACCGGCATCGCCGGCGCCGGTGTCCTGGTGACTGAAGGTTGCCGTGGTGAAGGTGGTTACCTGATCAACAAGCACGGCGAGCGTTTCATGGAGCGTTACGCGCCGAACGCCAAGGACCTTGCAGGTCGTGACGTTGTGGCCCGTTCCATGGTTAAAGAGATCATCGCCGGCAACGGCTGTGGCCCGAACGGCGACCACGTGATGCTCAAGCTCGATCACCTGGGCGAGGAAGTGCTGCACAGCCGCCTGCCAGGTATCTGTGAGCTGTCCAAGACCTTTGCTCACGTTGACCCGGTGCTGGCTCCGGTTCCGGTTGTTCCAACTTGCCACTATATGATGGGCGGCGTGCCGACCAACATTCATGGCCAGGCGATCACCCAGAACGCTGAAGGCGTGGACGAAATCATCCACGGTCTGTTTGCAGTAGGCGAAGTGGCGTGCGTGTCGGTACACGGTGCCAACCGTCTGGGCGGCAACTCGCTGCTCGACCTGGTGGTATTCGGCCGCGCGGCCGGCCTGCACCTGGAAAAAGCGCTGACTGACGGCATCGAATACGATGACGCCACCGACGCCAACATCGAGACTGCCCTGGCCCGTCTGAACGCTCTGAACGAGCGCACAGATGGCGAAGACGTGGCAACCCTGCGTCGCGAGCTGCAAAGCTGCATGCAGAACTACTTCGGTGTGTTCCGTACCGGCGAATACATGCAGAAGGGTATCGCCCAGCTGGCTGACCTGCGTACACGCATCGCCAACGTCAAGATCAACGATAAGAGCCAGGCGTTCAACACCGCTCGTATCGAAGCCCTTGAGCTGCAAAACCTGCTGGAAGTGGCTGAAGCGACGGCGATCGCCGCCGAGGTTCGTAAAGAATCCCGTGGTGCTCACGCTCGTGAAGACTTTGAAGATCGCGATGACGAAAACTGGTTGTGCCACACCCTGTACTTCCCGGGTGACAAGCGCGTAACCAAGCGTGCCGTGAACTTCTCGCCGAAGACGGTTCCGACGTTTGAACCGAAGATTCGGACTTACTAAGGGTGGCTGCCATGTTGAAAGTCAGTGTTTATCGCTACAACCCTGATCAGGACGCTGCGCCGTTCATGCAGGAATTCCAGGTCGATACCGGCGGTAAAGACCTGATGGTGCTGGATGTATTGGCGCTGATCAAAGAGCAGGACGAAGGTTTCTCGTATCGTCGCTCTTGCCGTGAAGGTGTATGCGGTTCCGACGGCATGAACATCAACGGCAAAAACGGCCTGGCGTGCATCACGCCGCTGTCCGCCGTGGTCAAAGGCAACAAGCTGATCGTTCGTCCTCTGCCAGGTTTGCCGGTTATCCGTGACCTGGTCGTCGATATGAGCATCTTCTACAAGCAATACGAAAAAGTTAAGCCGTTCCTGCAGAACGACACGCCGGCTCCGGCCATCGAGCGTCTGCAGTCCCCTGAAGAGCGTGAAAAGCTCGACGGTCTGTACGAGTGCATCCTGTGCGCTTGCTGCTCGACCTCATGCCCGTCCTTCTGGTGGAACCCGGACAAGTTCCTGGGTCCAGCTGCCCTGCTGCAAGCGTACCGCTTCCTGGCAGACAGCCGTGACACCAAGACGTCCGAGCGTCTGGCTTCGCTGGATGACCCGTTCAGCGTATTCCGCTGCCGCGGGATCATGAACTGCGTCAACGTATGTCCCAAAGGCCTGAACCCGACTAAGGCCATTGGTCACATCCGTAACATGCTGCTGCAAAGCGGCGTGTAACCGACGTTGTAACAAGGCAGGACCGTTGTGCCCGTAAATGCTGCGGCGCAGGCTTCAACCGGCGCCGTAGTTTTAACTTGAGCAGCGACTTACAAAGCCGCGGCTCTTATTTTGAAGAAATGAGACAAGCAGGGGCATTCGGGTTGGTACCCGAACTATCAGCGTGATCCTAAGTGGCTTGTTTTGGTCGCTGCACTTGGCCTTTTGCAAGCAAACTCGGTGTTTTCGCCGGTGGTGTCCCCAAATCGAGGGTGACCAAGCATGCAAGAAAGCGTGATGCAGCGCATGTGGAACAGCGGCTATCTTTCAGGTGGTAACGCTGCCTATGTGGAAGAGCTTTATGAGCTCTACCTGCACGACCCTAACGCTGTGCCAGAAGAATGGCGCACCAAATTTCAGACGTTGTCTTCTGACGGCAACGCTGCCACCGATGTATCGCACGCAACAATTCGCGATCAGTTTGTGCTGCTGGCAAAGAACCAGCGCCGCGCCCAACCGGTTTCCGCCGGCAGCGTGAGCAGTGAGCACGAGAAGAAGCAAGTTGAAGTACTGCGACTGATCCAGGCCTACCGGATGCGTGGCCACCAGGCGGCCCAGCTTGACCCGCTGGGGCTCTGGCAGCGTCCTGCACCTGCTGACCTGTCGATCAATCATTACGGCTTGACCAATGCCGATCTTGATACGACCTTCCGTGCCGGCGACCTGTTCATCGGCAAAGAGGAAGCGAGCCTACGCGAAATTCACGAAGCGTTGCAGCAGACATATTGCCGCACCATCGGCGCTGAGTTCACGCACATCACCGATTCCGAGCAACGCCACTGGTTCCAGCATCGCCTGGAAGGCGTGCGTGGTCGTCCGGTGCTGTCCGCTGACGTACGCAGCCACCTGCTCGAGCGCGTGACCGCAGCCGAAGGCCTGGAGAAATACCTGGGTACCAAATACCCGGGCACCAAGCGTTTCGGCCTGGAAGGCGGCGAAAGCCTGATCCCGATGCTCGACGAGCTGATCCAGCGTTCCGGTTCCTACGGTACCAAGGAAATCGTGATCGGCATGGCCCACCGTGGCCGCTTGAACGTGTTGGTCAACACCTTCGGCAAGAACCCGCGCGAGCTGTTCGACGAGTTCGAAGGCAAGAAGAAGGTCGAGCTGGGTTCCGGTGACGTTAAATACCACCAGGGCTTCTCGTCCAACGTGATGACCACCGGCGGTGAAGTTCACCTGGCCATGGCCTTCAACCCATCCCACCTGGAAATCGTTTCTCCAGTGGTCGAGGGTTCGGTCCGTGCTCGCCAGGATCGTCGTAACGACACCACCGGTGAAAAGGTCCTGCCGATTTCCATCCACGGTGACGCGGCGTTCGCCGGTCAAGGCGTGGTTTTGGAAACGTTCCAGATGTCGCAGACCCGCGGCTTCAAGACCGGCGGTACCGTTCACATCGTCATCAACAACCAAGTTGGCTTCACCATCAGCAACCCGCTGGATGCGCGCTCTACCGAGTACGCCACCGACGTTGCCAAGATGATCCAGGCGCCGATCCTCCATGTGAATGGTGATGATCCGGAAGCCGTGTTGTTCGTGACCCAACTGGCTGTCGACTACCGCATGCAGTTCAAGCGTGACGTGGTGATCGACCTCGTTTGCTACCGCCGTCGCGGTCACAACGAAGCTGACGAACCAAGCGGCACCCAGCCGTTGATGTACCAGCAGATCACCAAACAGCGCACCACCCGTGAGCTGTACGCCGAAAGCCTGACCAAGGCCGGTGTGTTGGATGATGCGCGTGTTCAGGCGAAAATCGATGAATACCGCAACGCGCTGGACAACGGTCTGCACGTAGTAAAAAGCCTGGTCAAAGAACCGAACAAAGAGCTGTTCGTGGACTGGCGTCCGTACCTGGGTCACACCTGGACTGCGCGTCACGACACCTCGTTCGACCTCAAGACCTTGCAGGAACTGTCCGCCAAGCTGCTGGAAATTCCAGAAGGCTTCGTGGTGCAGCGCCAGGTTGCGAAGATCTACGAAGACCGTCAAAAGATGCAAGCCGGCGGCCTGCCGATCAACTGGGGTTACGCCGAAACCATGGCGTACGCTACCCTGGCGTTCGAAGGTCACCCGATCCGCATGACTGGCCAGGACATCGGCCGCGGTACGTTCTCGCACCGTCATGCTGTGCTGCACAACCAGAAAGACGCGGGCACCTACATCCCGTTGCAGAACCTGTACGAAGGCCAGCCGCGTTTCGACCTGTACGATTCGTTCCTGTCCGAAGAAGCCGTACTGGCGTTCGAATACGGTTACTCGACCACCACGCCGCAGGCGCTGGTGATCTGGGAAGCCCAGTTCGGCGACTTCGCCAACGGTGCCCAGGTGGTTATCGACCAGTTCATCACCAGCGGCGAGCACAAGTGGGGCCGTCTGTGCGGTCTGACCATGCTGTTGCCACACGGTTATGAAGGTCAGGGTCCGGAGCACTCCTCGGCCCGTCTGGAGCGTTACCTGCAACTGTGCGCCGAGCACAATATCCAGGTGTGCGTGCCGACTACGCCGGCCCAGATCTACCACTTGCTGCGTCGCCAGGTGATCCGCCCGCTGCGCAAGCCGCTGGTAGTGCTGACCCCGAAATCGCTGCTGCGTCACAAACTGGCCATCTCGACCCTGGAAGATCTGGCGGACGGTTCGTTCCAGACCGTGATTCCAGAAATCGACACGCTCGACGCGGCCAAGGTCACTCGCCTGGTCTTGTGCAGCGGCAAGGTTTACTACGACTTGCTGGAAAAACGTCGTGCCGAAGGCCGCGAAGACATCGCCATCGTGCGTATCGAGCAGCTTTACCCGTTCCCGGAAGATGACCTCATGGAGATCATCGCGCCTTACACCAACCTCACGAATGTTGTGTGGTGTCAGGAAGAACCGATGAACCAGGGCGCGTGGTACAGCAGCCAGCATCACCTGCGTCGCAGCATCGGCAACCACAACAAGGCCTTGGGCCTGGAGTACGCCGGTCGTGATGCTTCTGCTGCACCTGCTTGTGGTTATGCGTCGATGCACGCCGAGCAGCAGGAAAAACTGCTGCAAGATGCTTTCACTGTTTAACGCCTTCGCGCTGACTGAAACCGAATTTTAAGGACCCACAGATAATGGCTATCGAAATCAAAGCCCCGTCATTCCCGGAATCGGTTGCCGATGGCACCGTTGCCACTTGGCACAAGAAACCAGGCGACGCTGTAAAGCGTGACGACCTGATCGTCGACATCGAGACCGACAAAGTCGTTCTGGAAGTGTTGGCCGAAGCTGACGGCGTGCTGGGCGCAATCGTTGCCGAAGAGGGCGCTACCGTCCTGTCCAACCAGGTACTGGGCTCGATCGAAGCGGGCAGCGCTGCTGCTCCTGCAGCCGCTGCACCAGCCGCTGCTGCTTCGGCTCCAGCTGCTGCGCCTGCTGCAGGTGGCGAAGATCCAATCGCTGCACCGGCTGCTCGCCAGCTGGCTGAAGAAAACGGCATCAACCTGGCTTCCATCAAAGGCACTGGCAAAGACGGCCGCGTGACCAAGGAAGACGTGGTTGCTGCTGTTGAAGCCAAGAAAAACGCGCCAGCTGCCGCACCTGTCAAGGCTGCTGCGCCAGCTGCCGCCGCTCCAGTGTTCGCTGCTGGCGACCGCACCGAGAAGCGCGTGCCGATGACTCGCGTACGTGCCACCGTGGCCAAGCGCCTGGTTGAAGCACAGTCGAACATGGCGATGCTGACCACTTTCAATGAAGTCGACATGACCGAAGTCATGGCCCTGCGTTCGAAGTACAAGGATCTGTTCGAGAAGTCCCACAACGGCGTGCGCCTGGGCTTCATGTCGTTCTTCGTGAAAGCGGCCACCGAAGCGCTGAAACGCTTCCCGGCAGTCAACGCTTCCATCGACGGCGGCGACATCGTTTACCATGGTTATGCAGACGTCGGCGTTGCCGTGTCCAGCGACCGTGGCCTGGTGGTTCCGGTTCTGCGTAACGCCGAGCTGATGAGCCTGGCTGAAATCGAAGGCGGCATCGCCGGCTTCGGCAAGAAAGCCCGTGACGGCAAGCTGACCATCGACGAGATGACCGGTGGTACCTTCACCATCACCAACGGTGGTACCTTCGGTTCGATGATGTCGACTCCGATCGTCAACCCGCCACAAGCCGCGATCCTGGGCATGCACAACATCATCCAGCGTCCGATGGCCATCAACGGCCAGGTCGTGATCCGCCCAATGATGTACCTGGCACTGTCTTACGATCACCGCCTGATCGATGGTAAAGAAGCCGTGACTTTCCTGGTGACCATCAAGAACCTGCTGGAAGACCCGGCGCGTCTGCTGCTGGATATCTGATAAAAGCAGCTTCAAGCTGCGAGCTGCAAGCTGTAAGAAAAATCAGCTTGGCTTGCAGCTTGACGCTTGAAGCTTGTCGCTAAATAGAGGATCTATTTTCATGTCGCAGAAATTTGACGTTGTAGTGATTGGTGCAGGTCCTGGCGGCTATGTTGCCGCCATCAAGGCCGCGCAACTGGGCCTCTCGACTGCTTGCATCGAAAAATACACCGACAAGGAAGGCAAACTGGCACTGGGCGGTACCTGCCTGAACGTTGGTTGCATTCCTTCCAAGGCGCTGCTGGACAGCTCCTGGAAATTCCACGAAGCCCAAGATGGCTTCGCGATCCACGGTATCAACCACGCTGGCGTGACCATGGACGTACCAGCAATGGTCGGCCGTAAAGCCAACATCGTTAAAGGCCTGACTTCCGGCGTTGCGACCTTGTTCAAGGCCAACGGCGTCACTTCCCTGCAAGGTCACGGCAAACTGCTGGCCGGCAAGAAAATTGAAATCACCAAGCCTGACGGTTCGGTTGAAGTCATCGAAGCCGAGAACGTGATCCTGGCTCCAGGTTCGCGTCCAATCGACATTCCACCGGCTCCAGTCGACCAGAACGTGATCGTCGATTCGACCGGCGCCCTGGAATTCCAAGCCGTTCCCAAGCGCCTGGGCGTGATCGGCGCTGGCGTGATCGGCCTGGAATTGGGTTCGGTCTGGTCCCGCCTGGGTTCCGAAGTGACTGTGCTGGAAGCCCTGGATACGTTCCTGCTGGCTGCCGACACCGCTGTGTCCAAAGAAGCGCTGAAAACCCTGACCAAACAAGGTCTGGACATCAAGCTGGGCGCACGCGTCACTGGCTCGAAAGTTAACGGTGAAGAAGTTGTTGTCAACTACACCGACAAGGATGGCGAAAAAACCATCACCTTCGACAAGCTGATCGTAGCCGTTGGTCGCCGTCCAGTGACCACCGACCTGCTGGCAGCCGACAGCGGCGTGACCCTCGACGAGCGCGGTTATGTGCACGTTGACGATCACTGCGCGACCACCGTGCCTGGCGTCTACGCCATCGGCGACGTAGTTCGCGGCATGATGCTGGCGCACAAGGCTTCCGAAGAAGGCATCATGGTTGTCGAGCGCATCAAGGGCCACAAAACCCAGATGAACTACGACCTGATCCCATCGGTTATCTACACCCACCCGGAAATTGCATGGGTCGGCAAGAACGAACAGCAGTTGAAAGCTGAAGGCGTTGAAGTTAACGTCGGCACCTTCCCGTTCGCTGCGTCTGGCCGTGCCATGGCAGCCAACGACACCGGTGGTTTTGTCAAAGTCATCGCTGATGCCAAGACTGACCGCGTATTGGGCGTCCACGTGATTGGCCCGAGCGCTGCAGAACTGGTTCAGCAAGGCGCGATCGGTATGGAATTCGGCACCAGTGCCGAGGACCTGGGCATGATGGTCTTCTCCCATCCGACCCTGTCCGAAGCGTTGCACGAAGCAGCGTTGGCTGTGAATGGCGGCGCCATTCACATCGCCAACCGCAAGAAGCGCTAAGCGAGATAATAAGAAACCACGGCGGAGTTGCCCGTCGTGAGCCTTGCGCGCAAGACTCACCGCGGAATATCCGCTGGACGCAGTCTTGCGCAGCTTTACGGGCCATAAGCCCAGCAAGTTGCGCGAGCAGCAGTCACAGGTGGCGCGGCACTCATCATGAGCGCAGCGCCGAATGCGCAGTACCTAACGAAGACGGTAAAAAGCATGAATCTTCACGAGTATCAGGGTAAGCAGCTGTTCGCTGAATACGGCCTGCCAGTTTCCAAGGGCTACGCAGTAGACACCCCGGAAGCAGCAGCAGAAGCCTGCGACAAAATCGGTGGTACCGAGTGGGTTGTCAAAGCCCAGGTCCACGCGGGTGGTCGCGGTAAAGCGGGCGGCGTTAAGCTGGTTCGCAGCAAAGAAGACGCCAAGGCCTTCGCACAGCAGTGGCTGGGCAAGCGTCTGGTGACTTACCAGACTGATGCCAACGGCCAGCCAGTCACCAAGATCCTGGTTGAATCGTGCACTGATATCGCTAAAGAGCTGTACCTGGGCGCTGTCGTTGACCGTTCGAGCCGTCGCATCGTGTTCATGGCTTCCACCGAAGGTGGCGTGGACATTGAGAAGATCGCCGAAGAAACCCCAGAAAAAATTCTGAAAGCCACTATCGATCCACTGGTTGGCGCTCAGCCATTCCAGGGTCGCGAGCTGGCTTTCCAGCTGGGCCTGGAAGGCAAGCAAGTTGCCCAGTTCGCCAAGATCTTCGTAGGTCTGGCCAAACTGTTCCAGGATCACGATCTGGCCCTGCTGGAAGTGAACCCGCTGGTGATCAAGGCTGATGGCGATCTGCACTGCCTCGACGCCAAGATCAACATCGACGCCAACGCCATGTACCGTCAGCCTAAGCTGAAGACTTTCCACGATCCGTCGCAAGACGATCCGCGCGAAGCGCACGCTGCCAAGTTCGAACTGAACTACGTAGCCCTGGAAGGTAACATCGGTTGCATGGTCAACGGTGCTGGCCTGGCCATGGGTACCATGGACATCGTCAACCTGCATGGCGGCAAACCAGCCAACTTCCTTGACGTAGGCGGCGGTGCTACCAAAGAACGCGTTACCGAAGCGTTCAAGATCATCCTGTCCGACTCCAACGTCGCTGCAGTATTGGTCAACATCTTCGGCGGCATCGTTCGTTGCGACATGATTGCCGAAGGCATCATCGGCGCAGTGAAAGAAGTCGGCGTGAAAATCCCGGTTGTTGTTCGCCTTGAAGGTAACAACGCTGAACTGGGCGCTAAAGTACTGGCAGAAAGCGGTTTGAACATCATCGCGGCTACCAGCCTGACCGACGCTGCTCAACAAGTTGTCAAAGCTGCGGAGGGCAAGTAATGAGCGTCCTGATCAATAAAGACACCAAAGTTATCTGCCAGGGTATTACCGGTTCGCAAGGTAGTTTCCACACCCAGCAAGCCATCGAATACGGCACCAAGATGGTGGGTGGCGTAACTCCGGGCAAAGGCGGCACCGAGCACCTGGGTCTGCCAGTGTTCAACACTGTGAAAGACGCTGTAGAAAAAACTGGCGCTACCGCCAGCGTTATCTACGTTCCAGCTCCTTTCTGCAAAGATTCCATCCTGGAAGCAGCCTTCGGCGGCATCAAGCTGATCGTCTGCATCACTGAAGGCATTCCTACCCTGGACATGCTGGACGCTAAAGTTAAGTGCGACGAGCTGGGTGTTACCCTGATCGGCCCTAACTGCCCAGGCGTGATCACCCCAGGCGAATGCAAGATCGGCATCATGCCAGGTCACATTCACTTGCCAGGTAAAGTCGGTATCGTTTCCCGTTCCGGCACCCTGACCTACGAAGCTGTGAAGCAGACCACTGACGCCGGTTTCGGTCAGTCGACTTGCGTCGGCATTGGCGGTGACCCGATCCCAGGTTCGAACTTCATCGACATCCTGAAACTGTTCCAGGAAGACCCGAAGACCGAAGCAATCGTGATGATCGGTGAGATCGGCGGTTCGGCTGAAGAAGAAGCGGCTGCCTACATCAAGGCACACGTGACCAAGCCGGTTGTTTCCTACATCGCTGGTGTGACTGCCCCTGCGGGCAAGCGCATGGGCCATGCTGGCGCAATCATCTCTGGCGGCAAGGGCACTGCAGACGAGAAGTTTGCTGCCCTGGAAGACGCAGGCGTTAAAACCGTGCGTTCGCTGGCAGACATCGGCAAGGCTTTGTCCGAGCTGACCGGTTGGGCTGTCAAATAAGCCTCGCGCTTAGCTGACGCTTCACCAGGCAAAGGCCACCTTCGGGTGGCCTTTGTGCATTCTGCAGGTTGTTGAAGATTCAAATGTGGGAGGGGGCTTGCCCCCGATAGCGGTATGGCAGTCACTTGATGTATTGACTGAACCACTGCCATCGGGGGCAAGCTACCTTCCTCATTTGAGCGTATTGCCAAAATAAAGTACGAAAACGCGACATTGAGATGTCGCTTATCGGACAGATCGCCCCGCAACAGTGCGTTTGTGGGCTTAATTCTGTACCCTAGCCGCCTCTTTATGCGTGTGCCTCCCAAAAGGAAGCCCCGCGCTAGACCGGTCAGCCCCGATCAGGGCCGGCAGTATTTCCCTCATCCACAGGGAATCCCTCTCTAAATTCCGATTCAGTAGTGTGGTATTTCCCGAAATGAAAGTGTTGAAAAGCCAGGACATCCTGGCGTTGGGCTTTATGACCTTCGCCCTGTTCGTGGGCGCCGGTAACATCATCTTCCCGCCTATCGTTGGCTTGCAGTCCGGACCTCACGTCTGGATGGCAGCGCTGGGCTTCTTGATCACCGCGGTCGGTTTGCCGGTGGTCACTGTGATCGCCCTGGCCAAGGTCGGCGGCGGTATGGACGCGTTGAGCAGCCCGATCGGCAAGATCGCCGGTGGCCTGCTCGCTGCGGCGGCGTATCTGGCGGTAGGGCCGCTGTTTGCCACCCCACGTACTGCGACCGTGTCCTTTGAAGTGGGCCTGGCGCCGCTGACCGGCGAAAGCCCGCTGGCGCTGTTCCTCTACAGCTCGGTGTACTTCCTGGTGGTGTTCTTTGTGTCCCTTTACCCAGGGCGTCTGCTGGACACTGTGGGTCGCTTCCTTGCACCGCTGAAGATCATCGCGCTGGCCATCCTCGGCATCGCCGCGTTTGCGTTGCCGGCCGGTGAAGTGGGTGTCGCCACCCCGGAATACGTCGCCGCACCGTTCTCCCAAGGTTTTATCAATGGTTACCTGACCATGGATACCCTGGGCGCGCTGGTATTTGGCATCGTGATCGTCAACGCCATCCGCTCCCGTGGCGTCGAGTCGCCGAAGCTGATCACGCGCTACGCGATCATTGCCGGCCTGATTGCCGGCGTGGGCCTTGCGCTGGTGTACGTCAGCTTGTTCCGCCTGGGTGCGGGCAGTCACGAAGTGGCGGCCGGTGCAGCCAATGGCGCTGCCGTATTGCATGCTTACGTGCAACACACCTTCGGTTCGTTGGGCAGTGGTTTCCTGGCGGTGCTGATCTCGCTGGCGTGCCTGGTGACTGCAGTGGGCCTCACCTGTGCCTGCGCCGAGTACTTCAGCAAAATCCTGCCTCTGTCCTACAAGACCCTGGTCGTGATCCTGGCGCTGTTCTCGCTGTTCGTGTCCAACCTGGGCCTGACCAAGCTGATTGCCTTCTCGATCCCGGTGCTGACTGCGATCTACCCGCCGTGCATCGTGCTGGTAGCGTTGAGCTTCTGCAAAGACTTCTGGCAGGAGCAGGGCCGTATCGTTGGCCCGGTGATGCTGGTGTCGTTCATCTTTGGTTGCATCGACGCACTCAAGGGCGCGGGCCTGGCGGGCTGGATGCCTTCACCGTTGGCCAACTTGCCATTGAGCGAACAAGGCCTGGCCTGGCTGGTGCCGTCGGTGATGGTGCTGGTGGTAGCGGTAGTCGTTGACCGTGTGCTCGGCAAGCGTAGCGAAGCGATCGCTTAAGCGACGTATCACAGGCTCTACTGAAATGCCCCGTATCATTCGATATGGGGCATTTTTTATGCTTATAAGGCGACACCTTCTAAAGTTGCAATTGGATCAGTGTGGGAGGCAGCAAGTCGAACCGTCGCATCGCCCCTCCCACAGTTGGACCGTATTCCGCCATCCTTTACCCTGTACTAGGACCCGCATGTCGTTCGTCGAAGCCAATCAAGTCCACCTGCTTGCCGCCCTCTGGTTCGTGTTGTGCTGGGGCGGCTACACCCGTTATGCCACCTGGAAGGCCCGTGACACCGCGTGCCTGGCGAGTGTGTTGCATCTGTATCGTGAAGATTGGATGCGGCGCATGCTGCTACGCGACAACCGTATCGCCGACGCCAGCGTGATCGGCAACCTGGAGCGTAACGCCTCGTTCTTCGCCTCCAGCACACTGATCATCCTCGCCGGTATTCTCACCGTGCTGGGGGCTTCCGAACGGGCCGTGTCGTTGCTGGCGGACATCCCTATGGTGCAGCAGGCATCCCAGGGCATGTCGGAGATCAAGTTGTTGTGCCTGGCGTTGGTGTTCGTCTATGCCTTCTTCACGTTCAGTTGGTGCATGCGCCAATACAACTTTGCGGCAGTGCTGGTGGGGTCGGCGCCGATGATCGGTGAGCGGCATGTGTCAGAGCAGGAGCGTAAGGCCTTTGCGTTGCGGGCGGCACGAGTGATTTCCATGGCGGCTAACCAATTCAACTTTGGGTTGCGCGCTTATTACTTCGGCATGACCATGCTGGCATGGTTTGTCAGCCCCTGGCTGTTCATGTTGATGAGCAGTGGGGTGGTACTCGTACTGTATCGTCGAGAGTTTCATTCCGACGTATTGCAAGTGATGGTGTATACGCAGACAGATACGCCGCTGCCGGAGCCGGTTAAAGAGCTGCCTTAGTTAGCGCGGCGATTAAAAGCAGCAGACAAAGAAAAGCCCGCTATCTAAGCGGGCTTTCTTTTTGCAGCGACGCTATTTCAAACCGCGGTATCAAGAACCGGTGGTTGGAGTAGCAGGTGCTGCCTCTTTTGCGGCGGCTTCGTTCGATTCAGCCTGAGCTTTGGCAGCATCGGCGTTTTCTTTCGCAGCGTCGTTCACTTTATCCTGAGCCTTCGCCATATCTTTCTGAGCTTGCTCAGAGTGCGCGGCGGCGTCTTGGGCTTTGTCTTCGGATTTTTTGTCGCAGGCAGCGAGACCGAGGGCAGCGGCGAGCATCATGGAAATAGCTAAAGTCTTGCGCATGGGGTGTTTCTCCTTATTGAAGATATCTACTGGCCTTTCGAGCGTGGCGGCTCAGCATTAGTTCCTTTTATTACGCAGATATATAAACAGCACGCGCCAAGGAACTTTAACCCGCACGGACTACTCCGCCGATCCATACAAATAAGAGTCTTTATCGAATGACCGAAAACCCCCTGTTAGAGCGTGCGACGCGCTTTGTATCGGCCCTGCGCCATTGCCAGGTACTCGGAATTAGTGTTCACGAGGCAAGCGAGGAGGGCATGACCCTGATGTTGCCATATGCCTTGGCAATTGTCGGTGACCCCCACACCGGCGTGATCCACGGCGGTGCGTTAACGTCGCTGATGGATACCGCCTGTGGGATGGCCACCTTGTGCGTGTTACCCGAATTCGAGGTGTGCCCGACCCTGGACCTGCGTATCGACTACATGCATCCCGCCGAACCCCACAAGCCGGTGTACGGTTTCGCCCAATGCTATCGGGTGACCAGTGATGTGATCTTTACCCGTGGCGTCGCCTACCAGGATGACCCGCAGCAGCCCATTGCCCATGTTGTCGGCACGTTCATACGCATGGGCAAGCGCCTGAAGGGGGCCCAAGGCCTGGGCAGTGCAATCAAGGGGGAGCGGGCATGACGCATCGGTTCAAGACCCGTCTGGAGCAGGCCCATGAGCGTGGTAACTACGAGGCCCTGCTCGACTTGATCCCCTACGCCAAGCTGATTGGCATCGAATGCACTCGCCTGGGCGACGAGTTGCTGTTTCGGCTGCCCGCCAACAAGGACAACATTGGTAACCCCATATTGCCGGCGCTGCACGGCGGGGTAATTGCGGGCTTCATGGAGGTGTCGGCAGCGTTGCACCTGCTGGTGTTTACGGGTGCGCCGGGCCTGCCGAAAATCATCGATTTCTCTCTGGATTACCTGCGTGCCGGCCAGTTTCGCGACACCTACGCCACCTGCCAGGTGTGGCGCCAAGGCCGACGGGTGGCAAATGTGGCCATCACCGCCTGGCAAAGCACTGCGGAGCAACCGATTGCCACCGCCCGCGCGCATTTCAAGATTGAGGAAACAAACCGCCCTTGAAATCCTGGTCTTAGCCCCCAACTTTGATGACAACCCGCCGCCAACCCTCAAGGACGCGGCCACTGCCATCCAATTGGAGTTTGATGACCATGAGTGTGGAAACTCAAAAGGAAACCCTGGGCTTCCAGACCGAGGTGAAGCAACTGCTGCACCTCATGATCCATTCGCTGTATTCCAACAAGGAAATTTTCCTTCGCGAATTGATCTCGAACGCCTCTGACGCTGTCGACAAATTACGTTTCGAAGCCCTGTCCAAGCCTGAGTTGCTGGAAGGTGGCGCCGAACTGAAAATCCGTGTGAGCTTCGACAAAGACGCCAAGACCGTCACCCTCGAAGACAACGGTATTGGCATGAGCCGTGAGGATGCGATCACCCACCTGGGGACGATCGCCAAATCCGGTACTGCCGATTTCATGAAAAACCTGTCGGGCGACCAGAAGAAAGATTCGCACCTGATCGGCCAGTTCGGTGTGGGCTTCTACTCGGCCTTTATCGTGGCTGACAAGGTTGAAGTGTTCAGCCGTCGTGCCGGCCTCGCTGCCGGCGAGGGCGTGCACTGGTCTTCTAAAGGTGAGGGCGAGTTTGAAATCGCCACCATCGATAAAGCCGACCGTGGCACCCGCATCGTGCTGCATCTTAAAGACGCTGAAGATGAGTTTGCCGACGGCTACCGCCTGCGCAACATCATCAAGAAGTACTCCGACCACATCGCGCTGCCGATCGAGTTGCCGAAAGAACAGGCCGCCGCCGAAGGCGAAGAAGCGCCTGCCCAGGAATGGGAAGTGGTCAACCGTGCCAGCGCCCTGTGGACCCGCCCTCGCACTGAAGTGAAGGACGAGGAATACCAGGAGTTCTACAAGCACATCGCCCACGACTACGAAAACCCGCTGAGCTGGAGCCACAACAAGGTCGAAGGCAAGCTGGAATACAGCTCGCTGCTCTACGTACCGGCCCGTGCTCCGTTCGACCTGTACCAGCGTGAAGCGCCCAAAGGCCTGAAGCTCTACGTGCAGCGCGTGTTCGTGATGGATCAGGCGGAATCGTTCCTGCCGCTGTACCTGCGCTTCATCAAAGGCGTGGTTGACTCCAATGACCTGTCGCTGAACGTGTCGCGGGAAATCCTGCAGAAAGACCCGATCATCGACTCCATGAAGTCGGCGTTGACCAAGCGTGTCCTCGACATGCTGGAGAAATTGGCGAAGAACGAGCCTGAGCAATACAAAGGCTTCTGGAAAAACTTCGGCCAGGTCATGAAAGAAGGCCCGGCGGAAGATTTCGCCAACAAGGAAAAAATCGCCGGTCTGCTGCGTTTTGCCTCCACTCAAGGCGAAGACGGCGAGCAGGTCGTGTCCCTGGCCGAATACCTGGCACGCGCCAAGGAAGGTCAGGACAAGATCTACTACCTGACCGGCGAAACCTACGCTCAGGTCAAGAACAGCCCGCACCTGGAAGTCTTCCGCAAGAAAGGCATCGAAGTGCTGCTGCTGACCGACCGAATCGATGAGTGGCTGATGAGCTACCTCAGCGAGTTCGACGGCAAGACTTTCGTCGACGTGGCCCGTGGCGACCTGGACTTGGGCAACCTGGACTCCGAAGAAGAGAAGAAGGAAGCCGAAGAAGTCGCCAAGGCCAAAGAAGGTCTGGTTGAGCGGATCAAGACGGCCCTGGGCGATGCGGTCAGCGAAGTGCGGGTTTCCCACCGCCTGACCGACTCCCCGGCGATCCTGGCCATCGGCGAGCAGGACCTGGGCATGCAGATGCGCCAGATCCTCGAAGCCAGCGGCCAGAAGGTGCCGGATTCCAAGCCGATCTTCGAATTCAACCCGGCTCACCCGCTGATCGAGAAGCTCGACGGCGAGCAGAGCGAAGAGCGGTTTGGCGACCTGTCGCACATCCTCTTCGACCAAGCGGCCCTGGCCGCTGGCGACAGCCTCAAGGATCCGGCCGCTTATGTGCGCCGCCTGAACAAGCTGTTGGTCGAACTGTCGGTTTGACCCCGTTGTAGAAAAACCCGCTTCGGCGGGTTTTTTCGTTCTACTGCACCTCAACTGGAGTAAATGATGAGCCAAGTCACTGTGCGTTCCGTGGTCTATCAGATTGATGGCCAGTCTTATGAGAGCCGTCTGGCGTTCGATGCCAGCCACAAGGGCCCGTTGCCAGGCCTGCTGATGGCGCCGAACTGGATGGGTGTAAGTGCGGGTGCCGAAGAGATCGCCAAGGCCGTTGCCGGCAAAGGCTATGTGGTGCTGATCGCTGATCTGTACGGGCAAAGCGTACGCCCGTCGAATGGTGATGAGGCCGGCGCGGCGATGATGCCGTTGAAAAATGATCGTCCGTTGCTGAACAAGCGCATGCAGGCGGCCTTTGAGCAACTGCAAGGCCAGACGGAAGCGGCGGTGGATACCACCAAGCTGGCGACCTTCGGTTTCTGCTTCGGTGGGTGCTGCTCCCTGGAGCTGGCCCGTACCGGCGCGCCGTTGAAGGCTGCCGTGTCGTTCCACGGCACCCTCGACACGCCGAACCCGGCGGATGCCAAGAACATCAAGGGCTCGGTGCTGGTGCTGCATGGCGCATCCGACCCATTGGTGCCGAAAGAACAACTGCCGGCGTTTGAAGATGAGATGAACGCAGCGGGTGTGGATTGGCAATTGCTGAGCTACGGCGGCGCGGTGCATTCCTTTACCGACCCGCATGCCAATGTGCCGGGCAAGATGATGTACGACGCGAAGACCGCTGCGCGGGCGTTCCAGTCGATGCATAACTTGTTGGATGAAGTGTTCAAGGGTTAAAGCTCCAGCGGCTGTTCTGGCCTCATCGGGGGCAAGCCTCCTCCCACATTTTGAACTATGAACACATTCAAGGTGGGAGGGGGCTTGCCCCCGATAGCTACCTCACTGGTAACTCAATTCTTTCAGACTCCCCCGGCACCGTCGGCCACTCCCCAGCCGCCCAGCGCTGCCGCGCCTGTTCAATCCTCAAAGGATCACTCGCCACAAAATTCCAATTGATCCGCCGCGGCCCATCCAAAGGTGCACCGCCGAATACCATCAGGTGGCAATCGGACTCGGCAAACAGCGTCATCTCCTGCCCGCTCGGCAATACCACCAGGCTATGCACTTGCAGCGCCTCACCGTCCAGTTGCGCTTCACCCGCCAGCACATACACCGCCCGTTCTTCATGCTCGTCCGGGATCTGCAAGGTGGTGGCCGTCTGCATCTGCACTTCGGCGTAGAACGTGGGTGAAAGCACCGGCACCGGCGATTTCAGGCAAAACCCACTGCCCGCGATCAGGCGAATCTGCACACCCAGGTTGTCACTCACCGGTAGTTCCGCCGCTGGGTGGTGGCTGTAATGGCCGGGTCCGGTCTCATGATCCTTGGGCGACGCCAGCCACACTTGCAGCCCATGCAGGCTGAACCCGCTGGCCTTGAGCGCCTCGGGTGTGCGTTCGACATGGGCGATCGCACTGCCGGCAGTCATCCAGCTGACATCACCGGCCTGCACCACCTGATCGGAGCCCAGGCTGTCCTTATGCTGCAGCGCACCCTCGAACAGATAGGTGAGGGTGGACAAGCCAATATGTGGATGCTGGCGGATATTCATGCCGCTGCCCGGCGCGTAGCGGGTGTGCAACATATGATCGAAGAACACAAAGGGCCCGACGCTGCGGCACTCCCGCGACGGCAAGGGGCGCAGGATCGGTTGGCCTTCGACGTCTTCGGGGCGAGGGCGGATCACGGTGAGGGTGGTCATGGTGCGTCCCAGTCTGAGCGGGTTAGGTGTGATTGAGCATAACCCGCTCGACGCGAGGTTGCCGCTATTGGCTGAAGGCGCCTTCGGACAGCTGGGTGTCGATGCTGATCTCGGCAGTGGTCATCAGCTTGTGCACTGGGCACTTGTCCGCAACGCGATGCAGTTCATCGCGTTGCGCGTCGGTGAGCACACCCTTGAGGGTCAATTTGACGTTGAGCTTGTACTTGCCCTTTTGCTCTTCGGCAGCGTCGTGGGTGACTTCCACGGTCACGCCGGTCAGCGGGATGTCTTTCTTTTGGGCATAGAGCCTGACAGTCAAGGCCTTGCACGACGCCAGTGCGGCATCGAAGTAATCGTGGGGGGAGGGCGCCGAGTCGTCGCCGCCCAGGCTCTTGGGCAGGTCGGTAAACAGCTCGTGACTATTGATGTTGACACTGTGGCGCAAGTTTTCAGCGTTCAGCGTATTCACGGTAACAGACATGGCAAACCTCACAGGGTGGCAGGATGAAGGTCATGCAGTTATAGAGCATGCTGGCACTTCAGTGTTCCGCGTTTTTTCCGCGGTGAACCCTGATGCGCGGTGCAAGGTCTACCCGTATTGGCCCTTATCGAGGTTGTACCGTGCCCTGGACCCGCCTGAGTCTCGCCCTGTTGCTCGCCGCCAGCAGCCTTGCCGCGCAGGCTCGCGACTATGCCTACAGCGATGCGCATCTGCATTACGTGGATTTTTTCCAGGAAACGGCCGGCATGGATAAATTGCTCAAGGCCATGGCCGAGAATCGCATCGAGCACGTGATGATTTCCGGCATTCCCGTGGCAAAAAAATGGCACGAAGACGAGCCCAAGCGTCCGCGCTACTACGCCGGTGATGATGCCGATGCCTATTGGTACAGCGCCACTGACGTGATCGTCGCTGCGGCCGTGAACAAGCTCACCGCTGAACAGCGCCAGCACTTTCACCCGTTTTTGAGCGGCTTCAACCCCAATGACAAGAACTCCGCTGCCCATATCCAGCGCATGCTCGACCTCAATCCAGGGTTGTGGCAGGGCATCGGCGAGGTGTTCACCCGTCACGATGACCTCACGGCGCTTACGTCCGGCGACACCCCGCGTGCCAACAACGAGGCGATGACACGCATTTACCATCTGGCGGCCGAAAACGACCTGCCGGTGATGCTGCACTCGAACATCACCTCCAAGCGTGAGCGCAACCCGCTGTACCTCGCTGAAGTCGAAGAGCCGCTGCGCAACCATCCGCACACGCGCTTTATCTGGGCCCATGCCGGGACCAGCAAGGAGATTCACCGCCACCAGGTCCAGATGGACTTCTTGCTGCCCACCTTGACCCGGATGCTGGAGGCCTATCCCAATCTGTACATCGACCTGTCCTGGAGCATGCTCACGCCGTACTTGCTGGACGATGCGGGCAAGCCTCGGCCGCAATGGATAAGGCTGGTGGAGCGCTTTCCGGAGCGCTTTATGCTGGGTTCGGACGTGGTCGGGCGTTTCAATAAGCTGGGCAAGGAAATGCGCCGCTTTGATCCCTTCCTTGACGCGCTTCCCGAGGATATTGCCCACAAGGTGGCGCAGGACAATTTCCTGGCCATCCTGCCCAAAACCACTCGCGATGGGGTTGCCCGTTGATATCGCGTTTTGGTCTTACGCAAACGCGCTGAGGCGCCGATACCTTTCAAAGCAGCCAGCTGCAAATGGATGCAGCGCATTTGGAAGGAGCCGAAGGCATGAGTATCAGAAGTTTGAATATCGCCCCCCGTGCCGGTTTGGGGTTTGGCGTGTTGGCGTTGATGGTGTTTGCCCTGGGCGGCTTTGCGCTGCTGCAGATGGGCAATATGCGCCAGCAGTCGGACCAAGTGGAGAACAACTGGTTGCCAAGCGTAATGGCGGTGGGGGAGATGAGCCAGGATGTGTTGCGCATTCGTGCGCTGACCTTGCGTTTGTTGGTCAGTCGCGAGCCCCAGGCGGTGGCGCAGAACGAGCAGAAAATCACCGAGACCAAAGCGGCGCTGCGTACTGCCGAGCAGTTGTACGAAGCGTTGATCGTGCTGCCTGAAGAGCGTGTGCTGTTTGATCGTTTCGAGGGCGAGCAGCAGGGCTACCTGCAGCGCCAGGAACAGGTGGTGGCGTTGTCCAAGGCCAATCGGCTGGAGGATGCGACCCAGGTGGTCAATGGTGAGATGAACCAGTTGGCCGATCAAATGGCGCTGACCCTGCGCGCCCTGGTCAATCTGAACAAGGCCAGTGCCAACGAGGCGGCAAGGCAGGCACAGAATGTGTTCAGCCAGTCGCGAACCTGGGTGATCGCCATGATCGCCCTGGCCACGCTGATCACCATCGGCCTGGCGGTCTGGCTGACCCGCAGTATCGTGTTGCCACTTGCGCAGTCGCTTCAGGTTGCCCAGAACGTCGCCAGTGGCGATCTGACTGGGGAGATTGTCGTGAGTGGCAAGGATGAGCCTGCGCGTTTGCAGCGAGCGCTCAAGGGCATGCAGGACACGTTGCGTGAGACCATCCGGCGTATCTCCGAATCGTCCAGCCAACTGGCATCAGCCTCCGAGGAGCTCAGTTGCGTCACCGAGGACGCCACCCGTGGCTTGCACCAGCAAAGCCAGGAAATCGAACAGGCCGCGACGGCGGTCAACCAGATGACGGCGGCGGTGGAGGAGGTGGCAGGCAATGCTGTGGCTACGTCCCAGGCATCCCGCGAGTCTGACCGTATCGCCCAGCAAGGGCGTGAGCAGGTCCAGCAGACGGTGGTGTCGATTGAGGCCCTGGCCTCGGATGTGACGGCCAATGCGACCCAGGTCGAGGACTTGGCGCAAAAGGTCTATGGCATCAGCAAGGTACTGGACGTGATTCGCTCGATTGCCGAGCAGACCAACCTGTTGGCGCTCAATGCCGCTATCGAAGCTGCGCGGGCCGGGGATGCCGGGCGCGGGTTTGCCGTGGTGGCCGATGAGGTGCGTGCGCTGGCCCATCGTACCCAGCAGTCGACCCAGGAAATCGAGCAGATGATCAGCGCGATTCAGCAGGGCACGGAGCAAGCTGTCAGTTCAATGCAGCAGAGCAACATCCGGGCGCGCTCCACGCTGGATATCGCCAAGTCGGCGGGGACAGCGCTGGAGGCGATTGCGTCGGCATTCACGCTGATCAATGAGCGCAACCTGGTAATTGCCAGCGCGTCGGAACAGCAGGCGGCGGTGGCGCGGGAGGTGGATCGCAACTTGATGAATATCCGTGACTTGGCGCATCAGACGTCTGCCGGGGCGAACCAGACCAGTGCGGCGAGCCAGGAGTTGTCGCGGTTGGCGGTGGATTTGAATTCGATGGTGGCGCGGTTTTCGGTGTAGTGCTGGGGGCCGAGGTGGCCCTATCGGGAGCAAGCCCCCTCCCACATTGCCCAAAGAATGCGGTCGAGTGTGGGAGGGGGGCGTGCCCTCGATACCGGCGATTCGGTCTCATTCAGTTGCTCATAAAAAAGCCCCGAACCAGTCGGGGCTTTTTCAGGTGATCAACCTACAGGTCTTACTTACCCTGCCAGCGTTTCAGCACCAGGGTGGCGTTAGTGCCACCGAAGCCGAAGCTGTTGCTCATCACGGTGTCGATCTTGGCGTTTTCAACGGTCTTGGTCAGGATCGGCATATCGGCGACGACCGGGTCGATCTCGTCGATATTGGCCGAACCGGCCATGAAGTTGCCTTCCATCATCAGCAGGCAGTAGATCGCTTCGTGAACGCCGGCGGCGCCCAGGGAGTGACCGGACAGGCTCTTGGTGGAACTGATGGCCGGAGCCTTGTCGCCGAATACCGCACGCACGCCTTCCATTTCCTTGGCGTCGCCGACCGGAGTCGAGGTGCCGTGGGTGTTCAGGTAGTCGATTGGGGTATCTACAGTGGACATGGCCATCTGCATGCAGCGGATGGCGCCTTCACCGCTTGGGGCAACCATGTCGTAGCCATCGGAAGTAGCGCCGTAGCCGACGATTTCCGCGTAGATCTTGGCACCACGGGCCAGAGCATGTTCCAGCTCCTCGACCACCACCATGCCGCCACCGCCGGCGATGACGAAACCGTCACGCTTGGCGTCGTAGGCGCGGGAGGCCTTTTCCGGGGTTTCGTTGTACTGGGTGGACAGTGCGCCCATTGCGTCGAACAGGAACGATTGGCTCCAATGCTCTTCTTCGCCGCCGCCGGCAAACACGATGTCCTGCTTGCCCAACTGGATCTGCTCGACCGCAGTACCGATGCAGTGAGCACTGGTAGCGCAGGCGGAGGAGATCGAGTAGTTCACGCCCTTGATGGCGAATGGCGTGGCCAGGCAGGCGGAAACGGTGCTGCCCATGGTCCGTGTGACACGATACGGGCCAACGCGCTTGACGCCTTTTTCGCGCAGGATGTCCAGTGCTTCCATCTGGTTCAGGGTGGATGCGCCGCCCGAACCGGCAATCAGGCCGGTGCGTACGTTCGATACCTGGTCTTCGCTGAGGCCGGAGTCGGCGATGGCGTCTTTCATGGCCAGGTAGGCGTAGGCGGCAGCGTGGCCGACGAAGCGATAGATCTTGCGATCGATCAGTTCTTCGAGGGGCAGGTCGATGGAGCCGGAAACCTGGCTACGCAGACCCATTTCGGCATATTCCGAGTTGAAGCGGATGCCAGGGCGACTTGCACGCAGGTTAGCGGTGACGGTCTCTTTGTCATTGCCCAGGCAAGAAACGATGCCCAGACCAGTGATAACGACGCGGCGCATGCGGATAACCCTTAAAAGTTGTCAGTGGAAGTGAATACGCCAACCCGAAGGCCTTCGGCAGTATAGATCTCGCGACCGTCGACGCTTACCGAACCATCGGCGATGGCCAGGTTCAGCTTGCCCTTGAGGACGCGCTTGATTTGAATGTTGTAGGTGACTTTCTTGGCGGTCGGCAGCACCTGCCCAAAGAACTTCACTTCGCCCGAACCCAGGGCGCGGCCGCGGCCCGGCAGGCCTTGCCAGCCGAGGAAGAAACCCACCAGTTGCCACATGGCATCGAGGCCCAGGCAGCCCGGCATCACAGGGTCACCTTCGAAATGGCAGGCGAAGAACCACAGGTCCGGGGTGATATCCAGCTCGGCGACCAATTCACCTTTGCCGTACTTGCCACCCTCTTCGCTGATATGGGTGATGCGATCCACCATCAGCATGTTCGGGGCGGGCAGTTGCGCGTTACCTGGGCCGAACAGCTCACCGCGACTGCAGCGCAGCAGGTCTTCCCGGGTAAAGGCGTTTTGTTTGGTCATGCGAGCTCCTCAATAATCCCATGCGGCAGGGTAGGGCAAATCTTCCCGAACCGAATGAAGCGTTCATGCCTCATGTCGGCAGCCTATACATAGACTATTGCGTTGTAGTGAAAGTCACAGCGTTAAGGTACTGAATGTACACTTGTTCACTGAAATTTTAAACCGGGCCTGTTTATCGGCCCGTTCGGGTGCCTAAGACTGCCGCACTTTCGTCTTTCACGCCAGTCGCAGTTGGCTGATGGCGTGAGGCTATTGCACCCAACGCTGCAGGATTTTTTGCAAATCCGTACGTTTGAACGGCTTGGCGAGGTAATCGTTCATGCCGGCCGCCAGGCAGGCTTCACGGTCGCCCTGCAAGGCATTGGCGGTGAGGGCGATAATCGGCAGGTCTGCGCAGCCCGGCAACTGGCGGATCTGCCGGGTGGCCTCGTAACCGTCAATGAGTGGCAGCCTACAATCCATCAGGATCGCCGTGAACATCAGGCTCTCGGCGCTGCGGATGGCCTCGGCGCCGTCGGTGGCCAGGCTCACTTCAAAGCCCAGGCTGCGCAACATGGCTTCCACCACGGTGCGGTTGACCGGGTTGTCCTCCACCAGCAACACATGGCGGCCATCGCCTGTGCTGTGTTTGCCTTCCGCGTTCGGTGCAATCGCCGGCAGGCTGTGCAGGTCGATGGCCAGGGGGATTTCCAGGGTAAATACTGAGCCCCGGCCTTCTTCGCTCTGGGCGCGCAGTGTGCCGCCCATGCGTTCGGCCAGGGTGCGGGCAATAGGCAGGCCCAGGCCGGTACCGCCGTAACGTCTTGAAATGGAACTGTCGGCTTGCTGGAATGCATCGAACATCAACTCCAAGCGTTCGGCGCAAATCCCGATGCCGCTGTCGCGCACGGTGCAGGTGAACCACACCAGTTCATCGTCGAGGGTCTGCCAGTGTGGTTCGACGCTGACGTTGCCGTGTTCGGTAAACTTCAACGCATTGCCGATCAGGTTCACCAGAATCTGGCGGATACGCGTCGGGTCGCCCTGCACCCGCAAGGTGTCCAGCCCCGGCGGAATCGGCAGGTTGAGCGTCAGCCCCCGCTGCTGGGCGCTGTGCTGGAAGGCCTGGGCGCAACTGTTGATCAGGTCGGCCAGGTTGAACGGAATATGTTCCAGCTCCAGAGCCGCTCGTTCGATGCGCGAGAAATCGAGAATGTCGTTGATGACCTTGAGCAAGTGCTCGGTGGACTCTGAGGCCAGTGCCGCGTATTCGGTCTGCTCCTCAGTCATCTCGGTGGTTTCCAGCAGTTGCAGCATGCCCAGCACACCGTTCATCGGCGTGCGCAGTTCATGGCTCATCATTGCCAGGAAGTCCGATTTGGCGCTGTTCGCCCGTTCGGCCTCCTCGCGGGTCTGGATCAACTGGGCCATAGCCTGATGTTGTTCACGGCTGGCTTGGTTAAGGCCTTCGGCAAGGTTGTTGATATGCCGAGACAGGTCGCCAAGCTCCGAGTCATCGACAATCGGCAGCGGCGTCTTGTAGTCGCCTTGCTGGATGGCCTTGACCGCATTGCCCATGTCGCTGATCGGTTGTGACAGGCTCGCGGCCAGGCGCCGGGCTAGCAGGAACGTAAACAGCAGGGCAAACAGCGCGAGGATACCGGCCTTGAACAGAATCTCTTGCTGTCGCTGGCTGAACGCGTCGTTGGACATGCCGACGATCACCCGGCCCAGGTAGTCGGCGCGAGGGGCCTTGGCGTCATTGAGGTTGTCCTGGAAAAAGTCATTGCCCAGCTGGATATGTTGCAGGCGGATCGGTGCCTGGAACACTTTTACCGACAGTGAACGATCGTGCTTTTCCGACGGTTGTTCGACGTACACCAGTATGTTTTCGGTGCTGTCCTGAATTTCCAGAAAGCGTACGTGAGGAGTCGCCAGCGTGGCGCGCAGCAGGCTTTCGAGCACGTCGTTGTTACCGGAAATCACCCCGTATTCAGTGGCGGGAGCCAGTTGGTTGGCAATCAGTTGACCGGTATGGTCCAGTTCTTGGCGCAGGTCCTGAATCCGCACGAAGGTAAAGAAGCTGATCAGCAGCAACGTCAGCAAAAGTGCCGGGCCCAGGGTAATGAGTTGGGTACGGGTGTTGATGTCCCAACGACGGCGCAAGGTCATGGGCGTTTTTCTCCTTCGGCCAATCGGGCAGCGACGCTGGCTTCGTCAACCTGTTCGATCCCCAGTGAGCGCGCGACTTGCGGGTTGCTCACGACTTGGAAGTGTTCCGGGTACAGCGCGTGCGGCCAATGGGCAGGCGGCTGGTCCAGCAGGCGGTCGAGCACCGCCAGCCAGTCGGCTTGGTCGCTGTAGGTGCTGGCCAGGCTGCCCGCGCGGACAAACCCTGCATTCGGGCCGACCAGCGGCAATTGCTGGGCGTAGCTGCTCAGCAACAGGTTCTTTGCGGTTTTCGGGTTATACAGTTGCGGGTCATCCAGGCCGAGCAAGACGTCACTGTTCCTGAACAGCGATTGCAGCGGGCGACTGTCGTTAATGTTGTCCCAGCGCTGGGGCACAATCTGCAGCGCCAATGCCGCCGCATACTGGCGCAGTTCGGGCAGCAGGAATTCACTGTCGACCCCGTAGAGCACGCCGATGCGCCGTGCCTGGGGCAAGACGCTGGCGATCAGCTGCAGTTGCCGCTCCAGCGGTGGGTCGCTCCACAGCAGGCTGATCCGCGCATGCCGTGAGGCCTCCGGGCGCTGATGAGCCTGTAGTCGACTAATGCGCAGGACCAACGTCGGCGGGCCTTGGGGGTCTTGCAGGCGCCAGTCGAGGCCAGGCAGGTCGAGCAGGATCAGGCGCGTGCCGGCGGGCAGGTGGCTTGGCGCTGGCAGATCTTGAAGGGGTGTAAAGGTGACACGGTCTTCAGGGCGTTGCCCGGCCAGTGCCTGGGTAAAGGCTTGCACGCCCGCTCCGTCTTCGGCGGCGGTCAGCAAGATATCGGCACTCCATGCCGGGGTGGCCAGCAGCAGGCACACCAGCAGCGCGCCGCGCATCCAGAGCTTATAGATAAAGAAGAAGGTCATCCGTGACGAGTCGCCCATGCTAGAACTCTAGCTCCGCGCTGAAGTAGAGCACGTGACGATGGTCGTACGTGTTATCGGCCCAGGTGGTGGGCTGGTTGTCGAGGCGTTGTTGCAACATGCCGGCCAGCTCCACGTTGGCTTTGCCCAGGGCAATGCGCTTGGCCACCCGCAGGTCGACCCGTTCGAAGCGATATTGGTTAAGTGCGTCGTCGCCGTAGTAGAACAGCGCGCTGGACCACCCTTGGCCCCACTCGCGCAACCAGCCAGCCGAGCCACTGTTACGCGCGGTCTGCGCTTTGTCCAGCGGATTGCTGGTAGTGGCGTCGACATAAGCGTAGGTCAGCCGCAGGCGGTCGGCATTGCTTACGCGCCAGTCGAACTGCGACTCGACGCCGGTGAACCGTGAGCTGTTGGCGTTGCTGGCAATGTACTGATTGTTGCGCAGGGGCGAACTGATCATGTCGGTGATTTCGTCGTAGAACAGTTTCACGTCCATGTTCAGCCCGATGTCGGTAAAGAACCCGTTGTAGCCCAGTTCCCGCGAGCGCATCAGCTCTTTGTCGAGGTTGCCCGGGCCGCGGGTCTTCACGAAGTACTGGCCGGAATTTTGCCCGTAGGTCGGGGAGTTTAGGTTGGTGACGCGGTAGCTCCAATTGACGTTGTTCTCGAACATGTCCGGTGAGCGGATGGCTTCGGAGTACACCGCGCGCAGGCCGTGGCGTGGGTTGATCAGGTAGTTGACGGCCACCCTTGGCGTCAGCGAGTGGCCGCTCAGGCGCGTGTCTTCAAACATGGCGCCGCCTTGCAGCAACCAATGCTCGCTGGCACGCCATTCCAGCTGGCCGAACAAGCGCCAGGTGGTGTCGTCCAGGGTGCCATTGAAGTAGGTGTCGGAGTCGGCGCGGTCATAGCGATAGTTCATGCCGCTGACGAGGCGCAGGCTGTCTGACAGGCTGAGCGTGTCTTGAATCTCCAGGTCGTAGCGGCTTTCGCGGGTGCTTTGGCTGATGTCGCCGCACACGCTCTGGTTGGCGCCGTTGCGCCATTGGTCAAGCACTTGGTTGGCCAAGGCTTGTTCGGCGGCGCTGCCGGGTGGCGCGGTGCCCTGGCTGTAGGTGTCCATATGCCGGGCCAACTGTTCGGCGTAGTTGGGGTTGAGCTGCCACAGTTGAGTCAGCTCGGGGCTGAACGAAACCTTGGCATCACAGGCCTTCCAGATTTGCCGGCGGTCCCACTGCTGGGCCGAGCCTTGTACATAGAGGCTGTGCTCAGGGTTGAAGTCGACGTTCCAGCGTAGGGAGCCAGCGTAGTCCTTGGCCGTCACGTCGGAGTTGTCGCCACCTTCGGTAATCCCGGCGAATACTGGGCTGTAGGTATACGGGCGCTGGTTGGTACCTTCCTTGGCGTCCAATTGCCAATCGAGGCTCTGCTGCGCGTTCAAGGTTTGGCTTACGGCCAGGCTGAAGCGGTTAAGACGGCGACTGTCACGGCGGTCGGCGCCGCTGGCATCGCTGTCAAAGCCATCATCCTGTTGCCCGGACAGGGACAGGCGCAAATCACCGGTTTCCCAGCCCACGCCCTGGCTGGCATAAAAGTCGTTGATCCCACGTTCGCCGCGGATGACCTTCACCCGTGTGCCGTGGCTGTTGGCCGGGGAACGGGTGAGGATATTGACCACGGCCATCAAGGCATTGGCGCCGTAGCTGACGGTGTTGGGGCCGCGGAATACCTCGATGCGTTCGATGTCTTCCATGGCCACCGGAATATCGCTCCAGTCCACGGTGGCCAGGCCGGCGCGGTAGACCGAGCGTCCGTCGATCAATACCTGCATGCGCCGCGCATCATTGGCGCTGGTGCCGTGGTAGTTCACCGCAGATTGGTTGCCGGTGGTGTATCCGACCATCATTCCCGGCACCAGGCGCAACAGTTCGCTGATGTCCCGCGCACCGCTGGCCTTGATCAACTCGCTGTCGATCACGGTCATGCTGCCGGGCACGGCGGCGGCCGATTGCTTGAGGCGCGTGGCGGTCAATACCTGGGGCAGCGGCTCGTTGTCGAGGAACAGGTCATCGGCCAGTGCAGCGCTGCTGCACAACAGTATCAACAACAGAGATGAGCGGGGAGGAGGGCCAAAATACACGGCACGGCCTTGATAATTACGGATAGCCGCCCATGTTAACTGAGGCGGGGCCATTTGCCAGTCGTCGCCCTTGCAATTACTTCACACAGGCATGGCATTTTCCGACAGGCGCACGAATTGATACGGGGGCTGGCCGCAAGCGGGCTGCTCCGTATAATGCCGCCATCGCCACTGGTATGGATTAACGGATTGCATATGACTGAACAGCACCCAATTGCGGTCCTGGGAGGCGGAAGTTTTGGTACCGCCGTGGCTAACCTGTTGGCCGAGAACGGTCACGCGGTGCGCCAGTGGATGCGTGATCCCGAGCAGGCCGAGGCGATTCGCGTGCACCGGGAAAACCCCCGCTACCTTAAAGGCATCAAGATTCATCCGGCAGTCGAGCCGGTCACCGATCTGTTGGCCACCCTGACCGACTGTGACCTGTGTTTTGTCGCGCTGCCTTCCAGCGCCTTGCGCTCGGTGCTGGCGCCCCACGCCGAATGCCTGGCCGGCAAGATGCTGGTCAGCCTGACCAAGGGTATCGAGGCGCAGACATTCAAGCTGATGAGCGAAATCCTCGAGGAGATTGCCCCTGGGGCGCGCATTGGCGTGCTGTCCGGGCCGAATTTGGCACGGGAAGTGGCCGAGCACGCGCTGACCGCCACCGTGGTCGCCAGTGAAGATGAAGCCTTGTGCGAGCGCGTCCAGGCGGTGCTGCATGGCCGTACTTTTCGGGTGTATGCCAGTGGCGATCGTTTCGGCGTCGAGTTGGGCGGTGCGCTGAAAAACGTCTACGCCATCATCGCCGGCATGGCCGTGGCCCTGGGCATGGGCGAAAACACCAAGAGCATGCTGATCACCCGCGCATTGGCAGAAATGACCCGCTTTGCGGTGAACCAGGGCGCTAACCCGATGACCTTCCTGGGGCTGGCGGGCGTGGGCGACTTGATCGTCACCTGTTCGTCGCCGAAAAGCCGCAATTACCAGGTGGGTTTTGCCCTCGGCCAGGGCCTGAGCCTGGAGGACGCGGTGACGCGCCTGGGCGAAGTGGCCGAAGGCGTCAACACCCTCAAGGTACTCAAGGCCAAGGCCCAGGAAGTGGGCGTGTACATGCCGCTGGTCGCCGGGCTGCACGCGATCCTGTTTGAGGGGCGCACCCTTGACCAAGTCATCGAGTTGCTGATGCGGGCCGAGCCGAAAACCGATGTCGACTTTATTTCCACCAGTGGTTTCAACTGAGGAACGCACGATGAACGATCCGAAAGCAGCCCCCAAGTACGAATCCATTGTCCTGCGCATCCTGTGGATGCTGGTGTTTGCCGTGGTGTGGCAAGTGGCGCAGTTCCTGCTCGGCGCGCTGGTCGTGGTGCAACTGATCTATCGCCTGGTCTACGGCGCGCCGAACCTGGGCCTGATGAACTTTGGCGACAGCCTCAGCCAGTTTCTGGCGCAGATCGGCCGTTTCGGCAGCTTCCATAGCGAGCAAAAGCCTTGGCCGTTCGCTGATTGGCCAACCCCGCGGGCACCTGAGGGCGAAGCCGCCCACAGTGTGCCACCGGCGCCGCATCCGGCGCGTGATGAAGAGCCGAAGCTATGAAGTTGTGGATCTTGCGCCACGGTGAAGCCGAAGGGCATGCCCGTACCGACGCCGAGCGCAACCTCACCGAGCATGGCCGTGGCGAAGTGTTGCGCAGCGCGGTGCATCTGATTGGCCAGCCCCTCAGTGCGATTATCGCCAGCCCGTATGTGCGGGCGCAGCAGACCGCGCACCTGGTGCGCGACGTGCTGGCGTTTGCGCCTGAGATCCACACGGCGCCGTGGCTGACCCCCGAGGGCAACCCGCTGACGGTCCTGGAAAAGCTCGACACCGATGACAACGTGCTACTGGTCAGTCATCAACCATTGGTCGGCAGCCTGATCAGCTTTTTGCAGCACGGTCATCAGCGCCAACCAGAGCCGATGTACACCGCCAGCCTGGCGGAACTGGAAGGCGACTTCCCGATGGCGGGGCTGATGAGCCTGGTAAGTGTGAAGAACCCGTAGGTTATTGCGCTGCGTTGGGCAAACGGTATATTCGCCGAAAGCCTGGACACTTTTCTGATGGACTGGCGCGCTCCGAGGCGGTTGTGTGGCAGGATTAGGGCCATCATAAAACCAACAAGGAAAATGGCATGAGCCTGTGGCGCACTCAACCGAATATCGAACAGCTCAATGCGAGCCAGAAAAACACCATCGGTGAATTGCTGGATATCCGCTTTGAAAGCTTCGACGACGAATCCCTGACCGCCAGCATGGTGGTCGACCACCGCACTCATCAGCCCTTCGGCCTGCTGCACGGCGGTGCGTCTGTAGTGCTGGCCGAGAGCGTCGGCTCCATGGCCGCTTATTTGTGCGTCGATGCCAGCAAGTTTTATTGCGTGGGCCTGGAGGTGAACGCCAACCACCTGCGCGGTGTGCGCAGCGGGCGGGTGACTGCAGTGGCCAGGGCGATTCATATCGGTCGCACCACACAGGTGTGGGACATCCGCCTGACCACGCAAGATGGCAAGGCCAGTTGCGTGTCGCGCCTGACCATGGCCGTGGTGCCCCTGGGCGAGAACCCGCCAGCGCGATAGGCGTGGCGTGAGTGTCATCATTCCTGGCAGTTACAGTCATTGCTGTAACGGCCTGGCATGGGGAACAATCCCATTCTGTTCTTTGAGATGGTTCCGGTATGTCGCAGCACGTGTTCTTTGCTCACGCCAATGGCTTCCCTTCGGCCACTTACGGCAAGTTGTTTGCCGCGCTGGCCCCGGAATACGCGGTGGCGCACTTGCCGCAGCACGGCCATGACCCCAGGTTTCCAGTGGACGATAACTGGCAAAACCTGGTGGACGAGTTGATCCACCATCTCGAACAACAGCCGGAACCTGTGTGGGGCGTGGGCCACTCCCTGGGAGGCGTGCTGCATTTGCACGCTGCCCTGCGTTGCCCGCACCTGTATCGCGGCGTGGTGATGCTCGACTCGCCCGTGCTGACCCGAGCGGACCGCTGGGTGATCCGCGCGGCCAAGCGCTTCGGTTTTATTGACCGCCTGACCCCGGCGGGGCGCACTCTGGGCCGTCGTGAAGAGTTCAGCGACCTTGACGCCGCACGCAGTTACTTCGCCGGCAAGACCCTGTTCCGTGGTTTCGACCCGGAATGCTTCGACGCTTATCTGCAACACGGCCTGTACCAGGCGGGCGACTGCTTGCGCCTGCGCTTCGATCCAGCGACTGAGATCAGCATCTACCGGGGCGTGCCCCACACCAGCCCTGGCCAGGTACGCCAGTTGAAGGTGCCGTTGGCGGTAGTGCGGGGGCGCCAGAGTCGGGTGGTGATGCGTCACCACGCCAGCGGGGTCGACCGCCTGCCCATGGGCGAAATGCTCACCATGCCCGGCGGCCATATGTTCCCCCTCGAGCTCCCCCAGGACACCGCGACCTTGATCAAGACCTTGTTCACCCGCTGGCAAGCCCGCGAGCGCAGCAGCGCATGACTGCACCGGTCGAAGAAGTCCGCCTGAGCCTGCCCCATATCGAACTGGCCGCGCATCTGTTTGGCCCTGAAGATGGCTTGCCGGTGATCGCCCTGCATGGCTGGCTGGACAATGCCAACAGCTTCGCGCGCCTGGCACCGAAACTTGCGGGCTTGCGCATCGTGGCGCTGGATATGGCCGGGCATGGGCATTCGGCGCATCGTCCTGCAGGGGCCGGTTATGCCTTGTGGGATTACGTCCACGATGTACTGCATGTGGCCGAACAACTGGGCTGGAAACGTTTTGCATTACTTGGCCACTCCCTCGGCGCCATCGTTTCCCTGGTGCTGGCCGGTGCCTTGCCGGAAAGGGTCACGCACCTGGGATTGATTGACGGTGTGATCCCGCCGACGGCCAGTGGCGAGAACGCGGCCGAACGTCTGGGCATGGCATTGCAGGCGCAATTGAACCTGTCGGGCAAGCGCAAGCCGGTCTACACCACCTTGGATCGGGCCGTTGAAGCGCGCATGAAGGGCTTGGTGGCCGTCAGCCGAGAAGCCGCCGAACTGCTGGCCCAGCGCGGTCTGATGCCGGTTGCGCAGGGATACACCTGGCGTACGGACAGCCGTTTGACCCTGGCCTCGCCGATGCGTCTGACAGACGAACAAGCGATGGCTTTCGTGCGGGGCGTAGCATGCCCTACGCAATTGGTGGTGGCTGCCGACGGCATGCTGGCGAAACATCCCGAATTGCTTTCCCAGCTACCCTTTACGGTGACAACGCTGCCAGGCGGTCATCATTTGCACCTGAATGATGAGCCGGGTGCGCTCCTTGTTGCAGACTGTTTCAATCGGTTCTTCTCCGCGCCTTGACTTGGGGCGGTCAACTGCCGAGGCTGGGCGGATTGAAAGGGAGTCAACCATGAACAATCTCAACACCGCTGTGACCTCCAATGGCCAGGGCTCGTTGATCTTATGAGCGTGCGTAACCGATCTATCCGTATCCTGGGGTTGAGCCTGATCAGCCCATTGGTGTTCGCCGCTGATATACCGGGCAGCCTGGACCTGCCCGCCGTGGCCCGTCAGGTCGACGCGCAAATCGTCGATTACCGGCCGGCTGAAGAAAAAGAACGCATCTACCCCATGGGCGCGATCCGCAAGATCAGCGGCCAATTGCGCTACGAAGGCCAGGCCACTGCACGAGGCCAAGCCACGGCGGTTACCTACGAAATGCCTCCCGAACACAGCTCCGATGCGGCGTTCACCGCCACCCGCGAGGCGTTGCAGGCCAAGGGCGCGCAACTGTTGTTCTGGTGCAAGGCCCGCGATTGTGGTGAAAGCAGCCTGTGGGCCAACGAGATTTTCGGCAATGCCAAGTTGGTCGGTGCCGATGGGCAGCAGGAGTACCTGCTTCTGCGCCTGGCCGCACCGCAGGACAATTCCCTCATCGCCCTTTACGGCATTACACGTGGCAACCGCCGTGCGTACCTGCATGCGGAACAACTGGATGCGAGCGCGCCGTTGGGCAACCTGCTGCCCACCTCCGCGACCCTGTTGCGCGAGTTGAAAAGTACCGGCGAACTGGACCTTCCTGCGCTCGGCGCTGAGCCTGACGACACGTGGTTGACCTTGATTTCCCGTGGCCTGAACCTCGATACCACCTTGCGCGTCAGCTTGACCGGCCCGACCGCCGAAGCCTGGCGCCAGGCTCTGGTCGACAAAGGCGTGCGCGCCGCGCGCCTGGAAACCGGTACCGGTGAAACCAAAGGGCTACACCTGCATCTGATACGTTGACCGATACAAGGCGAACGGACCCGCGCCGTTCGCCTAAGCTTTCTTCCTACAGCCTTCTTCTCGAGATACCCCATGCTCAATAACGATCGCCTGCTGGTGCAAATCCTGCTGCTGGTGCTGTTTGGCGCCAGCTTCTGGGTAATGGCGCCTTTCTGGTCGGCGCTGTTCTGGGGCGCGGTGTTGGCGTTTGCCAGCTGGCCGTTGATGGTGCTGTTGACGCGTTGGTTGGGCGGACGTGAGTCTCTGGCCGCGGGCATTCTGACCCTGGGCTGGATGTTGCTGGTGGCGGTGCCGTTGGTGTGGCTCGGGTTCAACCTGGCGGACCATGTGCGCGATGCAGTGGCGTTGATCAAGGATATCCAGGTCGATGGCCTGCCCGAGGCCCCCACCTGGCTGGGTTCGATTCCCTTTGTGGGGGAGCGATTGGTCGGGATGTGGAACAGCATCGACGAGCAGGGCGCGGCGCTGATGGTCAGCATCAAGCCGTACCTTGGGCAGGTGGGTAATTGGCTGCTGGCGCGCAGTGCGCAGATCGGCGGCGGCATCCTTGAGCTGACGCTGAGCCTGGTGTTCGTGTTCTTTTTCTATCGCGATGGGCCACGGTTGGCGATGTTCGTGCATCGCCTATTGGAGCGCCTGATCGGTGACCGCGCCGGTTATTACATCGAATTGGTCGCAGGCACCGTGCAGCGGGTCGTCAACGGCGTGATCGGTACTGCCGCTGCACAGGCCGTGCTGGCGCTGATCGGTTTCTGGATTGCCGGTGTGCCAGGCGCCTTGGTGCTGGGGATTGTGACCTTCCTGCTCAGCCTGATCCCCATGGGCCCGCCGCTGGTATGGATCCCGGCCACGGCGTGGCTGGCCTGGAAGGGCGATTACACCTACGCGGTGTTTCTGGGGGTATGGGGGACGTTCATCATCAGCGGCGTGGACAACGTGCTCAAGCCGTACCTGATCAGCCGTGGCGGCAATCTGCCGCTGGTGATCGTGTTGCTGGGGGTATTCGGTGGCCTGATCGCGTTTGGCTTTATCGGCCTGTTTATTGGCCCGACCTTATTGGCCGTGGCCTACAGCCTGTTGATGGACTGGAGCGCGACCCAGGCTCAAGGGCGGCGCGAAGACAAGCCTCTCTAAGCCCTGGGCAACCACATCACGGCGGTCAAGCCGCCGCCTGGTGTTTCCTCCAGGCTCAACCGCCCGCCGAGGCGTTCGGCGGCGTCCTTGGAAATCGTCATGCCCAAGCCGACGCCACCGGAATTGCGGTTGCGTGAGCCTTCCAGGCGGAAGAACGGTTCGAATACCGCCTCGCGCTTATCGGCGGCAATTCCGGGGCCATGATCGATCACGCGGATGATCAGGGCTTCGCGGCTGTCCTGCAGTTCAACGCGCGCCGTGCCGGCATAGCGCAAGGCGTTGTCGATCAGGTTGTTCAAGCACGAGCGCAGGGCCATCGGCTGCACCTGCAACGGTACACAGGTGCCCGCGAACTGCACATCGCAGCCTTGGTCCTGGGCGTTTTCGCTCAGTGACTCCACCAGCGCCTGCACGTCCAGCCAATGCCGGGTTTCGCTGGTGCGTTGTTCGTGCAGGTAGCTCAGGGTGGCATCGAGCATGCCGATCATGTCGTCCAGGTCCTGGCGCATCTGGCCCTGCAGTTTGGTGTCTTCGATCTGTTCCAGGCGCAGCTTGAGGCGTGACAGCGGGGTGCGCAGGTCATGGGAGACCGCGCCAAGCATGCGTGCGCGTTGGCTGACCTGTTCGCGAATACGCTTTTGCATCAGGTTGAAGGTATAGGCGGCCTGCCGCGCTTCCCGGGGGCCGGACTCATCGAGCGGCGGGCTGTCGAGGTCCAGGCTCAAGCGTTCCGCCGCTTCGCTCAGGCGCTGGATGGGGCGGTTCAGCAGCTTGGCGCCATACCAGGCGGCAATAATCAGTGAGAAAAATTGAAAGGTCAGGGGCACCACCGGGCCGCCAAACCAGGGGCGCGTGTGTTCCTCGCGCATGGGCGCCATTCTCCCATCCGGCTGCTCGATAAAACGCTCAGGCGGTGGCGGCGGGGGAGGGCCGTAATAGTGAAACCAGAAGAAGGCGAGCAAATGGGCCAACACGATCGCCACCAGCAACACGCCGAACAGCCGCCCGAACAGCGTATTGAAGGGGGCACGCATCAGCCGATATCCCGCGCGTCGAACAGGTAGCCTTCGCCGCGCACGGTCTTGATCAACTGCGGAGCCTTGGGGTCATCCCCCAGTTTCTGGCGCAGGCGCGACACCAGCAAATCAATGCTGCGATCAAAGGCCTCGATAGACCGCCCACGTGCGGCGTCCAGCAATTGCTCGCGGCTGAGCACGCGGCGCGGGCGCTCGATAAACACCCACAACAGGCGGAACTCGGCGTTGGACAGCGGCACCACCAGGCCATCGTCGGCCACCAGTTGGCGCAACACGCTGTTGAGGCGCCAGTTGTCGAAGCGGATATTGGCCCGCTGCTCGGTGCGATCATCGCGCACGCGACGCAGGATAGTCTGGATGCGCGCCACCAGCTCACGCGGCTCGAACGGCTTGGACATGTAGTCGTCCGCACCCAGCTCCAGGCCGATGATGCGGTCGGTGGGTTCGCAGCGTGCGGTGAGCATCAGGATCGGGATGTCCGACTCCGAGCGCAGCCAGCGGCACAGCGACAGGCCGTCTTCGCCGGGCAGCATCAGGTCGAGCACCACCACATCAAAGGTTTCGGCTTGCATGGCCAGGCGCATTGCGGCGCCGTCGGTCACGCCAGTGGCGAGAATATTGAAGCGCGCCAGGTAGTCGATCAGCAGTTCGCGAATCGGCACGTCGTCGTCGACGATCAGCGCACGGGTGTTCCAACGCTTGTCATCGGCGGTCACCGCGCCTTTTTGTTCGTCGTTCACTGGGACAAAAGGGGTATGCATAGTGCGGTCATCTGCCTGGTTGTTGCGGTCAGCATAGGCGCCCAGCCCCATGGCTGGAAGTGCTGGTCGGTGGGTCGTGCGGGCGAGGCTAGCGCTGGGGCGTGTTGGGGGCATGTCGTGAATGTATCAGCTTTGAAATAATTGCCGGAAAGGCCCGCCTAATGGCGGTTGGTCAGGATTTACCGATCATCGGATCCCGCAACGGCGCCGCTTGCGCTACAATCCGCGCCGATTTCGACTTGCCTGAGAGCCCATTCCAATGTCCGTCTGCCAGACTCCTATTATCGTCGCCCTGGATTATCCCACCCGTGACGCCGCACTGAAGCTGGCTGACCAGTTGGACCCCGCGCTTTGCCGGGTCAAGGTCGGCAAGGAACTGTTCACCAGTTGCGCCGCGGAAATCGTCGGCACCCTGCGTGACAAAGGCTTCGAGGTGTTCCTCGACCTGAAATTCCACGATATCCCCAACACCACCGCCATGGCGGTCAAGGCCGCCGCCGAAATGGGCGTGTGGATGGTCAACGTGCACTGCTCCGGTGGCCTGCGCATGATGGCCGCGTGCCGCGAAGTGCTGGAACAGCGCAGCGGACCCAAGCCCTTGCTGATCGGCGTGACCGTGCTGACCAGCATGGAACGCGAAGACCTGGCCGCTATCGGCCTGGACATCGAGCCGCAGGAGCAGGTCTTGCGCCTGGCCGCCCTGGCCCAGAAAGCCGGCCTCGACGGTCTGGTGTGCTCGGCCCTGGAAGCCCAGGCCCTGAAGACCGCCCACCCATCGCTGCAACTGGTTACCCCAGGGATTCGTCCGGCGGGCAGCGCCCAGGATGACCAACGCCGTATCCTGACTCCGCGCCAAGCGTTGGATGCAGGTTCCGACTACCTGGTGATCGGCCGTCCGATCAGCCAGGCGGCGGATCCGGCCAAGGCGTTGGCGGCGGTAGTCGCCGAGATCGCCTGATTCCTGAGTCGAATGCAGTAAAAAAGTGGGAGGGGGCTTGCCCCCGATGGCCATAGGTATCTATACAACTCTTAAAGGTTGACACAGAACTCTGTGGTGAGCGGGGCAAGCCCGCTCACCACAGAAGCCTAATTGCCATAGATTCAGCATCCATTGGAAGTTGTGTAGATACCCATGCCCCGATGGCAGTGGGGTCAGCTATGGATTTATCAACTGACACACCCTCATCGGGGGCAAGCTCCCTCCCACATTTTGTTCCGCTGTGTGTCAGCTAACTTTCAACACCAACTTCCCAAAGTTCTCGCCGTTGAACAACTTCATCAGCGTCTCCGGGAACGTCTCCAGCCCCTCGACAATATCCTCCTTGCTCTTGAGCTTGCCCTGGGCCATCCAGCCGGCCATTTCCTGCCCGGCGGCGGCGAAGTTTGCGGCGTGATCCATCACCACAAAGCCTTCCATCCGCGCGCGATTGACCAGCAGTGACAAGTAGTTGGCCGGGCCTTTCACCGCTTCCTTGTTGTTGTACTGGCTGATGGCGCCGCAAATCACCACCCGCGCTTTCAGCGCCAGGCGGCTGAGCACTGCGTCAAGAATGTCGCCGCCGACGTTATCGAAATACACATCCACGCCCTTGGGGCACTCGCGCTTGAGGGCGGCGGGCACGTCTTCGCTCTTGTAGTCGATGGCAGCGTCGAAGCCCAGCTCATCCACCAGGAATTTGCACTTGTCGGCGCCGCCGGCAATGCCCACCACGCGGCAGTCTTTGAGCTTGGCGATCTGCCCGGCAATGCTGCCCACCGCGCCGGCTGCGCCGGAAATCACCACGGTTTCGCCGGCCTTGGGCGCACCGACGTCCAGCAGTGCGAAGTAGGCGGTCATGCCGGTCATGCCCAGGGCCGACAGGTAGCGTGGCAGCGGCGCTAACTTGGGGTCGACCTTATAGAAGCCGCGCGGCTCACCGAGGAAATAATCCTGCACGCCGAGGGCGCCATTCACGTAATCCCCGACGGCGAATTTCGGATTGTTCGAGGCAATCACCTTGCCCACACCCAATGCACGCATGACTTCACCGATACCCACCGGCGGGATGTAGGACTTGCCCTCATTCATCCAGCCACGCATGGCCGGGTCGAGGGACAGGTATTCATTGCGTACCAGCACCTGCCCGTCCTGTGGCGTGCCCACCGGCACTTCCTGATAGGTGAAGGTCTCCCGCGTGGCCGCGCCGACCGGGCGTTTGGCGAGCAGGAATTGGCGGTTGGTCTGGGCGGTCATGGCAGCGACTCTTTAGAAGTGGAGCATGAGTGATAGACCTTGAACGGCCTGGGGGCAAGGTCGGCCGCGGGTGCGAATGCCGGTCGATAGGCGCCATTGATAGTCAGCCGGGCGGTGTTATCACTATGACTCATGCAGCACTCACTGGCCGTTTGATAGTGCTGACACGCCCGCCTCGACGTTGGCTAGACTCGGCCCACGGCTATTTCTTCCAAAGGACGCTTTCCATGAGCATGACGTTTTCCGGCCAGGTTGCCCTGGTGACCGGCGCTGCCGCCGGTATTGGCCGCGCCACCGCGCTGGCGTTCGCCGCCGAAGGTTTGAAGGTCGTGGTTGCCGACCTGGATGTGGCCGGTGGTGAGGGCACGGTGGCACTGATCCACCAGGCTGGCGGCGAGGCGCTGTTTGTGCGCTGCAACGTCACCCAAGAGGCAGATGTGCAGCAGTTGATGGCGCAGACGCTCAGTGCCTATGGCCGTTTGGACTACGCCTTTAATAACGCCGGCATCGAGATCGAGAAAGGCAAACTGGCCGACGGTAGCCTGGATGAGTTCGACGCGATCATGGGCGTCAACGTCAAGGGCGTGTGGCTGTGCATGAAGCACCAGTTACCGCTGCTGCTGGCCCAGGGCGGCGGGGCCATCGTCAACACCGCGTCGGTGGCGGGGTTGGGCGCGGCGCCGAAGATGAGCATCTATGCGGCCTCCAAGCATGCGGTGATCGGCCTGACCAAGTCGGCGGCCATTGAATACGCCAAGAAGAAAATCCGCGTCAATGCCGTGTGCCCTGCGGTGATCGATACCGACATGTTCCGCCGTGCCTATGAGGCCGACCCGCGCAAGGCCGAGTTCGCCGCCGCCATGCACCCGGTAGGGCGTATCGGCAAGGTTGAGGAGATCGCCAGCGCAGTGCTTTACCTTTGCAGTGATGGCGCGGCGTTCACGACTGGCCAGGCGTTGGCGGTGGACGGTGGCGCAACAGCGATTTAGGACCTTGCACCGCACTCTGATCGAAAACGTCTGGGGGGGCGTGGGGGTTTTCCGTAGCGGGCAAGATGCCATGAGTGAATATGTGTCAGTAGGTAAATAACCCAATCAAATCAATATTTTAATAAATTTTCGCATCCGGTCGTTCCCTGCTTGTGTGCTTAACTCTGCGCGTTGAAATCAGACAGTTGAAGTGAGTGGCTCATGGATTTAGGGATTGATCGACAAGCCCACGTACCGGTTGTGCAGCAAATCGTCAGCGCCGTGGTGCAGTGGATTCGCGAGAGTGGGGTGAGCCCCGGAACACGCTTGCCATCCATTCGCCAACTGGCGCTTGATAACCTGCTCAGCCAATCCAGTGTGATCGAAGCATACGAGCGGATGGTCGCCCAGGGTTTGCTGGCTCCTCGTCAAGGCCCGGGATTTGTGGTGGCCCAGCCGACGACTTCCCACGAATGCAATTGGTATGAGGGCGCGGAACGCGAGTGGGGCGTCTTTGCCGATAACCCGTTGGGCGAGTTGAAGCTGGGCTGCGGCTGGTTGCCGGATGCTTGGCGCGAAAGTGATGACATCAGCTACGCCATTCGTGAAGTCACCCGCACCGACACCGCCGGTCTGTTCAATTACAGCACCCCATTGGGGTTGCCCGCGTTACGCGAGCAACTGCTCAAGCGCTTGACGCAGATCCGCATCGACACCCGCCTGGATCAGATAATGACTACCGCCGGCGCCAGCCATGCCCAGGACTTGCTCATCCGCACGTTGCTCAAGGCCGGCGACAGCGTGGTGGTCGAAACCCCGGGGTATGGCAGCCTCTACCGGCAACTGGCGTTTCATGGCGTCCAGTTGCTGGAAGTGCCGCGCACCCGAGGCGGCCCGGACATTCCGGCGCTGGAAGCGCTATTGCTTGCGCATCGTCCCAAATGCCTGTTCATCCAGAGCCTGTATCACAACCCCACCGGCACCAGTCTGTGCCGCACGGTGGCCGAGCGTTTGCTGGAGCTGGCGCACCGCGAGAACTTCCTGATCATTGAGGAAGACGTCTACGGTGATCTGCAGCATGCCAGTTGCGTGAGGCTTTCGGCGTTGCCCCATGATGATCGGGTGATCTATGTCGCAAGTTTCTCCAAGACGCTGAGCAGTGCCTTGCGCGTGGGGTATCTGTGTGCAAGTAAGGCGATCATCACACAGCTGGCAAGCCTCAAGACATTGACTGGATTCGGCACGTCGCGGTTTGCCGAAGCAGTGGTGGCAACGTTACTGGCCAACGGCACCTATCGTAAGTGGGTGCAGCGCCTGCGCAAGCGACTGGGCACTGAGATGACGGCAACCTTGCAAGTGCTGGAGGACGAAGAGTGGGAGGTGTTCGCAGCGCCCGCCGGTGGCATGTTCCTGTGGGCGCGGCCGGGGGCGGCTCCCTCTACGTTGTTGCAGGCGTACGCCCGGCAGTTGGAGGTGTTGGTGTCGCCAGGGCAATTGTTCAGTCCAAGTGGGGAGCACAGCGAGTGGCTGCGCATCAATGTGGCCTATGCGGCTGATCCGCGAGCCTTGGCGTTGTTCCGGGCCATGGGGCCTGCCAGATCGACCTCGACCATTCTGAAAGCGACGAGTATGTAGCTTTTTGCCATTATTGCGGCGCCAACGCCTTGTGCTCGGGGCCTTGTCGTTGCGACTCTCGCTACTTGGCAATCGGGCTTGATGGCATCTGCCATTGCAAGAGGGTTCAAGTACAATGATTTCGGGCGTGCAACGACGTTTCGCCAACCTCGGTATGGCGAAAAAACTGGGCTTGGGTTTCACCCTGGTACTGCTGCTGACGGCCTTGGTCGCGGCCATTGGCGTGTGGTCCCTGCAAACCGTTGGCCAGCGTTTCGAGGGGCTCAAGGCCATGTCGTCGCTTAACAGCGGCTTGCTCAAGGTGCGCCTGATCGAGCAGGACTATGCGCTGCATGCCGATCCCAAGGCAGTCGACGCCCTGCACGAGAGCGTCGAGGCCTTGGCGGCCCAGGCGGCGAGCCTCAAGGCCCGGTCTGCGGCGAATGTGCCGGCGATGACCGATGTCGAACAGGCTCTGGCGGCCTATCGCAAGGCGTTCGATGAGTTTGTCGAGCTGACCCAGACCAAAGACCTGGCCCTGGAAATGGCCAGTTGGTCAGTGTCCAGCGTGGCCAATAACCTGGACGTATTGCAGGCCGGGTTGGCGGACGACGGCGCCTATGGCCTCAAGGAAAGCCAGGGCAGGGAGGGCGCCGAGTTTATCGAGCAGGCGGGTCAGGTCAGCCAAGTCTCACGCTTGATGCTGCAGGCCATGAACGAGGCCCATGTGCGCCTGGACCAAAGCCGCAAGGCCGATGCGGACGACGCCGAGCAAGGCAAGATCGAGCAGGCCGACCAGGCCCTGGCCCAGGTCGAGCAACTGAAAACCTCGGTCAAGGACTCCGGTTACCAGACGGTGCTCAATGAGGTCTCGGGGCATATCGCCGCCTTCAGCGAGAAGCTTGGCGAATACACCGGGCTGCTGGCACAGGAAAAGGTGGTCTACAAACAACTGCATGATCGGGCCGACCAGGTGGTCAGCCGGGTGAACCAGGCCTATGACGCCGAAGACCAATCGGTGCAGGCACAACTGAAGAAAAGTGCGATGTTGATCATGGGGTCGTCGGCCTTGGCGCTTTTGATGGGGGTGGTGGCGGCCTGGGTGATTACGCGCCTGATCGTTGCGCCGCTGCGCAGTGTGATTGGGGTGGCCGAGCAAATTGCCGCGGGTGATTTGAGCGGGCGCATGGAGGTCAACCGTCGCGATGAAATTGGCCAACTGATGCAGGCAATGCAACAAATGGGCAATGGCTTGAGCCATATGGTCAGCGGGCTGCAAGCCGGCATCGAGCAACTGGCCGGTTCGGCGCAGACGCTGTCCAGCGTGACCGAGCAGACCAATGTCGAGGTCAGCAGCCAGAAGGAAGAAACCGAGCAGGTGGCCACGGCGATGAACCAGATGACCGCCACGGTGCATGACGTGGCGCGCAACGCTGAAGAGGCCGCGCAAGCCGCGCAGACGGCGGACGAAAAAGTCGACAGCGGCCAGCGGGTGGTGCGCCAGAGTTTGCAGCGCATCGAGTTGCTGGCCACCTCCAGCACCAGTGCCAGCGCCAGTATCGAGAGCCTCAGTGCCGAGATCCAGAATATCGGCACCGTGCTGGGCGTGATCAAGAGCGTGGCGGAACAGACCAACCTGCTGGCCCTGAACGCGGCCATCGAAGCCGCCCGCGCAGGTGAGCAGGGCCGTGGCTTTGCGGTAGTGGCCGATGAAGTGCGCGCGCTGGCCAAGCGTACTCAGCAATCGACCGAAGAAATCGAGCGGCTGGTCAGTACCCTGCGCAGTGCGGCGCAATCATCGGTGCAGCAGATTCAGCACAGTGGCGAGTTGGTGAAGCTGGCAGTCAGCGATACGCTGGAGACCGAAAGCGCCTTGGGTAGCATTGCGGTAGCTGTGTCGTTGATCCAGCAGATGAACCAGCAGATTGCCGCTGCCGCCGAGGAGCAAAGCTCGGTGGCTGAAGAGATCAATCGCAGCGTCACCAGCATTCGCGCCAGCGCCGATCAGTCGGCGTTGAGTATGCAGGGCAATGCGGCATCGAGCATCCAGTTGGCGCAGTTGGGCGCGGAGCTCAAGGGCATGGTGGGGCATTTTGGCCTGTGATCGCGGCAAAGGTGCAGCGATCACAGGCGTAGCACGATCAGGCGTGGTTGGCGAGAAAGGTCAGCAGCGCTTCGTTGACGAAATCCGGGTTCTCACGGCTGGAGATGTGCCCGGCGTCTGGAATCAGCCTCAGGGCGCAGCCAATCCGCTCGGCCATTTCCTGGGACTCTGCGGGTGGGCGGGGTTTGTCCTGCTCGCCGCACATCACCAGGGACGTGTCGGCGTCGAGGCGCTGTAGTTGTTCCAGTATGTCCGCTCGACTGAATATCAGCCGGCCCAATGGCACGATGCTGTCCAGCAGACGCTCCCGTGAAAACGCCTGCAGTGACTTGCGAAAGCCCTGATACAGCGTCGAGTCGCGGTCTATATCCGGGCGGAAGAAGATCGGCGCAATCACGTCCAGTAGTGGCTCAGGGATAGCGCCGGCGTCTTCGATCATCTTGAACAGCGAGAAGTAGTATTGGCGTGTGGCTTCGGGTTCGGCACCGAGGTAGGTGTCCATCAGCACCAGGCTGCTGATGCGCTCAGGTGCCTGCAAGGCCAGGCGAGCGCCCCACATGCCGCCAACCGAGAGCCCTACCAGATTGACTTGCGCGATATCGAGATGGTCCAGCAGGGCCAGTGCCTGGCGTGCCAGGCCGTCCAGGGAGCCTGTCTGTTCGGGCAGAGCGCCCGATTCGCCATGCCCCCACAGCTCGGGCACGATTACGCGGTACTGTTGCGATAGGGCTTCGACCTGGGGTGCCCACATATCACTGGCCCACAGGTAGCTTGAGCCCAGCAGGACGGCAGGGCCGGTGCCCTGGTCGAGGTAGTGCAGCGGTTTTCCATCAATGACAGCGAAAGGCATAGCAGACCCCTAACTTCGCGGAATGAGGGGCACTTTTTTACGCTAGTCGGAGGCGGGGGGATAGGCACAAAGTGATGGCATCTACAGGTGAGCGGGCAAGCCTGCTCACCAAGTAGTTGGGGTTGATCAGTCGTAGATGACTTTCTTTTTCCACTCGGCGTCGGCGTCGACTTCTTTCATGCCTTGGGTCAGTTCGTTGACCTCTTCTGCCGCCTGCTTGCTGTTAGCCAGCACGGTAGAGTTGGCGCGGGCCAGTTGGCCTTCGAGCAATTGCAGTTGGGCGCTGTAGAGCACCGGCTCCGGCTGTTTGCGCAGGTACTGCACGCCACGTTCAAAGGCCAGGCGTGCCTGGCCCGGTTGGCCTTGCTGCAGCGCGTGCTGGCCGAGGTTGTTGAAGAATTCGATGTGCAGCAGCACCAGGATATGGCGGATTTCCTTGATCCAGTGCTTGGCTTCGTTGGACGGCAGGAAACCGTCCTGGGCCGCGCGAGTGACCTGGCCGTGCAGGGCTTCGAGCAGGAAGCGCACGTCCTTGGCCTTGGCCTCGGTCTGGATCGGGGCCGGAGGGTTGTTCACCGGGATGGATTCGCCCTGGGCCACCAGCGTATTGAGCTCGGCGATCCGCGCCTTGATGGGTGCGCTGGTCTTGATGAGGTTCAACAGACGCTGGTTGACGTTGAGCTCCAGGCGGGTCAGCAACAATTTAAGCGCCGGGGTCATCAATTGGCCTGGGAAGGTCTCGGTGATTTCACCGCAACGGCGCAGGCGATCATTGAGCTCGATCTCGGTGCGCTTCTTTTCCAGCTTGTTGTTTTCCACCACGTGGTTCATGTAGCCAATGGCGATCAGTAGTACGATCCCGGCTACTACCAGCAGGGTGATCATGAGTGGTGTCACCGGTGTGACCTCTTTATAGGGTTTGCAGTGGAGTGTAGTGACTGAGCCAGCTGTCGGATAGGACTGATCGACCAGTTGCGCAGGTAGTTTCTTCTATATACGTAGGCATTCTGTGCATGGGTGCACATTGCCATCATTTGCCAGGGCCAACTATAACGTCTTGTCGGGTGCCAGAATATAGGCGTCAAGGTGCGCACGGGCAGAATGCCCGCAACCCCCGGTAAACACAGGCGAAGTCATTGATTTTAATAAATTTATCCTTGGGGGTTGACGATCTCCCAATCCATCCATAGAATGCGCGCCACTTAAAGCGTAAAGCACACAGCAAAACGCGATGAGTAGTGAATGTTGTACGTGTGTCCCCTTCGTCTAGTGGCCTAGGACACCGCCCTTTCACGGCGGTAACAGGGGTTCGAGTCCCCTAGGGGACGCCATTTGCGGGAATAGCTCAGTTGGTAGAGCACGACCTTGCCAAGGTCGGGGTCGCGAGTTCGAGTCTCGTTTCCCGCTCCAATTTACAAACAGTGTGGCTTTCGGGCGGCACTGAGTGAAACCAGGACCCTATCTTCGGATGAGGCCTCTGGGCACTGGAATACACACCATGTGTTTCAGTAGCGTGTCCCCTTCGTCTAGTGGCCTAGGACACCGCCCTTTCACGGCGGTAACAGGGGTTCGAGTCCCCTAGGGGACGCCATTTGCGGGAATAGCTCAGTTGGTAGAGCACGACCTTGCCAAGGTCGGGGTCGCGAGTTCGAGTCTCGTTTCCCGCTCCAATTTACAAACAGTGTGGCTTTCGGGCGGCACTGAGTGAAACCAGGACCCTATCTTCGGATGAGGCCTCTGGGCACTGGAATACACACCATGTGTTTCAGTAGCGTGTCCCCTTCGTCTAGTGGCCTAGGACACCGCCCTTTCACGGCGGTAACAGGGGTTCGAGTCCCCTAGGGGACGCCATTTGCGGGAATAGCTCAGTTGGTAGAGCACGACCTTGCCAAGGTCGGGGTCGCGAGTTCGAGTCTCGTTTCCCGCTCCAAATATAGATCTACAGACTTCCACTGGCATCTGTAGGTCGTTGAAAAGAGGAGCTTCGGCTCCTTTTTTCATTCCAGCAAAAGCCACGGAAGTCCACCTACAGCCAGCGTTTTTGAGGCCAAAATTAAGGCCAAAGAATGCGGGTGGTGCCGGTTCCGGGTTGTTGCTGGGGTTGGATCGGGATGACCAGCAGCATCGAGCCTAAGTCTCATGACTTAGGAGTTTGATGATGGCACTCTCTGATCTGACCGTGCGGCAAGCCAAGGCCGCCAAGAAAACCTACAACATCCCCGACACCGACGGCCTCGGCCTGGTGGTCGCCCCCACAGGCGGCAAATCGTGGCATCTGCGCTATTACTGGCTCGGCAAGCAAAAGCGCATCTCCCTGGGCAACTACCCCGAGGTCGGACTGCGTGAAGCCCGCGCCTCGCGTGATGAAGCTCGGGCGCTCGTGGCGAAGGGCATCAATCCTCATACCGACCGCAAACAGAAGCGGCACGCTGTCAAGCTGGCCTCGGACTACACGTTCAAGGCTGTCTTCAATGCCTGGGTCGAGCATCGCGCGAAGGAACTCAAGGAAGGCAGAAACAGCACGCTGTCGCAGATCCAGAGAATCTTCGGGAAGGACGTGCTGCCCAGCCTTGAGAAAATGTCGATCTACGACATTCGCCGGCCTCAACTCCTGGGCGTCCTGGCGCGGATCGAGCGGCGCAAAGCTTTCACCACTGCCGAGAAGGTCCGCACTTGGCTGGGCCAGTTGTTCCGCTACGCCCTGGTCATTGTCGAGGGCATGGAGGCCAATCCGGCCACCGACCTCGACGTGGTGGCCGAACCCAAGCCACCGGTGAACCACAACCCCTATCTGCGTCTGCCCGAACTGCCCGACTTCCTCCAGAGGCTCAGGCTCTACAACCCGCGTGGTTGGCAAACGCAGCTTGGTATTCGCCTGCTGTTCCTGACGGGGGTGCGTACCGGCGAACTGCGGCTAGCGACCCCGGATCAGTTCGACCTCGACCGCGGTCTTTGGATTATTCCGCCGCAGATCGTCAAGCAGCTTCAGGACGAGATGCGCAAGGCGGGCAAGCGCCCGCAGGACATACCGCCTTACATCGTGCCCCTGTCTGTCCAGGCCATCGAAATCGTGCGCTACCTCCTGCGTGTAATGCGGCCTGCCCAGAAGCACCTGCTGGCGCACCGCAGCGAACTCAAGAAGCGCATCAGTGAGAACACGCTCAACGCTGCTTTGAAACGAATGGGCTACGAGGACCAACTGACCGGCCATGGCATCCGGGGAACGATCTCGACGGCACTCAACGAGATCGGTTATCCCAAGATTTGGGTGGACGCGCAGCTTTCGCACTCCGATCCGAACAAGGTGAGTTCGGCCTACAACCACGCCAAGTATGTCGAGCCGCGCCGCCGGATGATGCAGGATTGGGCCGACCGTCTCGACCTGCTTGAACAGGGCAAAGTGGAAGCTGCCAGTGTGCATCTCACCATCCATATCGAAGGGGTGCCAGCGATGGCGGAAGAGCCGGCGGCCATCGCCGCTGCTTCCGCTAAAGCCGCCGTGTCGTCCACGCCGATCGTTGTGGCGCCAAGTACTGAGGGAGCCACCTTCCAGCGGCTGTCGCAGGTGCCTCCGCCCCCCACTCGGACGCCGGAACCGGAAGTGTCTGCAATCCAGCGCGAGCGCGAGGAAATGCTGGCTATGTACGAGTCGCCTAGTTGTCTGCCTGTGCCGCTGTTCGGCAAGCTGGCCGGTAAGTCCAAGGACCAGATCAACCGCGAGCTGAAGGCAGGCAAGCTGCTGTCCATCAGCCTGGGTAATCGGGGGCAGCGTGTTCCTGATTGGCAACTGGTGCCACTCAAGCACAAGCTGGCCCAGGTACTCATGAATCAGTGCCCAGGAACGGACTCGTGGGACCTGTATCGAATGCTGACCCGGCCGCACCCGGATCTTGGCGATCGCGCAGCGATCGATGTAGTCACGCCGACCAATGTGGTCGCGGTCGTTCGGACCATCGTGGGCGACCAACATCATCCAGATGCCTCGGAGACCCTCTCGCCGCAGGCTATCCCAGAGAGCGTGCGGCAGAGCATTCGCCGGATGGTGGATGGCGCGGCGGTGTTCGAGGGCGTTTGAAAGCCAACGCTGCGGCCTGTTGACCGGAGCGGGACTGCTTCGGTCAACAGGTATCGATCAGGCTGCTCCAGCTCTGGCGATCTGCAGCGCTCTGCGTTCGAACTGCTCAGCAGCCGAGTTGGCTTGCCCGCTAGGTCGCAGCAGGTGCGTCACGATCTCGTAGGGGCCGTCGGATAACGAACGCATGTCGATCCCCAATGCATTCGCTTGCTGAACGCGCGATTGCGCGCACACCCCGATGCCATAGCCGGCCGCCACCCATATCGCCATCATCTCGAAGGATGTCACGCACTGAATGCACGGCTCGTCTGTCGGCATGAGGGAGGACAGCCGCTCATCCAGCAAAGGACAAGCCTCTGCCGGCCAGCGAAACAAGGGATAGTCCAGCAGTTCGGCGATCGTGAGTGTTGCTTGGCTGAGCGATGGGAACTGCCACGGCACGGCAACGGCCATGTTCTCGATCCAAAGGCGCTGGCTCTTCAGGGAGGGGTCACTCAATCCCTGAAGTAGTAGCCCTGCGTCGTAGCGATCCTCGCGAAGTCCCGCAACCAGGGCATCGCTCGTGACCTCAAAAAAAGCGATAGTGACTTCGGGCTCTTCCGCGCGCTGCAGCGCAAGCAGCGCCGAGAGATGTGAGGATGGCACACCTTGCGCGATAGCAAGCCGGAGATTGGAAACCTGACTGGTGGCGTCGTGCATTGAGAGCCCCCAAGAGGCGATCGGATTAGAAAAGGCGAGCCGATATGATAGCCAAGAGTTAACTTTAACGTGGTTAAATTTCATTGATTGCTTGACGCTTCTGGCGATGCAGAAGCGTAGCGTTCAACGGGGCCGTCCCCCTGGCACAACCACTTATGAAGCCGAGCCGGCACTGGCGTTCGGTCAAGCGGTGCGTGCCGCCCGCACAGAACAAGGAATCGCTCAGGAAGAGTTGGCTGCCTTGGCCAAGGTCGAGCGCTCGCACATGGGTAAGATCGAGCGTGGGGAGCACATGCCCACACTCGCCCTGATACTGAAGATCGCCTTGGCGCTCAGGATAAGTGCAGCCGACCTGATGGCTGCAACTGAAAGTAATCTGCGTGCCGGCGCCAATTCGTGAGCCATCGTCACTGCCAGGCGGGCACTGGGCCGTAGGCTATGCGTCTCCTCAAGGTCTGCCGGGACCTGCCTTGGGAATACCTGTCCAGCACGCGCTGCTGAGGCCGATCGGTAACGCAGCGCAACATTGACTTCGGCGTCGATTCTCGAGATTGGTCATCTGTGGGTGGCCCCGCTAATCGCACGTATGGGCGCGTAGGCGAGCGATGAATCTCTCCAGCGGAGCCGACAAACTGCCGCTGCCGGGCCGAAGCAAGTAGGTGGTGATCACCGCTGACTCCGCCGCCAAGGGACGGATGACCACATCTGGCCGTTGGCAGGCTGCGGACCTGGTCTGCGTGGTGAAACCGAGGCCGAAGCCTGCGCCGACCAGGGTCAGCATCATGTCCAGCGAAGACACATGCTCAACGACATTGGGCTCACGATCCAACGGTCGAAGGACCCGCGCTAGTTCGCGGCAGTAGCCCTCGCACACCTGCGGATCGCACAAGACGAGCGGGTGGCTCCCGAGTTCGTGAAGAGGGACCTCCCTGTGGGCTAACAATTCATGCCGGGCTGGTACCGCAATCACCAGCGAGTCCTGCCAAAGTGGTTCGGCAACAATGTCTTCATCGATCTCGGCCGTGTATGCGAACCCGGCCGCGAAGTCGCCTGACCGTAGACCACGCAACTGCTCGGCCAAAGGAACCTCGGACAGCCTTATTTCAATCTCCGGCTCCTTTTCACGGCAATGAGCGAGGAACGCGGACAGTCGCTGGTCGACCGCGCCATCGGATATCGCGATGCGCAGGCTACCTCGTAAGCCGGCCGCGACGGCTTTGGCATTCTCCCGGGCCTGTTCCAAGACGGTGAATAGTCTTCGAGTGTCTTGCAAGAACGCAGCGCCGGCTGCGGTAAGCCGGGTTCCTCTACGATCCCGATCGAAGAGCACTACCCCCAATTCATCCTCAAGCTCTTTGATAGTCCGCGAAAGGGGTGGCTGCTCGATATGCAGACGTTCGGCGGCCCGTGTGAAGTGCAGCTCCTCGGCCAAGACACCGAAGCAGCGAAGGTGTCGCAATTCCATCAATAACCTGCTCCTTATGAAAATATCTAGTAATTCAAAAAATTACCCTCACGAATGCACGTTTATGAATTCGATTTATTAGGAGGTAGCAAGCTTCCCACTTTCAGGGGCGCACCTTATTGCTCAAGCCTGTGACTTGTATTTCAAGAGCTGGTTTGTTGACAGCACAAACGCTCATGGCGCTACCCGAAACCCGATTAGCACTGTCCTTCAATAATCAGGCGATAGGCACAAGAGCCTGCTTCGGAGAGCAGGCTTTTGTGGGAGGGGCACTTCAGCCCCGACGGATTTTTCCGGCCTACTTACAGGGCCGAATCTCTCTCAGGGGATTGCTGAGGGTTCGTGCTAAACAGGACCCGAAATTGGCATACCCAAAGCCATTCCGTTCTGCCGCAAGGCGTTCATAGTCTCTGATGCAATGCCTGCACCTTCCGGAGCGACACATTGCATGACCTTGCTTTTAGTCGTTGGCACTGACAATGCCGTTCCAAGATCCACAATACGGAAAAGATCATACTTACCACGACATATGATGCCCTTGGTTTAAAAATTACCAAGATGCATAAAGTCACAGTGCGTCCGGGCCTTCAATGAGAGTTGACCCGGTTGTGCGGCGCCTGCGGGGTCCGACGCAGGTTCAGCCACTGCACCAGGACACCGAGCACGGCCACTGCGCCCGCACCACTGGCCAAGGCCCCCGCTGGCCACTGCTGGAGCAGCAACACCCCGCCCAGCGCCGCACCGATGGCGCTGCCCAAGTACAACGCCGACTCGTTGAGTGCTACGGCCAGATTGCCGTCGCCTTGGCGCTCGCGCGCGTTGATCAGCTCATTGTTCTGCGGCACCTGCAGTGCCCATCCCACCGCGCCCCAGGCAGCGATCGGAAGCATCACCAACCAAGCACCCATCGATGCCGTCACTGGAAGTAGGAACAGCGCCGCAGCCAGGATTATCATGATCCACAGGGTCAGTACCGGACCCCTGACGCGATCCACCAACGGGCCGATGAGAAAGCTGCCGAGCACGCCACCAACACCCCATACCCACAGGTAAGGTGTCACCGATCGAGCCGCGCCCTGGCTTGCAGCCAGCAACGGTGAGATGAAGGTGTACATACCCAAGCTGGCGATTGCCGCCAGCAGCGATACCAACAGGAGCAAGGCCACGTGACCATCGGTCAACCAAGCCAGTTTGGCCCTGAGTGGCGTGGCTGCTGGGGCTGGAAACGCGGGTAGCCTCAGCGCCAGCCCCACCAGGGAGATTGCGCCCAAGGCGGTTACCAGCCACAGGGCCGAGGCCCAGCCGAGACGTTCGGCCAACAGCAGGCTCAGCGGCACACCCAGCACCGTGCCACTGGCCATACCCCCCATGATCACTGCGATCGCCTTGCCCCGCTGGTCTGGCGGCGACAGCGCAGCCGAGGCGGCAATACCCATTGCAAGATAGACGCCGGCGCCAATACCGGCCAGAGCGCGGAAGACCAGCAGCGCATTGAAGTTGGTCGCCAAGGCGCTGGCTGCGTTCGCGAGCACGAACAATCCGAGCGCGAACAGCAAACCACCTCGTTGCCGACGAGCAGGCAGCAGCGCGACGAACAGCGGCGAGCCCAGACCGTAGGCCAGGGTGAAAGCGGTCACCAGTTGCGCCGCAAGGGCGACGGGCACCGCGAAGGCTGTTTCGATCATGGGGATCAGGCCAGCGGTAACGTACGACGCCATGCCCAAGGCGAAAGCACCGAGGGCGACAAGATAGACTGGAGATTGCGCAGAACGTGACATTGGGAGGCTCCTAAGAGAAAAGAGCGTGGAGGCGCGCCACGGTACGACGCGCTTCACAGCGATGGATCAAAGAGTGAGTTCGACGCGGTATTCGGCGAGCCAGGTGTTCAAGCCGATGGCCAGCTCCATTCCCATTCGGTCGTACATGGGAGACAGATTCCCGAGGGGTTTCGCAAGGGTGTTTGCGATACGTTGCCGATCGAGCAGCGGCAACACTGGCGCTGCCGGATCGGCCAGGATCGCGACGAGCGACTCGCGCAGTCCCCGCTCATAGGCCGGATCCTGCGTCGAGGGGTATGGACTCTTGACCCGCTCGGCGATGCTGTCCGGAAGCAGGTCGCGCGTGGCGGCGCGCAGGATGCTTTTCTCCCGGCCGTCGAAGGACTTCATTTCCCAAGGGATGTTGAAGACGTACTCAACCAGGCGGTGGTCGCAGAATGGCACGCGCACCTCCAGGCCCACCGCCATGCTCATGCGATCTTTGCGGTCGAGCAGCGTCTGTACGAAGCGTGTCAGATTCACGTAGCTCATTTGTCGCATGCGCCGGTTGGTCGCATCTTCTCCGGACAGCACTGGGGTCTCGGCCAGTGCTTGGCTGTAGCTGTCGCGCAGGAAGGTGTCCATCTGCAAGGTGTCCAGCAGGTCTTGCGCGAACAGCGTCTTGCCGTCGAAATACTTGCCAGTCGCAGAGGTCAGCCACGGAAAAGTCTGAGCAGCGATCGCCTCTGGATCATGAAACCAGCGATATCCGCCGAACACTTCATCGGCCGACTCGCCTGACAAGGCCACGGTCGAATGTCGGCGGATCTCCTGGAACAGGCGGTACAGCGAGGGCCACATGTCGCCCCAGAATGCAGGTGGCAGGTCCAGCGCCTGAACGATCTTGGCCCGCAGCGCCGGATCGGCCAGCTCGCTGCTGTCCAGAACGATTTCACCATGGGTAGAACCGATGCGCCTTACCAGGTCACGCACGAAGGGGGCGTCGGGGGTGCCGCGCACCGCATCGCCGGTAAAGCCTCCGCCGTGGTCGGCGAAGTCCACTGAGAACGAGCGGATGTTGTCCTTGCCATCGGCCAGCAGCTTCTTGGACGCCAGGGCGGTGATGATCGAGGAATCCAAGCCGCCGGACAGTAGGCTGCACAACGGCACGTCGGCGACGATCTGCCGATCAACGATGTCCTCCAGCAGGTCGCGGGTATGGCGGACGGTCTGTTCCAGCGTGTGCTCATGCTCATGGGCCTGCAGCGCCCAATAGCGATGGCGCGACAGGCCCGCACGGCTGATCTTGACCAGCTCGCCCGGCAGCACCTCGCGCATACCGGCGAAGATCGCGTGGCCCGGAGTTTTGACCATCTCTAGCACTTCGCGCAGCCCATCGGCATTCACCTTGCGAGGCACTCTCGGGTTGGCGAGCAGGGCTTTGGGTTCGGAGCCGAACACCACGCCGTCGTCGGTCTGGAAGTAGTACAGCGGCTTCACGCCCATCCGGTCGCGTACCAGCAGCAGTTGCTGTGTCAGTCGATCCCAGAGGGCGAAGGCGTACATGCCGTTGAGCCGTTCAACGAAGGCCTCGCCCCATTCCAGGTAAGCACGCAGAACCACCTCGGTGTCGCTGCGGGTCTCGAAGCGGTGGCCGCGCTCCAGCAATTCGCGGCGCAACTCCGGGAAGTTATAGACCTCTCCCGTGTAGCTGATGACCGCAGCGGCACGGTGACCGCCATGCTCAGCGACCATCGGTTGGCGGCCGCCCTCCAAGTCGATGATCGACAGACGCCGGTGCCCCAGCCCGATAGGGCCGTCGATCCACACGCCCTGCGCATCGGGGCCGCGCGGTGCCAGGGTATCGGTCATGCGCTGCAAAGTGTCGCGGTGCGTCGTCAGGTCATGGCTGAACGCAAGCCAGCCGGTCATTCCACACATAAATCACTCCTGAAATGGTTGTTAAGCCTTAGCCCAAGCTCTCAAGGTCTGCGCTCTGGGGTATGAGCAACCGCGCCGCGCCGCGTACATAGCGGGCAAGCGGCAGCGTGCCGATCTGCCGGCCGATGCCGTCGAGCAGAGCCTGAAGGCGGATCGCCTCATCGAGGCCGGCGAAGGGTTGCCGAGGTGCTCCACCCAGTGCAGTCACGCGCGTAACGTCCTCGCACAGGCGCGACAGCTTGAGCAGTGTTTCGAGTCCGACCTCGCTCGGGTCGGTCCGGAAGGCATCCACCAGCACCTCCCGTCCTTCGCTGTCGCGGGTCCAGATGCGCAACTCGTCGTGGTCCCAGGCCGGGGTGTCGTAGACGATGCGCGCGTGGAAGATCCGGCCGGCCGGATCGGCGAAAGAGAAGTCCACGGTGCGCTGTCGTTGGATGTTGACGAAGCTGCTGTAGCCGGCCACCACCGCGTCGCCCAGGGTCGCTGTGAGCAACACGGTGTCCGGAACATCGGGGCCGGAAAGGGAAAAGTCCGAGCCGATGCCGATCGCCTGCCGTAGGCGCAACGTTTCGCCAGGCGCGCCGATCCACTGCACCAGGTCCAGAGCATGGATGACCTCGCTGCTCACGCCGCAGGTGGGTCGATAGTCGTTCAGCCGGTCTTTGCCCCAATGGAAGCTGGCGCGGATCAGCGACCACGCCTGCTCGGCCACCCGGTCCCTCAGCCGCTGGCTGGCCTCTGAATAGCGCTCCACCAGATCCAACGCAAAGCCCTGAGCACTCGCCAGTCCGGCGCAAGCGTCTGGCCAGCCATCCCCCGGCGCGGCCAGCGGCTTCTCGCAGAGCACGAAGCCCGTGAAGCCGGCTAGGTCGCGCAGGATGCCAACGTGCGCATGATCGTTGACGCTGACCACCACCACGTCGGGGTGGAATTCGGCCAGCGCGCGACGAACGTCCGGGTAGTAGGGCAGGGCTTCGCCGATGCGCTGCTGGCGTGCCACATAGGCTATGTCGAGCGGCAGGTCCAGCGTGCCAGCAAGATGGCGGAAGGCACGCTGGTAGCGCCTGCCGGCATAGCCCAGTCCGATGATCAGCAGCTTCATGGCCGGCCTCCCGACAGACTCAGTAGTCCTTCCACGCCGCGCACGAAACCCAGCTTGCGGTACAACGCCTCGGCGGCCGGGGTGGTCTCCAGCAGCACCTTGGTCACGCCGCGCTCGGCGAACCATTGCAACAACTCGTGCATCAACCTCTCGGCGATGCCCTGGCGTCGGCACGGCGGCGACACCACCACCGACTGGACCCAGCCGCACCAGCCGCTCAGGCAGTCCGGCGCAGGCGGGCGTGAATCGATGAGGCCGGTGGCGCAGGCCACGACTTCGCCGTCCCGGTCAGCGACGGCGATTCTCGTGTGCTCGCCACCTGCTAGCACTGGCTTCAGCCAGTCCCGATAGGCGGCCTTCCAGCGCAAGCGTTCCTCGGACGTGCGGCTCGCATAGCTTGCCGTTGACGCGCCATCCAGCAGATGAGCGCGCAGCGCTACCAGCACCTCGATATCGGATGGTGTGGCCGGGCGAATCTTCCAGGATGCGTTCGACATTTCACGACGCCTCCTGCAGGGCGTCGGCGGCGCCGTGTGCTAGCAGCGGAATGTCGAAATGCCCGAAGACCTCTTCCAGCGCCTCGGCGAGCTGGTCGATCTGCGCATCGCTGTGGTTCGGCGTGGCATTGACGCGGAAGCGCTCGGTGCCCACTGCCACCGAGGGGAAATTGATCGGTTGCAGGTAGATGCCATGCACACGCAGCAGCCGCTCCGCCGCAGCCTTGCACTTGCCGGCGTCGCCGACCAGCACCGGCAGCACGTGTGTGGTGGAGCACGCCATCACCGGAATGCGCCGCTCGGCCAGTGCTTGGCGCAGGCGCCGGGTTTGTGCATGCAGCCGGTCACGCTCGGCGGTTTGCTCCTTCAGGTGTTCGACGCTGGCCAGGCAACCGGCCGCTACCGCGGGCGGCAGCGACGTGGTGAAGATGAAGCCGGTGGCGAACGATCGGATGGCGTCAACCAGCCATTGAGCGCCGACGATGTAACCACCAATCACGCCGATCGCCTTGGCCATCGTGCCCTGGATCAAGTCCACCTGATCGGCGACCCCCAAGTGCGCCGCCAGTCCGGTGCCGCGCGGACCGTACATGCCCACCGCATGCACCTCATCGAGAAAGGTCAGCGCGTTGTGGTGGCGGGCCAGCGCCACGATCTCTGCGATAGGCGCCACATCGCCGTCCATGGAGTACACCGACTCGAACACCACGATCTTCGGCCGCTCGCGCGGGTAGCGCGCCAGTAGCTCCCCCAGGTGGGCCACATCGTTGTGACGGAACACCTGACGCTCGGCACGGGTCGCGCAAATGCCACTGATGATGGACGCATGGTTCTTCTCATCGCTGATCACCACGCAGTCGGGAATCTGCCGCAGCAGGCATTGCAACGTCGCATCGTTGGAGCTGAAGCCGGTCGGGAATACCAGCGCCGCCTCCTTGCCATGCCAGTCGGCCAAGCTGCGCTCCAGCTGGCAGTAGATCCCGTGAGTTCCGCCGATATTGCGCGAACCGCCCGAGCCGGCGCCATAGATGTCGATCGCCTCGTGCATCGCTTTGCACACGCTCGGATGCTGTGACATCCCGAGGTAGTCATTGCTGCACCAAATGACGACGGGACGGTTGTCTTCGCCTTCGAGCCGCGCCAGCGGATATTTTCCACGGATCCGATTCAAGGTCACGAAAGTCCGGTACTGCCCGGAAGCCTTCAATTCACTCAGTTTTTCACTCAGCAAACTTTGGTACATGCTCATTTCTCCTTATTTTTTACACCTCATATGCGTTTTGGCAGCTGTCTACTGCCGGCCAAGAACGGCCGAGATGGCGAGCCGAAGTGATTGTGTGCGGCGTTTTTAGCTATTACAATTTAACTGTTTATACTGTTACTAAAAGTGATTGGATGAGTATTGTTCGCAATATGGGACGTGTCAGAAAGGAATTGGCCGAGTTCCTGCGGAGTCGGCGCGAGCGTCTAGCGCCCTCAGAGGTCGGACTTCCGTCTGGGGCGCGCCGTCGCACGCCGGGGCTGCGCCGCGAGGAGGTGGCAGCATTGGCCGGCGTCGGGCTGACCTGGTACACGTGGCTGGAGCAGGGGCGAGACATCAGTGTGTCAGCGACTTTTTTGGACAACCTTGCGCGGGTCCTAAAGCTGGATGCGGCCGAGCGACGCTATCTCTACCTTCTTACTCAGCAGCGCCCACCCGCTGAGCCCGGTAAGACGTGGTGTGTCGTCCCACAGGTGGTCCATCGGCTCATGGGGGATCTGGCATTACGCCCCGCCTATGTGATCAACCTACGATGGGACGTGTTGGCTTGGAACCAGGCTGCCGACAAGGTGTTCCGCTTTTCCTCGCATGCGCCGGAGCGGCGCAATTTGTTGTGGATGCTGTTTGCTGATCCCTTCACCCAAGAGCTTTTCGATCCCTGGGAGGATCAAGCACTGCAGATGCTTTCTCACTTCAGGAGAGATTTCGTCAATGCGACGCAGGAGCCCGATATCTGCGCCTTGATCAAGGACCTGGAAAAAGTCTCTCCAGACTTCAAGGAATGGTGGCAGCAGCAAGACATTCACGGCCCGGATCACGGGTGGCGACGCTTACGGATTGAGGAGCTTGGACACGTCGCATTCGAGTATTCAAAATTGACAATAGATGAGGATCATCACCTGCGACTTTTCTATTACGCTGCAATGGAAGATGGGGATGACAGCAAGGGCTTTTCCGGGTGGCTAAGGTCATCCGGATTTCAACAAAACACGTCCGCGTAAAGCGACGGTAGTACCCAAACCCGACAGTCGCCGCACTGCGACTAATCTCCCAAGATACTCCGCCAGCGCGTAGGCGCCGAGTCCGGAGAAGCAACTTTCCAGCAGGTAGTGCCCCCCGCAATGAGAAGGTCCGTTGGATGCTCAAGACACGGACACTGCTTAGTGGGAAATGATCTACGCATGCCCGAATCGAGAAGTCGCCCCAACACACCAAGTAGTGGCTGAAACGCGTACCGTAGGGACGCCTGACGATCAGGCGCATTCCCCAGACGGGGCGAGGACGAGTGATGAAACAGAAGGTGAAGATCTTGGCGATCGTGGCTGGATTCATGGTCGGCCCAGCGCTTTCAACCAGTGCAATGGCGCAGGCATGCTGTCCGAGCGATGGGCACACTATTGCTGCGACCACTGGATTGGGTCAAAGCATGCCGCCGGCGACCAATCTTGCGGTCGATCCGGCATGGCGGGTTTATGCGTTTGAACGAGATGGCGTCCAGTATCTGCAAGTCAACGACGCAAACGGTCTGGTGCGCGCGGCCATCGGCCGCATCAGCGAAACGACGTGGGTCATGCCCATAGGAACGGACGTGAACCGCATCACGATCTCCGCTAGCGCCAATGACAGCTCGGGCACTTTGATCTATCGATCGGGTCCGATCGCCATCAGAGCCTTGCAGACAGCGCAGGGCAATGCCTGGGTATTTACGACATCCGAGAACTGATGAAGCGATCTTGAAGGGGTTCTGAGAGAAGGAAGCTAAGGCTCAATGCATGGCGGCGGCGAGAGACGCCGCCATGCGTTGTAAGCCGGTCCAAAAACTCACTCTCCAGCGTCTCGTCGCCGCGCGGAACCGCATCGAGCACCGATGCGTCGGCGATGACTCGGACGGCGATGCCCAGCCGTCCGCGCGACTGCCAAACTCGTGCTTTGACCAGATGCCGTCGAGCCATCGGCAAGAACTCAACCGCGTTGAGCAGGCAACGATACGCGGCAAGCTGCAGGCCGATCGACATTCTTCGTGGGTCTCCAATCAAGCGACAGCAAAACTCGGTGTCGCACTTGTTTGCGAGGGAGACGGAGGCCAGCACGTGGTAGAGCCCGTGCGTCTCGATCTCCAACGGATAGAGCGCAGTCACATAGTCATCCAGCAACTTTTCCTGGATCACCCCGTTGCGGGTCATCTCCATCGCCGCCGCATAGTGACCGCGTGCGCGCAGATAAGTGATCGGGTTTCGACGCAGCCGGTTGAACTGGATGTGGAGGTCCATGTACTCGACCACCCGGTTTCGCATCACGCGTTCTGCCGACAGATAGCCGGAATGGGCCATCTGTAGCGCCCGGTCCCTGGATCGGCTGAAACTGCGGGCGCTCTCATATGCCGCCGACAGTTGCGTACCGAAAGCCACAAGACCGATCGCCACGGCGCTGAGCAGCAACTGGACATTGAAGACATCGACACTGAAGAACCCGTCGATGCTCACCTTGGGCAGCGACAGCGCCACAGCCACGTTGACCACCACGACACCGAGCGCCGCACCGCGCCAGCCGTGCCGCAGCGTCAACCCGACTGCCAGCGCGATCAGCGCGAGCATGAGCAACTGCTTAAGCAGCACGTCGGTGGCTACGGTGATCCCCACGAACAGCACGCCGGCCGCGGCGAGCGTCCAGATTCCGTGGCGCAGAAGTGCCGCTGCTTCCTTTTCGCTCCTTGGCCGACGTTGCCAGAGCAACGCCGGCAGGAGCAGCATCAACATGCCGAGAAAATCGCCCAGTGCGTACTTCACCAGCGTGTGCCACAACGCCGACACTTGAGGGCCACCGAGGACAGCATTGAAGGCCAAGCTGGCGCAAGCCCCCCAAATTGCCATGGTCAACGCGAGCACGAGGAGCCAATGGTCCTTGCGGATGAGATCGGGGATATGGCTGCGGGCGATCAAGGGCAGCAAAGAAGCGACCGGCATGAAGAAGATCGCGCTGATGTAGGCCCATGCGGCGCTGTAGCCACGCGACTCCACCAACGGAACACGGAGCATCAAGACCGCGGCCGCATCGCCGGCCAGCAGGTAAGGCCATTGGCGCCACGGCAAGAGCAGCAACGTCACCAGGCGGAGCCCTGCGGGCAGATACCACTGATCGACGGACCAGCGTCGAAGCAGAAGAAACGCAGCGCAGTAAACGATGCTGAGCAGACACCCCCTGGCGAAATCCTTTGCAGCCATGTGCCCCTCCCTGGTACGGATACAGGGCAACTATAGAAGTCCATCCAACACGGGCGGTAGACAATTGCTCCCCGTACCGTCAATGGCTACAAGGCGACCACTTTAAGAGGGTGGCGGCTCGATCGCAGCACTTGTCGGGGTCAGGGATGGGCTGCTTTTATGCACGGGCGTCATCGTGAACGTACGAGCCGGTACTGGCGGCGATCACCGTAGGCAGGTCCCTGCGTCTCGGTATTGGCGCATAGGCGACCCTCGCATAGCGTCACGTCGGCTGCGTTGTAAGCGCGCAAAAGCTCCGCGCGTAGTTGGTTGTCGCGGATGTCTTGGCGGTACTGCATCAGTAGCCAACCGCCGCCAGCGAGCAACAGCAGCAAACTCCCAAGCGTGACGGCGGCGCTCTTCCACAGCAGCAGGCGTTGCATGCGCTCGACGTGCTTGAGTTGGGCGGCCAGCGACTGCGCGCCCCCGCTGATCAAATTGCCCGCGTGCTGCAGCCGCTTTTCAAAGCCGGCGACGGACTCGTCAAGGCCGTTCTGCACCTGCCGGATCAAAGCATCCGGAACACGCTGCAATGTCTCCTGCACCGAACGCACGGTCACGCCCGGCAATGATTGCGTGACTTGTTCGAGGTGCTGTACGAGTCGCTGTTGTTGTCGACCAAGGTCGGCGCAGCTGCGCTCGAACTGTTCCATCAGCGCGGCGGCCTGGCTCGCCAGCGCCAGCGTTTCGGACTGGTTCATCATGCTTCCTAGAATAGGGCGTGTGGACGATCAGAGGCTGCGCGCACCGATGCGCGGTGCTTCCTGCTGCTGCATGTCTGCTTGTTGCCGTTGTGTCTGCAACGCTTGCTGCGCCGCTTGGTGCTCTTGTCGGTTCACCGTTTCGATCGCTTCGGCGCGCAGCGTGCGACCAGGCTCCGCACTGGCCAATTCCTGCGTCATCTGCCGGAATATGTCGCGGTCGCCGTTTTGTGAGGCTGCCAGCATACGGTCGAGGAAGGCAGAGGGGTTGTCGTGCAACGTGAGGGATGCCGTGTTCTTCAGCGCGCCCGCGCCTTCCTCGTGGCCAGGCACCTTCAGTGTTGTCTGCCAGCCTTGCGGCGCGTGGCTGTGATCGCGCTCTTCGCGTAGTTGCTGCATCTGCTCCGGCCAGTTGGGTACCCCGATGATGTTTCGGCCCGCGCCCGGCGCCAACGGTCCGCGCAGTTCATCGATACCATCAAGAATCACACCCTGCCAGCCGCGGGCGCCGAGCGTCACCCCATTCCGCAGCAACGCCACGTCGCCACGATACTTTTCGATCATTGGCGCGTGCTGCTGCACCAATTGTTGCGCGGCAGGGGCTTCCAGCACTGAACGATCCGGTTTGCCGTCGCTATCGACTGGTAGAAAGTTATGCATGCGATGCGAGTCCCCTAGGCCAACCGCAGCCGCAAGCGGATTGCGCAGGTCAAGCGCGCTGCGGCTGTTGTCGTAACCAGCCTGCTCCAGCGTGGCGATCTCCTTCGGCGCAGCGTAGACCCGCACCTCGCCGTAGTGCCGGCTGGCCGCACTGACCGGATCGCCAGCCATCACGTGATTGATCACATCGTGGCCGCCTTCTGGAATGCGACGGTCGAGGCTGACCCCCCCATACGCATTGAAGGTTTGGCCCTTTAGTCCAAAGTGGTGTGCGGTGATCTGAGTCAGGCCGCCCCCGAGGGAGTGGCCGGTGACGGTGACTTCGGGCCGATGGCCAGCACGCTTGGCTTGATGCTCCGCCATGTTCATTGCATGGCGGGTTAGTTCGATGGCGTCTGCTGCCTGCGCGTTGTGACGAGTGGCGACCATGCCACCATCCGCTAATAAACCATCTTGTATCGGCTGTCGGCCGAACTCACTGCCGCGATGGGCAACGACGATTTCGCCGGTGTCAGCTCTCCGATAAATGATGCCTTGGTAGCCTGACGGGCTATCCATGTATTCGACGCGTTTATAGGGAACACCGCCGATATTGACAGTTCGGCTGTTTTCGCCTGTTTCGAGGGGCTTGTGATAGACGTCTTCGGCAAGCGCAGCATATTGTTGACTGGTCAGGCTCATGGCACTTCCTTGGTGGAAACCAGGGTTATCTTGAACAACTGATTGCGCAACTCTTGCTTAAATTTGGTCGGATCAGAATTGCCCGTGTCCGGATAATTATCCATCTCATCTCTGGGGTACCCACCCGACCAAAAATATGTGACCTCTGGCGTGGAGCTAATAATTTTGTCTTTATATATTCCTGGCTGGAATCTTGTCTCTTTGGGGGCGCCTGTTGCCCTCAGCGAAATATCGGCACTCGAAAGCTCCCAGTGACAAACGCCTTTGCCATAGTAGTCGGCATCGACCATCCCATCGGCATATATGGTTGCCACATATTTGGCTTCACTGATTTTTTGAAAGTGAATAGGTATTCCATCTTCCTTCGACTTGCTCCACACACCCTCGATCGGCTCCATCGGCGTACATTGCGTATGGTTGGTCATCTGATAGAACGCCATTCCCGATACATGCCCAAACGGTCCTGGCGCATCCTCGATAGTCATCGTGATCCGATACGCCTGGGTGGGATGAGGATTTTTGCGGTAGATCGGATCTCCATCGGCATCTGTCTTGCCAGGAGCAGCATTCATCGGGTTACACCCCGCTAAGAGAAAAACAAAAGATACAACTGACGCCATGGATTTTCATGCACCCTTCCATGCTGAGGGCGATTGTTGTGAAGCAACCCATGTGGCCATGATGCGATTCTCCGTCAGCAATAGTTAATATTTATATTCAGCCATGCAGCACCAAGTAAAAAATAACTAGAATTTCGTGCTGTACCCCAGCGCCACCATGCCGAGGCCCAGTGCGTCTTTGGCCCAACAATTAACCAAGGCGCCAGGGGTTAAATCGCACTACTGGATACATCCAAAAATTCCTGCCCTTCCTTTGAAGAAGCCTTTGGGCGACAACGTAACTTTTACGGTTTGCCCGGGAGCCTTGATTTCAACAAACTTCTCAAGCACATCATCAAACATGGAGGTGAATTTCTCATTTTTATAGTAGGTCGTGAGTGTAGGCCTTCCATTGACTCCCTCGAAGCTAGTGCCCAAGTCCGTCGTTGTGCTCCCTTGAACTGCCAGCGCCATTGTCGTGAGGAGATAATATTTTCCAGGTTTGAGATTGGAGAATTGAAATTGACCTTTGTCATTGGTCATGCCATCAACACGAACCTGCATAGCGACAGGGGACACTTCAAGAGTGTCGCGCCCCTTCTTGAGCTTTGATGAAAGCTGAATTGCTTCGTTGAGGTAAGGTGTGGCCGGAAAGAGCGACACAGATTGGTTGCGCGCCAGGTAAGTGCCTCCCCATTTTCTACACGATGCACCACGCAAGCTGTACCTTTAATGGTGGAAGTGCCCAGTTCCAGAGCAGCTTGAGCAGCGCCAAGGTCGAATATTGATTTAGGCTGCAGCACGTTGAGTTTGCTAGACGTTGATGCTGTGGGCTCCGCAGCAACATCGTTCCTAGCACCCACTTCGTCAAGCCTTACTTTCGCCAACATTCCGCACATGGCGTTGCGCATGTCTTCCGGCTTCGCTTCCATTCCTGGAGGCAATGCTGCAATAACCGTCAACGTATTAAGATTTTCGTCTGCAGTGGCAAGTAACTGAAACCCGCGACACTTGTTGGTGGCTTTTTGAAAGAAATCTAACTTTACTTTGCCTTTTTCATTTCTTTTTTCGCCGATAACGAATCCTTCTTTTTCGGCGATTTGATGAAATTGCACTATAGCGTCACGTGCATTTAGTGTCTGTGACTCTCTCCATGTGCTGAACATCAAGACATTCGGCGCACTACTCGTATGAAAATTGGCTTCACAAGAGGCTGCTTCAGCTGCAGTTAGATAGCTGGCCAGGGAAAGATTAAATAGAAAAAAATAAATTATTCTTGAAGCTCGCATCGATTTCTCCATGTCTTGTGAACTCTGAGTCTCGGTAGTTTGGGTCGCCGAGAACACGGTCTCTGGCCAGGAGATCATCAACAATCAGAAGAACTTGATCTCGTTGCCGAGGTGGTTGTTAGCCAAGTTGCCGTTGTTTCAACGGTCTGCCTAGTGCCAGGCGGGGGGCACTAGCGGCTGCGCGCACCGACGCGCATTTCCTGCTGCTGCATGTCGGCTTGTTGCAGTTGTGTCTGCAACGCTTGCTGCGCAGCCTGGTGCTCTTGTCGGTTCACTGTTTCGATCGCCTCGGCGCGAAGCGCGCGGCCAGGCTCGGCATTGGCCAGTTCCTGCGTCATCTGCCGGAACAGGCCCCGGTCGCCGTTCTGCGAGGCGGCCAGCATGCGGTCGAGGAACACGGCAGGATCGTTATGCAACGTGGAGGAGGGCTCGCCATTCGCCACCTGTATCGCATTCTCGTGCCCAGGCACCCGCAGTGGGGTCTGCCAGCCCTGAGGCGCGGTACTGTGCTGTTGCGTGTCGTGCAGCTGCTGCATATGCTCGGGCCATGTCGGTACGCCAATGGCGCTGCGTCCGGCGCCGGGCGCCAGTGGTCCGCGCAGTTCATCGATAGCATCGTCAGCCAAGCCCTGCCAGCCGCGTGCTCCGAGCGTGACGCCGCTGCGCAACGACGCCACGTCACCGCGATACTTGTCGATCATCGGCGCATAGTGCTGCGCCAATTGCCGCGCTTCCGGATCTTCCAGCACCGAGTGGTCCGGCCTGCCGTTGCCATCCACCGGCAGGAAGTTGTGCATGCGGTGCGACCCCCCCAGTCTAACCGCCGCCGCAAGCGGATTACGTGCATCCAGCCCGCTACGGCTGTTGTCGTAACCATCCAGCTCCAACGTAGCGATCTCCTTCGGCGTGGCATACACCCGCACCTCACCGTAGTGCCGGCTGGCGGCACTTACCGGATCGCCAGCCATCACGTGATTGATGACATCGTGGCCGCCTTCGGGAATGCGCCGGTCCAGGCTGACCGCGCCGTAGGAGTTGAAGGTCTCGCCCTTGAGGCCGAAATGATGTGCCGTGATCTGGGTCAGGCCACCGCCAAGGGAATGGCCGGTGACGGTGACTTCGGGCCGGTAACCATCTCGCTTAGCTTGGCGTTCCGCCATCTCCAGTGCATGCCGGGTCAGTTCGATGGCATCCGCCACCTGTGCGTTGTGGCGGGTGAGAACCATGCCACCGTCCGCCAACAATCCATCTTGCATGGGCTGACGATCGAACGTAAGCCCGGTCCAGAAGCCGGGCCTACGGCTTTAGGGGGCGCGCAGATATGGATTGTTGGGCGGTACTTCATCAAACAGGTGTCTGGGATCCTGCAGCAGATAGCCGTGCAACTGCCGTGATTTGCGTGGCCCGATGACCTCGCAGGTCCAGATGTTCAATCCATTGTGTTGCTTGCGGTGCAGCAGCAGTTTCTCGAAGTGCTTCTGCACCCACTGCCATTCCTGCACTTTCTCCTGCTTAGCCAGCGCGGTGATTTGCGGGTGCTCTTGGGCGTAGCGCTGGAAGACGCCGGGACTGACCAGGTAAACAGTATCGGCGACTGTATGCACCAGTGCCTTGGCATCATTGATGATCAGCTTGCGTGACTCGATGCTCTGTTTTAGCCAGACGATGAAGTGTTGGGCTGAAGGCAATACCGGCGATGAAGTGCCTCCCGTTGGATTGCTTGGTTGGCTTGGCTTGGCAATGAGCTTCGCCTCGTATGCTTGTAAGTCCGCAGATGGCTCTTCTACAGCAGGCTGTGCCGAAAGAGCAGGTTCGCTGATAAGCGACAGCAAATCTTCCATCGCATTGGCTTGAGCCGGCTCGGACTCGGCGACTATTGCCGCGGATGCGTCCACAAACGAAGGGGAATCGACGGGATCGGGCGAAGGTCCAGGGGAGTCGCTGTTGTCCTCGACCACCTCGCCCGCCGAGGCTTCTTCGGTTACGGTGCCGCTGAAAGGCTGTGGGCGTTCTGCGGCTTCCCAGATCAGTGCTGGAGCCAGGCGCAGCAGCGTGAAGCTGTGCGACCAGCCGGTCTCGCTGGTGACCGTGGCTTTCCAGACGGCTTTGCCTTCGGGTGTTGCCTGGAGGATGCCGTGATCTTGCAGCACATTGAATACGGCGGTGTTGTTTGAAGGAATGCCATCGATGCCCTGTGCCAGCAAGTGAGCGCGCAACTTGTCGGAGACGGTCTTGCTGACGAGCCACAGCGCATCGTGCGTCAGCCAGCCATCGGACGCCTGGGGCTGATTGAGCTTCAACTCTTCTTTGAGCAAATAGCGCAGGCCATCCAGCAGCTTGCGCTGCAAAGCGTGTTTCGGTGCGGCCATCGCCTTTGCCGGATCGCCTCCCAGTTCCTGGGCGACGGACGCACGGTCGGCCTTGACCACTAGTTCCCCGAGCACCCCGGCATGCTCGTACTGTCCTGCCATGACGTACAGCAGCGCAGCCCACAATGATGGGAAGCCGCTGAGCCAGTCTAGGATGAAGCGATCGATCACCTGGTGGTACAGCAGGCCGGTAGCTGCACCGTGCAGACGATACTCGCGATCCTCCCGGTAGCGGAATCGGTAGGGTTGCTTCAGCGGACCATGCCATGGGTGCCAGACACTGCCGTCGGCATGCTCGACATGCAGGTCAACTGCGATCTTGCCGATGTCGTGAAGCAGCGCGGCGTAGGCGGTGGCGGCGGTCCAGGCTTCGGCTTGTGCGGCCTGGTCTTCGGGTGTTGTGCCAGCAGGTAACAGGTAGGACTGCCGCAGCTTGAGCGCGTAGGCCACGATTTCAAGCCCATGGTCGAGCATGCCACCGTGGTAGGCATGGTGGTGGCTCTCAGAAGCGGGGAATTGCTGCACAAGCGCGGCGTAGCGCTGCAAGGGCGTGCGATACAGCGTGTCGAACTGCCGGCGAGACAGCGACGTGCGCTGCCAGATGTGTTCCAACAACTTCTGTCGGCGCGGGGTGGCGAGCAGGGACGCGGCCGTCTCCGGCCGCGTCAGCCCTTTCGGGAGGTCAGGGGCGGGTGCTGGCGACGGGGCGGCAGCGACCGAAGCCTGTTTTCGCTGGAACAGGGAGAGCATGTAGGTGTCCTGGTGGTGGGCCGACCGGGAGGCCTTTTGGCCTTTTCGGGGTAGGGCCTTTCCCCTTGCACCCCATTCCCTTGCCATTTCTGCCCTTTGGCCTTTAACCGTTTCGGTATAGCGGGACGTAGATTGCGGTTCCAGCGTCAATGTGGAACCCGTTCGTGTGGATTGGGCGGTCGGCCTATGCTGCGCGGACGCCATTTCTGCCACGTGGGTTCTTGCTAGGGCGACAAAGTTGACAAAGGCGACTAGTGAGACTAAAGTTTGATCTACCTCACATCGCCTGGAGATGATCATGTCCAATGCCGTCGAACTCATTGCCGACCGCCTGCCGCGCGTTACGGAGGAGGACGTGCGCCGCTTCGCCGCCATTGTCGATATCCGAGATGTCGGGGCTTTCGCGGCCGAGTTGCAGGCGTTCGTCCACGAGCGTGTAGAGGCCGTGGAGCTTCCCGCCCGCTTGGAAATGGAGACGATGGAGCGGACCTTGGAACGCAAGGCGTCCGCGCTGCGCGCCGACACACGCTGGGCACCGAATGAAACCGAAGTCCAGCGAGGCCGTACCGTGTTGCTGGAAACCTTTAACCAGCCGCATAACGTGCCTATCCCCGAATTTGCCAAGTTGGCGGACAAGTCGCGTCAGCAGATCTACAAGGACATCCTCGCCCGTCGGTTGCTGGCACTGAACGTGGGGCCGCGCGGCCAGAAGCTGCCCGACTGGCAACTCGACCCGGTGAAGCAGCAGTTGACCCAAGCCGTGCTTCAGGAGGTAGAGGGCATCGACAACTGGACGATCTACGGTGCGCTGTCCGAACCGCTCGAAGGGTTGGGCGGGCGTTCGCCGGTGGATGCGGTGACGCCAGACTCGATCGACGTCGTAGCTGAGGCCGTGTTCAACGTGCTGGGCGTTCAGGTGCATTGAGGCGAGGCTGCCATGAGTCATGAGCTACCGTCATTCCTGATCAATGCGGGTGACCTGCTCCAACATGTGAGCCGCGTCGTCTATCGGGGCAGCCCACTGCACTATGGCCGCAGCAGCACGAACCGCTACGACGCCCCGACGCGTGCCTACGGCGTGCTCTACCTGGGCCGCGATCTACCAACGGCGCTGATGGAATCGGTGTTCCACAAGCACCAGTGGCTTGCAGACACGAAACGCTCGATCGCGCTGAAAGAAGTCCAGGGCCGTATGGTGCGCGCCGTGGGCGTTCTGAACGATGTGCGCCTGGCCGATCTCACGGCACCGGGCGTCATGGCGGGCTACTTCGGCTTGAACCTGGAGCAATTGGCCAGTCGCGACTACACGCACACACAACAGGTGTCCGCCCAGGTGTATGCGATGCTCGGAGACGATGGCCTGCCGCTGTTCGACGGGGTGCTCTATCCGTCGCGCAACAACTATCCCGCCAAGAGCATTGCCCTGTTCGAGCGCGCGGAAGCGAAAGTCAAGGTCATCAAGGATATCGACTTGGTTGACCATGTGGACTGGCCGGGTTTCGTCGCCACCTATCGCATCGGTGTGGAGCCCGACCCTGGCCCGGTTGAACCGGATGACGAAGCGTCCTGAAGCAGCAAGAGAACACATTGAAGCTCCAAGCAGAATGAATTGGACCAAGCTGGAATAGGCATCCTCGTGTAGCAGGAGACGACCATGAACACGACAACTCGCATCAGCACCGCAGAACGCCTCGGCCGTGGATGGCGCGCCTATGCGCGCGGCGAGCGAAGGTTGTCGAGTTGGCTCGCCTCCAAGGGGGTGCCGGTGGTTGGAGCTGCCTTGGCGGTGTGGGTGGTCAAGCTGGCCGTTCTCGGTGTGCTGCTGTACACCATGTCTTGGCTAGTGTTGCTGCTGGTGTTTGCGGTAGTGGCCGCATGGGTCGCGCGCAACGCCGGACTGGCCGACGACCCGCCCGAGCCGGAGTGGCGAAACGGCTCTGCTGGATTCGGCCTGTACACCTACGACGGATTTCGCATCGATCCGCACGTCGAAGACGACGAATAACAGTCCTTATTTCTTTGACAGAGCATTGATCGCAATGCCACCGCCCTTAGCCCCGGCAGCCTTGGCGTCCCCCGTTGCATTGGCGAGTCCTTGCAGGACGTTGCCAGCGCGGATGCCTGCCCATGACAAGGCCATGATCCAGAATGTTGGCAACACGATGAACATCGCCCCCATGACGAAGTTCAGCAGCATGTCGCCGAACGCATTGTTCAAGCCGACCAGCGGATCGAAGTTGTTGTGCGGCCGGTTCCAGCCCCAGCCCCAGCCATAGAGCGCATCGAGGATGGTGCTGTCGATCCAGCGGGCCAACTGGAGCCAAAAATCGACGAAGAACAGCGCGAACTGCACGACGCTAACCGTGACGACCGTCTTGAGGTCGTAGGTGCCCACGACCAATACCAGCGGAATGCAGATCACCAACGCCATCTTGAGCAGTGCGAGCACCATGGGCAGTGCTTGGCGCACCACGTCCATTGCCGGGAAGGCGGCGAGGGCACCAACCGCCAAGCCAACATCGCTGGTGGCACGGTTGACGACGTTGGGTAATGTCTTGTCAATCTGACCGCCGTAGTCCGTATAGACCGAGCCCTGATTGAGCTTCTGTTGCCGCGGCGAAGCGATTGCGCGGATCACCGAATCGTCCACTTGGTTGCGGCTCAGGAATCCAGCCCAGCCTGCCAGCCGGGTAAGCAGGTTGGGGTCCACTTGGCCCAGCAGCCGTGCCCGTAGGCCGTTGCTGCCATCGGCCCACCATTGGCGGCAGTTCGGGTAGCCGCCGCCGCTGGACACCTGCGCAAGCCCTGCATCGCGGTTGCTGTCGTAGGGCCAGTCCTCGCGCGGGGTGCTGGAGCGATAGCTGTCGTAGTAGCCGGCCGTGTCCGTGAAGAAGCGCGAGCCGATCCAGGTGACATCGTGCATCTGCTCTTCGTCGAGCTGCGGGCGCTGCATGAACAACTTGGCACGGGCCGGCCCGTAGCAGTCGTGGGTGAAATCTGCCACTTCCTGGGCCAGCACTGGATCGTCGATGCGCGTGGCGTCGATCTCCATCCGCATCTGCCGCAGATCGGTGCCGCAGGGGATTGCCGCAACAGACGCGCCCGTGACAGCGCGCGAGAGCGCGTGCATGAAGGCCCACCACACCGGCAACTTGGCGCTTTGGTTGTTGAGGGTCGAGAAGGACTGCGACCAGCCTGTATCGGCAGGCTGCGGCACGCTGACCTGGCACTGCGCGGAGCGTGAGCTGTCGTACTGGATGGTGTTGAGGTCGACGTCGATGAAAGGGATGCCGGCAAACATCACCACCACGATGGCGACGAACACCCGGTTCTCGATGCGCGCAGCCGAGAGCACACCCTTGTTGCCTTCGTCGGCACCTTCCGTGCGCGCCTTGAGCCATTCCTGCAGGATGATCGCCACGAAGGGGAGGGCGAACACCCCGCTGGATACCAACACGGCCCAGATGCCGTTATTGACGATCCAGGAGACAAGGGTGAGGTAGTACTCCAGGTAGTCGGTCGTGAAAAGCGTCATTGCCTGACTCTCCCCTCAGCCCTGCATCAGCAGGCTGGTTTCCAGCGCCACGATGGCGAGCACGCCGGCGATCTCGCTGCGCACCAGACGGCGCCGCGCCTGCGCGTCTTCGTCGCGTGCCAATAGCCGGCGCCGCATCCAGACCCATCCGTAGGCTGTCGCCCCGTACAGGCACAGTCGCCACACCAGGAAATAGCCTGCCCCGGCCGCCAGCCACTGCTCCCAACCGGCAACGCTGCCGACCAGGTAGATGCCGGCAATGTTGGTCCCCACGGCAACGACAATGATCACCACCGTCCACAGCAGCGCCTTCGCCGCGCGCCGGCTGAACAGCCAGTGCGGCCGCAGCCAAGTCATGCTCATGGCCGGCCTCCCGGATTACCCTTCTGCAATTGATCGAGGCGGTCTGGCACTGGGTCGCCTTCGTAGATGCCGCGCGAACCCGCCGCGCGCGTGCCGTGGCGCTGGATGATGGCCATCGGCGAGTTGTTGGCCAACTCGCGGCGCAGTTCCAGCTCGGTCTTGAGGTTCTGGATCTCCCCATTGAGCGCGTCGCTCTCGTGGTTCACGGTCTCGACCGCCAACTCGTTGGCCGCCACGTTGGGCTCCTTCTTGCCCGTCAGCAGGGTCCGCTGGAGCAGCAATGCCTTCTCCAGAACCGACGACAGCGCCACCTCGGACGCCAGGCGCCGCGCCAGCAGGTCTTGATCCGGCTCGTCGCGTAGCGCCTCGATGACGCCGCGGGTGATAGGCAGCGAGGTGCTGCCAGCTACGCGCAGGTTCTCGAACGTCGTGTTGCGCGTTCCCGAAATCAGTTCCTGCAAGGCTTCCAGCTTCGCCTCGTACTCCTCCTGAATCAGCGGCGTTAGCCCTACGCCGGGCACTGTCTCGGTCTTGATGCAAGCATCGCAAGTGCGCTGCTCCTTCTCGCCCAGGACCCGCGTAGCCCATTCGATCGCCTGTTGTGGTGAGTTCCAGGTCTGGCAGGACAGCGTGGAGCAACTCGTCTGATCTATGGATGACGTGTCGGTCACGCCGCGGCCATTGACCAGGTTGTAGCCAGCCCGAGTGACATCGCCGATCACTCGGATGGCCGGCTGGCCCGCGCCGCCGGCGTTGCTGCCACCCACCCAGGGCACGCCATCGTTGCCGCGCTTGGTTTCTGCCCGCTCGATCGCCGACACGGCGTCTGTGCTCGATACCGCATCGCGCAGCGCCATGCTTTCCGCCATCTGGCTCCATCCAAGCTGTCCTCCCGCCTTGTCGGCCATCTTTTCGGCCATGGCGCGGCACGTCAGCTTCGAGCGATCGTAGTCCAGCCGCGCCTGCAGCACGCCATTTGTGAGCAGGTTGTACAAGCCTGGATCGGCGCGCTGGATGATCAGCGCAGGCAGAGACGCCACGGCACTCGTAGCGCTCTGGATCACGTTGCTCATGATCTGTTGGAAACCGTTCGTGACACCGTTGAGCTGGTTTTTCAGCGTGGTCTGGATGCTCATGTCGCCGCAGATCAGGTTGCTGTTCCAGCCCGCACCGACGCCGATCGAACGCATGCCTGCCGCGCGGCCCATGGACACCGCGCTGCCACCGCCGATCGAGTACATCACCTCATCGCCGATGACGGGCCCGCCGGTCTGGAAGCCAGTCTGCGCCCATGCCAGGCCGGATCCCAGGGCGAGCGCGCCGACCAGCGCCGTAGGGCGCAGCAGGCGGCGTGCCTTGGTGGAGAGGTTCATCAGTTCAGGACGCTTCATCGCCGTCTCCTCAATAGAAATCGACGCTGCCGAGGAACACCTGGCCCCGGCGTTCGCAGCACGCATAGGGCCGCCACAGCGCCCAGGCGTAGTCGCCTTGCTGGGCTTGTGTCAGGGAACCGCCGCGCGGGAAGACCGCGCAGGACGAGGACAGGACGGGCGTGAGTTCCTGCCACTTGCCGGTCGAGGCATCACCCTCCATCAGCGCGCCGGCAGGCCAGTAGCCGGGCCACGAGTTCGCCAGCAGCGGCTGGTAGACGTGGATCTGCCCGCGACGCGTGATCACATCGCCCGCACGCTGGGCCACCACGGCACCAGTCTTGTGGTCGTCCGTCTGGTGCAGGAAGCCGCCGCGCGGATAGACATTGCCCCAGAGGTTCAACGTCGAGCGTGCGCCGACCTCACGCATCCCAGGGATCAGTGCCTCCGGGTAGGCCATCTCGGGCACGTTGTAGCGCCAGGCCAGCGTGTCCAAGGTGCTGAGCAGATACGGCATGAACGCCGTGCCCGCGCCTTCGCAGAAGTAGCCCGATGACGATACGAACCGGTTGAACACCTCAACGCCGGGATGACCGATGACATCGGCGTTCTTGAACTTAGCGAGGTTGTTTTCGTGGTCGTCGCTGGCGGTGCCGTCGCCACCTGCCTGGGCCGAGGGGTTGGGCATGCTCATCGCCCGTACTTCGACCCAAGGGTTTTCGCCAGTGTTGTTGTAGCTGGAGACGACCGCATCGGGGATGTAATGCCGCACTTTGACGGACGTGCGCACCGTGCAGCCGGTCACGGTGCAGTAGAGCCAGTAGCAAATGCCCACCACCCGGTACTCCAGGCAATCTGGCGATGCCACTGAACCGACGATGGTCGCGGTATTCAGGGCATAGCTGGCGGTGGCGCTGACTAACAGCAGCGAGGCCACCGCGACACGCAGGCGGCGCAACAGGTCGAATGGGCGGATCACGGCTGTGGCCTCCGATGCTGTTCGATGCGCGCGACGGCACGCGCGACGTCCGGCTCGCCATAGACCACATAGCGCCGGTCCACCACGACGGCAGGGATGGTGGTGATGCCAAGGCTCCATGCGTCGGTGACGCCCTGGTATGCGAGGGCGATGCGGCGCTGAAGGTCGACACCGCCTTGATCCATCCGACGTTTAGCGATGGCTGTCGCCTGTTCGGGATCGGCGGGCAGTGCCGCAGAAAGCTCCGCTTCGATCCGGGGCGCTTCGTCCAGCTCAATCAGCTGCTCGCCGCCCATGGCCCTGACCGGATGACGGCTGTCGGTGATGACCAGCACATCGGCAGCAAGTGTGGCCGGGCTGAATACAGCCAGGGATACTGGTAGGACAACGCCCAGGCCAAGGGCTCGCCAGCCTGGTGCAAACCTGGGAAAAGTTGCTGGCATGTTGCATGTCCCTGAAGTTTGATCAGGACCATAGTCAAACGTCGAACCCGATGCGGCACCCACAAACAATGCGCATTGCGGGCACCCCGCATACCTGCCTATCTCGCCGCAAAGAAAAGCGGGAGCCGAAGCCCCGCAGTGATCAATGAAGCGCTGCGCTATAGCAGGTTGCGCTTCGCAGTTGTCAACGAACTATTCGAAGCGCGCCTTGCCTTACCCAACGGAAGCTTCCTGACGGGCCTCTGCATCGGCGTGCTAATCCGCAGGAAGCGCTATGTACTTGGGCTCGACAAAAATTGACGCTAATGCTGACGCTCGGCACATCCATTCATCGACGACCGAGTGTGATCCACAGAGTCCGTCCCCTTAGAGCCTAACAGCCCTTTTTTGGGCCGTTAAATAAAATGCTGCGAAAGCCAAGATCCAAGGCGCAATTTGCGAGCCCTAACTCTATAAATAACATGCGTTCATTTTAAAAAGTTTTTCGCAAGTAAAATAGAAAGGCCAAAAGAGATTAGTACAGAAGAGGCGCTTGCGATTAACGACCAGCGCGCACCATTCATAGGATCGAGGCCAAGAAAGACTGCGGTCACTAAGCCGCCTATCATTTGTCCTAGCAGCCTAAGAGTGGCTAGCACTCCATTGGCTCTTCCGCTTTCTTCTCTTGCGCTAAAGCTCAAAAGAAGCCTCAAGTTGGGAGTTTGGAACATGCCAAATCCGGCCCCAGCCAATGCTGAAAATAGTGGCGCAAACCACGGCGTTGATTTAATGTTCAGAATGCTCAAAAGAGTCACACCTATGAGCATAAAAAACAAGCCCGTTACCAGCAAGTACGTGGGCTCTATTTTATCCGACCATAGTCCTGCTAAGTAGGCGAAAAATCCGGAAAGCAAAGACCAGAAGAACATCACTTTAACGGAGGCGCCCAACCCCGCAGCGTGCTCGACAAAGAAAAAGAAGGGCAGCGAGATGAGGGCGGCGCCTTGTGAAATATAGCCAAAGAAAGTTATCAAAGTTGCCGTGATAAATCCTCCTCTATTAGAGGTTGCAGGTAGAAATTTCAGCACAGAGTGTGGACTATAGGCCAGAAGAAAAAAACCAATTACCAAAGTCAATCCACCCAGCTTTAGACGAGCCTGATCATTTCCACCCCCTCCCACCATTGCAAGAGATGAAGACAGCAGAAGAAAGGTAGCAAAGACTACTGAAAAATCCCACCATGGAATCTTAACCCGTAGCTTCTTTGAGTCATTAGGGATAAACGATATTGAGAATAAAAAAACTGCAAGCCCGATTACAGAATTCAGAACAAAAATGACCTTCCATGAGGCAAATGTCAAAAGAAGAGAAGCAAACAAAGGCCCCGCGCAGAATGACAAAGCTACTACCAATGCGCTAATCCCAATACCTCTCCCAAAGAGATGGGGCGGGTAAATGTTTCTTATAATTGCTATGTTAACTCCAGCCAATGCACTTCCTCCTAGACCTTGAGCGCAGCGGAGCAATACTAGTGATTCAAAGGATGGAGAAATTGCGCAACCCAATGAGGACAATGAGAATGTAACTACTCCAAATATATATACTGACTTATGACCAATAATATCACCAATGGCAGAAAAGATAAGCAGCGATGCCACCATTGCAATCTGATATGCGCTGACTATGAAAATAGAATTAGATGCCGAAATTTCTAATTGATGTGCAATTCTCGGAAGAGCGATGCCTATCATCGAGGTATCAAGAATGGCCATAGCCACTCCTAATAGAATCGCCATCATGGCCACAGATCTTTTCTTGGCTGAAATGGGCGAATTCATGGCGCACTTACCGTGTAGATTAGTGAATTTTTATTTGATAACTTAATCTTAGAATTTCGGAAATATCGTTGATCGGATTTTCGCCAGTCACCAGGTGTGCGCTCCATCCGCGGCTACTGGCGATGAGTACGTTACTTGCCGAATCATCAAAGAAAATAATTTCCTTGCCAGCCCAGCCTGTGACTCTTTCAACCTCTTTGAAGGAGTCGGGATCTGGCTTTTTCTTTTTCATCATGAATGACAGGAATGCATGGTCGTAGGAAAATGAAAACTTGCGGATGAAATCCCAGTGCGTTTCGTTGGTATTTGAGAACAAAAAAACTTCAATGCCGGCCTCAAGCAACTTTGAAAGCATTGCGGATGCCCCCGAGAAAGGACTGATCAATCTTTTCTCCACAAACCATTTTTCAATTGGAATGGCGTTATCGGGGTGGCCGCTGATCTTTTTTAGTTCCGCAAAAAACAGCTCGGGCGCCAACTCGCCCAAGCTGTAACTATTAAGAAGCTCCTCGAGTCTTGAATGATCAAGGGGATCGAGCCACGATGAAATGGGCGGCCCTAATTTGACCAGAACACCACCAACGTCGAAACAAATCGCTTGTTTGTTTTTATTGACTTTCATCATGAGTGCTCTTCTTTCGAGAACGTTCTCCACACGCCTGTCTTGCCTGTGCAAGCGTCCTGAATTCTTATTCGCGTATTGTTCTTCATTGGAGAGGGGAGATTCTGGACTGGAAAGAATTCGGCGGCAGCAATTTCTGAGTCTGGTTGCCAAGCCTCTCTAGTTAATATTCTGCATGCGAAGTAAATTACTAGGTCTGACTTAAATGGCGCAGAATAAATGCCAACGAGATTCTCAACAATAACGCGATATCCCGTTTCCTCAAGAACCTCCCGAATTACGCCCTCCTCGGGTGATTCTCCATCCTCAAGCCGCCCGCCAGGAACCGTCCACCCATAAGGTGCGTAGTTTCTCTGGACGCAAAGGATCTGTCCGTCTTCGTTGAGGATATTAGCAAATACACCAATGGTGGTCATAATCAGATCTCCTCTTTACTTTGGAAAAGCTGTTGACTCGCTCCAGCGAGCCACTCACCCTGGGGGCGATCGCCTTGGACGTATGCCGGATTGCCATAGGCCAGCGTCCCTTCCGGAATACTTCGGGTTACGACAGAACCCGCGCCGATAAACGCGTTCTCTCCAATTGTCACGTGACCCAGCAACGTAACCCCACTTCCAATTCTCGCTCCCGACAGGACTTTCGGCGCTCTTAATATTTCGCCCGCCCGCCAGCGCATTTCATTGTCATTGATGGTTACCACTCTTGCGCCAATCTGCACGTTGTCGCCTATAAAGCAATTTCCTGTGATGTGTGTAAGTGCAGATATTCTGACATTGTTCCCAATGTTTGCGTCTCTCTCCAAGCATACGAGATGTGAAACTACACTATTGGCCCCGACATTGGCTCTGGCTCGAATTACGGTATTGTGTCCAATTATCGAATCTGCACCAATATGAACCCCTGAGCACAATAGGGCGCCTGATCTAATTATTGCCCTTTCACCGATCACGATCGGGCCGCTATTAACTCCGTCGTCCTCGCTGGCGACAAACCGGACATCAGGCGAAACTATGGCGCCTTCGCCCACTTGTAGTAGCCCATGCTGAACGGCCTGTTCGTAATTTAATGTATCCGCTACCATAATTGACGCTCCCGTGCAGGTGAAAAATCATTAACATTGCGCCCTAAAGATAAGGCGTATAGCTCTTCTCCTAGAAGCCCTCTTGCGACCTGTCCACGAAGCACATCCGTGGTGCCATCTGCGATCCGGAGTCCTAACAGATCTCGTAATGTCTTCTCCAGATTCGCCTCAGACGAATAGCCAAATGCTCCATGTGCAAGCATGCCCCATTGAACTGCTGCAATTGCCGCTTCTACGCTCTCTGCTTTAGCCATGGCTGCATCGACATAACTATATTGTTTCTGCTCTATGCGATGAGCGGTGCTCTGAATCAGAAGCCAGGCCATGTGCAGCCGCGAGGCATGCTTTGCATACTCTTGCTGAAGATGTGTAAAACGCCCAATTTTTCCTGAGAATGCGTAGCGGTTTTGCAATCTATTTTTTGCGTCATTCAATGCCCCTTGCGCTGCGCCTATTGCAGCAGCAGCCATTGCGCAACGCCAAAAAGAAAAATGAATGGAAAAAATAGTAAATCCCTGACCCTCGCCGCCAATTCTATTGTTGACCGGAACCGAAATATTGTTCAGGTCAAGTTGGCCCCAGGATATTCCCCGAAGCCCCATGGCCTCTATGTCAGTTACCTCAATTGCCGAATCGGATCGATTGATCAAGAATGCTGTTAGGCCTTGCTCCAAGCCAACAACATTTGCGAACACGATATAAATATCTGCTTGGCGAAGTCGGGCCACGTACTTCTTTTGGCCGCTAATCTCATACCGATCATTTTTGCGTACTGCAGTCGTTTTAATGGAATGCAAATCAGTTCCTCCGCCATCTTCTGTGATGCATATGGCCGCGAAGCTTTTTGAGCTTGCAATACTTTCGAGTTGGTTTTTGAACTGATTCGTTTTTTTTGATGCAAGAAAGACTCGTCCATGTCCAAGCCCGGGGGCGTCACGTAAATCCAGGCTCACACTCCCAAAAAATCTAAAAACATCCATAAGCCTAGGAATGTTTAATGGTGCGTTTTGACCTGATTTCTCCCATTTGTAGTCCAAGGAGGCAAGCTCAGGCACTGAATTCCTCCATGCTAGTGGATCGTGCAAGCATCCTTTGCCTTTCCACTGTTGAAGGTTGGACGTTATTTTGCTGCTGATTGCACTGCCCAAGAATTTCGGAATCGTGATGTTCATGATTACTCTATCCAAATTAAGCAATGAAAACACCGCATGATTGGGGTTGATGTATTTAAGGCATTTGCGGTAACGATACTTCCAAAACATATTGAATCGACTGCTGCCAGCCTATACGCAACTGTTCATGTCATTGTGGCCTTTTTGGTCTTTATTGGCGCTGTTTTGGTCTTAATGATTCCGCGGGTGCCGGTATGGAATCGTTCGGCGACAGTTATGCTCTGCGTAATCGCCTAGACAGGATCATGTCGGCAAGCGAAAGGCGTTTGTGGTGCGCCCGCAGGGAGGCCATGAGATCGGAACACGTTCGTTCCACGGGGTTCACCGCTATCCCGTTGTTTTTAGTAATATAATAAACAGTTAGATTGTAATTGCTTAATACGAGTTTGAGAATGAACGTGTCTTCACCGTGGATACACGCAAATGAACTCAAATTCGTGCGTTTCGACGCCGCTCTTGCGCCCCGTCAATGGGCCGGCATGGCCAGCTTTGTCTGTGCTGCTGTTGTCTGGTTTCGTCACGACTCTTGATCTTTTCGTGGTCAGTGTCGCCACTCCCAACATGCAGGTCGGGCTGCGAGCGAGATTCGCGCAAATCGGTTCAATCGTGGCTGGCTACGAACTGGCCTTCGGCGTCTTGCTGGTCATCGGAGGTCGGCTTGGCGACCTGTTCGGTCGCCGCCGGTTCTTCGTTGCCGGCCTGGCCGGTTTCACGCTTTCATCGGCCTGGTGCGGGCTGGCACCCAATGCCGGCTTCCTGATCGCCGCACGGGTGTTGCAGGGGCTGACGGTCACCTTGTTGTTCCCGAAAGCTTGTGCCGTCATCCGTGTCAACGTCGGCGGCGACGACAGCCGCCGCGCCTTCGGCCTCTTCGGCTCTGCACTTACGGGCGATGACGCAGCAGCGCGAACGTGCGGCTACTCCTCCGCCTCCGTGATGAGGATGGTCTACAACCTGGGGGCCGCCCTGCTGGTCTGCGTGCTGTTGCTGATGCTAGCAAAAGCACAGCGGTCGGCAGGCTGAGGCGGAGCGGCACGCGATGGAGCTCCGGCATCTTCGTTGCTTCTTGGCTGTGGCCGAGGAACTCCATTTCGCGCGTGCAGCCGAACGGCTGCACATCGACCAGTCCCCACTGTCGCGCACGATCAAGGAACTGGAGGATGATCTGGGTGCACCGTTATTTGCGCGCACCACGCGCAGCACCCGACTGACCCAGGCCGGCAAGCTGTTTCTCGAACATGTGCCGCGCGTGTTCGCCGCACTGGACCAAGCCCGCGCTAGCGTGCGCGCGGCCGCAGCGGGCTATGAGGGTCAGTTGCGTATTGCGCTGTCCAATGGTATCGCCCCAGCATGCTTGTCCTCCCTCATGGTGCTGTGCCGACAAGAAGACCCGGAGATCGCCATCTACTTCGATGAAGTCCCGCTCATCCAGCAGATCAAGGGCTTGCACGATGATCTGTACGACGTGGGGTTCGCGCAGTCCGCAGATGTCGGCGACGGTATTGCTGCCGAGCCGGCCTGGCGCGATCCGCTGGTGGTTGCGATCGCGGCGGGTCATCCCTTGCTGGCGCATGCGCAAATTCCCCTGGAGGAGGTAGTGCGTTATCCGTTAGTGATGGGCGACCCCCAGGCGTGCGAAGGCTACAACCACCAGATCGAACAGATACTGCGTGCGCTGGACAAGGACCTACTGGTGTCCAAACGGGTGATGTCCTTCGACTTGATGATGGCGCTGGTGGCGGCCGGGTTCGCCCTGGCGTTGGTGGGTGCCTCGCAGATAGTCGCCACCCGCGAGTCCAACATCGTTGCGCGACCACTGGCCGGTGGTTCGCTGATGCTCACGACCTACCTCCTAAGGCGGGCTACCGATTCATCGGAGGCACTGGACCGTTTTGTTGCCCGCGTCGGTAGACTGAAAGTCCATACCAGTGAGTTCACTCGGGCTATCTGGGCATGTCGCTAACAGTATCGGCAGGGTTCTCGGGGATGGCATTGGAGGCCGGGCCGTCAGCCGACAACATGTCCATGGCCGAGAGCAGGGAATCGCCCTCGACCGGCCCCTGCAGCAGGATTGCCTGACCGGTCTGGCGATCGTGCAGCCGGACCGACGGCGTGGCGGTTACGCCGCTCTTCGTGGCTTCGGCGGCCTGAGCGCGGATCGCTGCCTCGGGCCGCTCGCTCGCCAGGCATTGCTCCATGGCTGGCGTGAGGCCGGGATAGCGCAGGCCGTCGGGCAGGCCTTGGCCGTCGCTGCTCGTATGGGCATAGACCCATTCGACGGCCTGCCAGAAGGCAGCATGCCCACCCGACTCAGCGGCGCATTCCGCAAGACGTGCTTCGGTTGAGGCAGCTGGTTCGTGCGCGGCCAGTGGCATGTGGTGCCATCGCAAGGCCACGTCCGCGTTGTCGCCCACCCAGCGCTTCAGCAACGGGAAGTAGGACCGGCAGAATGGGCACTCGAGGTCCGCATAGAGCGTCAGCGTGAAACGGCCCTCGGGGTTGCCCAACTGCCAGGGAGGCCCAGCCACCTGTGCAGTATTGAACGGCACGGGCGACTGCGGCGTGGATTCGCCGGACGACCTGGACCAGAGCCAGATCAGCAGTAGCGCGAGCAGCGCAGCGGCCAAGCCCCAGAGCCAGCGAGTCCGCGAGCGCCTGCGGCGGAACGCCTGCACCTGGATCGGAATGGAAGGACGGTTGGGCGTCATGGCTTTCTCCGGTGGCTATTGCGGCAGGTCCAGGGCCGGCGACTCGATGCCGCGCGCCTGGTCGATCTTCTCGGCCACCTTGAAGGCGGCGTGCAACTCGCTGATGCCGAACTGCTGCATGAGTTGGTAGCGCTCGGCTTTTTCCTCGGGTTCGGTTTGCGCGAGCGCGAGGTAGAGACTCGGTGGCACGGCCCGGAAAAGCACTTCCATCGACTTCGACAGAATGACGCCTTCGGTGAACTTGCCGGCCTCTTTCCTGGCGGACAGCATCAATGCCTTCTGCGCGGGCGAGAGTTCACGGAAGCGCGCAATCTTCTCCACCTCGTCCGGCGGCATCGACAGGCAGATCCACCACTCGATCATGTTGAGCATGGGTTCTGCGGCACGGGGTAGATCGTCAATGTTCTGCGTCGCGAGCCAGAACCACGCGCCCAACTTGCGCCACATCTTCGTAATCTTCACGACGTAAGGCGCGAGCAGCGGGTTCTTCGTGATGACGTGGCCTTCATCGGTCACGTTGATGATCGGCCGCCCGAGGTATTGGTCGCGCTCGGCGATGTTGTTGACGGTGCTGATGAGGCTGATGTACGCGATCGACAACTGCGCGTTGTAGCCTTCGCGGGCGTAGGTTGCGAGATCGACCAGCGTGATGTCGGCCTCGGGCCACGGCGTACCGGGCCGATCGAACATCTCGCCGTCGGTGCCCTGGCAGAACATGTCCATGGCGTCGGCCATTTCCAGTAGGCGCACGCGCCGCATTTCCGGGAGCGTGGCGTCGCTGCCGCGTGCGCGCAGCGCGTCCCGTACGTCGCGCGTAAGTACCGTGCGCTCCTCGCCAACGCAGCTTTCAGCCGCATCGAGGATGCACTGGCGGATCAGCGAGCGGTCCGCCCGCGTCATTCGTGCCTCCTCTTTGTCCTCGCCGCCGGTGATCATGAGGCGCGCGGTGATTTCCAGTTCGCCGAGCACGTCGCGCTGCTCGTCTGCCTCTATGGCGTCCTGTGGTTGTTCCTCGTCCAGCGCATCTGCATCGAGCGTCTGCATGTCGCTCGGCGTCTCGATCAGTCGGCGTGCGTCAGCAAAGGGAGCCAGGCTCACGCCCACCCCGGGCGCGAGCTTGACGCGGTGGACCGTCAGGCCGAGCTTGCGCGCGAACTCGGCGAACAGCCCGAAGCTGTTGCCAGCCTCCACGATGAACAGGCGCGGGCGGTAGATCGCCGTGACCTGGTTCAGCAGATTGTTGAGCGTGGCCGACTTGCCCGAGCCCGTCGGCCCGAACAGGAAGAGGTGGGCATTCATCTGCCTGTCCAACCTGTTGAGGGGGTCGAAGGTGATCGGCCCGCCGCCGCGATTGAACATCGTGATGCCGGGATGCCCTGTGCCCTGGCTGCGCCCCCACACCGGCGATAGGTTCGCGGCATGCTGTGCGAACATCAGTTGCGTGTACCACTTCTTCCGGTCCAGGCCAGGGTTGTAGCAACACGGCAGCCAGCGCAGATAGCTGTTGAGCGGCGCCACCTCGTCGTCCTCGCGCACCGGCTGCAGGCCGGCGTTGAGCATCACGTTCGCAAGATCGAGGCCGCGCCGGTCCAGTTCGGCTTCGTCGCGCCCGCGCAGATAGAACGCCAGGGTGCCTCTGTAGAGCTTGTGCGCGCTTCCGATCATCGAGCGCGCCTCATGCACGTCCTTGAGTGTTTGCTCGGACGCAAGAGTCTCGCCCACAGCCTTTCTCGCCAGGTGGTTCAGTTCTGATTCGAGGACGTCCTGCGGCGTGGCGACCATCGTCAGGCACATCAGCGTGTCTTCGGGCATCTGGTCGAACAGCGTGTTGATCGCATCGCCCTTGCGGGTCTCGCCGGTCAGGTGTCCCGTGCCCGGTGGCATGCGAAGCCGGTCAGTGACTAGCACGCGGTGCGGCATCCCGTCGAAATACCAAGCGCCTTGCGCGACATCGGAACGTGGTTGCCCAAAGAACAGCCGGTGGCTGAAATCCCGTCCGCTCGCCAGTTCGATCTCGCCGTCCTCAGCTTCGTCGGGGTACCGCGCCAGCGCGTAGAAGCGCTCGCGGTCCTCGGCACCTGGCCCAAGCAACTCGGGATTCGGGTTGAACCACCGCAGTAGCCAGTCGTGAACGTCTGCTGCGACCATGCGCTGGGCCTGGATGCCAGCGTTCGCCAGTCCTCCGCACAGGCGGTCGCAGACGATGTTGAGCATCTGCTCCGGCGTCTGGCCACGGCGGCTCGCCTGCCCGGTGGAACGGCGATAGACCACCATCCGCACACGCCGGGTCTGGCCGCGCCAGCGCAGCCGCGTGACCACAGTGTCCTCGAACAGGCCGCCCGGCTTGGCTACCGCGCGCAGGTGATGGCCGAAGAAGCGCAGATAGAACTCGGTGAAAGCCGTATCGCGGGCGCGCGGCCGCACGTAGTCGCGCAGGGTCTGCATGTATTGGTCGAAGCTGGGCTCGTCCTGAGCGTAGAGCTGGAGCACCCAGGGGTTCTCATCCAGTTCATCAAAGCTGTCCTGAAGCGCATTCTCCAAAGCGTCGCGGGCGTGGGCGAGCCAGCCGGGCTCCCGGCCCTCGGTGCCCAGCGGCACCAGTTCGAAGAAGGCGGCCACGGATTGGCCGTCCTCCAGCAGCATCGACTTCGACTCAGGCAGGAACTCCACCCAGGGCAGCAGTTCCACAAAGGACGGCGCAACGTCGTACAGCGCCTGCTCGTCGGCGGCGGTCGCCGGCCTGTGACCCTGGACCGCTGCACCGGGTTCGGGCAGGCCAGCTCGATGCAAGGCCTCGACGTGGCGCAGCCAGCCGTCAGGCTGCTCGTCGTTTCGGTTTGCTGCGGCGGCCAGCTTGAGCCAGGGGAGCTTCCAACGCATCAGTAGTCCTCCACACGCTCGCCCGGCATGGCGTACTGGATGCGCTGGTACAGGGGAAACACGGTGCTGTAGCCGGGCACGGGCACGGGATCGGTCCCGGCGATGTGGGGGTACACGTACATCACGAGGTCGGGATTGGGCAGGCGCTGGAACTGGCGATAGACCTCGTTGCGCGCCGTGCGGGTGTAGCGCATCTGCTCGGCGGGTGCGGCCTGCACGTCGGCGTCGGTCAGCGGCCGGCGCAGGCTCTGGCGCGCGTCGAGCAGCTGATGGCGCGCCACCTGGCCGGCACCACCAACCGCGCCGTCGCCGGTCTCCTGCTGCCAGATGTCCATCATCGAGCGGTCGCTATGGGTCAGCAGATCCTCCTTGCTGGTGGCGCAACCGCCCAGTAGCGCGAGGAGGAGGGCCAGCGTAACGCCCTTAGTCAAGTTCGAGAGCATGGTTTTCTCCTGCGCGGTGATCAACTTTGCGACCTTCGGGATCGAAGTCGATGGCGAGCGGCTTTTCGAGGTGGACGGCGACTTTGGCGCCGGGCTGGACATAGACGGCAGCGAATGCCTGGCCGTACAGCTTGTTGACCCAGTTCGACATCTCCTGGACACCGCCCGCGAGAATCCGGCCGACCGCTTCCTGACCGCTGATGCCCACGGTGCCGATGGAGCCGTCCGAGCCCACGTAGGACATCTGGCCACTGTCGCTTTGGATGAGCGAGGCCACGCCGGCGCCGGCTGCCGTGATGAGGGCTTGCGAGCCGAGGTACTGCTGCGCATTGCTGCTCCGCTCTCCGCTGACGCACGGGATGCCGTAGGGATCGCTGATCCAGCCCAGCCCCCCACTTTGAGCGTTCTGCTGCTGGTTGTTCTGCTGATTGCCGTCGCGGTCCTCGGGGATCGTGCGGATGGTCCCGTCGTGGAATACGAAGGTGATGCTGCGCACCTGGCCGCGCACGCATGAAAGCGTCCAGTCCCCCGAAGCCGTGCCGCTGAAGACCGCACCGGCCACGTCAGGAATGTCGATGCCGTTGGCAGTGAGATTGTCGGGGCCGACGAGGACTTTGAAGGGGTAGGGATCGTTCACGGTTCCATCGATCGGGACGCGCCCAATCAGCGCCGTCATCGCCACCGACCCCATGAGCGTCGAGTTCGTCGGCACGGTATAGACGGGCTTGGTGCTTTTGACCTGGGCGGCGCCTTCGCCCGCCTTCGGCACGGTTTCCGCCGTGGTGTTCAGCGTGCTCTGCGCCGGGCCGAAGCTCGTCGGGAAGCTCATGGCACTGCTGGACGAGCCGCGTCCCTCAGCCTTCTTCGCGTCGTCCGGATCTACCCAGCGCATGCCGCCTTCCATCCCGGCCTCGTCGCCCTCGCGCAGCCCCAGGCCCACGGGCAGATCGGTATGGCCGCTCGCGCGTCCGCCGATGCTGTCCAGTCGACGCTGCAGGTCGGCGAGCAGGCCCTCGGTCTGCTGGCGTTCACTGGTCGCCTGTTGCTGGTCGCGGCGCAGGTTGGAGCGCTCGGCCTCCAGCGCCGAGTTGATGCGCTGGTCGATCGAGTTCTCGCGCTGGCGCAGGCGCTGGTTTTCCTCGCGCTGGGACTTGTTGTCGGACAGCGCGGTCTGAAGTTCGGTACGCAGTTGCTTCACCTGGGCGACGAGCGTTGCCACCGTATCGCGCGGGGTATCGCCCGCAATGCCCAATGCCTTCATTTCTTCGGGCGTGAGCCGGCTACCCGTGTCGGCCTGGGACGGTGCCGACGACCCGCCGCCCGAGAACAGCCGAATGCCGACGAACAGTACCAGCAGGGCGACAGGAATCATCAGCCACTTCAGGAGTCCGTTACTGCGCATGGCGGGCCTCCTTGCCGTCCTTCGGGGCCTCGGCGTCGACTTCCGGCTGCGGCAGATGCGTGGCCGGGTCGAAGCGTTGGATGGCAGGCAAAAGCGACTGCGCAAGGCCGTGCCCACGCGTCACCAGGTACAGGACGGTGGTGTCCTCGGGCGTGCCGCGCGGGCCGAGTGCCTCATGCTGCAAGGTGGCGGTGAGGAAATCGCCTTGCAGCACGCGTGGGTCGAGCGTGATCCAGCCGGTGCTGGTACTGGTGAGGCACACGGCCGTCACCCACTGATCTTCCAGCCGCCACGAGGCGAGTGCGGTGGCGCGCGCCGGCAGCGTCGGCATCAAGGTGCCGAGGTCCAGGTCACGGCGCAGGTTGACCCGCATGACGCCCGGCAGCGGCTCGACGGTGCGCAGCGGCGCGTACAGGTTCTGCGCGGCAAAACGCGTGAGCACCACCGGGATAGGCGTTTCGCGCCGGGCCGACTGCGCGTCCGCCTGGCGATTGCCGGTTGCTGGTGCCTCATCGGCATCAGCCGGCTGATCGCCGTAGCGCGCAGAGGGCGCAGCGCCCTCGACGATACGCACCGGCTCCAATGCCGGCTCGCCTTCCTTGGCCGGCTCGGCCGCGATGTCCAGCAGGATCAATGCCCCGGTGTCGGCGTCTTGCAGTTGGAGTCGCGTGGGTTCGATCGGCTCGTTCGCGCGCAGGTACACCGCGCCGCCCGCGCTCTGCACGCGCAGACGCTCGCCCACGCCCGCAGGCACGCCAACGCGGACGTTCCGGTCGATAAACACGATGCGTTCCTGGCCGACCTTCAGTGGCACCGCCAGCGGCATGCGTTCCCAGCGCAGAATCTCCACGGCCTGGGCAACAGGAGCCGAGGCCACGGCCAGCAGTCCCAGCAGCGCGAGTACAGGGTGCTTCATGGTGTTTCTCCTTTGGGCGCTTGCGGAGACAGGCCGCCAGCCGCTGGGCCGGTAGGCTCGGGTGCGCTGATGCGCTGGGGCGTGCCGTCGTAGCAGTCGAGCGCCAAGCCGAACGGGTTGCGCGAGGGATCGACGTCCACCCGCGTGACCTTGATGGGGTAGCGCACCAGGGCGCGCTTGACCTGCTCTGCGCCGTAATATTCGTCGGCGCTAATGTCCAGAGTGACCACCCAGTCGCGGTCGGAGACGACCCGCACGCGGGCGGTGGGATCGTTGCCATAACCGCGGCCAGGGATTTCATAGATGCCGCGCACGCGCTGCCGCAGTTCGCCCGTGCTGCGCCGGTAATCGAAGTCGGCACGCAGAAAGGCGTGGCAGGACGGTGTGAGGTACGGCGAGAGCGCGTGCAGGTTGCGCGGGTAGTCTTCCTCGCCATTGGTCGGCCAGCGATTCAACTGCTGGAACACGTAGAATGTGAAGGCGTAGACCGACTCGGGTGGGACCTCCCACCATTTGCGAGTACTCCCCGAACGCAAGTCCGGTGGGACATGAATCGTCAGGTCGCGCGGTGCGTTCCACCAGCCGCCGCCCATCACGACGGCGATGATCACCAGCGCGCCAGCGCCCAGCCGCAGCGTCTTAATGTGCGCCTGCAGATGGGTGATCTCGTTCTTGAAACGGCTCATTGCGCGCCCCTTGGCATGGATCTGCGGGTGGACCAGAAGCCCGAGCGCGAGATCAGCATATGGCCGCCCACCCAGCTGGCCGCGAGCGGATGGCGCGTGGCGATCCGCCACTGCAATTGCCGGTAAAGCCAGGTATCGGGCCGCCCACGCTTGAGGCGGCGGAGAATGCCCCCGCCGATGAACACGCCGAGAGCCACGCCCAGGACGACGAACGTGGGCGCGATTGCGATCGTGCGAAACACCCAGGACAACGGCGCGCCGACCAGCAGGCCGGCGGCGCCGGACAGACCGCAGCAAATCCACAGTTCGTCGGCGGTGAGGCCGCGCACAACAACGGGATGGCGGTTGAGCCGGTGCGGAAGAAACGTCACCGTCCCGTCGGCACGGACATGCTGGTGTTCGGACATGGCCAGCCTCCTTACAGGATGCCGGTGGCTTCGGTTAGGAGCCAGATGCCGATCACGAGCAGCACGGCGCCTATGGCGACCGTGAGGCCGAACTGGCCCCAGGTCTTGCGGCCGGTGTGGATTTCGGCGTAGGTCCCGTATGCGTGGTAGCAGACGCCGATGAACATCGACGCCACCACCAGCAAGGCCACGAGCATGATGATGTCGTAGCCGTAATTGCGGATGGTCTCCATGATGCCGTTGCCAGTGCCGCGCGTGGGGTTCTCCAGTTGCGGCAGTCCCTGTGCGAACGACAGCGCGGGCAGCGCGGTGGCGCCCAGGGCCACGATGGCGCGCTGGGCAAGACGGGAAGTGAGGATACGGCTTTGCATGGTCAGTCCTTTCAGGTCAGGAGAGGAGGAAGAAACTCAGGACGAGGTACATCGCGACGAAGCGGATGCACACGCCGAGGAACTGGCGCTGGTTGAGGCGGCTTTCCGTCCATCCCACGTAGGCTGTTCGGATGGCCCAGACGCCCCAGACGAGCAGGACCGCGAACACGACGCCGACCAGAACGGTCGCCATCGCGGAAGGCGCGATGCCGCTGTTGGCTTGAAATGCCGAGATCTGGGCACCGTTCATGGCTTGCCCTCTGCGGTCGTCCGTGGCGGCTCGGCGCTCCGCTCGGTGCGGTAGTCGCTGGCCAGTTCGGAGGCATCGCGCGGCTGGGCACGCGAGGGCGTGAGGTGATCCTGGATGCCGGTGCGCACGCGCGCCAGATCAGCCAGGAGACGCGGATAGTCGAAGTGGTAGCGCTCGCCCGGCGCGACGGGGGCATGCGCGGCGCTGTTAGCGACGGTCCGCTCCAGCGCATCGAGCTGACGCAGCGCGGCGACCAGCTCCTGGGGCTGTGCCGGAGACTCGGCCAACGCCATCGGGGACTGCCCCATCAAGAGGGCCGTCACGAGAAACGTGGGCACGCCGCGATGCGCGGCGCGCAGCCAGATCGAAGCCACCATCGCGCCATTCCTGTGTGATCAGTAATGGCCTGATCGTGACGATCAGAGCTGTTTCAGGCCGCAAACAATAGGAACCGTGCGGCGACCGGTTTGGTGGATACCGAGACCGTTGGCGTCAGCCTGGTCTATCCTGTGGTCAGGAGTAAATCGAGGGGTAATTTATGGGACTAAAGACTGAGCTGAAAGCTTTAGTGGATGAGTTAGATCGCGTGCACAAGGGGGCCACGCCATGGTCTGAAGAGGCTGGCATTCCTGATTTCGTCACTGCCGAGAACGGTATGCAGCGGTACTTCACCCGGAAGGCAAGAGAGGCGCTTGGGCAGTTCTCCTGCACCCTCCATCAGAATCGGACTTTGAACTCAGTGAAGGTCGAACCCGAGGCCTATCAAAAGATTACCCGCCAAGCCGTTGCCGATATGCATGCCGCGGGTGAGCTTTCAGGATTTGATGAATGCGATCGGGGCGGGCTGCTTCCAAAACTGAAATTGCTCATTGAGGAACGACTCGCAAGCATTGCCAACGAACACACGCACTATTTCCCTGCCTGGACCCTGGGCATGGAGAGGAAGTCTCCGTTCTCCCTCGGCCCGGTGACATTCTTGAATAGGTCGGACTGGATAGATTCAGTAGATTTCCCTCAGCAGGGAAAGGATCATTATCTGAACCAACCAGAAGCGAACCACCGCTGGAAGGAAATTCTCAAGGATGCCTTACAGAAGCCCAATGATGGCTCCTCCATCGAAGGGCTGGCCAACGCCGTTTACAGTGCGATCGTCGGATGTCCAGCGTTGGTCAAGGTGACAGTCCGTGGCTATGAACGTGAATTCTCACGCAAGTTGGCGAGATTGGTTGGCAAGACAGCGCTTGACGCTATCTCTCTGGGCTTTGGAGCCCCCGAGTGCTTCCTGCAACAGGCGCTTCAAGACGAGCGCCTACCGCCTGTTGGTAGCGATAGCCTGGTCGAAACTAAAGGATTTTTGTGGTTGCCTGGAAGCTCGCTTGGAAAGCGGATTCTCTCGCAACCTCCCGAACGAGTAAGGCAAGCGCTGGATGACATGGCATCAGTTCTTCCGGCATTCGCGGCGATCATTGAAGGGCTGCTTGATCCATCGAATCACGAGCATCCCAAACTTGCAAACCGATGGGCTACTGCGCTGGACTGGTTCGGCGAAGGCAATCGTGAGTCAAGTGATGCCATAGCGCTGGCGAAGCTCGGAACCTGCCTGGATGTACTGTGTTGCGGCGGCAAGAACGACGGTATCCGTGAGATGGTCGTACATCTGACTGGCACGGCAGGAGATACGCAGGTTGTCCGGGGGGAACCCCCCTCGCACACTGAAGCAGTTGGTCAAGGACATCTATGACCACGGTCGATCGCAGATACTGCATGGCACACACTACGACAGACTGGAATCATTCGCCGCAGAGCGCCAGTATGCCGCCTACCTCGCACGGATCGTGCTGATTGAGTGCGCAGTGCGGCTACAGCGTTATGGTGGTCCGGATGAAGACAAGGCGTTCAGAACAATGTAGCTACAGGTACTTTTTAAAGCTGCCTGCGGTCAGGCTCACGGCCACTCCCAACAAGGCGGCGCTCGGAAGCAGAATCAGAAGCGGATGCACCGAGATCGGCAACGCCAGGTACGTGACCCAGGGCAGCACGGCCAGCGGCATCAGGCTGGCTTTCGCGCGGTGGTAGATGAAGCCCGATTCCCGGCCCGCGCCGAACCGGCGCACATCGCGCCGCACCAGGCCGTCGATCAGCCCGACGAACGCTGCCGTGAAGATCAGCGGCAGCGTGAGCAACAGGACCAGCACTCGCACAAGAAAGGTCAGCGTCGTGAAAGCCGAGGCAATCAGGTAGCTCTCGGTCCAGACATAGACCTGGCTAATGTAGTAGCGAAAGTTGCGCGTCTGCCCGTGGCTGGGCGCGCGGGCACGCTCAGCAGTCAGGCTCATGCGCTCCAGCAGCCCCGAACGCACGAACACCCATTCGTAGCCGGTATCCACCAGTTCGTGTGCCGTGCGCCCCGTCTCCTGCACGACGACGCTGCGCGTGAAGTGGCTGGACAGGTGGTGCAGCTCGTATTGCAACATTTGCTGGGAATGGCGCCAGCCCTCGTCCTTCCAGAACAAGTGCATGCCGACGCACTCCACCACGATGGAGAACAGCAGCGAGCCGATCAGCACCCCCAGCAGCCGGAACGGCAACGTGATGGTGCCGACGATCAGGCCTTGGCTCTGGTTCTGCTCGCGCTGCGCGGTCGAGGCGGCATCTTTCATGGCGAGGCTTCGTTACCGGCGCTGTCGCTGGTGGCCGTCGCGACAAAATCGACCGCCTCGGGCGCGGGATCCTCGAGCAGATCGTCGGGCAAGGCTGCATCCTGCAATGCCGGGGAACTGGTGAAATCCCACCATTGGGTAGCATCGGTATAGCTTTGGCGCATGTAGCCCGCTAACTGCTGGAGATCCTGCGGCATGACCTCATCGGGTGCCGGTGCCGGCAGCGGCATCCGGATCTTCCAGAGCTGGCCGCCCTGCAGAAGCGCGAAGCACTGCCCCTTGGGCAGACCGACCACGTGGGATGGCTCGATCATCGGCACACTGGACATGCTGATGCGGTCCTGGGTGTTGGACGTGAAGTCGGTCGCACCACGGATGTCTGAACTGTCGGTCGCGCCCGAGACGATGGTCGTGGTATAGACCTCGACCTTCGGCAGTTGCCGGGTCAGCAATTCGGCGGTAGCCGTCTCCCGAACTCGCAGCATGAACAGGTTGTTGAAGTTGCCGATGACTTGGCCGGCCTTCGCGCGGTTGCCAATGCGGGCTTCAATGTCGGAGAGCGTCTGCGTGTACGCCGTGACTTGCAGCCCGGCCCCGCCGCCCTTGTTGATGAGCGGTATGAACTCGTCACCCATCAGTTCGTTGAACTCGTCGGCGTGGATGTTGATAGGCACCCGTGCGCTGGCCGACGCATCTGGCAGGCCATCATCGATCCCGTGCTTGTAGATGTGCCCAGCAACCGATACCAAGTCGCTGAACATGGAGTTTCCGACTGCCGCGGCGACCTCTGCGTCGGACAATGCATCCAGGCCCACATAGACCACGGCACGCTTCCTGATCACCTGCATCCAATCGAAGATTGGCCGCGGGTCTGCCAGGTCGGAATAGTTCGGCGCCAAGAGCTGCGCAATCTTGCCGCTGGTGAGCTTTTCAAGCAGTGGCAAGAGGCTGGCGACGATCTTGTCGAAGTACGTTTTGTCGTACCGCACAGCTGAGCGCAGGCCATCCAGCACCGGGTCGTAGTTGCGCGCCTGGGAAAGGTACTGTTCCAGCGCCACCACACGTTTCTCGCGCCCGATCATGTTGCGGGGGATGTTCTTTTCGTTGAGCTTGGCCTCGATCTGGACGATTAGTTCCCACGCCTTTGGCTCCGTCTTCGCGAAGTAGTGCTGGGCGTACTCGATGAACAGCGCGTCGATGTTGATCACGTGGCGCTGGATCAGCATGTAGTCCGGGCGCTGTCCCAGTTCCACCAGAGCGCGCGCGATAATGTTCACGAAGCGCCATGCAAACTCGCGGAAAGCCGCGCTGTTGCCTTCGCCGGAGAGCTGGCCGGCAACGCGGGTGGCGACTTCCGAGATGCGCCCGAAGCGCCCTACGGCGTTGTAGCGCGCGGAAATCTCCGGCCATCCCAAGTGAAAAACATAGAACTCGCCTTCGCGGCCCGCGCGCTTGGCCTCCACGTACATCCGCTTCAGGAGATCGGCATCGCCCTTGGGGTCAATGACAATGACGACTTCATGCTCGCCTGCGGCGTTCTTGCGGCGGATGTCCTGGGTGATGAACAATTCGGCCAGTCTGGTCTTGCCCACACGCGTCGTGCCCAGCACCAGGGAGTGCCCGACACGCTCGCCCAGCGGCAGACTGACGTCCACTTCCTCCGGTTCGATGCCATGCAGCCGTGGGAGGCCGCCCACGGGCGGCAGCGGCCGGACCGGATTGAAAGGCGCATCCCAGCCCGTGAGCCTGGGCAGGCGCGAAAGCGGAAACGGCGCAAACTCCAGTCGTTCTTCCAGGCGCCTTGCCAGTCGGTATAAGAGTGTCGGTTCAACGTAGCGGCGGAACTCCGGCCGGTACGTCTGCATCAGCCGATGGGTGTGTTTCTGTTCCCACAGAAAGCCCCGGCCGATAAAAAGCCGCTGCTGGCTGACTGGCACGTCCTTGCTCGTCATCACATAGCGCGGCAGGCGGCGAATGTTGCGCCGGTAGCGCAGGATGATGCGGGCATCGCGGTAGCGGATGGCGCCGTAGGCGCCGAACGCGAGCGCGCTGCCAACGCCCATTGCCGGGCTCAGCGCGAGCGACCACGGGGCCACCAGGGACAGAAACGCGGCACCCGCACACGCCGCGACGGTGTATAGCTCCACGGCGGGGCGAAGCAGAACCTCGACAGGCTGTTTCCCCGACATGGCTTCATTGCTCGATGCCGGTGGCAGTGATCAGCGCCGGGTAGTGCCGCAGACCCAAACGTTCGGCCAGATCGTCGCCGGACACGGGTGCCATTGGCACGTCGGGCACCAGTGCGCGCAGCTGAGCCAAGGCCTGCGCGGTCTCGACGTTGACCACCAATCCGACCGCGCCGCGCTCACGCAGCGAGGTCGCGTGGCGCCGCAGCCAGTCCTGGGAAGCCTTGTCGTCGCCGACGACCACGAAAGGCCGCAGGCCCGGTGCCTCGATCACCCGCCGCGTGACGGTACCGGGCGTGAGCTTGGCGCTGCGCACCGGCAGCATCGCGGCCTCGTCCGCGGGTGTCGCGGGAGCCTGGAGCGTCGGGATGGGCGACCGCGCCGCGCCATTGACCCGCGGCTGGAGGTTGAGCGCTTCGTAGTACGACAGCGCAGAAGTACCACCGCGGTCTTCCACGACGACCAGCGGCGTGGATTGCGCGCTGGCGCCATGTGATGCCAGGAGCGCCGCCAGCACTGCGACAGCAGGCTGGAGCCTGCGGGGAAATGGCGGGCCGCTGATGGGCCGGATCGTTGGGACAGGGGCGGTGCGGGACACGAAGCTGCTCCTTGATTCAGGGAGCAACTACCTTCACGCCATGAGCAAACAGGATCAGCAAGGAATGGGATGTGCGCCGTGCCCGTTTTTCAACGGGCACGGCCCTGGGAAGCTCGGCTACCCCCCGGTCTGCTGGGCGAACTCGCCGACGACCTTGGCGCCTCGCTCGACCACTCCGCGCCACGCATATGTCTGATGGAAGGCGGTCGGGTCTTCATCGGGCCGCCAGCGGCTGAACGTCATCTTCAGGACATCTCCGCGGTGCACCGCGATGGGGGTTTCGATCGGCAGGAAGGCATGCTTCCAACTATCGGAAGTATCGCCAGCGGCGATGTTGCTGCCGGAGATGTCCAGCACGGTGTCTGTCGAGAGCTGCGCGACGAAGTAGCCCTTGAAACCGGTCAGGAGCCCATCCGAATGCAGGGTGCACGACAGCTCGTGCGCATAGGTAGCCGGCTGGTTCCACCGGCCCTCATAGCGGCACAGCGATTGCGGTTCGCTGAGATACAGGCCGTCCGGCAGGATGCAGTCGTAGTAGAGGTCGAAGGGCGAGCGTATGTCGCGCTGACGGTAAAGCTCGCCGATGTCGTAGCGCGGTGTCAGGCTGTTGACCTGTCCGGTGCACAGATCCTGGTGTGCGCTGATGGCCGCCACCGGCACCAGGTACGAGGACACCGCGAGCGGCAGGATGCGTCCGTCGGGCTTGAGGAAACGTCGGATCGCGTCCTGCAGAATGGGCTGGCAGTTCTCGTTGTCCCCCAGGTTCCCCATGATCTCGGAGATGAGCACGTCCGCAGGCGCGTCGAGGATGATGTCGTAGGACAGGCGGTTGATCGGGACGAAGCGATGCCGGTATCCTGCTTGATCCAGGCGGCGCACCGCCAGTGCGAGGATGTCAGCGTTCATTTCGATGCCGACCACCCGCGCCGCGCCTGCCTCCAGCGCCCATTGGCTGAGGATGCCGGTGCCGGTGCCCAGGTCGATGACCTGATCTCCGGGGCGCACCACGTCGAAGATGGCGCGGCGGTAGGCCGCCATGCGCAGCCGGTCGCCCAGCATGAGGTCGTGGAAGGCATCATCCCAGCCCTGCACTGACTCGGAGAACGGCGTCCACAACTGCTCGGCCCTGTAGTGCATCGTGTTGTCCTCGTTGAGCGGTGGAGTCGCTGGTCGGCGGGTGCTGGCCGTGATGGCGTCCTTTCGGGCGGTGCCGGGGATGGGTTGTACCTTGACGTCCAGGGGCCCGCACTCGGGGCCGGCGATCTGCGCGCCTGATTCCAGGCAGAAGACCGAATGGTGCAAGGGACAGGTGATCGTCTTGCGCGCCTTGTTGACGAGTCCGTGCTGGAGCCGTCCCGCGCGGTGCGGGCAGTGGTGAGGCACGCGGTATTGGCGGTCGCCAATAGCGATCTCGAAGTGCCCGTGCTCTTCGTAGTCGTCTCGCTCCATGACTAGCCTCCGGTCGTGCAAGCGTGCTGTTCGGTGGCGTGCCGTGCCTTGGCAACGGCCTCTCGGAATGCGCGATCGGTGATATGGCTGGCCAGCAGCGCGCCGCAGTAGGCCTTGGCCGGGTCGAGCACGCCGGTGGCGTTCATCGCCGTGAGCAGCCGCTGGCCCTCGATGGCATGGAAGCCGTCGATGTGCTGGTGCTCGGTGTAGTAGGCGTGGGCCTGGATGTTCAGTCGCTGGCAAGCGACGGCATAGCACTCGAAGAACGAGGGAATCACGGTTTCGAGATGGGTAAGCGCTCCGGCGAAGTAGGAGGCATCGTCGGCTCGCAGCGCCAGCCAGAAGAACAGATTGACGAACTCGAAGCTAGATGGGCCGATGCACTCCTGGTAGTGCGCCAGCGCCGTCGGCATGCCGAGTTCGTGCAGCAGCTTGATGTAGAGGGTGGTGTGCGCCCGCTTGATGTTTCCCGAACCGAACTCGTCGATCATGATGCGCAGAAGCGGCATCTGCGCCTCCAACGGCAGGCGGGGCAGCACGTAATAGAACACCTGGGCTTCGGTCAGTCCATCGACGGCAAATTCCTGCACCAGAGTGCGGAACTCGCCGAGCGGCATGTGGTTGGCCACATAGGTTTCGCTGTCGTGCGGCGCCTGTTGCTCGGCCTCGATCTGCGCCTTCATGGCGGCTTTCAGCTCGGCCAGGGAGCCGGGCGGCGATAACTCGCCCAGTTCGCTCATCCGCTGCGCGATCCAGTCACGCTCGAAGGCATCGATGGCTCCTCGCTGGGACCAGGGCGCTTGCAGCCGCGCGCGGTTGGTAAGGTACAGGTTCAGCTGGGTCGGTCTGTGCATGTCGCCCCCTCAGTGTCCAACGGCATGTGGGGAGGCGATGACCCCCCGATCGAACAGTTCCTGTTTGATGTGCGCGTACCAGTCCTCGCTAAGCAGCGAGTAAATGCCGGTCAGCCGGGCTACTTCGGCGCGCAGCGCATCGCCCTCGCTCATCATTGCAATCCGGCACAACGCCGGTTCAAGGTTGGCGAGGGAGACGACACAGCCATCGGCAGGTAGCCCGGCGCCGAGGTGCCGCTCCCAGCCGAGGTAGTACTTGAGGCCGTGAGCCTGCAGCGCGTTGATCTGCTGCGGGCTACGCGGCTCCTCGGCGGAATCCTTGATGCCGACGACCCGCGGCAGCGCCGCAATGGCCAGCAGCGTATCGACGGACGTCTCGTTGCCGGACAGGCTGGACTCGTTGTAGATGTGGATGTCGAGGTCGATGCCGTCATGCACTTCGCGATAATGCGTCAGGATGGCGGCCTGATCGACCAAGCTGCCGAACGGCGAGGTCAGCATGATGCCCGCCACACCCGATTGCTGCGCCTGCTGGGCATAGGCCAGCACCGCATCCGTCGTCGCACGCTCGATGCCGGCCACGACCGGCAGGGAGCCCGCCTGTTCTAGCGTGGCTTCGAGCATAGCGCGCCATTGCCGCTCATTCAGGAGCCAGCCTTCGCCCGAGGTCAGGCACACGATGAAGCCATCGACACCGTGTCGCAGCGAGCGCACCAGGCGTGCGACGCTAGCGCGGCAGACGTCTCCTTCGGCGCTGATCGGGGTGACCAGCGGAACCAAAACTTGATGTGTCATATACCCGCCTGCCTCCCGGTGTAGGTGAATGCCCGCGATGCTTCGTAGAGGGTTTGCAATCCGTCCGGGAAGTGCGGCTGCTGCAGCGTGTCCCCGGCTTGCCATAGCCGACCCTGCAGGCACTGCAGGGCTGCCAGCACCGGATCGTGCGTCGCCAGCCAGCCTTGGCTCTGAAGCACCTGGGCGACCAGCAACGCCTGCTCTGGCGCCAGGGCATTGAGTTCCCGGTGAGAAAGCGCCAGCTGAATCTCGTCGTAGCGGTATCCCTCGCGCTGGATAGCCATGTCGCTGTGCAGCCGATCCATGAACGGGTAGTACAGATCTTGGGCCTCGCGGCTTTGCAACCAGATAACGGCGTCGCAAATGCCGATCTGCTCGTAGTTCATGCGCGGTCGCGCAGCCAGGTGCCGGGTAAAGTACGTCAGCGAGCGGCGTCGGCGGAGTTCGTCGCTGTCGTGCATGCCGAGGAAGAAGGAGGCGTCGATGAACAGCGGACTGTCAGTCATTGTTCCAGCTCCTGCACCGCACTGCGGATGGCGTCGATGGCCGAAGCGAATAACGGCGTTTCGCGCGCGAGCGCGATGCGGATGTAGCGCTGTCCCTTCTGCGGGTTGCTCCAGTAGAAATACTTGCCCGAGAGCACGTAGATGTTGCGGTCGAGCAGATGGGCCTGCAGGGCGTCGGCAGTCCAGGCTGGATCGGTGATCTCGAACCAGGCCACGCTGGTCCTCACAGCAGGCGGCAGGTAGCGCAACAGGCCGCCATCAAGTTGCTGGCGGGCCAGCTCGCGGTTTTCGTCGAGAAGCTCGCGCACGGAGGCGAAACTATCGGCGGCGCTGTCCCGCACATACTCGGTGACCAGCTTGAGCACGAAAGGCGACACGTTCAGCAGGACGCTCGTGACGATGGGGTAGATGTCAGCCTTGAGGTCGCGGCTCGTGGTGAGCGTGGCGCACTTGGCATCTTGCAGCGGCCAGGTCTTGCCGGTGTCCTCCATGGCGATGTAGCGCACCCCGGAGTCTTCCAGAATGGCGTAGACGTCCGGCCGGATCTGGCCGGAGGCGAGGATGAATGCGGCAAAACATAGGTCGAGGATGAGCAGCTTGTCGTGCTCGACGCAGAAGCGCACGACCTCCCGAAAGGCATGATCCGTGGGATGCAGCAGGCTGGTACCGGTTGGATTGTTCGGGTCGACCAGGAACACGGCATCGATGCTCTGCGCCCGTGCAACCAGGTTGCCGTAGATGCCCTGCGGCGATGCAAACAATTCCTCGCCCAGCGGCACCATGGGGACGCGCATGTGCTTCATCAAATCGTGGAGATTGTCGAAACAGGGTTCGATCAGGCCGACCCGCAGGCCCTTCTGCTGGAGATAGGTCGCGGTGATGTGCATGGCGATGGACGCGGCGTAGACCAGATAGATGTCGTCGCTGCGTTTCAGGGCCCGGTGTTGCCCATGAAGGCTGTAGAACGCCGAGATGAAATCCTGCTCGCTCTGGTATTGGCTTTGTCCTGCTGCTTCGTACCAGAGCTTGGGCAGGCTCTCGACGATCTTGCGTTGGGTCGGACTCTGATTCTGATGGGTATGTGCATCCGCAAGGTTGTAGCGGGTACGCAGCGCGGCGATCTCGTGCTGGGTGATGTCAGCCTTGGCAAGGACGGTGTCCAGTTGGGTGGATGGCAGTGTGGCGACGGTCAAGCTCATGGGATCTTCCTTGTAGCTGTTTATGGTTTTGGTTGAAGCAAAACTCGACCTGCCGCTGGCGGAAACCAGCGGAAGGTTGCATCAGGGAAGCGGGGGGAGAGCGGTGTTTGCTAATGGCTAGGTTTGGGCGTCGATGCGCCGGGATAGCGCAGACCCTCGATCAAGCAGGAATTTACGCAGCCGTTGTGGGTAGTCGATCTTGACGGCCGTCTGGACAGATGGTCGCTGCGCCAGTTGCATGCGCCATGCGGTGACCTTCGGCAGATCGGTGAAGAAACCGAAGTCGCCGATGGTCTCGAACACGTCGAAGTAGCGAAACACCGGGCCGAACGCGGCATCGACGATGCTGAAATGCTCGCCGGCGAAGTAAGGGCCCGTGTCGAGCGTGACTTCGAGCTGCTCGAAGCGGTTGCGCAGATCCTTGGCCTTAGCCAGCAGCGTGGGGTCATCCGACGCGGCATAGAACGCCCAAACGGCGTTCAGCAGCGCAGAGCCGAACTCGACCCACGCGCGGTGCTGGGCGCGTTCGAGCGGAGCCTCCGGATGCAGACGCGGCGCAATCGTTTCGTCCAGGTAGTCGCAGATGACGGCGGACTCGAAGATGGGCGTGCCATCGACGACCAGCACCGGTGTCTTGCCCAGCGGCGACAGCTCCAGAAACCATTGCGGCTTGTTGCCCAAGTCGATGTCCTGGCGCTCGAAGGTCACATCCTTTTCGGTCAGGACGATGGCTGCGCGTTGGACATAAGGGCAAAGGGCGTGGCTGACGAGCAAATAGTGGGGTGTCATGACGTGGCTCCTTCGCTTCAATTTGCACGGGGCGCTAGGCGCGCACTGCGTCGTAGTGCCCAGGTGCCATCCCCGATCAACCAGAGCGAGAGTGAGGCGATGATCAGGAACACCGGGTACTCCCAGCCGCCGCCCGCGCTGGTATGCGCCCAGCCGTTAGGCACATGCACCCATGCGGCGGTGGCCATGAGGGGCACCAGCAACAGCGCCACCTGCCGGGCGTAAAGGCCAAGTACGAGCGCGATGCCGCCGAGCAACTCGGCAAGGAAGACCGGATAGGCCAGAGAGCCGAGGAACCCAATGCTCTCGAAGTACTGCGCCGTGCCCGGCAGGGTGAATACAAACCATTTGAGCAACGCGTGGGCGATCCACATCACGCCAAGAGCCAAGCGAAGCAGGAAGGCACCGTATTGGCTGGACGTTGGATTGAGTGAAGTGGATTGGTTCATCAGGTTTCGCTTTCATAGAGTTGCAGATAGCAAAACGGTACTATTGCGTTGCTGCTTATTGAATAGGCGTTTATTCAACAACGGAATGCAAAAACGCAATGGGGGAGAAGGAATGGGGATGCAATACAAAATCACCGCGGCCGACCTAGAGACGATCCTGACACTCACGCGCACCAGTACCCTGGCCCAGGCTGGAGAGCGGCTGGGCCTGGACAGTTCCACGGTGTTTCGCAATCTCCAGCGCATCGAGCGCGGGCTTGAGCGGCGACTGTTTGAGCGCACGCGCAGCGGATACCAGCCCACCGAGATGGCGCTGGCGCTGGCCGAACACGCGGAGCAGGTTGAAGTGCAGGTGGAGTCGGCCCGATCCGTCGCGCAAATGACGCCCGAGCAAGTGGCTGGTACCGTAAGGATCACGACGACCGACACGTTGCTGCATGGGCTGGTCGCACCAGCGCTGCAGGCGCTCGAAGCTACGCATCCCTTGCTCACCTACGAACTGCACTCGGGTAACGAGCTTGTCAGTCTGACCCGGCGGGATGCTGACATCGCCGTGCGCGCCACGAAGCAGCCGCCCGACTACTTGGTGGGAAAATGCATCGGCCCTATCCGGGTGGCCATGTTCACCGCCGCGCGGCATGGGAGGGTGAACAGTTACGAGGACGTTGAGGCCGGCAAGGCCCGGTGGATTGCGCCAGATGACGCGCTGCCCGACCATCCCTCTGTAGTGTGGCGCAAGAAGCACTTCGCGAAGGTGGCTCCCCATTACAAGGTGAACAGTATCCTCACGGTCATGGAACTGGTCGCCCAGGGCATGGGGATAGGCATCCTGCCGCTGTTTCTCACCAAAGGCCGCTCTGATCTTCAGCAGATCACCGAAGTGATCGACGAGTGCCAGACCGATCTCTGGGTGTTGACACATCAGGAGTCGCGGCATCTGCGCCGAGTCTCGGCCGTCTTCAGGCATCTTGGCGCTGCTCTGAAGCTCTGATCCTGGTCGCGGGCTCAAGGGTCCTGCCTCCCGCTAACAATGTTTGGTGGTGATTCGCCGACAATTCTCGCCAGGCGCTGGCTTACGCTGCGCCGGTAGCGGGCGGCAGGCTCGCCGCCTGCGGGGCGGTGGTATCGACCGATCGCGAGCAGCCAGTCTTCGCCGGTGACGTGTTGCTCCTTCAGGATATCGGCGGCGATCGCGAGGTTTCGGTACGGGTCCAGCAGGTCGCACGCGCTGGTGAAGCGGTGCTTGTGGTAGCCCAGGTTGATCTGGCCCAGGCCGGCGTCGATGCGCGTGTGCCGCGTGGAGCGCATCGCCTGCTGCAAGCCGGAACAGGCGTCGGCGCGGGTGGCGAAGCGGCGTGACTGGCCGGCCACGTTGAGGGACCACGGCCATGGGACGATGCGCCCCTTGCGCCGGACGCCGCTCTCTTGCAGGGCCACGGCATAGAGCACGGTCGAGGGAATGCCAGCGCGTTGCGCGGCAAGTTGGTAGGCCGGTGGCGGAACCTCCTGGGCTTGGGCTGCGCAGACGTACAGGCCAGCAGAGAGCACCACTGCTCGCAGGGGCCGCAAGAGGGGAGTAGTGACTACGGCTGACGCTGCCATTGGCCGTTCACCTCGTGTACGACAGCCGGCAGGTCGCCAGGCACTCCGAGCGATAGCCAGCGACCGCCATCGTGGTTGAGCGTGATGCTGCCACTGCGCACCCGTGCAGGGTCGATCTGGGCGCGCTTGGCCCAGTCGCGGATACGCGCGTCGTCCTGGCGGCTGCCGACCATGTACAGATCGAACTCGCCCCCGGACGATTGCAGGCGCTGCACGATCTGCCCGCATGCGGCGCAGCCGTCCTTGACGAACACCGCCGTGCGGCCGCTGCCGCGCATGGCGGTGGCGCTTGGTTTGTCGTCGGGCAGGTTTACACGCTGCATGCCGGGGTTCAGGCGCTGCCAGGCCTCGTCGTAGGCGCGCTGATACGCCAGCAGCTTCTCCACGCGACGTGCTTCGACTTGCACCTGCAACTCTGCGTAGTGCCGCCGCTCTTCGTCGGTGCGGGCCTCGATGCCCAGGGCCGATAGCGGATCCAGATTGGGCGAGTAGATGCCGAGTGGCCCCTCCATCAGCTCGCGGTAGCGGGCCCATTCCGGAGTTTGCAGTCCCCAGTCGCGGGCCGCACGGTCGTCCAGGGCGCGTCCCATCAGGGGCCGCTCTTGGCTGGGCGCGGTACGGGACTGGGCCGTGGCGGGCTGCTGGGCCGAAGCTGGAAGGTGCAGCGCTGCCAGCAGCGAGAGGATGAGAACGGGAGGGTGTTTCATCGCATGGTCTCTGCGTCAGGGAATCGCCAGGCGGCGGATCTGCTCGCCCGCCTGGAACACGGCGGTGTTTCCTTCGATGACCTGCAAGCGCCACGGACCGGCCATATCGCCGGGCAGCAGTACCTGCACCTGGTCGGCGGTGAAATCCCCCTCGGCCGGGGCGACGGATACGCTGCGTTGGGCGGCACGCAGCTCGGCACCCACGATGCGGAACGGCAGCGGGGCCGGCTCAGGCTGGGCGGTAGCGGGCTTGCTCTGCGAACGCGGCTTCGCAGGCGTAGCCGCACGTGTCGTCGCCTGTCGCGTCTTGATTTGCTCGACCTCGGCGCGTAGCGCCTGAAGGTCGTCTATGGAGGCAAGGCCGAACAGCGTCTGCTCGATATGTGCGATGCGGGCATCCAGGGCCTGGCGGATATCTTGCAGGCCTGCGGCCGTCGCGGCTGCGGGCCGTTGCTGTAAGGCCTGGGTGGTTTCGCCCAGCCCGGTTACCCGCGCTTCGAGGCGTTGCAGACGGGACGCGAGCAGCTCCCGATCAGTCTGGTCGTTCATCGTCTGGTAGCCCATGACCATGAAGACGCTCAGGCTGATCAGCCAAAGCCAGATCAGGCTTTGCACGACTACGGTGGCAGTCGCTCGCCGGGAAGGCTGTGAGGTGTTGTTCATGACTGACCTCCCGCGAGGGGAAACGTCTGTACCGCGTCGGCGGCAGGCGGTTCGGACACCGGCGCGGTAGCGTCGCCGTGGACCTGCTCGAAGCAGACTTGGCGCGTGCGGTCATTCGCGTCCAGCTCCCAGGCTGGGCCGGCCAGTGTGAGCAACGCCTCGCGCAAGGTCATGGGGCCCAGATTCAGGTGCGCCGCCGGCAGCGGCAGCGCGTATAGCTCGGCCACGGCATGCGCCGTCTCGCAGAGTTGGTAGCCGCTACGCTTGAGCACGTGCCGGAGTCCGTCGCCGACCGTGGCGCGGGCATCTCCAGGCATGGAAACATCGACGGTCTGCAGCAGCAGATCGCGTTGCGCCGCCATAGGTGCTAGTTCCACCAGGGTATAGCGTCCATAGCGCACGACAGGAATGAGCTGCGGCGCCTCGGGGGCCGGTGCGGGCGAGGCTTCCTCGATGGCATCGGGCGAATGCGGCGCCGTGGTCGTCGCACAGCCCCCAGCCAGCACCGAACAAAGCAGGCCGAGGATTCCCGCCAGTAGGCGGCGTTCGGGATGGTGAAACCAGGTTGGAGAGGGGCACATAGCTCGGCGTCCTGAAACATCGAGCCCTCACCATTACCGCTAAGGAGGTGTGCAACAGCAAACAATGCGAATCACGCTTCTTCCGATTTGCTGGTAGCGGTTCAAAAAAAAGGCCCCGAAGGGCCGTAAGTGGAGATGGTCAGGCGGCGACAAGCTGCCGGGCCAATGCGACCTCGACGGAATCACCGTCTTGGTTCAGGACATCCAGCCCGGATTCAGGCACGTCGCCCGAGGTGGACTGCGAGACCATGATCTTCTTGGCCATCAGTTCCAGGCAGGTCATCTGCGAGGAGCCTGCATAGCCGAGGTAGATCACTCGCACGGGCTGTTCCTGCCCGATGCGCCAGGAGCGGCGGGCCGCTTGCTGAAGCGAGTACACGTTGTAGCCCGATTGCATGAACACGATCGTCGGGAAGTCCAACAGGTCCAATCCCGTCTTGACCAGCTCGGGATTGGTGATGAGCACATCGATGCCGCGGTCCAACTGCTCGGCGATCCAGTCTTCGCGGCGGCTGGCATCCACGCTTGCGCGCAGTACCGCCACCTTGACGCCTTCCTGCTCCAGCAGCACCTTCAGGCGTGACGTGGTGTCGCGCTTGCCGCTATAGACCGTATAGGTCAGGACCTTGCGCCCCTGCGCCTTCTCCTGCTTGCAGATGTCGATCAGCTCACGCTCCTTGGGGCTGATCTCGAACTCGTTGAACTGAGCCGGGACGAACGCCAAGGTGTCGCGCGTGCGCGGATGCACCACCGTCTCCGACCGGAAGCAACAATCCGGCCAGGCCAGCAGCACGTTGAGAACCACCCCCAGCAAGGTCGTGTCGCGTCGCGCCAGAGCCTGCTTCAGCTCTGTGGTCAGCCGACCCGCCAGGTCGCGGTAGGCCGCGGCCTGCGCCGTGTCCATCGTGACTTCACGGAACTCCTCGTCATACGGGGGCAGGACGTCGCCACCGATGTCTTTGAGCTTGAGGAAGATCGTGAACGGCAGGATGCAGCGCAGCACACCCTTGGGGCCGAAGCCCGGAGCCTTGACCGTTCTGACACTGACTTTCGTGCCTTTCGCAGTCTTGTGCGCCGTGCCGGTGCTCTCGGAATAGATGTCCTTGAGAACACCGTGATCGCGCATGAACGCCATCGCGGCCGAGGTCATGCTGCCGCTCGTGGTCGGGCGGTAGCCGTCTTCGATCATCCGCCCGGGAAGGGCTCGGAACAGCAGGTAGTCGGGTAGGGACAGGCCATTGCTGGCCCATCCCCCCCTAAGAACCGTACGTGAGAGTTTCCCCTCATACGGCTCAAGCCTTTCAAAGCCCGCTTTCGCGAACCGGCTTCACCACCTTGAGACCATTGACGTGAATCTGGTTATGACAGTTCGGATGCACCATGACCAGGTTGGAGTTGATGTCCAGCCCGCCGTCTACCCGCCTGACCAGATGATGGACATGCCACCCGCTGGTTTCGGTGAGGGGTTGACTGCAAACCGGGCACCTGCCGCCCTGTTCCATCCAAAGCCGAATGAGCTTCTTCCGTCCTTGTAGCGAGTCCTTTAACTTGAAGCCGAACCTCTGCTCAAAGTAGGTTTCCCACTGCGGGTCGAACGGATTGGCATCAGCCTTGATCTTGCGGTGCCGACGAATCTTCGTATCGCAAATGTCCCGAAGTGCGGCCAGCTTTGGTTTCCCATTGCTGAGCCGTTCCCCAGTGTCCATCGCGAACGCCCATCCGCGGAAGCCGTCGGTCCGGAAATACTTCTTCCGTACCCACTGCGCTCCTTTGTTCGGGTGGCGTCGTCTTACCCACTGCGACAGACATTGCCAAATCTCCATCCTGACGCGCTCGAAAGTGCGGCGAGCCACGACGTGCCGATGGTAGTTCGCCCACCCCTGAATCATCGGGTTGAGCGCCTTCACCAGCTTGTCTTGGCGGAGTGCCTTGTTGCCCTTTACGAACTCTCGGACTTTGCCGAGGAACGCCGAGACGTTCTTCTTGGCTGGCTTGATGAGAAGCTTGCCGTCGTACTTGCGTACGTTAAAGCCGAGAAAATCAAACCCATCGTCGATGTGCGTGATCTTGGTCTTCTCTGGCGAGAGTGTGAGCCCCCGTACAGCCAGAAATTCCTCGACCATCGGACGAACCTCTTGCTCCAGCACTTCTTTCGTTGCGCCGGTGATGATGAAGTCGTCCGCGTACCGAACGATGTTGACCTTCTGCTTGTTCCAGTTCTTCTTCAAGTACCGCCGAAGAAGCATAGGTTCAAGACCATCGAGGGCCAGGTTTGCCAGCGTTGGCGAGATGATGCCACCTTGCGGTGTTCCCGCTTCCGTTGGATAGAGAGCGTTGCTTTCGAGGTATCCCGCTTTCAGCCACTTCCGTAGCACCGCCGAGTCCATCGAGACGTTCTCGGACAGCCAATCGTGACTGATGTTGTCGAAGCAGCCTTTGATGTCTGCCTCAAAGACCCACTGAGCACGATCTTTCTTTGCCAATAAAGCGAAGCATTGTTCGATCGCATCTGCCGTGGAACGAGCGGGGCGGAACCCATAGGAGTTAAGATCCCCCGTCGTTTCCGAGACTGGTTCGAGCGCAAGCAAGTACAACGCCTGCATTGCCCGATCCTTCATCGTCGGAATCCCGAGTGGCCTCAATTTGCCATTCGATTTCGGGATGTAGATTCGCTTCAACGGCAGTGGCCGATAGCCGTGCCGCCGCAGCGATTGGACCGCCTGAGATTTGGCCTCCGGTGTAGACCATGTAATGCCATCCACACCCGGAGTTTTTTTGCCTTGGTTCTCGGTGACTCGTCTGACGGCCAAAGCTTTGCCGCTGAACGAGTGGGTCAGAATCCACTGCAAGGCTTTCACCTTGCCGTGTTTCCCTTCCCGTGTTGCCTTTACGATACGCGCTTGGAGCCTTCGCACTTCACGGTGACACGCGGCCCAGTCGATGCTGTGCCATGTGACCGATTCGTGTGAGGGCGCACCCGCGCAAGCAATTTCTTGCGTAGTCATCTGCATTTCCCTCTTGTAGAAGGTTGGACAAGTTTTCTCGTAGAGAAAGACCAAGTGGAAGTCTGCTCGCTTTCGCGCGGGATGATGTCGCCTTGCGGCTCAATCCCTATCCACTCCATTACAGAGCGGCATTCGCTTTCTCCACATTCCTCTACCCGCACCTCCAACAGCATTCCTTGCGGTCTGCCTGCCCCGAGGGGCAGAGATACGGGCTTACCGTGTTTCACTTGATTCACAAGGTCGGATTAGGTTGTGCCTTTTCGCCGGTAGCTATGAATGTCCGTGCATCCCCACTATTCAAAGGGATGTCCAGCTACAGCCCCATTTTGGGAAAGAGCCTGTCAGCATCTTTGGCTCTATCAGACGTGACGACGTTTATCAGCACTTCACTTGCGTTAACCATACCAACCAGCCTAGCGACCCAACCGCGTTGATGCTCGCAGTAGCAGGGTCAGCCTCGCGGCATTCCCTTGGCTTGCGCCGGTCTACATTGTCTCGGTGGCTTCACACGCAGTCGTTACCAACCACGCATGCACCGATAGGCTACTGATGACGGAACATCAGGCTTCCTGCCGCCGAAGCGGTGAAGCAATGAATCAAGCGACTTCACGTCGCACGAACAGGTCGTCACCGTAGCCACCCATCAGCGTGCCAGTGAGCAGCAACGTCTTGCGGGACTTTGCTGCCAGCACGCCCATGGCCTGGCCCTGGGCGCTGCCACCGTTCTTGTACTCGTGCGCCTCGTCGGCGATGAGTAGGTCGAACGTACCTTGAGGAAGGTATCTCTTGATGAACTCGGACGGCTGATAGCCACCCTCGCCAAACCCGAACTCCATGTTCGCCATCGCACGCTCCATGCGCGTGGCCTGGCGGTCGGAGAAGACCAGCTCGCCGCGGTCATCCATCAAGTTGATGAACTCATGGATGTTGTCGCCCAGCATCGATGCCAGAAAGCCGTCACCGAACTTCTGCATGAGCTTCTGCGCGGTGACTTCCCCGATTGTCGGGATGCGCTTCAAGGCTTTGAGGACGGCCGAGGACTGGTCGCTAGCGGACAGGGTTCTCGGGCGGATCAGCGTCCACAGGGGCGCGGCGCAATGGCTGCACTTCCTGCGGTATTCCTCAGATTCGAGTTCGACCGGATTGACCGGTTCGCCGTCGAGGTTGGTGATGACATGGCCGCAGTCCGGGCAGGCTGCCACGTCGCCGTCGCCGTCGCCGTCGCGGGTGCGCCGCCGGGTGAAGACGGGCCGCCAGTGGAAGCCCATCCGCATCCGCACGCGCCCCAGAACGAAGAACTCCTGGCCCGTGGGCTGCACACCTAACTGCTCGCGCAGCTTGATGAGCTTAACTAGGGTGTCGGGGCCGTTGAGTACCCAGACCTTGGCGCCGGCCACCGTCTCCTGAATCTCGCGCCGCCACTTGTAAACGAGATGCGGCGGCGAAAGAACAAGGGTGCGGCGGTAGCCTTCGGCGTTGAGCACGGCGGCCGTGGCGATGCCGACGGTCGTTTTGCCGCAGCCCATTTCGCCGTTGATGATCGCGGCGCGCTCGCCACGATCGATCAGCAACTCGGCGGCGGCCTGGACGACTTCGGCCTGGGCCTCAAACAGTTTGCGCTTGAGGCTGGCGACGATGAGCTGACGGTGCGCTTGCGGCTGGCCCGTATAGACCGGCGGGTTGGCACGATTGAGGGATTCGAGCAGTTCGTCGCCGAAGTCGGTGACGAAATCCTGAAGGCTCAGGGTCAGAGGGGAAGATTCCGCGTCGAGCAATTCGCCCTGCACGGGCGTCGCGTCAGCGGCTGTGGTGTCGAGATCGAGGGACATGGTGATGCTCCAAAGAAAAATGGGGCATGCACCACCCCCCATCGGGGCAGTGGCATGCCCCAGGGTGGGAAGATCGATTTCAATCGGCACGCGGCCGACGGTGATGAAAAACGCAGGCGCTTGCGGCCTGCTGGTGAAACGTGCTCAGACTTCGGACGGCAGCACGATGAGAGTGAAACGGCGCTCCGCATCGGTGACGATGCGAATGCTCAGCTCAGGGCGGACCACGTAGTGCGATTCCAGCGGTGCACCCGATTGCAGTGCGATGCCGTTGGCATGCCATTGCTCCTCGGTGACTTCACCCCAATCGCCACGGGCGTGGCGACGGAAGTACGGAAGCGGGTCGAGACGGCCAGAGCGGACCATGCGGTCGATGCCTTTGCTGAGGATGAGTGCGCCGATGGGAAACTGCAGCTCCCGGCAGTAGGTTTCGATGCGATGCGATGCCATGGGACTCCTCCTTGATGTGGCATTTAGCCATGACACCCCTGGCGGCGTGAAGTGGCTCCGACAGGTGGATGGGATGACGATGTGCTGCCTTCAGATCATGTCGCGCTCTTCAGGAAGCTGGATCTCGCTCAACTGCAACGAGGCCGGTGCGAACAATGGTTGCTTTTGCGGCGCAGGCCGCTGGAACAGACGTGAGAGCATGGTGTTTCTCCTTTGATGAAATGCATCGGGACGTCAGGCGTCCGGGGATTAGCGGATGGTCAACACCTCGCCCCGTGTCGGGGAGCCAGGCGTCATGTCCCATGCGCGGATGACGGGGACGAACTTGTCGGTGAGGATGCGTGTCTCCGCAATGGAGCCATCGTCGCGTTCGGTGAATTCCCGCTGGAGCGTCTTGTCCTTATGGGTGTCACCTTTGACGACGAGCAATCGCCCCGTCTTGGAGCGCACCACGCCGGAGATCGCGCCTGCGGCCAGAGCAAGAGCGAGATGCCAGTGGGACAAGGCACGCGCCGGTGGACGCAGCGACTGCTGCGCGGCCCCCAGGTGTGTGTCCAGCAACGGCCAGAGGCCTTGGAGCCGACCAACCTCATCGGCAAACTGCTCCGGCTCCATCGTCACGCGGAAAAAATGCTCCGGCTCGGCCGGACTGGCGGGGACAATGTAAGACAGGAACGGCCATTCGCTCGGCAGCTCCTCGGCTTCGACTTCGCCAAGCCCAACCTGCAGCAGCAGATTGCGCATGGCCTTGACGCCATCCGACGCCTGCTCGCGCTGGCGCATCCGGCGCCCGAAGATCACCACCTGCTTGAACTGCGTCTCCACCGCTCGGTAGATCCGCAGGTCCGTGTAGTGGCGCGTCAGCCAGCCGACCAGCTCCGCGTCGAGCACGTAGCCGGGAACGATGAAGACCAGCACGCCGCCGTACTGCAGCAGCGACAAGGTTCGCTGATAAAACAGCTTTTCGAGACGGGCGCGGCCCTGGCCTTGATAGCCGATGTTGCCGTTGACGTCCTTGGACAGGTCGCCATACGGAGGGTTGAGCCAGAGCAGCCCGAAGGACTGCTTGGAGATCATCGTGTCCATCAGGTCCGCGTGCAGGCAGTGATCGACCAGGCCGCGGGCATGGCGCGCGCGCTCCGCATCGAACTCGACAGCGAACGCCTTGGTGTGTTCGCGCCCAAGGACATGGGCGGCTTCAGCGATCGCCACGCCTTCGCCGGCGCAGGGATCGAGGATGCACATCGGCCCGTCGCTGGGCATCAGTGCGTTGAGGACTCTTTCGAGCGTGGGTTCATCCGTGGGGAAGTACCCATTGCGAATGAAATTACGGGCGAGCCGCGGGAACATGAGGGCCATGAAAATCTCCTGGTTGGCGGGATAAATGGTGGAAGCACGCCAAGGCGTGCCTCCACGGATGAGTTAACTCGCTACCGCTTCCGGCGTAGAAATCTTGGTCGGATAGGCATAGGCGGTGAGCACGTCACTGCGGATCAGGGAGCCCAGCGCTAGAGTCAGCGCCGGCACGTCGATGGCGAGCCGATGGCCTTCCAACGGCCCGAGGGCGAACGGAAGGCGTGCCAACATCTCGTGGGTTTGCAGCAGGTCCAGCACGGTCTCGCGCCAGTGATCGAGCAAGGGCAACGGGCAGGTGTCTCGCACCAGCATCCACAGGCGGTCGCGCCGGTGGGCGCTGTCGCGTGGCAGCAATGCCAGCGCGCTGGCGTTGGCTTTGTCAGGCTTGACGCAGCGCCGGTCGAACAGCCACACGTTGGAGAGAGAGCCGAACAGCGTGCGCCGGTAGGCGCGTGTGACGCGCTTTTCCAGTCGATCGACGTTGCCGATGAACACCGGGACGCTGCCACCTTGGTCGGTGATGACGTGGAACTGGTCCAGTCCCTGCTCGTCGCGCCCGAGGGTCAAGCGAGCGAGGAACTGCTGGACGGCGGTGTCGCGCGCCCAGATCGAGAGGAAGATCAGATTGCCTTGAGCGTCGCCGACGCAGGCGTCGGCCATCACGTCCGGGCATTCGTCGATGCGATACAGCGTGGTGGAAGAAGTGTTTGCGGGCATGGTGTTGTCCTCGAATGAGTGGGGACAGCACCGCCTTGGGGGCTGGTGCTGCCCCTGGGGGTGGAAGGAAAACGCTCAGTCCGGCTCGAACTGCCGGGTGTGCGGATTGAAATGAAGCGCCTCGTCGGATGCTGTGATCGGCGTGAAGCCGTCCAGGTAGATGTTGTTGAGGTACTGGTCGCGGTAGGTCAGTGCCTGTCGCGCCTGTTCCTCGGTGAGACCGTTGTTGATGAAGTACTCCAGCATTTCCTCGTCCGAGGAAACTTCGTCGTTGGACAACTGCTCTTCAACGAATGCCAACAGCGACCGCGGGAGCATTGCCAGGATCAGGCCCATGTCGGTTTCTCCTGGCTCAGGCCATCAGCGCCGCGGCGGGTGCCGTGGATGCCGTGGGCGTGCGCCGCCGTGCGTGGTAGGCGCGAACGCCTGCACGCCAGTCGGCCGACTGCTCCGGTGCGAGGTCCAGATAAGACAGCGGGCACGAGTAGTAGTACGGGTGCATGGATTCTTCCAGCGGCTTGTAGCCCCACTCGTTGCCGCTGCGTTCAAGCAGATCGCAGCGGATGTAGCGCAGGGACTGGCCCGGCGCGAGATCACGATGCACGCCTTCGACCTCGGCAGTCATTTCGACCACGGACCACAGCACGTTGCCGCGCAGGGCGTGAGCGATGACCTTCGCGCTTGCACGCTCGGTCTCTTGCGGTGCGATCAATTCCGCGATCAGTTCAGATCGCGATTGGGGCGAGAAATACCAGCCCATGAGAGGCCTCCTAGAAAAGTGAAGCCGGAGGCCTCCCCGCATGGGAAAGGAACCCCGGCGGATGAATGAAGAACACCGGGGATGCGGTGTCTTTGATCACACAGGTTGCAGTTCGGCCTGACGGCTCCACTCTTGCGTCTTGAAGTTCAGCGCGAAGCCCAACTCGCCCAGACGGGCGATCTGCGCGCGCAGGGCGCGGCGGTCGATGGTCGAATCCAGCTTCACGGACTCGCCCAGTGGCCACAGCCGGCCGAACAGCGCGGCGTCCGGATCTTCGGCGCTGCCGGGGGCAGCAGACGAAGACGAAGCGGGCGGCGGCGCATCCACACCGAACGGCGTGGTATCGACCAGCGGGTCCGCCGATGCCTGCACGGGGGCAGGTTTGGCGGGGCGGGATGCTCTGGCCGGCTTTGCCGCCGGCTGCGTGCCCAGCTCTTCCTCGAGTGGATCGACGTCCTGGGAGGCGAAGCTGCGGGCTTCGTCACGGCTCAGTTTGTCGATGCCGTTGAGCGTCATTCCGTCGAGGCTGGCGCGGATCTCGAATCGCATGCCACCGCCAACTGGGTAGGACTTCGGGAAGATGTATCGGATGACGAATTCCCCGTCGTACTTACCCTCCGCGTATTGCTCCAGCTCGGGGTCTTTGACCTCAAACACACCGAGGTGCGTGGCGAGGCGTCCGACGGTAAACGGGCCGTTCTTTCCGCGGATGGTGCGCAGCGTGAGCTGGCCGGGAACAATGATGGGCGATACCGATTGCTCGGGCGCCGATGGGACTGCCATGATGGTTCTCCTTGACGAATAGAAAAGGCAAGGCCCCGTGGGGGCCATGCCGGATCAGAACGAAGCAGCCAATGCCGGCTCCTGCTCCTCGACTTCACCTTCGGGCTCGCGCTCGGCGGGCTCGGCAGATTGGTCGGAAACGGCGTCGGCGGCAGTGTCGATGGCGGCTTCGGTCGCGGGTGCGTCCTTCACCGGTGCTGCCTCGGCTTGTGCCTGGCTCGTCGGATAGACCTGGGTGCCGTCGATCTTGATCAGCCCGATGTGGACCAGCGTCGATTCCAGGCTCGCGGCCGGCTCCCCAGCGTGCTCGCCCTTGGTGCGGATATACGGATCGATCTTCATGTCGTTGAGACGGAAGGCGATCAGCACCTTGCGATCCCCTTCGATGGCCTGCACGCATCGGCGAACCAGATGCTCGGCTTCAGGGGTGGCGACGATCGTGTCGAAGTACCGATATTCCGGTTCGTCGACAGGTCCGGCCAGTGCGGCGATGGAGCAGGACAGGAACGGATCGCCCGCCTTGGGGGTGACGTCCTTCGGACGGTTGAGGTAGCCGATGCCACGGGTGATCAGCTCGTGCTGCTCGATCGAAGCCAATTCGGCCCGCTCGATCAGCTCGGCCTTGAGCAGTCGCGCCTTGAGGGACGCGGCGGCCTTGCCCTGGTTCTCGCCCTTGTCGCGGATGTACGCATCGCCCCAGAGATCGCCGAGGCGGAAGCGCACCAGTGGGCGCTGCTTGGGATCGTCAACGCCGATGTAGCGCTGAACGAGCTTCTTGGCCTCGGCACCCGAGACCTTGACGTCGAAGTAGCGGTAGCTGGGGTCCCTGGCGGGGCCGACCAGCGCGGCGATGGTGCATGCCAGGAAAGGCTGCGCACGGCGGCCGCCCCTGACGGGCACTTCACGGGCACGTTGCAGATAGCCGATGCCCGAGGTGTGCAGATCGAAGTACGATTTCTCGTTAGACGTGGTGTTCATGGTGAATCTCCATAGGGAAGAAGCGGAGACACACCAAGCCCGCGCAAGCGGGGAAGGGTGCGTAACCCCGCGATGGGTTGATAAGGCGAAAGCATCCGCCACCGGACAGGCCGGCGGTCGCTCGCAGATGGATGCTGTGCGAGCTGGCTCGGTCACGCAGCGGGAGCTGCGCCGCAACCTCGAAGACCGATGGTTGCCTGGCATGTCGCTGACAACGTCAGCAGGCATGGAGGCAGCATGTCCGGGCCTCACTCTCGGGGCAGCAATGAATCGGCAATCGAGCGCCTCCCTTTGTCCACGGCGACCAGCGTCTGCCACAGCAGCAGCTGCGGTGGCGATGGCTTCATCAGAAAATATTCTGAGAATTCAGCTAGTTGGCGCGTGGCGTAGTCCAACCCCCGCACCGGGGGATTTCCTAAAGTTGTGGTCAGGCATAGTTTCGGTAAAGTGATGCGGCGCGGGCCTCACTCTGGAGCAGTCATGGCTAACTATGCAAATGCTCAAGCGCTACCCCTACCTTCGCGCACTTGTCTTAACCTACAGAGGAAGTTCGTTTTGCATACCGCCATCAAGATCGTCGCCATCAGCAGCCTTGCCTTTACGCTTGCCGCATGCGGCGGCGCCAAAGACGCCAACAAGAGCAACTTCAGCAAGGCTATCCAGGCGTACCTGGACACTCGGAAGGGCCTATGCGCTGCGATTCCTGCAAAGGGCTTGCCGTTCACCCTGGCGAATCAAGATATGTTGAGCGCCCAGAACAAGAAGCGCGCCGATGCGCTGGTCGATGCCGGGCTGCTGACGAAGCGAGACACCGAAGTCAAAGCCATGTTCGGCAACAAGATGGATCCGGCCACCGAGTACCAAATCACTGATATCGGCAAGAAATTCCTCGTCGCCAATGGTGCGAACACGCTGGCTGGACAAGATGCCTTCTGCACCGGCAAGTACACCGTCGTGGAAGTGGACAACTTCACTGAACCCAGCGACATGATGGGCGTAAGGCTGTCGCAGGTGAACTATCGCTACAAGGTGGATGGTGCAGATGACTGGGCCAAATCGGAAGTCATGCGTGCCAATTACAAGAATTTTGCGGAACAGACTCAGGGAGATGTACAGGCCAAGGCGGCAGTCATCCTGACCAACGATGGGTGGATGCACGAGCGCCTATTCAAGCGTGGATAAATAGCTCTGAACCAGTTCTACGAAAAGCCCTTCATCAATGATTGAAGGGCTTTTTTCTTTTGGACTACTGCATCAATGCTCGGACCGGTCCGGATGCTGGCCCACTCCCTGGTCCTTAACCAGCATGACGCGACATTGACTGTCGATCGCCTCGGTCAACACGGGGCGCAGGTCGGAGCTTTTAAATCGCAGTGACATGGTTGAAATCTCCTATGTGGAATAGAGAAAAGGCCCTCCACCCGGAGTGGATGGAGAGCCTGTGGGGCACAAGGCAGAGGGACTGAAACGCCGTGACGGGGGATCGGTCAGCCGAAGAACCGTCTGGCTTCGGTGCCGTGCGTCATGCCGGCAGTGCCTGGCGTGGTCGAGCCGCCTTCGCGTCGATGACACTCACGTCGATCAGGCGCCAACGCCCGTCATCGATGAGTCGCTCCAGCACTTCGCCGAGCATGTCGAAATACACCTCGTCATGCCGATCGACCAATTCGCCGTCTCGGTGCAGCTCCACCACGTAGGTATCCCCCGCGCGGTCGTACAGCACCGTCACCCGGCCCTCGAACTTCGCGGTTGAGACCGCGAAGCTGATCGCGGGGGGCGTCTCGATGATCTTGGACGGCTTCGGATCGACCCAGGAGAAATCCCGAGCGCCCGCATCGACCAGCATGTGGGTAATGCGTCGGAAACCATCGGGCGCCGGCATTTCCTCCAGTTGCTCGATGAGCTGGCCCAGTTCCATGCACTGCGGCGTGGGGATGGGCAGCTTGGCGGGCGCGGAGCCAAGGATGTGCGTCTTGACGGTGTAGGGAATGCCGGCGGACGTCATCTCGGTGCGTATTTCCGGAGTGTCCGCGCGCAGTCCGTCGAAACGGCGCCGCGCGTAGGGTTGGACATGCACCTTGGCGCCTTCGGCGGGAACGACGGTCACCAGTTTGGGATCGAGCACAGCGAACTCGCTGGGCTTGAGCTTGACGACGATGGCGTCATCTGTCGCCATTACGACGCGCCCATCGAAGGGCATGGGATCGATGGCGAAGCCCAATGTCGAAGACTGCGGCTGATCATCGAACACGCGGTACTTGAACGACCGCACGTTGCGGGGAACATGGCCTGCGACAAGCGAAGGCATCATGGATTTGATGAGGGAACGGTCCATGGGAATCTCCTTGAGGAAGAAACAAGGGATTCCCCGCCCGCAAGGGAGAGGTACCTTGTGGATGGCGTGGATGGACGCGGATGCGTCCGTGGAAAGAAACGACCAGTGCGGTTTCCCGCACCTGCAGCCTTGAAGGTCTTGGCGGCCTGGGCATGTGTCGGCAACGCCGACGAACATGGGAAAAGAATGGCCTCGGAGTGAGCGTCCCGCCCGTAGGAAACGGCACCGTCTCGCGCCCGCTTTCCAGCGCTGCGGGCAAGAAAAAGCCCCTCGGTTGAGGGGCTGGTGTGGGGTCAGGCGTCGTACACGAAACAGTGCATGCGCTGCCGTGGAAAGAAAACGTGCTTCCAACAATCACCGCTGGTGTTGCCGCCGTCGAACACCACCATCTCGTAGCGGTCGATGCCGGTGTTCACAAGGTCCAGCGTATTGATGTGGCGCATGTGCAGCTTGCCCTTGTCGCGCTCGAACACCAGGGTCTGGCCGATGGCATCACCCATGGCACATGGCATTGACGCAGGCCTTGAAGTGCTGTTCGAAATCCTGGGCGAAGGGAGTCATGAGGTCGGGGAACATGGGGTTGCTCCTGTGAAAATGAAACAGCCCGACTCCCTTTTGGGGAGACGGGCTGGCATGGATGATGAAAAGGAAGGTTGACGCAGTGCGCAGCCGCTAGGACTCGCTCAGCGGAAGCCCCTGCAACACTGGCGCGTCGGCGTCCAGGATGAGAATGCGCACGTCGGCCTGGCCTGCGAGTTCAAGGATATGTGCCAAGTCTTCCGGCATGCCCTTGCTCCGATGCTCCTGCCAAAGTTGCGCGGCAGTAATACCCTCGGCGTCGTCCAGGTGCTCCTCCGTCCAGGGCGTGGAGATCAGCTTGACGCCGATCGCTGGGCTGTACGGAACGCGGAAGGCGATGAACAGCAACGCCTCTGGCGTGGCAAGATCCGCGAGATTCGCCAGATAGTGCCAGGCTTCCTCGGTGATATGGTCAGTGCTGATTTCCCAGCACCGGCTGTAGAAGCCGGTCTCGAAACTCAGACGCTGTACCACTTCCCGCGCGGCCTCAGCCGAGTAGGTATCACCGATGTGAACCGGGCGCCCGTCGAAGCCGTCGCCATGGATGCCATACACCACGGCACCAACCACACCGTCGCCGCAGAGGTCTTCAACAGCATCGCATTCGGCCATCAGTTCGTCGCTGATGGCGTTAGAGCCATTTTTGATCAACGCCAACTCGCTGGTGACGATGCAAGGCGATGAAATCAGGTCGTTGTCGGAAAGGTGTGCTTGGCTCGCGTGGATGGATCGCCAGACATGCGGGCTTCCGTCCCCGTAGCTGATGCACAGCGTTCGGACGATTTTCAGATTCCAGTAGCCGCGTACAAAGGGGTTGGGATTCTGGGTCATGGGATTTCTCCAGATCGGATAATGGAGCCAATTCCCGTCACCGGGAATTGGCCCCGGTGGATTGAAGTGGAAAAGTCGTCAGGCGGCACTGATCGATGGCTTTGGGCCAATCGGCGCTGGCTGACAGAGGGGAAATTGAGGGGCATGGCTTGGTGGCGCATGTCCCTCATGGGGTAGCGAACGAAAAGGCGGTGATATGCCGGAGACCGTCTCACCAACCGCTGTAGTTCACCAGCAGGTCGGCGATGACCTTGCGGCGTTGCAGATCGAGACCGTCGAAGTCCGACAGTCCGTGGAAGTGGCAGCGCTTGAGCATGGCTCCACCCTCGTGCGCGTTGTAGAAGCTGAACATGGCGGACAGGAACATTCGTTCTCCGCTGCTCAGGACGTCGAGAGCGTCGCTGGCACGCAGCATGTCGGGACGCAGATCCCACTTGCTCTTGGCCTGGTTCAGGCCTTCGCGCATGCCGTCGCCAAACCATTGCGGGCCGGCGATCTCGACACCGCGCTTCCAGGCCTCGAAGAAGGCTTGGGGCGCGGCGGCGAAATGCTGTTGTTCTCGCGTGATCTGATCGACGATCTCCGGTGGCAAAAGCTGGTTCATCACATGGTTCCTCCTGTTGGATTAGGGAATGGCGTACTGAGACCAGCCGCCTCTTTCGAGGGCACGTTGGGCCGCGGCGTAACTGCGGAAGTACTCGCGGGATTCCCGAGAAACGGGACCCTCGATATCGCGTGTGCCGATGTAGTGGCCTGCGCCGCTCTGCAGGACTTCGAGCGGCAGTAACTTGCCGCCATAGATCAAGGCTAATTGGCCGAAAGAGGGTTGTTGGGACATGAGTGGGCTCCTAGGAAAAGCGGGGCCTTGTCCCTCACGGGGATGGCAGCTCCCGCTCGCGGTTGAAAAGAACGCATCAGCGTCACAAGACGCGCGTCCGCAGACTCGATGCGACGGCGGACTGGTGGCTAGCGCGGGGAAACCCCGCGGCGGCCTCGAAACCCAGGCTGCTGGCATGGTGCTGACGGATCAGCGACACATGCGGGCAGCGTCGCGCGTGGGCCGAGCCACGTCAGCGGAAAATCGGAACCCGTTCCGGTCCCGATTGATGGCCGCGAAAAAGAAAGCCCGGCTCGAAATGGCGGGTGGCGCGGGTGGAACGGGAACGGTTCGATTTCGGCAAACCAGGCGGCATCAAGGCCGAGAGGTTGCCAGGCGAGGCTGACGGCCTCGATGCCGCTGCACACGCTGCCGTAGAGCAGTGGCGTGTTACGCGGCGTATCGCAGCGTTGGGGGTTCATGTCGGATCTCCTGTTCGTATGGCCCAGTGCGCTTGAGTGGGCCGGGAAGTTGATGGGCAGGAGAAAGGCGCCGAAGGCCACAGGGCCTTCGGCTCGGGAGGAAAGAAGAAGCCACCCGTGGGCTGATTGGCAGGCCCGGTCGTCGCAAGAACCGTCTGCTGTCAGCAATCACACCCGGCCCATGTCGTGGCTGGGGCCGGCATCGTCTGGCGCACATCCGCGCACAAAGGGAGCCCGTTTTTGCGCCGGCGGGCACCGGCACCGAATACCGCTGACCGCAAGGGGTCTCCCGATGGCTTGCGTGAGCGGGCAAGCCATCGGGAGACCCTTCGCGGTGGGCGGAAGAAACGCAGATCAGCGGAACGCGCGTGGCGCGATTCGTGGAGAAGTCACCTTCAGGTCCCGCGGCCGGGGACGGCTGGGCGGGGCGCGCACACGGATCAAGAAGGCGTTGCGCGCTGGGCTTCCCGCAGGGCATGCGGGACACGAGCCATGTCGCCGAAAGCGAGCACGGCTCACGGGGGAGCAGGGTCGGTCAGAAGCCTTTGCGGCTGCCACGGCGCGAGCGTGAGGCTACGCGCTTGGACGTGCCGGACTCGACCGGTAGCGTGCCTCTGCAGTCTGGATAGCGACTGCACGACCAGAACGGGCCGCTCTTGCCACTGCGCTGGCGCGTGGGGGCGCCGCACTGCGGGCAAGCCGGCCCTTGGGGAACTTTGATGGACAGGGACGCGCTGCCGTACTGCGCGATCAACTGCGAAATCCAAGCGGCCTGCTTGTTGACGAATACGTCCAGCGTGAGCTGGCCAGCTTCGATCATATCGAGCGCTTGTTCCCAGACCGCCGTCGTTCCAGGGTCGGCAATCGCCGCAGGCACCGCGCCGATCAGGGTGAAGGCTGCGTCCGAAGCGCGGATGGCGCGCCCCTTTTTCACGAGGTAGCCACGTGCGATCAGGCCGCCGATGATGTTGGCCCGTGTCGCTTCGGTACCGATGCCGACCGTATCCTTGAGCTTCTGTTTCAAGCGCGGATCCGAGACCAGCTTGGCAACGCCTTTCATGGACTTGACCAACTCGCCCTGCGTGTAGGGACGAGGTGGCAACGTCTTGAGCGCCTTCAGATCGACACCGGCCACTTGGCACGCCAGGCCCTCGCGCAGCGCGGGCAGCACTTGGCTGCGCGCAGCGGCATCGCCTTCCTCATCTGGCTGAGGCTCAGCCAGAACCAGGCGCCAGCCCTTGACCATGACCTGCTTGCCGGTCGCTGCCAGTTTCTGCTGGCCGCAGGATAAGTTCGCTACGGTGCGGTCGAACTCGTGATGCGGAAGGAACTGTGCCAGGTAATGCGCCCGGATGAGCCTGTACACCGCCAGCTCCTTCTCACTCATAGCCGAAAGGTTTGCCGGTTCGAGCGTCGGGATGATGCCGTGGTGCGCTGACACCTTCGCGTCGTTCCAGGCACGCGAGCGCACGGAGCGGTCGAGCTGGTCCATGATCGGTCGCAACGACGAATCGGTCTTGAGCAGGCTGTCGAGTACCGTTGGCACCTCGGCGAACATGCTTTCGGGTAGGTAGCCGGAATCCGAACGGGGGTAGGTGGTGGCTTTGTGCGTCTCGTACAGGGCCTGGGCGATGTCCAAGGTTTCCTGCACGTCCAGCCCAAGCTGCTTGGAGCACACCTCCTGCAAAGTGCCCAGGTCGAACGGCAGCGGCGGGCCTTCCCGCATGCGCTCGGTTTCGACCGAGACGACCTGGGCGCTGCCGGCCACATGTATCTGCTGCGCGGCCTGCTGTGCCTTCGGCTGTTGCAAGCAGCGACCGGCGTCGTCGGTGCAGGCGTCGGGCGGGATCCACTGCGCGCTGAAAGCTTGGCCGCCTGCAGACAGGGACACGTCGATGGCCCAGAAGGGTATGGAAACGAAGGCAGCGATCTCCCGGTCGCGGTCCACCACGAGCTTAAGGGTCGGAGTCTGGACGCGGCCGACCGACAACACTCCGTCGTAACCTGCCTGCCGTCCCAGCACCGTGAACAACCGGCTGAGGTTCATGCCGACGAGCCAATCCGCCCGAGAGCGCGCCAGCGCCGAGTAGTACATCGGCAGCGTCTCGGCCGATGGCCGAAGCTTGCCGAGCGCGGTGCGAATGGACGTATCGTTGAGGGCTGACAGCCAGAGCCGTTCTAAAGGTCCGCGATAGCCGCACAGGTCGATAATTTCGCGAGCGATGAGTTCGCCCTCGCGATCGGCATCGGTGGCGATAACGAGATGGGTTGTCTTAGCCAGGAGGGCTTTGACGACTTTGAATTGCGTGGCGGTCTTCGGTTTGACCTCGACCCGCCATTGCTCGGGAATGATGGGCAACTGTTCGATGGACCAGCGCTTGAGCTGCTCGTCATAGGCCTCGGGCGGTGCCGCTTCGACGAGATGGCCGATGCACCAGGTGACGGTGACGTCGGCCCCATAAAGGCAACCTTCACCGCGTTGTGTGGCGCCGAGAATCCGGCCAATGTCTTTGCCCTGGGAGGGCTTCTCGCACAAGAACAGCCGCATGCCCGTCCGCTCGATTTCCGAGGTTCATTGAGTTGTTGGAATCGAGGATGCCGAGCGCTGCCAAGAGCAGCAGCAAACAAGCCGCATGCTGCGGCGATCGCTTTCACGGAGGATGAAATCGCTTTGGAGAAAGACGCGTAGCCGGAAGTGCGCGGGTAGGGAGCCGAGGTATACGGGAGGGCGTGGACTTCGGTGGACGTAGGTGGAGCTATCCCCTGGGGATAATTTGTGGCGAGCGGAGGAGGGCGGAGCACTGCGGCGTTCGCCCTCCATGCTGGGTCATTTCCTACGCTTCGCCTCTTTCGGCGCAGTCGTTTCCTGGGCGGCTTGGGGCTTCGGCTCTGCCTCCTGGGGCTTCGGGCTAAGGGCCACGGACTCAATGCGGTACGGCAGGATGCCGACGCTGCGCGCGTTGATCTGCCAGGTTTCGCGTGGCTGATCCTCGTTGTCCGTCCAAGATTCACGCTCCATGCGGCCGACGACCAGCACGCGCATGCCTTTCTGGTACAGATCCTTCCAGTGCTCGGCATCGCGGTGCCAGAGTTCCACGGGTGCCCAAAAGCCTCCGCGATCCTCGAAAGAACCGTCCTTCTTGGGAACGGGGTTGTCGAAATAGACGTTCAGGCGCAGGAGGCGGCTGGGCTCGTCGTTGCCATTGGGGAATTCGCGATATTCCGGTGGCGAGCCGATGTTGCCTTCGCCAGAAAAATGCGTGCTCATGATGCAATCTCCGTGGTGGTTGAAATGCCCGTGCCTCGTCGGCCCCAGGCGCGTGCAGGAATGCCTGGCGCAGTCATCGGTCGCGCATCGCGGCAGGGAGGGACGTGAGCCGGCGCAGATAGGCGGCATCCGCCTCGTCTGCCTTGCTGGCGCATTCCTGCGCCTGCCTGCCCAGGGTGTGCAGCAGGCTGATCTGCATGTTCAACGTGATGCGCTGAAGCTCGATCGCATGCAGGTCGGCCAGTAGGTTGACCGGCGTGCTGGTGCTGGCGATCAGCTCCTGCCATAGCGCCACGCCCATCGCCGACCTGTCGTGCCTGCGCCAGCGCAGAAAGGCCGTGCCTGCGCCAGTGGACTGCCGGGCCAGTTCAATGGGCAGCAGGTGGAAGGGATGCCCACACGCCTGGGGCAGCACCTGCCGCTGCGCCAGGGCAATCAATTCGTCGCGCATGGCAAAGCACTGGCTGGCCCAGATGTCCAGTGACCCCTTACCTTTAAAAGGCTTTAAAAGGCCTTTTAGAGAGGCCGCGTGTACCAGCCGCATGAAGGCTGGCTGTTCCAGACCACGGAAGTAGCGCGGTTCACGGTTCGGGTCGCTCATGCCTGTTCGTCCTCGCCGGTGCTGGCCTCGGCTTGATCGGTGGCAGTGCTTTCATCGGTGGGAGGTGCGGCTGCGGCAGCGCTATCACCGCCCTGTTGGAGCCCGCGGCGCACGATGGGCGGCGAAAACTTCGAGCGTCGTGTGCCTTCGAGTACGTCTTGCGGCAGCTCGCCGAATTTTTCCAGCGCGACCCGCGCCGCCGCATTCTCGGCCGCGAAATCATCCCGAGTGCAGCCCGAGTAGCGGTATTGCTGTGCCAGGCTGAACAGGCTGCGCAGCGCATGCGCACCCTCGTTGAGCCAGCGCTCCAGCGTGCTGCGGTCGATGAGTGCGGTGTGATGGGCAAGGATCAGCTTGCGGGCGATGTCGTCGTAATCGGCCAGGAGATAGACCGCGGCAAAGCCGAGCTGGGCGTTGACGAAGAGGGGCAATTTAACCGGCTGCACGTTGAGGTTCTCGCCCAGGCTCAATGCGGCGGGGACGCCTGCCAATGCTTGGTCCACCTGTTCGCGCAGCGATTGCAGCGTGGTTTTGGTCTGGTCGAGTTTTTCCTCGATGCGCAGCATCCACCAATCGCTGTATGGGTCGTCCTGCTCCGAGCCGCGCTTCATCTTGTTCATCACGGCGATGTAGCCGTTCAGGCCGACGATGCCCGGTCGCCCTTCGGCGGCAGCGCGGCCATGCCAAATGCGGGATGCGTGATGGGTATGCAGCGTCAGCGACATCGCGCTGCGCAACGAGCCGAGATTCAATTGCAAAGGTTCATTGGTTGCCATGGTGTGTCCGCTCGCTTTGGGAAAAGGAGCAGCCAGCATTGGCATGCGGCGGAAGGCCGTCAGTCAACAAACCGAAATCGGCCAAGCCCCGGTTTAGGGCGTGGCCGCTACGAGCGGCGCGAGCTATCCCCAGGGGATAGCTCCATCGAGCGCCACTGGATGCTGCTCGCTGAGGCTGCTCGGATACGCGCGATCCGTGCATGACCTCCGATGGCGGCGCTGTGCCTGCCTGTTGTGCTGCCCTTCGGAATGGCCAATTATCCCCAGGGGGTAGCTCCACGGCGCGCCAAGGAGCGCTGTTCGCTAAGGACAGGTCGCACACATATGATCCTGTGCATGGCACCCCGATGCCTGCCCCATATCTGCTCGGCGTCCTGTACGTCCGTGCGGCTATCCCCAGGGGATAGCGCTACTGACCGCCATGGGCATCTGCTTCATGACCTGCGGCTCGAAAAGTCAGGCCTTGCCCAGAAGGCCGCGTAGCCGTTCGATGTGCTGCCGAGCCACTTCGGTCGGAACCACGTTGCGTGGCGCATCTGGTGGTCCATCGTACGCAGCGGCAGGCGTTGTTGGTGCCGATCCGGCTTGCTTGGCCCATGCGTTGAACTCGCCCCGGATGGCGCGCTGGATGATGCCGAACAAATACCCTGCTGGGTTGCGAATGGCCGAGCCTCGACAGCGGTCTGCCCATTCGTCCAGCACGGCTTGCCTCAGTGGCGCATCGACTTGCTGTAACGCCACCAGCGCGCCGGCCTGCTGCTCTTCCTTCAGGCTCAGGAATCGATCGGGCATGCGAACACCCGGCATCGCGCGCACGTGCCCACGCTCACGCGCGGTAGTACGTACTTCATTAATACTTTTACTACGTACAGTACGGTCCTGCTTCGGATTCCGAAGAGAGCCGTCCGGCGCAGGTTTTAGCCCTGCTTCGAATTCCGAAGAGTGCTGTTCGCCATTCCGAAGAAGGCTCGACACCCCTTCTTCGGAATCGTGGGTGGCGTCTTCTTGTGGATAACTCTCGGATGCAGCGATGCCCTGTTGGGCCAGGCGTTCGGCAAGCACCTGCAGCCGCGACGGCAACGTGCGGCCAGACAGCAGCGGGTCTTCCGCGATTTCCTTAAGGGTGTTGAGTCCCACCATCTGCACGGCCTTCGCGGAATGGCCCAGTGACTGGCTGACCAGCTCCAGATAGTCGGCGTCAAGCTGCATGGCCTCGAACGGGGTCAAGGGCTCATCGTGCAGCACATAGAGGTTGCCGAGGATGCGTCCGGTCTTGGGGTCGCGGCGCCTGCGCACGAGGCTCAACCAGCGTGTCAGGCGCAACAGCGTCAAGGCGCGTGCCACGGTCTCGTGGGAGGCTTGTCCGGCACAGGGTGTTGATGCGAGCCATGGCCGAAGTTGCTCGTACGTCGGGAACGCGGTGACGCCATCCTCGTTGAGCATCATCCGGAACACCTGCCACGCATTGCGCTCCAGCGGCGTCAGGCGTCGATCGAGGAACAGCCGCCGCGGTACGCTCTCGTGCCGATTGCCGCTGAACAGGAAACCGTCTCCGGACGTACGCGCAGACGCGGGTTCGCTGGTTTTAGGCGTAAGGTCTTTCAGCGCGCTGTCGAACAGATCGGCGAGGGCTACGGGGCCTTGGCGTGGTGCTCGCGGAGCTGCGTCATCCACGGCCATGGGTCATCCCAATCCTTGGTCGATCCAGTTCTTGATCGCGGCCCACACCACCGACAGCGGCAGTGACATGGCTTCTGCCAAATCCATGGCCGCATCGAGAATCGAGGTATCGTCCTCCAGATTGACGTTTCTGCTGCTGGTCAGGGCCTTCCACTGCCGCCACAGCTCCGTATCCTGTGCTTCATCTAAAACGGCATGGCGCCCCTTGCGCTTGGGCAGGCCAAGGACTTCGCGGCGAAGGGCGACCTCCTGATGGGTCAGGCCGTAGAAGCGGCTTACCATTTCTGTACTTGCTGCTAGCCTGAGCATGCGATCAACCGTGGCGATTTCCTTCTCCACTTCCTGTGCCTGCTTTAGCAGCCGAAGGAGCACTTCGCGGTTGACTGTCACGGAACACCACGAGACGCTGGCGTTTGCCAGTACGCTGATCAGCACCGGGTGCTTGAGTGCATCCAACTCTTCCTCACCGAACCCCATCGATTTGCAACGACGCAATTGCCCATTGCGCAGGTCATAGAGTGCTTGGGCGATGACGGCTTGGTTGAGGGGGTGGGGTGCAGACATGCTGGCTTTCCTCGTTCAAGAATCGGGAGCCGTGGCACCGGCTTCCAGATCCAGCAGGCGTCGGGCCAGCCGCAGCAACCGGAACAGCTTGACCAGCGCGGTATCGCTCAATCGCCTGGTGACATCGCCTTGACCGTGTAGCAGTGCCGGCAGATCGGTGACGAGTTGCCCGTTGGGGTCAGCATCGACCGGCTGCTGACCGGCCAGAGACCCCAGCAGTGCCAGCACGGCGTGTCCAAGCGGCAAAGCAGCCTGGTCGCGGGCGCGGCATGCGAACCCGATGCCGTCGGGACGGTCTTCGATGAACTCGTCCAAATCCGCCTCGCTGGCAATCTCGCGTGCGAACTGGGCAATATGGACGCGCAGCCGGTCGGGCGCGTCCAGGCCGGGGTCGATGTACCAGACGTCGGAGATGGGATAGAGACCACCGGCCTGCACCGGGATGGACTGCAATACGTTGGCTGAGAAGTCGGGCGGTAGCGCATCGCCCAACTGGTCCGCGATCATCCGCTGGATGGACTGGAGCCGCTCTGTCGTCGGTGCCGGCGAGACGATATGGTCCTGCAGCAGTTCTCCAGCTGCTGCCGCAGGGTTTCCGGCGTCGGCTTTGCCAGCGGCCTTATCATTTTCGCGCGTGATGGGGGCGCCCGTTGACAGCGTTGTAGGTGGCGAAGGCCTATCGGTGGTCGGCGCCGGTCCGACGGGCGGCCGCGCGATGGCTCCATGCTCAGGCAATGCGGGCGGTGCCGACGGCAGAGTTGGTTCGCTGACCAGCGCACGGTAGCGGCTCTCGGATTCGTTCAGGTCCAATGCCAGCACGTCGTAATTGACGCCCAGCAGTTCGGACATCTGACCGATCAGCTCGTCCTGTACCCGCTGCGGGGCGAATTCGTCGGCCTGGGTGTCGAACTGCGAGAGCACCTCCTGAAAGAAGTCGTCGAAGTCCAATGGAAGGGAGCGGCCTTTGGCGTAATACTCCCAGGTGCGCTCGCAGGCCTTGCGCATGACCGACAGCCGCTCGACCTGATGGCGGCCCAGGCCGCCATAGAGCACGGTCGGAATCGCAGGCAGTAAGTAGCGCACCGCATCGGCCATGCGGCTGATGTGCGACTGCTGTACTGGGTAGCCGTCGGCGGCCAGGCGGCGGGCCAGTTCGGACTGGCTCAGTGTGGCGCCGCTTTCCTCTTCATAGAACTCGCGGGCTTTTTCGACGCCCAAGGCGCGCTCGATGAACGTAAGGCCACCGCGCAGCTCGTTCTCGGCGAGGTGGCCGGTCAGCGCGACTATTTCTCCGCGTGCAGGCCAGGGCCGGAACAGGCACGATATGCGGAAGAAGCGCTCGTCCTTGGCCTCTGCCCAGAGTTCACGCAGGATCGCGAGGCGTGTGTTGCCACCGTTACGAATGATGTAGTGCCCGTCGCCCGGACGGCGCGTGATGGCCGGCGCCGCATCCAGGCCGCGTTCGCGGATGGACGCCTTGATTTCATAGTAGGCCGAGTTGCGCTTTTTGCGGGGGTCGTGGTCGTAAGGCCGCAACTGGTCCAACGTCACAACCATCGGTGTGTCGGTGATCGGGTCGCTCAAGGTCGTGACCGATGGACCGCTGCGCTCGAACCCGGCTGCAAGCAGCTTGCCGGCCATGTCCTGGGAGGTCATCTCAGCCATGGTCGCATCCCTCGGCGTTGGCGGCCCGGGCCGTGCGGGCCTCGCGCTCGGCACGGCGGATCTGCGCCCGGGCGTTGAGGGTCGCCCGGTAATCGCTTGCGGTTGAGCTGGTGTAGATGGCGGAGCAGCCGGCCTTGGTGAACTTGAGGTGTCCGCCCGATGTGCGCTTGACGTGCCAGCCTTCGCCGATCGCAAATTCGATCAGGGTGCGCAGTCGCTTGTGGCCGCGAGCCAGTTCATGTGCGTTCGCCATGAGGCCTCCCAGCTTTAAGAGGACGTGATGGACGACCGGATACGTGGACAAATCTGTCTTGCCACTCAGGAAACAGTTCGCCGGCGAGCGCGCGCATGGTGTCGAGCGCAGCGGGCGCAACTCTGCCCGGTGGCTGGCGATGCTCGACACGATGCACCGGCAGACCACGGGTCGCGGCGCGCGGATAGGCTTCAATGGCCGGCACGTCGGTGACAAGCACGCGGATGTCCGCATGGTCTTGGAACAGATCACGCAAGGCCTGCTGGATTAGCCGCGCGTTAGCGGACACGGGGTGGACGCGGTTGATCAGCAGGTTCAGCGGCGGCGGTTCGATGCCGAGGTGCCGGTACGGCGCGATGTCCTCCAGCAACAGCATGGTGCCGCGCCGTAGCTCGCGGGCTGCAAGTATTTCGGGCGTGATCGGAGACAGCGCCAAATTGGAGGCCAGCACCGCCATCTCCAGCAGCACGGAGCGTGCGCCCTGGGTGTCGATCAACACCAGGTCGTAGAGCGGCGCCAGCATCGGCAGCAGGTGCCGCAGCCGCAGGCGCCCATCTGGTGCATGTAAAAGCAAGGTGTTCAGTTCGCCCCGAGGGTCGTTAGAGAGCACTAGGTCGAGGCCCGCGATGATCGTGCGCGAAATGAGCCGGCCCAGGTCGCGCTCGTTGAATGCCAACAACTCGTAGATGCCGCTGGGGGCGCGGTGGACCAATTCGTAGTAAGAGGACAGCGTTGGCTGCACGTCCAGGTCGAGCAGCAGGACGCGCAGCCCCGCATCCGCGGCGAGCCCGCCGAGGTTGGCGGCTGTGGTCGTTTTGCCAACACCGCCCTTGGTCGAGATGATGGATACAACCTGCATGGCGCTCTCCGTCTAAAGGATGGGAAAATCCGAGGAGGGGAGCGGATCAGGTCCGGTTATTGAGGCGTTCGGCGATCCATTGGTCGATCTCGACCGAATCCCAGCCTACCGCCCGCACGCCGAGGCGTAGCGCCTGTGGAAACTGGCGCTTCTTCATCAGGTTGTAGATGTGAGCGCGTTTGAAACCAGACTTCGCTTCGACTTCACCGAGCCGCAGGATGCGGCGCTCGTTCGGTTGCAGTACCGGTGTTTGCAACATGATGGTCACTCCTGAACGCTCAGTGGCGTTTGTTGGCGTGAGCCCTATTCAATAGACATGGCTGCGGAAAGACATCGCAAATGCAATCTCCGCGATTGCGCATACATGTTGGAAATCGCCATGCGGCTGCGCTACGGACACCCTTCTGGACATTGGCGGACTTGTCGCCTTGGTTGCCCCACTAAGGCTGTTGTGTGTCGTTATGCCTGTGGCTCATGTCTAGAACGTGGACGGAAACGATCAAGTATCTGCAACAGATAGTCCTCTTCTGCTCTGTGTGCGAGACTTGAAAAGTTGCCGGCCCGTCGACCTACGAGGAAAAAGCACGCTCTATATCGGGTTCACGGAGCGAGCGTCATGGGGAGTGTCAAGTCCATCAAGACCGATTCGATATGGTCTTATATCCCCACGGTTTCACGAGGCGCGCGGGCCTGCTCAACGCCTGGTTAGACGCAGAGAAGTTCCAGCATTTCATGCTTAATTTGGCATCTTGATATATCGAGATAGCATCCAGCAGTGATTTGCTATGGATTTTTGAAGCTGCTGCATGTCGCTCCCAATTGAAGGCCAGACGGCGTGATCGACACCGTGACGGAGCCTGTGTATGACGCCGGGACTGGCGCTATCTGTTGATGCCACAGGGATAGCGAATGTTCGACAAATAGAACAGCGGGTTGCCTACGGAGAGAGCCGCATGCAAGTGACGTGGAATCGCGCCAACGTGCCGTGCACGTTAGCGCTCACGCTCAGGGGCCGACCTATTTCAGATTGTCCGCCTAAAGGGTGGATCGGCCAGTATCGCCGGTGCACAGCATCATCAACTGCGACTTGGTGTTGCGAGCGTACCGGCCAATTCTTATATCGAGAAATCTGGCAGAGCACTACGTGCAAGCTACGACTATAGCTACTGCCTAAGACTGAAAACGCCAAGCTGATCTTCGCGTGTCCAACCAGTCTTAAGGCCAGCCTCGATCGCTACGCACGCAGACCTACGGCGAAGCGGTCGATGCTTCGGCGATGATTCCGCTCACTCTGGAGATTTTCAGGGCAGAGAATCGTAGATTCAGGAAAGCTCAGGGGGAAGACGTACTTTCCATATGTTTCGTGCAATATAAAATTCGGTGAATAGCTTAGTCCACACAAGGTGACCAGCTTTCGGGTTACAAGGGCAAGATCCAGGATTTGGCGGTAGCACACCTGCACTATAGCTTCGATGCGGAGCTTCATTCTAAACTGAGAACAGACCTTTGGTACTTTTTATGAAGTTGCCACAGAGTGGACCGGCATGCCGCTTCCAACCCTTAAGTGTTAATAGGGATCCAACACGGCTGTAAAAATTTCTGGCTCTGACGGAATTCTGATTCACCCTAAAAAATGAGAAAACCATGATGAAAATAAAATTTGTTGCAATAGTTTCTGTTCTGATGGCATTGGCTGGATGTAATATCATTGCTAGCAAAACTAATATACTCAGTGATGAGCAAATAAAATCCCAGGCTGGCGGGGCCCTTGGGTATTCTCCTGAAGAGCTGGCTTTGGTGAGCCGTCGCACGGAAGGAACCAATACATTTGCCTTGGTGAAGTCCAAAGATAATCAACAGTTTAACTGCATTATCAATGGTGGCAATCTTTTGACATTTGGCATGACTAACCCGCCATCGTGCAGTAAGAAAGGTCAGCCAACCAATGCTACTCCATTCGGTGGTTGATTGTTATTTAAGATAATATCTGCTAAGAGTTCCTTAAATATTATTTGAGTTTTACTATTTTTTAGATTTGCTCTTGGCCTTATGGGTAGAAAGCATCAGGTTATGACTTTCATGACTTAAATTGTTGCATTGAATACGTGGGTATGGTTGTTGTGTGAAGAGCTTAAATCCACTTTTCGGTGGATTTGGCGTTTGAACAAAAAGGAGGACAAGTTGCAGAAGGTAATTTTCTTGTAATGCTCTGACTGCTGACTACACTTTTTATTCATGTAAAAATATGGAGGCTGTTATGACTTCTTCGAATAATGATCGCACTAGAACTGACCTAGGCGCTTCCCCCAATGTCAAAAAACCGAATGGGCCAGGACGCCCCATGCCTGAGGATGAAATCCCTTTCCAGGCAGATGTATGGAGAGAAAATGGGCGCGTCATCGGCGCTAATTTCAGGGGGCAGGTCGACACCGCCACATTCAACGGAAAGGTAAAGACCGGCCATGCCGAGGTGACCGTCGAGCAAGGAAATGCATTTGGTACGGCGTCTACAAACGGCACATCAATGGATGGCAGCGTGGGCTTCAAGACCACACAAGATCATTTTGAGTTCAGCGCATCGTTCACTCCCGGTGGTGAACTCAACGGCTCGGGCAAGGTCACTGTCGGAGCTGTTTCTTACGAATTTTCAAACAGTTCGGTTGGAACAACATTCAGCTTCGATAGCGGCGCCAGTGCCTCTATTAGTAGAGGCTTCGACGGAGCGTGGAACGCGAATTGGTCTTCACCGACGATAGGCGGCTTTCAAACTTCATTAGGCTTTGGCTCCAGCGGCGGCAGCTGGTCTATTAACGCCAACTTTACACTTAAGCAAAATTAATTTGCTAAGGTGACGCGCCCCCGGACTTTGCTTACTAGGGGGGGGGCGCTCCCTAACTACCAATGTGCTTGGAAATGCTAAACCCATTCCACGTTCTCCGAGTGATATCAGCTACCGTTCTTATAGTGGCAATTTCTAGTTGTGCCTCGATACAAGGCGGTTTGGATCGCTTCGATGACTGGCTAGGCCAGAAAAGCTCTAATGATGGACGGTACTTGGCCAGTTGCTACGAACCTGGCAACACCTTTGACGATACTACAGCTCCGCCGTGCGAACTCAGTATCAGAAGGCACTGCCCGAATGGATTCACCATCTTAAGTGTTGGTGCCATAGAAAATTCTAACCCCCGCAGCTTCACCGAGAAGTACAAAATTACGGCCGTCGCTCAGTGCAAGTGAAGTGCACCTGAAACACACGTAATGTCGCCCGTCGCTCGAACTGCCGCCGAGCCATCATGGCATGTGGACTGTGCATCGCCGATCGCTGGTTCAAAATGTATCGTATGGTGGCCGTTAGACCGCTCTGTCAGCTGTTCCATTGACTCCAGTGTTCCTGCATCTGGAGCCCCAGAAGAGGCAACAACACGAGCAAGGGGAGGGCTACGTGCTTGTAGACACCAGCTGTGGCTGGTGCAGACCAGCGGCTCGCGCCGTATTCGGTTTTCTCCTCACAACTTTCTCCATGCAGTTGATATTCCATGGATGCCAGCATTTGATCGTCAATCCTTCTCATAATCATGTGGTAACTTGAGCGCAGCCTTTTGGGCGACTGAGTTCAGTCCATAGCCCCGGCCACTTTTTGGAAGTTTCACCATCGGTGACCTTGGGGAGCCAGCGCTGCAAGTCAACCCCATTCGTTATGGTATCTGTGCATGTCTCTAATAAATCTGAAGAGAAAGAAAATCTCCGTCTATATTATCGAGCTAAGCGGAGAGAAGTGCTACGTTGGATAATCAAAAAATCCTGCTCAGAGAATAAAGGAGCACTTCGCCGGAGATGGATCATCATGGACCCGACTTCACAAACCGGTCGAAGTCTAAAAAATAATTGAAACAAATTTCAGTAGTTGGCGGGCAGCGCTAGAAATAGAGACACTTCTTACCCTTGAGCTGATGAAAATATACGGCTGGCAGAATGTTCGCGGTGGCCCATATAGTGCCAGTGTTTTTGTATGCGAACCTCTAACCCTCTCACAGCAACGGCAACGTTTGGAATTACGTGACAGCGATTTGTAGCTCGTGTCGTTCAGCCGATAACGCGACGGCACCCAAGACGCAGTGCGGCATGGTCATTGCTGGCCGACTCGCCGAAAAACATTTGACTGGGCTCTAGGACGGTATTTCCAGGCGGGAAAAATTCAAATGTGCCCCCAATTTTGCCCCCAGTGCATCAGGCCACGCGAGTGGCGATTTCCGGCAGAGCCAGATGGATTCAGATGGCTTTGAGTGTACGCCTAAACTGGGTGTCATCTCTGTGGCGGGGCACTCTAGCACCGCCCGCCGATCCATGGCGGTAGTACGAAGGTATTAGCAGTTTCTAGCGGATTCAGTGGTCGTGGTCTTCCGGACCGTCATGCAGTAGATGGAAGATGTTGCGCTTCATGCGGATGAATTGCGGGTCCATCACCATGTCCAGATTGCGCGGCCGGCCGATGGGCACGTCCAGCACCTCCTTGATCCGACCGGGACGGGCGCCCATGACGAAAATACGGTCGCCGAGCAGGATCGCCTCGTCGATATCGTGGGTGACGAACAGCACGGTTTTCTTGCTGTGTTCCCAGACCTTGAGCAGCAGTTGCTGCATCTGCAGGCGAGTCTGGCTATCAAGCGCGCCGAACGGCTCGTCCATCAGCAGGATTTGCGGGTCGTTCGCCAGAGCTCGCGCAATGGCCACACGTTGCATCATCCCGCCGGACAACTGCTTGGAGTAGTTGTCGGCGAAGCGCAGCAGGCCGACTTCGTTGAGGTAGAACTCGACGATTTCCTTGCGCTCGGCGGCGGGCACTCCACGGCGCTTGAGGCCGAACTCAATGTTCTTGCGCACGGTCAGCCACGGAAACAGCGTGTAGCCCTGGAACACCATGCCGCGATCGGCGCCGGGGCCGTCGACTTGCTGGCCACCGACGTAGATATCGCCAGAAGTCGGTTCGGCCAGGCCGGCGGTCAGATACAGCAGGCTCGACTTGCCGCAACCGGACGGGCCAACCAGCACGGCGAACTGCTGATCGGGAACATCGAACGAGACGCTGTCGAGCGCCGTGAAGGTGCTGCCCGATGGCGTCTGGTATTGCAAGGTGACGTTATCGACCCGCAAGCGTGGAGTGGCCGAAGCTGCCACGGGAGTCGGGCGAAGCTGAATCGGCGAAGTTGCAGTTACTGAGCCCATGCGGCCACCTTCAAGCGAAGAAGTCTGAAAAGTTGATCGGTGATCAGGCCCAACAGGCCGATGACCGCGATTGCCAGGAAAATCACGTCGACCTGAAACCCGCGCATGGCCTTGAGGCTCAGGTAACCCAGGCCGCTGGAGGCGGCGACCAGTTCGGCGACAACCAGATACGTCCAGGCCCAGCCCATGGTCACGCGCAGGGTGTCCAGCACGCCTGGCAGTGAGGCCGGGGCTATGACGTGCAGCACCGCGTCCGTGCGGCTCGAGCCCAGGGTGTACGACGCGTTGATCAGGTCTTTGGAAATCCCTTTGGAGACGTCGGCAATCATCACCAGTTGCTGGAAGAACACCCCGAAGATGATGATCGACACGCGCTGTTCCAGACCGATGCCGATCCACAGGATGAACAGCGGCACGAACGAGGTCACTGGCAGGTAGCGGATGAAGTTGACCAGCGGTTCGAGGAACGCTTGCACGACCCGGAAGCTGCCCATCAACAGCCCGATGGGCACGGCGACCACCGACGAGATGATGAAGCCGACCATCACCACTTCCACGCTGGCCCACACATGTGGGCCGAGGGTGCCATCACGGGCCAGGCGCATCGCGGCATCGAAGACCGCGCCCGGTGTCGGCAGGAACATCGCCGGCACCACGCCGCCATAGGAAAGAAAGGCCCAGAGGCCAATCAACAAGGCCCAGGCCAGACCGCTGGCGCTCCAGATCACCTGCACCGGCAGGCTGGTCTTGGGCGTCAGGCAACGGTTCAGCCACGAATTGCGCTTGGACATGAGGTGCTCCTGGTTATTTCGGGCTGATGAAACGGTTGTCGATCAGGTCGCTGTAGCTCACGTTGTACGGCTTGCCCTGCAAGTCGCTGGCGGTTTCGTTGGCCAGTTTGATGACCGTGGCGGCGTCGCCGGTGCTGCCGTTGCTGCCCAGCAGTTTTTCGCTCATGGCCTGGTCGTAGAAACGCACACCCTTGGCTGCGGCTTCCAGTTCAGCCGGGTCGGCGAGGTAGCCACCCACGCCCTTGGCCATGATCGCGTAGGCTTCTTTCGGGTGGTCCTTGGTGTACTGCACGGCTTTGTACAGGCCCGCAACCAGCGCCTTGACGTCAGCCTGTTGCTTGTCGATCACATCGCAGCTCAGGGCCACGACATCGACGATCACACCCGGCGTGGTGCTGCTGTCCACCAAAACCTTGCCCTGCTGCTTGTTGCGCACGGTAGTCAGGTGCGGCTCCCAAGTCACGGCGGCCGGTACGCGACCGGCGATGAAGGCGGTGGCGGCGTCGTCGGCGGTCATGTTCTGGATGGTCAGGTCGCTCATCTTCATGCCGGCATTTTTCAGCAGGTAGTTGAGCCAGAACTGCGACACCGAACCTTCGTTGACCGCAACTGCCTTGCCCTTGAGGTCCTGCAGGCTGTTGATGTCTTTGCCCACCAGCACACCGTCGCCGCCATGGCTTTCATCCAGCGCGGCCACGGCCTTGAAGCAGAACTGTGGACGGTACTTGAGGATTTCATCGAGGGTCGACGCCGAACCGGACAACTTGCCGGAGGCTTGAGCGGCCATGTACATCGAGGCTTCTTCGATGGTCGGCAGCTCGACGGTCAGGCCGCCTTCCTTGAAGTAGCCCAGATCCTTGGCCAGGTACAGGGTGCCGTAACCCACCCAGGTGGTGTGTCCGATGGACAGGGTGCCGGCCTGGGCGCCGCTGGCGATGCCGGCAGCCATTGCAGTCAGGGCCAGCGGACGCACGCAGCGCGATACGAAAGACTTGATCATTGAACACTCCCGGATGGTGATTTTTTAATTCGAATATGTCTCGGGGCAGTGGGGCTAGACGCCAAAAACTTGAAACGCTCGTGGCCTCTGACGGACCTTTTGCCTCTGTGGGGCAGGGTTGATGTTGGCCGATGTCGAGGGATACGAAAATTAGTAAATATGTGGTCCCTGATGAGGAAAAAACTGGGGTGGGAAAAGGTGTTCGAAGCTGGGGCAGGCGCAACAAAAACGCCGCTTCCCGGTGCAGGAATGCGGCGTTTACTGGCTTTGGAGCCCGTCTCGAAAATGGCCCGCGCCAGCGATCTGTCTCCCACAAGTACTGCGGCGCACCTGGACTGGGCGGGTAGCGCACGGTCCGTGGGAGGGAGCTTGCTCGCGAAGCTTTTCAGCTGATTGCGGCGGACATGGTGGTTTCTTTGATAGCGCTCTGAGTACTCCCACGCAAAATCATCTCCGCCGCCTTCTCCCCGATCATGATGCACGGGGCATTAGTATTGCCGCTGATCAAGGTCGGCATGATCGAGGCGTCGACCACTCGAAGGCCTTCGATACCGTGCACCTTCAGGTCCGGCCCGACCACGCTCATCGGGTCGACCCCCATCTTGCAGGTGCCCACAGGATGGAACACCGTCGCCGCGTACTCACGCACGTAGGTCATCAGTTGCTCGTCGGTCTGCACGTCTTTGCCGGGGAGCATCTCTGCGCCGCGAATGCCGTCGAATTGCTGATCGGCAAGGATCTTGCGCGCCAGCTTCAGCCCTTCGATCAGCACTTTTGCGTCTTCAGGGTCGGACAGAAAGTTGAAGTCAATGACCGGCTTGCCGCTCCGATCCAGGCGCAACTCGCCAATGCTTTTAGGTCGCAACACACAGGTGTGTACCGCATAACCGTGGCCCCATTCGAACAACCGCCCGCGATGGCTGCGATAACCCGGCACGAAGTGAAACTGCACGTCGGGCAGAGCCTCTGCCAGAGGCGTGCGCGCGAAGCCACCGGCTTCGACGTAGTTGGTGGTCAGCCATCCTTTCTTGCCGAGCACATAGCGCAGCGGCGCCAGCAGAATGCCCGGCAACGAACCGAGGGAAAACCCCAGTGTCAGCTGGCTTTTCGAGCGTACGGTGATCAAGCCGTCGAGGTGATCCTGCAGATTTTTGCCGACCCCGGGCAGGTCATGCTCGACCTTGATCCCGGCGTTTTTAAGTTCGCCGGCCGGACCGATACCCGAGGCCAGAAGCAGGCTCGGGCTGGCGAGAGAACCTGCCGACAGAATTACCTCGCGACGCGCAGTCAGGCGGGTTTGCTGCCCCTCCGACACTACCCGTACGCCCTTGGCCACACGCTGTTCGAGGATCAGCGATTGCACTGCGCAATCGGTGATGACCGTGAGGTTGGGTCGGTCGAGCACCGGCGCAACGAAGGCGCGATAACTGGACAGGCGTCTGGCGTCTTTCTGGGTCAGGTTGTAGATGCCACAACCCTCAAGCTGCTCGCCGTTGAAGTCATCGTTGCGGCGAATGCCGACCTTCTGCGCGGCTTTGACGAACAACTGCGACACCGGGTTCGGGTCGCGTGCGGCTTCAACGTTCAACTCGCCATGAAGGCCATGCAGGCGCGGGTCCTGACCGAGGCGGTTGTTCTCGGACTTCTTGAAAAACGGCAGCACGCTGTTCCAGTCCCAACCCGCGCAACCGGCGTCGGCCCAGCGGTCGTAATCGCTGGCATGGCCGCGAATGTAGATCATGCTGTTCATCGAACTCGAGCCACCCAACGCCTTCCCGCGTGGGGTGTGCAGGCTGCGACCGTTGAGGTTTTTCTGCGGCGCGGAGAAGAAATTCCAGCTGTACTTCTTGCTCTTGTACAGCGTGATGGTTCCGGCGGGCGTCTGGATACGCAGGTTGTTGTCATGGCTGCCGGCCTCGATCAGGCAGACGCTGACGGCCGGGTCCGCACTCAATCGGTTCGCCAGCACGCAACCGGACGAACCGGCGCCGACAATGATGTAGTCGAAGTCGGTTTTCATGCGTTCCTCCCGACGGCGCTCAGCGCCTGCTTGCGGCCGCGGCGCTGACTCGCCAGGTAGTAAACCGGCGAGATCACCAGCAGCCCGACGATCCACGACACATCGGCGCCGCCCATGGCCTTGGCGATCACCCCGGTGTACAACTCGGTGGCCATGAACGGGATCTGCACCAGAATGCCGAGCACGTAGCAGCCCACCGCCGTCCAGTTGAAATAGCCATAGATGCCGCCGTCGCGACGGAAGAACGAGGCCACGTCGTAGCTGCCGTGAGCGACCAGGTAGTAGTCCACCAGATTGATCGCGGTCCACGGCACCAGCACGTAAAGCAGCAGAAGAATGAAGTTGGTGTAGTTGGCCATGAAGTCGTCCTGCCCCAGCAATGCCAGGGTCAGCGAGATCGAGAACAGCACCAGCGCGGTGATCGCGCGGGAGAGGGCGCCGGCCGACCATTTAGGCACCAGCGTCTGACCGACCGTGATCGCCGAGAGCGTGCCGCAATACAGGTTCATCGCGTTGGTTGCGGCGATGCCGATGGAGAACACAGCGACCACCAGCGTCGCGATGCTGCCGGTCATTTCGATCAGCCCGGCAATAATGTCGCCTTCGACGCACAAACCGACGACCACCCCCAATGCCATCGGCAGGATCGAACCCAGGCAGCAGCCCCAGTAGCTGGACCAGAACGCGGCCTTGCCACCGGTATCGGCGGGCATGTAGCGCGAGTAGTCCGAGACGTAGGGCGCGTACGCCAGTTGCCACAGCGCCGCGATCGACAGGGTGCCGAGGAAGCCCGCCAGGTTCATTTCGTTGCGTTGCAGGAAGTCTGCTGGCAGGCCGTGCACGGCGATGATCCAGACGAAGCACAGCAGCAGAATCGCGCCGGACAGATAGGACATGATGCGCGTGTAGGCGTGTATCAGGCGATAGCCGAACACCGTCGCCACGACGCTGATCAGGCCCACCAGCACGATAGCCTGATTGGTGCTGAACATCGCGTAGCGGCTCTGCAGCGACTGCCCGCCAAGCACCAGATTGGAGGCGAAGAAGCCCAGATACATGATCACCACCAGGGCGACCACCAGCAGCGAGCCGTAGGAGCCGAACTGGCCGCGGGTCTGGACCATCTGCGGCACGCCCAGTTGCGGGCCTTGCGCCGAGTGCAGGGCCATGAAGATCCCGCCGATCAGGTTGCCGAGAATCAGTGCGGTCATTGCCGCCATGAACGGCAGCTTGAAGACGGTCACCGCCAACGCGCCGGTGACCACGGTCAGCAACATGATGTTGGAGCCGAACCAGATGGTGAAGAGATCGCGGGCGCGGCCGTGACGCTGATCGGCGGCGATGGGCTGGATGGTGCTCAGTTCGAGGGTTGCTGCGCTTGGTTCGTTGTTAGTCATGCGGATTCACTCAAGTTGTTCCAGGGCGACGACTTAGCGCAGCTGAAACCAGGTGGTTTTCAGCTGGGTGTATTTGTCGAAGGAATGCAGCGACAGGTCGCGGCCGAAGCCCGATTGCTTGCCGCCACCGAAGGGCACCGTCACGTCCAGAGCGTCCACGGTGTTCACCGACACGGTCCCGGCATTCAAGCGGCTGGCCACGCGATGGGCGCGGTTGAGGTCATCGCTCCACACCGATGCGGCAAGGCCGTAGATGTGATCGTTGGCCATCTGCACGGCCTGGTCTTCGTCGTCGAACGCAGTGATTGCAAGCACCGGGCCGAACACCTCTTCGCGGGATAGACGCATGTCCGGCGTAACGTGTGTGAAGAGGGTCGGCTGAATGAAATTGTTCGAGCCGTTGATCATCACCCGTTCGCCGCCCGCCACCAGACGCGCGCCGCTGGCACCGGCGTCGGCGATGTACTCCATCACCCGCGCCGCTTGAGTGGAATCGACGATGGCGCCCATTTTGCTCGAAGGATCGAGCGGATCGCCGGGCTGCCAGTGCTGCGCCTTTTCGATCATGCGCTCGACGAACTCGTCATGAATCGAACGCTGCACCAACAGCCGCGAGTTGGCCGAGCACACTTCGCCCTGATTGAAGAATATCCCGAAAGCGGCTTTCTCGGCCGCCAGATCCAGATCCTGACAGTCGGCGAACACCAGATTCGGGCTCTTGCCGCCGCACTCCAGCCACACTTGTTTGAGGTTCGACTGCGCGGCGTATTGCATGAAGTATTTGCCAACCTGCGTCGAGCCAGTGAACGCCAGCGCATCCACATCCGGATGCAGACCCAGCGCGCGACCGGCGTGTTCACCCAAACCGGTGATCACGTTGAACACGCCTTCCGGAACGCCCGCTTCAAGGGCCAATTGCGCCAGACGCAGTGCCGAAAACGGCGATTGCTCGGCGGGCTTGAGAATCACGCTGTTACCCGCCGCCAGCGCTGGGGCCAGCTTCCAGGCGGCCATGTCCAGAGGGAAGTTCCACGGCACCACCGCAGCGATCACGCCCAGCGGCACGCGGGTGATGGTCGCCAGGGTGCCGGGCCCGGTGGGCGCGACCTGATCGTAGAGTTTGTCGAGGCTTTCGGCGTACCAGGCGAAGACGTGGGCGCCGCCGGGCACATCGATGCTGTAGGCGTCCATCACCGGCTTGCCCATGCTCAGCGAGTCCAGCAGTGCCAGCTCTTCGCGATGCGCCAGAATCAACTCCGACAGGCGCAGCAGAATCGCCTTGCGCTCCTTGGGCTGCATGCGCGCCCACGGCCCGCTTTCAAAACTCTTGCGCGCGACGCGAACAGCCAGGTCGACATCCGCATCCGAACACGCCGCCACGTTTGCCAGCAAGGCATTGGTGGCGGGGTTGATGACGGCGAACGTCTCACCGCTCTGCGCCTGATGAATGTTCCCCGCGATCAGAGAAGCGTCGATGAAACGCTGGTGTTCGGCTAGGCGTTGCCAGCTTTTGAAATCCGTCACTGCACACACTCCTTCAATGGCCTCTGCGGACCATGTTCACGATCAGTGGTGCCGATAGTGGGCGATGTGGCAGGGGCAGGAAATTATTAAAAATGTCTTCGCTATCGATAAAAAAACTCGCCAATAACGCACCTTTACGGTGCGTTGCGCACCGTTTCGGGGTCAGTTTTTTTAGCTTCAGTGGGCAGGAATTTGCTTGTTTCTCATAGGCTTTGAACATCGCAGAATAGCGCGCAAGATCCGAGGTCACGGTTCAGCGAATTCGAGGTAGCAATGGCAGCCTACAACCTGCGACAACTCAAGTATTTCGTCACCACGGTGGAGTGCGGCAGCGTCGCCGAGGCGTCCCGCAAGCTGTACATCGCGCAGCCCTCGGTCTCCACCGCGATCAAGCACCTTGAAGAAAGCTTTGCCGTGCAGCTGTTCATTCGGCACCACGCTCAGGGCGTGTCGCTGACGCCCAGTGGCGCACGCTTCTACCGCAAGGCCCAGGAGCTGTTGCGGGTGGCCCACGAGTTTGAGCAGAACGCCCTGGCGGACAACGATGTGGTGGCCGGGCAAATCGATATCGGCTGCTTCGAAACCGTTGCGCCGCTGTACCTGCCTCGCTTGATTGCAGGGTTCCGTGATCGTTGGCCGGGAGTGGAAATCCGCATTCGCGATGGCGAGCAACAGGAACTGGTGCAGGCGCTAACCTCGGGCAGCATCGACCTGGCAATCCTCTACGAACACGATCTGGACAGCACCATCGACACCGCGCCTCTGATGGCGCCGCAGCAGCCGTACGCGCTATTGCCAGAAGGTCATCGCTTCGCCAATCAGGCCAAGGTTTCGCTCAATGATCTGGTGCTTGAGCCGATGGTGCTGCTGGACGTACAGCCGAGCCGGACCTATTTCGTCAGTATCTTCGAAGAGCGCGGACTGACTCCGCACATTCAGTTTAGCTCGCCGTCGATCGAGATGGTGCGTGGCATGGTCGGGCGCGGGTTTGGTTTCTCTATTCTGGTGACCCGGCCGAAATCCGATCTCACCTACGACGGACAGAAAGTGGTGTGTGTGCCGCTGGCCGAAGAAGTCACCGGCTCAGGATTGTCAGCCGCCTGGCTGCGTCGTTCGCAATTGACCAAACCGGCGCAGTTGTTTGTGGATCATTGTCGGGAAGAGTTGGCGCCGAAGTAGCGCCTGGAATCCGACATTCCACCTCTGTAGCCGCACGGCTGGCCGGCGGCGGCATATTCAAAGCCGCTACCGCCGGCAAACGGAGCGCCGCCCGGTCGTACGGCTACAGAGATTGTGTTGACTGGAGAATATCGACTATCCGCCGCAACATCGCATCACACCCATCCAGCTGCTCGACGCTGACAAACTCATCCGGCTTGTGCCCCTGGTCCATGCTGCCCGGGCCGCACACCACGGTGGGAATGCCGATAGCATCGAACAACCCGCCTTCGGTGCCGAAGGCCACGGTCGTGAACTCATCCGAACCACAGAACTGCGCAATCAACTGCGCCGCCTGGCTTTTCGCGTCGGTGACCAGGCCGGGGTACGCGGACAGCTCGGAGAAGCGGATGTCACTGCCCGCATTTACAGCGCGCATTTTCGGCAACACATGGGTCTCGGCGTATTGCTGAAGCTGCTCGGCAACGTCACGCGGATTCTGCGCGGGCAGCGCACGGACCTCGAAATCGAAGCGGCAGTCGGCCGGCACGATATTCAGCGCCTTGCCGCCGCTAATGACACCGGCCTGCACCGTGGTAAAAGGCGGATCGAAGCGCGGGTCGTGCAGATCCATAGCGCGCAGAGTCGTGCCGATGCGGCCCAGTTCGCCGATCAGCTCGGCTGCGTACTCGATGGCATTCACGCCCTGAGGCGCATACGCCGAATGGCAGGGTGCTCCATGCACATCGCAACGCATCGCCAGCTTGCCTTTATGGCCGAGCACCGGCTTGAGCTCGGTGGGCTCGCCGATGATACACAGGAGCGGCTTGACCGGCCGTTGCTCAAGCTCGGCGAGCAATGAGCGCACGCCCAGGCAACCGACTTCTTCGTCATAGGACAACGCGATGTGCACTGGCCTGTTCAACGGTGCAGCGAGCAGATCGGGGACCGCCGCCAGCACGCAAGCGATATAGCCTTTCATGTCCGCCGTACCGCGCCCGAACAGCCGGCCGTGGTGCTCACTGAGTTCAAACGGAGCGACCGTCCAGGGCTGATCGTCCACCGGAACCACATCGGTATGCCCGGACAGCACGATGCCCGGACGATCTGCCGGGCCGAGGGTCGCGAAGAGGTTGGCCTTGCTGCGCGGCTCGTTATAGATCAGCTCGCAGGGCACATCGAATTGCGCCAGATAATCGCGCACGAATTCGATCAGTTGCACATTCGACTCGCGACTGGTGGTGTCGAAAGCCACCAGCGCCGCCAACAGATCCCGGCTTTTGCTCATGTGTCGATCCTTGCCTGGTTCACCGGGGCCTTATTCGTCACCGGGCACGCCATAGCTCGGCGCCTTGGTCGGGTCGAGGGCGCGGGTGATGTAGTCCTGCATCTGCGGACTGTAGTCGCTCCACAGTTGCGCCAGTTTGCCGATAGGGTCTTCGTCGGCCCAATCCACGCGCAGGTCGACGATGGGCCAGGTCAGTTCGCCCACCACCACCAGTGCCGCGGAATGTACCGGGCCTGCTTCGCCACCGGCCGCGACGGCTGCCTGCATCGCCGCGATCAAACGGTCGGCCAGCTGACCGCCGCCGTTTTCGAACGTCTGCACCAGTGCTTCGATGACAGCGCGATCAGCGAGCATGTTGCCCGCACCGACGCATTGCTCACCGGCCAGTGCGTTGTGCGTGCCGAGGGTTTCGCTGCCGCTGAAGTGCGCGGTCTGGCCCAGGTGATCAATGGCGGTCAACTGACGAAACTGGCTGTAGCCGTTGCTGGTCAGCGCTTTGTCCAGCGCCTCGGCCGGAGACAGGCCGTTTTCTATCTGGTCGAGCACTTGCGGGCCGAGGGCGGGGAGGGTGATGTTCTGCGTGGCCACCGCACCCACTCCCGGACGCAGCCAGGGGCAGCGGGCACCCACGGCTAAGCTGGAAGAGCTGATGGCGATGCCCAATTGTCCTGTTTCGGCGCAACGGCCGACGATTGAAAACGTCATGGTGTGTTCGTCCTGTTCCGTCCTGACCTGCCATCCGCCGACCGGAGCGCGGGATACGCCGTCCGGTCGGGGATGGGACATGACTGCATTCTGTCGATGCGCAGCTGTTGGCGAAACGAGGTTTTTTGTGGAGCCTGGTTACGGAAAAACTTCTCAGCCAGTCGTGCCTGCTTACAGGCGTCCGTACTCGCGGGCGGTGCGGTCCACCGCGATGCGAGTCTTGTCCACCAATTCGTCCAGTTCAGCACGGGTGGCGACCAACGCCGGCGCCATGATCATGCGTCCCAGGGTGGAGCGGATGATGATGCCTTCCTCAAACCCGATGGTCCGGCAGCGCCAGGCCATGTCGTTTTCGTTGACGAAGCGTTTGCGCGTGGCCTTGTCTTCAGCGAACTGCAACGCAGCCACCAGGCCGATACCTTGGACTTCACCCACCAACGGGTGATTGCCGAACACCTCGCGCAGGCAGTTCTGCAGGTACGGCCCAGTGTCGTTTTTCACCTCCGTCACCACGCCTTCATCCCGCAGCGCCTTGAGGTTGGCGATCGCCACCGCTGCCGCCACCGGGTGCCCGGAATAGGTCAGGCCGTGGGCGAATACACCGCCTTTTTCAACCAGCGCTTCGGCCATGCGCCGCGACAGAATCAGCCCGCCCATGGGGATATAGCCCGAGGCCAAACCCTTGGCGATAGACAACGTATCGGGCTCGAAACCGAGTGTCTGGTGGGCAAACCATTCGCCGGTACGACCAAAGCCGCCGATCACCTCATCAACGCACAGCAGCACATCGTATTGGCGGCAGATGCGTTGGATCTCGGGCCAGTAGCTTTCAGGTGGGAAAATCATGCCGCCGGCGCCCTGGAACGGCTCTGCAACGAACGCTGCGACCTTGTCCGCACCCAGTTCGAGGATTTTGTCTTCCAGCTGGCGCGCTGCGCGCAGACCAAACTCTTCAGGGCTCAGGTCGCCGTTGTGGACGAACCAGTAGGGCTCATCGATGTGTGCCACATCCGGAATCGTGCCGCCCATTTCGTGCATGAATTTCATGCCGCCCAGCGCAGTCGCCGCCAGTGTCGAGCCGTGGTAACCGTTCCAGCGACCGATCATGACCTTCTTCTCGGGCTTGCCCATCACCTGCCAGAACTTGCGCACGGTGCGGATCAGCACCTCGTTGACCTCGGAGCCGGAGTTGGTGTAGATCGCGTGGCTGTAGTGCGCAGGCAGCAGGCTGAACAGCAGTTCAGAGAGCTCGATCACCCAGGGTGAGTGGTGTGGAAGAACATGTTGTAGTAAGGCAACTGCTCCAGCTGAGTGCTGGCGGCATCGGCGAGGTCTTTGCGCCCGTAACCGAGGTTGGTACACCACAACCCCGACATGCCATCCAGGTAGCGATTGCCGTCGCTGTCCCACAACGCCAGCCGATCCCCTCTGACCATCACCCGTGGACCTTCTTCGTTGAAGGCTTTCTGGTCGACGAACGCATGGATGTGATGCGCGGCATCGGACGCCTGATAATCGCTCGTGGTGCGGCTGCTGTTGAGTTCAGTATCGAGTTCGATGGACCTTGCGGGTCTCCAGATAAAGCGCCCGATGCTCGCCATTACGAGGCGGCGAAGGCTGGCCGGGGGGTGTTGTGACATAAGTTTTGGCAGCTAAAGATATTTTTCTAAAGAAAATATTTGTGGAGAAAAAATACAAATCCGTACTCTGAGCGGCATCGTAAAGCCAGCGCAAGGGCGTCATGAGCGGATTAAGAGAGCGGCAGAAAGAACAGCGCCGGCAGGTCATCGCCGAGGCGGCCCTTGCGCTGTTCAAGGCCAACGGATTCGGCCCGACCACGCTGGAACAGATCGCTAACGAGGCGGGCGCTTCGGCGCCAACCGTGGTGAATTATTTCGGCGGCAAGCAGGAGATCCTGCTTTCGTTGCTCAAGGCGCCCGACGAACTGGCGATGCGCGAGGCGAGCGCGAATCTGGACGACAATTCCGACCCTCTCGACGCGCTGTGTGAACTCGAAGGCCTGATGACTCGCTATCAGTTACGCGCGTTGCCCACTTCGCTGTGGCGCGAACTGGCGCCGTTCCTGTTCACTGGAGACCTGTCCCACGCCTTTCATCCGTGGAACGCGGCGGCGGTCGAGGAAGCCAAGGCGCTGTTGGTACATTTTCAGAAACTGGGGAAGGTGCGTGAATCAGTGGATATCGAGGTTGCCGCCACCCTGTTCAATCAATACGCCAACCTTGCGTTCATTCGCCTGGCGACCGAAGCGGTGCCTGATCGCCAAGCCCATGCGACGCATATACGCAGCGTCCTGGGGCTGATGTGTCATGGGATGTTGAGCGACCCAGGCGAACCATAGCCCTAGCTTTTTCCTGCTCTGCGACGACAAAAATCATAATTTCGCTATCCCCCGATCCTGCACAGAATGCGTCCACACCCGCCTTCGTGAAGGACACAGGTATGACCGCTGGAAAAACTGAAATCGATACGCTTGTGGTCGGCGCTGGCCAGGCTGGCGTGGCCATGAGTGAGCATTTGAGCAAGCAAGGCGTGCCGCACCTGGTGCTGGAGCGCAGCCGGATTGCCGAAGCCTGGCGCACCGGGCGCTGGGATTCGCTGGTTGCCAACGGCCCGGCCTGGCACGACCGTTTTCCCGGCCTCGAGTTTGCCGGTTTGAGCCCCGACGGTTTCGCCCCGAAAGAACAGGTCGCCGATTACTTCGAAGCCTATGCCCGCAAATTCAACGCGCCGATTCGCACCGGTGTTGAAGTGCGCAAGGTTGATCGCAACGTGGGGCGTCCCGGTTTTACGGTCGAGACCTCTGAAGGTGTGATCCAGGCCAATCGCGTGGTCGTGGCAACCGGTCCATTTCAGAAACCTGTCATTCCAGCCATCGCACCGAGCGACGAACGTCTGACTCAGATCCATTCCTCGCACTACCGCAACCCGCAGCAACTGGCCGAAGGCGCGGTGCTGGTGGTCGGTGCGGGGTCTTCCGGTACTCAGATCGCAGACGAATTGCAACGCTCCGGCCGCCAGGTATACCTCTCGGTTGGCGCCCACGATCGCCCACCCCGCGCCTACCGCAATCGCGATTTCTGCTGGTGGCTGGGGGTGCTCGGCGAGTGGGATCAGGCGGCGATGAGGCCTGGCCGTGAGCACGTAACGATCGCCGTCAGTGGCGCCTATGGCGGGCGTACGGTGGACTTCCGTGAACTGGCGCAGCGAGGCATGAAACTGGTCGGTGTCACCCGTTCGTTCAACGACGGCGTGGCGACGTTCCAGCCAGACTTGGCCGAGAACCTGGCGCGTGGCGACGAGAATTATCTGGCAGTGCTCGATGCAGCCGATGCCTACATCGAACGCAACGGGCTGAGCCTGCCGCTGGATCCTCAAGCCCGTCGCGTATTCCCCGATCCGGAATGCGTGACCCACCCGATTCTGGAACTGAACCTGGCTGAGGCCGGCATCACCACCATCATCTGGGCCACCGGTTTTGCCACCGACTACAACTGGATGAACGTTGACGCCTTCGATGAAAAAGGCAAACCCCGGCATCAGCGTGGGGTGTCCAACGAGTCCGGCATCTATTTCCTCGGTTTGCCGTGGCAGTCGCGTCGCGGGTCGTCGTTCATCTGGGGCGTGTGGCATGACGCCAAATACGTCGCCGATCACATCGCCACCCAGCGCAAGTACCTCGAATACAGGGACGCTGCCGAGCGCCAGGCCGAGCACGCTGTTTCAACGGCTCCGGCATCAGCCGTGACGGCCTGAATTCGATTCCGCGCTGAACCCAAGCGGGCGGCGCGGCCAACTTTCTGCTTCCAGGGACCCTCACATGGCACAACCTACTCATACCCGCATTCGCATGTTCAACACCAAGGAAACCTACCCCAACCAGAGCCTGGACAACGACCTGTGCCAGGCCGTGCGCGCCGGCAATACTGTGTACGTACGTGGCCAGATCGGCACCGATTTCGAAGGCAATCTGGTGGGGCTTGGGGATCCGCGTGCGCAGACCGAACAGGCGATGAAAAACGTCAAACAGTTGCTAGAAGAGGCGGGTTCGGACCTGTCGCACATCGTCAAGACCACAACCTACATCATCGACCCGCGCTATCGCGAGCCGGTCTACCAGGAGGTTGGCAAGTGGCTCAAGGGTGTGTTCCCGATTTCCACCGGGCTGGTGATTTCCGGACTAGGGCAGCCGCAATGGCTGATGGAAATCGACGTAATCGCTGTGGTGCCGGACAACTGGCAACCGAGTCAGGCGTGAGCGAAGCTGCGCTGCGCATCGCCTGGAGCGTCGGCATCGCGCTGCTGCTGCTGGGTCAGTAGCGCTGGTATTGGGAACTGAACTCGGAGCGTGCTTCGGTGAGTTATTCGGGCAGGCCGTTGAGGTCGTCGAATTGGCTTGAACTCGCCGGGGCGCTGCGCTCCATCATGCGTTAGCCCCTGGACGTTATCATGATCGGTTAGGTGCGCGACCTGGATACCTGCCGCATCGCCATCTAATCGTTACTCACTGGTCACTTCGCGCACTCGACCCCGTACGCCAACAGCGCCGCAGCTACTATATCAGTAGTAGCTGTTACTTGTTGTCAGAGCTTCCAAAAAGCATTTTGACTTGGCTCTAGGCGATAATTGCCGCCTGGCGGTGCGCCAAAAAAACGTGCTTCCGCCTAAAGAGGTGTTTTCCGAGTCGGTCGAGGACAAAGAGAACTTTATCGTTCAACCTTTCATCGACCTTTTGGGCCAAGAAGCTTATGCGGGAGCGCAAGTCATCATCACGGGTGCTTCCTTCCAAGGCCTAGAAGGCGTTCATAGGAACAAACTCACCAAGCCTTATGTTGGGTGACGCCCTCTTACCATGTATTAAGATTCTGCGATTTTAAGATGAGGATTGTCCGGTGGTATCAATTCAAACAATTGCTTCGGATCCTCAATCAAGTAACCCTTCAGGGTGGTTTTCTTCCTAGGGCCTTTCACTTGGCATGCCCAGATATTCAGACCGTTGTCTCGCTTCCTGTGGACCTTCAGTTTCTCGAACTGCTTCTGCACCCAACGCCATTCTTCAATCCCTTGATCGGCACCCTGTGAGACACCAGGAAATTGCACCAGCGCAACGCTGCGTCGATGGGCCGATAAAAGATTTTCGCTTGCGGATTAAAATTATTTGAAGACATGTCCGAACGGACCTCCGTTTCTAATGGAAAGGGCCTCTAGCACATCCCTGTTTTTGACTGCCTGCTGGGAGAACTGCCCGCAGTATTCATTGGGACCTTCAGCTTGATGAGCTCATTCCATCTATCCAAATACTAAAGTGGTGCCCATGCTTCTTAAAGATTTCCGCCCAGGCAGGCGGGACAGGATCACATCGCAAGGATTTGCCATTGATTTTTCGGCTAGTCGCGACATTAGATCCAGTGGGGGACCGTCATTTTGATTACCGGTTCATGCCGCCAGTCGCAATTTCGTGGGGCTGAAACCACCGATGCGCAGATCCCTCTGCTTAAAATACGACGGCCTCGTTCTTTGTGATACGTCGCGTGTACGGATGATCAAGAACAACGGTATATCGGGTAATGACCGGCGCCGACCTATACAGCAGACTCCTCTTCAGACGCCGTCAAGCCAGACGGCTCGCAGCACAAGAATAACAATGCGCAGAGGAGCCACCATGTCGGGCATTGATACCCTTGGCTACATCGGATTTACCGCACGCGATATCGGTGCGTGGAAGAAGTTTGCGCCCGATGTGCTGGGTTTGCAGATCGGTCAAGAGTTGGAGGACGGCACATTGGTGTTGCGCGCCGACCTCCACCAGCGTCGAGTCGTCATTCATCCCGGTGATCATGATGACGTCGCTTACGTGGGTTGGGAGTGTCGCAGCAGCGAAGATTTGCACAACGTGCGGAACGCTCTGCGTGCTGCTCGGATTCCCTTCGAGGAAGTACCCAACGAGGTAGCGCAAGCGCTAGCCGTGCGGGAAATGATTCGCTTCCGGGATGTCGATGGCGTGCTGATCGAAGCCCATTACGGACCTACGATACTTGCCAATCAGCCATTCGTGTCGCCGGTCGGTGCGCGCCCATTCCTGACTCAGGAACAAGGGCTGGGGCATTTGGTGCTCTCGACCACTGAATACTCCGCTCAAATCGATTTTTATGAAAAAGTGCTGGGCTTCAAGCGCACCGATTCATTGATCATTTCAGGCGTCAACTGTGAGGCGATGTTCATGCGGGTGAACGAACGTCATCACTCCCTCGCCATCGTCGACATGCCGCCAACCCATGGCCCACGCCTGCATCACATTCTTCTGGAAATGAACTCGCTCGACGAAGTGGGTTTCGCCTATAGCCGCGCGCGTGAGGCCGGCGCGCACATCCTTATCGATCTTGGACGGCACGTTAACGACAACATGTTCTCGTTCTACGTCCTGACGCCGTCTGGCTGGTCAGTGGAAATCGGTTGGGGCGGTATCCAGATCGACGACGAAACCTGGCACGTAACTCATTACCCCACCAACAGTAGCTGGGGACACGAATTCCATATGCCGGCTCAGTTTCAAGCGCCCAAGTAACGAAGGATGACCACCATGACTGTTCATACAGCTGAAACTACTTCACGTTTCATTGAAGTTAATGGCCTCAATATTCATTACCACGACACCGAGGTAGGTGACCGCGTGCTGGTGATGCTGCACGGGGGAGGGCCGGGGGCGTCGGCATGGAGCAACTACCGGACCAACCTGCCGGCCTTCGCTGCCACTTACCGGGTCATCGCCTTCGACGCGCCGCACTATGGCAAATCGGACAAGCCCCTCAGTGCCTACCAGGACACGGACTTCTATACGGAAGTTTTTGCCCAGGCGCTCGACAAGCTAGGCGTGAAACGGGCCCACTTCATCGGCAATTCCATGGGCGGCACGATCTCCATGACCATGGCGATGAAACGCCCCGATCTGGTCGCAAAGCTGGTGCTGATGGGGCCGGGCGGTTCGCCGACCATGTTCACGCCGATGATGACCGAAGGCATCAAGATCCTGGGCGCCTTCTATCAAGGCGAAGGTCCGACCCGCGAGAAGCTCGAAGCAGCGGTACGCATCATGGTGTACGACCAGTCGATGGTGACGCCTGAACTGATCGAGGCGCGATATCAGGCGGCTACTCACCCGGATCTTCTTAAGAAGCGCGAGTGGAAGGGCCATCCGATGCTCAATCTGTGGGAGCGCCTGGTCGGCTCGCCATTGCAGAACTCCACGCTGCTGATTTATGGCAAGGAGGACCGTGTCATCCCGTGGGATACCAGTTTGCTGCTGATGCGTTTGTTGCCCAACGCGAGCCTGCACGTATTTCCGCAATGCGGCCACTGGGCGCAGTTGGAAAAATCTGATGAGTTCAACACGCTGGTGCATGGTTTCCTGGGGCAGAGCGATGACTGACCATTCCTCTTTGGCCCAGCGTCTGCGTGCTGCCTATCAACAGGGCCCTATTGCACCGCTGCGCGACGGCCTCGCTCCCGATGACGCGACAGGCGCGTATGAGGTGCAGGCCATAAACACTCGCTACTGGGTAGAGCAGGGCCGCCGCATCGTAGGCCGCAAGGTGGGCCTGACGTCCGTGGCGGTGCAGAAACAGTTCGGTGTGAATCAGCCGGATTTCGGCGTTCTGTTCGAAGACATGCAACTGATCGATGGCGGGGTGCTCGACCGCGACGCCATGTTGCAGCCCAGGGCTGAAGCCGAAGTGGCGTTGGTGCTAGGGGCAGACGTGACCAGCCTCACCGCGACGCCGGACGACATCGCCGCCGCGACGCAGTACGCGTTTGCCGCGATCGAGATCGTCGACAGCCGTATCGCCGATTGGAAGATCACCTTCGCTGACACCGTCGCCGACAACGGTTCAAGCGCACGTTTCGTCCTGGGCAAGCAGGCCTGTCCACTCGACGCACTGGATCTGTATACCTGCGGCATGGTGTTGGAAGTCAACGGAGCGGTCGCCTCGGTAGGGGCTGGTGCAGCGTGCCTGGGGCATCCGTTGAATGCCGCTGCCTGGCTGGCAAGGACCCTGGCCGCAGCCGGTGAGCCGTTGCGTGCTGGCGACGTGGTGCTAACGGGGGCGCTGGGACCGATGATCACCCTGGCCCCCGGCGACCACATCGTGGCGAAAATCGGTGGCTTGGGTGAGGTGTCGTTCACCTATGGGGAGACTGTCTGATGAAAACCGCCAAAGTAGCGATCATCGGCTCGGGCAATATCGGCACTGACCTGATGATCAAGATAATGCGCAACGCCAAGTATCTTGAAATGGTCGCCATGGTCGGCATCGACCCAAGCTCCGACGGCCTGGCTCGCGCAGCTCGACTGGGTATCGCTACCACCCATGAGGGCGTGGAAGGCTTGGCTCGCCTTCCGGTCTTTCAGGATATAGATTTCGTTTTCGATGCCACCTCGGCCGGTGCCCACATCAAGAACGATGCCTTTCTGCGTCGCATCAAGCCGGGTATTCGTCTGATTGACCTGACGCCAGCTGCCATCGGCCCGTACTGCGTGCCGGTGGTGAACCTGGAGCAAAACCTGGGTCAGCTCAACGTCAACATGGTGACCTGCGGCGGCCAGGCCACCATCCCGATGGTGGCGGCGGTGTCTCGCGTGGCCAAAGTGCATTACGCCGAGATCATCGCCTCGATCGCCAGCAAATCCGCCGGCCCTGGCACGCGCGCCAATATCGATGAGTTCACCGAGACTACCAGCAAGGCCATCGAGGTTATCGGTGGCGCGGCCAAGGGCAAGGCGATCATCATCATGAATCCGGCCGAGCCACCAGTGATGATGCGAGACACGGTGTTCGTGCTCAGCGAAGCAGCGGATCAGTCCAGGGTCTGCGCCAGCATCGAGGAAATGGCCGCCGCCGTGCAGATCTATGTACCGGGCTATCGCCTCAAGCAGAAGGTGCAGTTCGACGTGATTCCCGATTCAGCACCCCTGTGCATCCCCGGCCACGGCCGATTCAGCGGGCTGAAAACGTCGATCTTCCTCGAAGTGGAAGGCGCCGCTCATTATCTGCCGGCGTACGCCGGTAACCTCGACATCATGACCTCCGCCGCGCTGGCGACCGCCGAGCGCATGGCCCAGTCGATGGGAGTCTCGGCATGAGCAAGAAACTCTATATTTCCGACGTGACCTTGCGCGATGGCTGCCACGCGATCCGTCACCAGTACTCGATCCAGAACGTGCAGGATATCGCTCGCGCGTTGGATAAGGCCCGTGTCGATTCTATCGAGGTGACCCACGGCGATGGCCTGCAAGGTTCCAGCTTCAACTACGGCTTCGGCGCGCACAGTGATCTGGAATGGATCGAAGCGGCTGCCGACGTCATCGATCATGCGCGTATTGCGGTGCTGCTGCTGCCGGGCATCGGCACCGTGCACGACCTCAAGGCCGCTTACGAGGCCGGCGCCCGCACCGTGCGCGTGGCCACCCATTGCACCGAAGCGGACGTTTCCAGGCAGCACATCGAGTACGCCCGTTCGCTTGGCATGGACACCGTCGGTTTCCTCATGATGAGCCACATGATTCCGCCCGAGGAGCTGGCCCGTCAGGGCAAGCTGATGGAAAGCTACGGCGCGCAGTGCATCTACATGGCCGACTCCGGGGGCGCCATGAACATGAACGACATCCGCGACCGCATGCGAGCTTTCAAGGCGACGCTGAATCCCGAAACCCAGACAGGTATGCACGCACACCACAACCTCAGCCTGGGCGTGGCGAACTCCATTGTGGCGGTGGAGGAGGGCTGCGACCGCGTCGACGCCAGCTTGGCCGGTATGGGCGCCGGTGCTGGTAACGCGCCTCTGGAGGTCTTCATCGCCGCAGCAGAGCGGATGGGCTGGAACCACGGAACCGAGCTGTATCAGCTGATGGATGCCGCTGATGACTTGGTGCGCCCGCTGCAGGATCGCCCGGTGCGTGTTGACCGGGAAACGCTCGGCCTGGGTTATGCCGGCGTCTACTCCAGTTTCCTGCGCCATGCCGAAGTGGCTGCCGAGAAGTACGGGGTCAAGACCCTCGACATTCTCGTCGAACTGGGCAAGCGGCGGCTGGTGGGTGGTCAGGAGGACATGATTGTCGACGTGGCGCTGGATCTGCTGAAAAACAGAGCCTCAACCACCGTGCATAGCCGGCCGGGCTGATCTTCAGACCGTACTTTTTTAGAAATCCCGCTACGGGAAAAAACAACAAAATGAATAGGAACTCGGTAATGAACAATTCTACCGTGAAGGCTCCGTACGACTTGCGTACACCCGTTCTGATCGCGGGGGCCGGCCCGGCGGGGCTGACCCTCTCCCTGGCGCTCAGTCGATATGGTGTTCCACATATTCTCCTGGAGATGTTTCCTGGGGCCGCCCATACACCACGTGCGCACATCACCAATCAGCGCACCATGGAAATCTTCCGCGACCTCGGCATCGAAGAGGCGGTGAAAGCCAAGGCGACTCCAGCAGAGGGCATGTGGAGCAACGCCTGGATCACCACCATGGCAGGCCCGGAAGTGTATCGCTCCGAAGCATGGGGCGCCGGGGAAGAACACGCTGCACGTTACGCTCAAGCGAGCCCCTGCGGCATGTGCAATATCTCGCAGAACATCATGGAGCCGGTGTTGATCGAGGCCATCGAGGACGCGGGTGTCGCCGATCTTCGCTTCAGTCACAAGCTCGAGTCCTTTGTGCAGGATGCGCAAGGCGTAACTGCAACGGTTGTCGAAGTAGACAGTGGCGTGAGCTACACGGTACGTGCCGATTACCTGCTCGGGGCGGACGGTGCGCGCAGCAAGGTGGCCCAGCAGCTGGCCCTGCCGTTCGAAGGGCAGATGGGCGTAGGCGGCGATGCGGGGATCGGGGAGGTCATCTACGTCTGGTTCAAGGGGGATCTGGCGCGTTATTGCGCTCATCGTCCGGGCACCATGTTCTGGTCTACCGACATGCATAACGGAGCAACCTTTGTCAACGTCGCCCCCTGGGACGAGTGGATCGCCGGCTGGAACATGCCGCCTGGCATGACCTTCGATGGCGATGCCGAGGCCCTGCGCAACCGGGTGCAATCCGCTATCGGTGACAGCACCGTGGACATCGTGATCAAGGGGGTGTCGCGCTGGACTATGAATAAAATGTGGGCCACCCGCTACGGCGAAGGGCGGGTGTGGTGCATGGGCGACGCAGTCCATCGTCATCCTCCGATGAACGGCCTCGGTTCCAACACGTCGGTGGCTGACGGCTACAACCTGGCCTGGAAACTCAAACTCCTGTTGGAGGGCAAAGCCGGGCCCGAACTGCTTCAGAGCTACGAACTGGAGCGCCAGCCGGTGGGCGAGCGTATCGTCAACCGTGCCTGGGATTCGGCAATGGGCTTCTGGGGCCGCTTCTATTCCGAGTTCCTGGGTGTCAGCCCTGGCGCCACGCCGGACGAGGTCAAGCGTTCCCTGCTCCAACTGCATGAGGATAGCCCGGAAGGTGATGCCCGCCGGGCCGGTTTCGAACGGCTCAAACAGGAAGTGCTGAACCCTGCTTTTAACGCCTTGGGGATCGAGTTGGGCTATCGCTATCGGGCTGGCGCGCGGGTGGACGACGGTTCGCCGGAGCCGCAAGTTGATGGCCATCCTGACGTTGCCTACACACCAACGACCTGGCCTGGCGCGCGTCTGCCGCACGCATGGGTCGAGAAGGGGCGGCGACGTATCTCCACGCTGGATCTGGTCGGACGCGGTCAGTTCGTACTGCTCACCGGCCGCGGCGGCAGTGCCTGGTTCGAGGCGGCGCAAGCCGTCCTGCTCGACACCGGTGTGCAGCTGAACGTCATACAGATCGATAGCCGTTTTGGCGCCGTGCGTGATCCCCTGGGCTATTGGGCGCGTATGCGCGGTACGGGTAGCGATGGCGCCGTCCTGGTCAGGCCGGACGGGCATGTTGCCTGGCGCGCGCAGAGCTCGGCCGGCGCCGCGCAATTACCGTCGGTCATGGCGCAATTGCTCGATACGGCGCATGCGTCGGATAGCGAGCAGTTGCTGCAGCGCCCTGACCTTGCGCTCGCAGCGCACGGTTGAACCTGGAGAGCCTGATGATGAGCAGTAAAACCTTGGTCGACGCTTGGATCGATGTCCACGCGCACTTCAGCCCGCCGCGCTCGGTCGAACAACGCTCGGCGATGTGGCAGGCCCTGCAACAGGATCATTGGTCTGGTGAGCAGCCACCGGACTGGTCGCTGGACGAGCGTCTTGCCTACATGGACAAGGTCGGCATCAGCATGCAGATGCTCAGCTCGGTGCCGACCAACCATGCGGCGCTGGAAGCGAGCAACCGCTACGGCGCCGAATGGGTAGCCCGACACCCGGCTCGTTTCGGCCTGCTGGCCGGCCTGCCCACCGACGATGCCGAGGCCGCCCTGCGGGAACTGGCCCGGGCCGAAGCCTTGGATGCCGATGGGTTTGCGGTGTACTGCCAGTACAACGGCGTATTCCTCTCCGATCCGCGCCTGGAATCGCTTTGGGCCGCGCTCGATGAGCGCGCAGCGGTGGTATTCGTACACCCTGACCACGCCGTACCGGGGCAGTTCTCCCGACCCGGCGTATTGCTGGAGGTCGCCTACCAGACCGCCAGCGTTATCACCGACATGCTCTATGCCGAGGTGTTCAGGCGCTACCCGTCGATCCGCTTCATCCTCGCCCATTGTGGAGGTGCGCTGCCGGCGTTGTCGGGACGTCTGATTCTGCTCGGCAATGAGTCTTGGGTGCCTAACCCGCAGCGAATATCGCAGAAGGAGATGCGCGAGCAACTGGCGGCGCTGTACCTGGACACCGCGATGACCGGATCACAGCAGAGCCTGTCGGCGGGTCTTGCGATGACATGCGCCGAACACTTGGTGTACGGCTCGGATTGCGGAGCACCCTGCACGACCGAGCACACGGCCATCGTCAATATTGAGCAGTTGCTGGCGTTCAGCGGGCTACGGCGCGAGCAGATTGAGCAGATCGGCCGCAATGCCTTGGCGTTATTCCCAAAAGCCGCACTGAGGATCCAAGACGCGCAATAACGGGCGGTTAACGATACCGGGCAAGCTGTAGCGAGGTGTTTCACGACGCTTCGCTGTTGGTCTCCAATGCCGGTGACCGTTGCAACAAAAACAACAATAATAATCGAGGCAACTTCCATGCGTGTACAACCCACACTACGTTTCGTTCCTGCTTTGGCTGGGCTGACGGCCGCCTTCATGATGAGCACCGCGCTGGCCGGCGAGACAGCCGTCTATGGTGGCCCCATCGGGGGGACCGACATCGGCGCCGCTTATCTGCCCCCGCAGCCAGGACTTTATATGGGCGCCGGTTACATCGGCGTGACCTCCGACGACTTTCGGGACGTCAACGGTGACAAGGTGCCGCTCGACACCGGTTTCGATGCGTCGGCGGGCGTGGTCGGATTCAACTACGTCTACGACACCAAGATCTTCGGCGGCAACATCGCTACCTCGGCACAGTTCGGCTACGGTCGCCGCTGCATTCGTTTTGGTGAGCGCCATTGCAGTTCGGGCACCGCCGATATCTACAGCGACCTGTTTTTTTGGAGTAAATACTTGGGCGGGGGCGAGGCGGGTAACCCCGGACTGGCGCCGTTGCCGTACGGCCTTACCGTCGGTGGTGGCCTTGGCGTTACCATGCCCACGGGACGCTATGACAAGCACGAACCGGTCAATACCGGTGGCAACACTTGGATCGTTTCGCCGAACCTGGCCGTGAGCTACCTGACCGGTCCGAAGTATTCGTTGGGGGGCGATGGCACCGAATTCAGCGCTCGGCTGTTTTACTCGATGCCGCAAAAAAACCGTGACACCGATTTCGACGCCGGGACAGTGGTCAACGTGGATTGGGCGATTACCGAGCGTTATGGAAATTGGCAGGTCGGTCTCGCCGGGCAGCAAGCCAAACAGATAGACGGTGACAAGCTGCCCAATGGTCTGCGAACCAATGACAGCAAGTTCTCGTCAGGTTCGGTCGGTCCGGTGGTCAGCGTGTTTCTGCCGAGCCTCGGTAGCCAACTCAAGGTAAAAGCGGCTGCCAATTACGATGCAGAAAACACCTTCTCAGGTTACAGCCTGGTGATGATCATGGGTTGGAAAGTCTTCTGAGGCCATCTGCGCCACGTTTCTCGACAAAGCCGGTGCCACAGTCGCCGGCTTTGTCGTGCGCGTGCCTGGCGACTTTTTCCATGGACATCGGAGGAGCGTATCGCTGAAAAGCTGATGGACGCCTTTGCGGCGGTGCGTTAGTTTGACGTAACAATAATAAACAGGCACTTGATGCCTCGCTGCTGTCGCAGCTGGAGAAAGCGTATGTCTCAGCTAGCCAATGCTATTGCTCAGGATCCGATAACGCTTGATCAAGGACTCTTCAAGTACCGCGACGAGGTCATGTGGTCGCTTTCCAATCCGGCGCGTTACCTGCCTTCGGAAGCATTCGATCATCTCCTGCGCTCCATTCGACTGTCCGCTGCCGTGCCGGGCTATGCCAATCTGACCGCTCCCTTTGGTGTAGATGTCCGTTACGGCGCGGACACCTTCGTGATCTACGAGGCCCACCGAGGGCAGTGCGTCGTTTCGTTCGACGCGCCGGTGAAGTCTATGAATTTCTGCCAGGGCGATATGCTGGTGCTGCCCTTTCATACACATCATCGAATCATGGCGCCGGAGCATACGCCTTGCATTGACATTCGTGACCTAATGGCCAAGCAGGTGGAGCCTCATGTAACAGACGCCCAAGGCCAACCTTCACTTGGTCTTTTGCTCAATCAGCAGGTGAACTATGGCGGCGGCGGTGAGTTGTTCGAGCTGCGCATGGTCATCATGTTCGTCGACAAGCAAACCTCAGGCGCTCTGATCAACGGCTTGCCGGGGCCGATGCTGCTCAAGGGGTTTGCCGACAAGCATCGTTCATTTCTCAATGCTATCCACGAAGAGCTCGATGTGCAGCGAGCCAGCCAGTACGTCACCCAACCTGCTGCTATCCGCCTAGCCGAGGCGTTGCTGACCATTGCTCTGAAGGAGGCCACTTCACAACCGGATACGGGGCCTATCTACAAGGGACTGGCCGATCCCGCTGTCGCTCGGGTAATTTCGGCAGTGCTCAAGGAACCTCACAAGGACTGGGATTTACACGACTTGGTCGAGATCGCCCATATTTGCCGCTCGGCGCTAAACAGCCGCTTCACGGCCTCGGTCGGTATGTCGCCGCGGCACTTCGTCTCCCACGTGCGCCTGGCTCGGGCCAGCGAGATGTTGACCGAGACCACGCTGAGCATTGCGTCAATCGCTGAGCGTTCCAACTACAGTTCTGAAGCCGCATTCAACCGTGCTTTCCGCAAGTGGTGCGGTCTGACGCCTGGAGCGGTGAGGGATGCTGCTACTTCTGTCTCATAGTTAGTTCGCAAATGAGCGTCGGCTAGCCGCCCGAGCCGATATCCGTCTGGTGCGGCTGTTCTCTGAACCACGCGTTATTTCATAGATGCTGAACGACCGACCGAAAGCAGTCCGTTGAGCGATCATATCTCTACAGACGCTTGGCCGATGAAATTTCCGATGCGATCACCATGGGTCGCCTATCTTCCGGTACAAGCATGCTTTCCCTTCGCGACTGTGCCGCGCAGAACAAGCTCAGCATAAACAGAGTAAAGGCATTACGTTAAAAATTACCAAGGTGAATTACGATCAACGATGTTGTGAAAACAACTTGGGCGGATGCAGGAAACATTGAGAAATTTATTCGCGTTAAAACTTATTCTAGCTATCGGAGTAGTCGAGTTGATCTACAGGGTGTCGAGCACCATACCAGCCCTGAAATCAGTGATCAAGAGTTACGTGTTGTGGTATTGGATGCGTGGCCCCATAACCCATTTGTTCTTCCCGAGCCGCGTAAGGATGTTTGGGTTCTCTTGTTCGAACCTCAGTCCCAGATAAACGAATTACTGTTCAGCAATATCTTCTAGCGCCTTGAAAGAATTCACACACATGTTCGCCAACTACGCATTTTCATTTAGGGTTTCTCGAGCTATATCGATTAATTCGGCACGTGTCAGGCTTACGATTGGCTGACCAGTCTTGCCAGATAGAGCGCTGACGCGAACGATATCGGCAGCAATCAAAAGTGGCAATTGGAGTTGGGCTTGAAGTCAGCTGCATTGGAGTTGGCTGAGTGCAACCAAACTGCGTTCAATCATCCGATTTATCAGCGTTCGGGTGCGAGACTCTATTGTTTGCTGAGTTTGTTGCCCCGCTAGCAAACCTGTATCAGCAGCGCTGCTACTGCAGCGACACGCCAACGCCTGCAAGTAAGCTAATCGAACTTTGGATTGATCTGAAAATTTTCGCCCCGAGCATCACGATTGATTATTACTGAATTATGAAGAGTTAAGCTAAGTGGTGAATATGTTTTTTATTGTTGTTGTCAACAAAAAAACTGCTATCCAAGGTTGTTTTTGATCTATTAAGCTTCTTGCTTACCGGATTACATACTAACAATCACCCTTAATATATATCACCATTCTGAGTCGCGCTCTTCAGTGGATGCTTGGCATTGCGCGCTCGAGTCCGTCGCAGGCCCATTGGGATATCGAATGATTTTTTCGCATAGATAAAACTGGGAGCTGCCGCGGCAGTGCAAAATATGATTAACACCTGCGTTCTATCAAATGGATCGAGCCTTGCTCCGGATTTTCCTCGAAACTCCACTCATGAGGTGGCGGCAATGTGTAACGGCGAAAAAAAGGGGCTGACAAATAGTTCCCTGGCGTTGGTGCTCACCGCCGTACTGGGGGGCGGCGGCGTGAGCGGTGCCTGTGCTGCGCCGCAGCCGCCTCAACACCTGATGCCCGAAATTGCCCGTGAGTTCGTGCGGCTTTACGAACTGTCGGACGCGGCTCTGCGCCTGCAACTTGAGCCGACGCTGGAGATTTTCCCCGAATATCGCGAAGATCTGATCCGTTTTCTCGCTCAGGATGCGTCTCCACAACGACAGCGACTGCTGGCAGATATATCGAAGGCCAGTGATAAAGAAGTCGCTAGCTGGCTCAAGAGCAAGACCGGCATGGTGGTGGTCGGCACCATTATCACAGCCGCGGCGTCTAAAGCAATTCATGCTCAGTCGGGGAGCAGCAGTGGGCGCGGGAGCCACACAAAGGCACCTAACCATCCCGAACCGGCTCCCGTGCCGCAACCAAAGCCCGAACCCGAACCAACCCCTAAACACGAGCCGACGCCCGAACCCGAGGCGCCACCGGTTCTCCAACCCACGCCGCAACCGGAAGACTTTCGTAGCGCGGAATTCAACAACGGCCGCCACTTGAGGGCAATGGGTGTTGAATACGCCTACGCACGAGGTGCCAGCGGCAAGGGTGTAATAATCTCCATTAACGACACGGGTTTAGACATTAACGATGTAGAACTGCGTAACCAAATAGCTCCCGGCGGCAATCATGTACGCGATAATGGCGAAGCAATGCGCGACACCTCCGACCATGGCACGTTAGTGGCTAAGGCTGCTGCAGCCGAGCGCAATGGCATATCCACTCATGGCGTTGCCTATGGAGCAAAATTGCTCCCCCTCATCGCGATGGGCGGCAATGGCAGTCTGATTCTCAGCGACCACGACCGTGTCAGTCGGGAAATCCAGTATGGGGCGAAGGTGTCTAATAATAGTTGGGTTGCAGATTGGAGCATCGAGCACAGAAAATACCAGGCCGGCCCCATTTATCAGCGCGGCGTCGATGCTGGCATTATTTATGTCTTCGGGACTGGCAACCAGGGCTTGGCGCAACCTAGCGCACAGGCGCTGATGCCACTGGATGTGCCTGGGCTGAAAGGCCAGTGGCTGGCGGTGGCCGGGGTCGATACTTGGACCACCACTACCGGAAATATCGCCGGTGGCTCGAACCGTTGTGGTGCAGCCAAGGAATGGTGCATTGCCGCGCCCTGGCAGATTCCTGTGTCAGAGAACGGGGGCGTCCGCGAGGTGTCCGGTACTTCCATCGCCGCGCCCCAGGTTAGTGGCGGGCTGGCGGTTCTGATGGAACTTTTTCCCACACTGTCCCCTAAGCAGATCGTGCAACGCCTGCTGACCTCGGCGAATAAACAGGGCGCGTACGCCGACCAGGATATCTACGGCCAAGGGGTGATGGATCTGCGTGCTGCCAGCGAGCCCATCGGCATGTTGATGGTCGAGACGAGCAGCGGCGAAATCATCGCCTCGAGCCGCTCGGCGATTGCCGAAAGCTCGGTCATGGGCGGCGCCGTAAGGGCATCGCTGGCCAAGGTCGATCTGGTGCTCAAGGACAGCCTCGACACGCCATTCGTGGTCAAAGGTGATCTCCTGGCGAGCAAGCAGAACGACCAATATTCACGTATTGATACCGGCGACTACCTTGGCCGCCTGGAACAGCAAGGCAACATGCAGCGCCATTCCAGCAAAGACGGTCTGACCATCGATTACAGTGCCGGTAGTGAAGGCTCCGGGCTGGATGCTGTCGGCCAGATTCATTCCTGGCAGACCGTAAGCCCTCAGGTCGCATTCAGCGCCACGGTGAATAGCGACCCGTCATGGAACCAGGGCCTGGCTCGCCTGCAACCTAACTTGGCCAACACCAGTGTCACCGGCGCGCTGAGCAATCCCTATCTGAGTCAGGGCGAACAGGCCAGCGGAGTCGGTCTGCACCAGAAAATAGGCCAGCAATGGCAGAGCAGCGTGCAAGTCCAAACGGCACGAGCCGCCGAGCGCTTTGCCGACAAGCCTGCCAGCGAAAAGCAACAGAGCATACAGACCGAACTTGCGTACATGGCTGACAACGGTGTGGTCGCCAGCTGGCAGATGGGTGTGCTCAACGAGCAACAGCGCCTGCTCGGCTCGCAGAGCGAGACCCTGCTCGGCGGTGGAAATACCCGTACCCTGTTCCACGGCCTAAACCTGAGCATGCCATTGAGCGAGCATTGGCAGGTCTATGGACGCTATAACAGCGGGCGCAGCCAGGTGCGCGGCAAAGGCTGGGCCGAGGGCAGTACCTTGATCAGTAATAGCTTCACCCTAGGCATCAACGTTCAACCAGCCAAGGGGCTACAAGTCGGGGCCCTCGCCTACCAGCCGTTGCGTCTTAAGAACAGCACGCTATCAACTCAGCTGCCCACCGGCCTCAATGCCGACAACAGCGTGGCCTGGAAAAGTGTCGACCTGAGCCTCAAGCCCGACGGGCACCACATGGAGTATGAAGCCTTTTTTCGCTACGACCTGCCTATGCTGCCGCTTTCCTTCAAAGGCAGCCTGCTGCGCGTAGAGGATTACGCCAACCAGGCCGGCAATGACGGCACTCTGTTACTGCTCAATGCCCGACTGCAATATTAGCCTGCAGCAGCGCAGGGACGGCGCTGCTGGAACATTTGCATGACACAATCCATCTCGATCATGAGCAATTCTTTAGAGTCTGCTTGCGCTTCCCGGCTCACTCGGCATCGACGAAGGTCATTTGCTTTATTGAAAAACTCGGCAATTGGTGTCCGGGGATTTTGCCAAATCAGGAAGTCTTTTTCAGGATTTTCCTATAAGACAGCATCCTATGCAGGGGTATTGGTCGTTGAAAAATTTCTTTGAGGCTAAAGTGTTTTAATAATTGGCCGAAATAATAATTATATCCTAATCTTGAGGTGCGTGCCGTGAGTTTACGAAAATTGAAATTAGCTGCTCGTTCTGCGCTCTGTTTTGGTTTTTTTTGCATTCTAATCGTCTTGCTAGGAATTTTTGCAATACAGCAGGCTTCGATTTTGAATAGTGCTGAAAAAAAGATAGAGACGAATATTATTCCTAGCTTCAAAGTCTTAGGTGTACTTGATCGCGAATTTGTAAGTGTGCGTAATAGCAACAGTAAATTACGTAATGCAGGCGAGGATGATTCCGTAAGAGCGGGCGACAAGAAAGATCTAATTAGATCTCAATTGTTGATCCAGCAAAGCATGGATAGCTTATCTCATCTTATCGTCACGCCCGAAGGCCTGGCCGCAATTAATAGTCTCGCGGAATCATTCGAGAAATTCAATAATATTCAAGTGAAGTATATGGCTTTGATAGATGCCAAGAATTTCAGCGAGGCGATTAACTTTACGAATAGCGAAGTAAGAAATGTCTCTCGTATTGTTGCAGGGAATATTGAGGCGTTGAAAAAAGTTAATGACATGAAGGCGGAAGCGGCTGGCGACGAAGCCGAAGAAGCTTATAATCGAATGATAGTTTTGGCCAGCTCATTCATTATTGTTTCTTTAATCGCTACTATCACTCTAGCCTGGTTCTATACCAAAAGCATAACGACTCCATTGCTCAAGTCCCTAATGATTGCTGAACGTATTGCGACTAACGATTTTAGTCATGATATATACCCTGATGGTACTGATGAAATGGGGCGACTCCTTGACGCGTTATCAAAAATGCAGGGTAATCTGCGTAGTGCCATTATTCAGATAGGTGATTCTTCAACCCAATTAGCAGCAACTGCAGAGGAAATGCATGCCGTCACGGAAGACGCCTCTCAGGGATTAATTCGTCAGAATAATGAGATAGAGATGGCGGCGACCGCAGTGAACGAGATGAGTTCGGCCGTGGACGAAGTTGCGAGTAATGCAGCGGAGGCCTCCAGTGCAGCCTCGAGCACTGCAGAGACGGCAATCGCCGGTAGAGGTAAGGTAAATGAGACGGTGGTTGCGATTAATATCATGGTAGATAACGTTGAGTCGACCTCGGTTAACGTGCGCGGTCTAGCAGAGATGGCAACGGATATTAGTGGAGTGCTTGATGTCATCCGCTCAGTCGCCCAGCAAACTAATCTGCTAGCGCTTAATGCCGCGATTGAGGCTGCGCGTGCCGGGGAGGCTGGCCGAGGGTTTGCCGTGGTGGCAGATGAAGTTAGGGCGCTTGCTCATCGCACCCAGTTGTCGACAAGCGAAATTGAAAAAATGATTCTCACCATTCAGACGAGTTCTACTGACGCAGTAACGTCCATGAACCAGACTAGCCATCAAGCAGGCAAAACGTTAGCGCTGGCTCAGTCGGCGGGATTAGCACTCGCGGAAATAACTGAGTCGATTGAGCATATCAACGACCGTAATGTACAGATAGCAACAGCCTCTGAAGAACAGTCGCAGGTCGCAAGGCAAGTTGACGCAAATTTGGTCAGCATACGCGATCTTTCTATCCAGTCGGCGGCAGGTTCACGACAGACGTCTGTGGCCAGTGCTGAACTTTCTAGCTTAGCCGTTGAGCTAAGTCGACTGGTTGCAAAATTCAAGGTTTGAACGTCCAGAACGTTGCTTTCGCAATAGTAATTTAAAAGGTTTCTTCTGCTTATATTAAAATAAGTAATTCTTAGCCACGCTGATACCTCTATGGATTACGGGTTGCCGATGTGGTTTGTTGATAATTCGAAAGTGAACGGGTGATAATGATGTCCAGCCTTTGCAATTACTGTTAATTTCGCTGGAATAAATAGAGTCGGTAAAAAATTAACCAATCAGATTAGAGCTTTGCATTTTTAAATGCGGATGATCACTAAGCTGGTGTCTGTCCGAGATGATTCTCCCCCGTGTGAGAGGCCGGTGATGGTTTGGGATTGGTTATATATCAAATAATGCTCAGGATGGACATTCTCTCAATGCTGATTTGCAAGCATCCTTAGATAAGGCAGGGTTCCTGATAAAAGTTTTTGTTGTTGTTCCTTCGATACTCGTTACGTTACGTCGAATTATATGTATTCCCTGTACCGCCACAAAGAGATTTAAAGTAAGTCATTGATGTGTGCTTTGCTATGAACGACTGAGTTTGTGTGCTTGAAGGCTGGCAAAACAATCGGAGCAAACGATGATTTTTTATGGTGGCATTTTTTTAGGGATGGTAGCTCTGGGGCTATAGTTACAATAAAAACGAGAGGGAATTGTTGAGATGCAATATAGATTAATTGAGTCAATTCAAGTGCTTAAGGAGAGTCAAGAGGTGATTCTTAAGTCCGTTGCCGGGCTTATCCAGACGATACGGCTCACTGAACAGAAAATGTCTGTTCTGGCCCGTGATGTCCGTAATTTTGATAAATCAGGCCTAGAAAGCTTAGAGGGTCAGCTTTACATTTTGGCTGTAGAAATTGATAGTATGAGAGATTTAGCTTTTAAGGAGTTGAGTCTTCTTTCGAATAAAATCGATACCTGTCTAAATATGATAGCTGAAGAGGTCGATTTAGTAGGAGGCGAAGTCGAGGGAAGCCTTTTTTCGACTTTGTTCTCTCAATGCTTATTGCAGCTTGAAGATTTTAAGTTGCAGGTAGAATCTTTTCGGCAGAACATCAATTAAAGATTTGGGTAATCGAATTTTAATAAATAATTGAAATTTTAAATATGTCACTCTCACCATTTGTTGGTTTTTAGTTAGTGTATTTTTTTGCTAGGAACTCTACGAAATAAGCGGAAACCATTTTGGCGTCCGCGGGCCTCGATATTCAGTAAAGGTCCGCGACCATAAAGGCGGGAGTCCACGATGGCCAAACTGTACGAATTCCCCGACGCAGCCTGGGATTTGCGTGCAGATATCTCCTATGAGCCCCGCCGCAGCGGGCGCCCACGAATAGATGATCGCTTGATGCTCAACGGCGTCCTTCGGGTGCTCTGCTCTGGCGCTGCTTGGTGCGATATGCCTGAACGCGTTGGTTCATAGTCAACCGTTTATCAACGCTTTCGTGACTGGCGCAATCGCAGAGCGTTTGACTAGATGCTCCAGCGGCTTACTTCAAGCTCAACGAGCATGGAATAATTGATCTGGAGACCCGGATGATTGACTCCACTTCAGTACGAGTGTTGCCGCTGACGCGATTTTGCCACGATATACAGCTTCAGCCAGCTAGGACGTGTGCACCCATGCCCCGGCTTGTCGAGCAAACCATCCAATCGTAGCGTTTGAAAGCCCAGGCACCAACGGGTGATTGTTGTGAGTGAGAAATTGGTCAAGAGAGCGGTTTCTATCCGCGAACAACCTTGAGCTGCCAGCAGAATCACTCGGGCGTTCACTTGCGTTCCCCCAAGTGCTGAATGACAGGGAGCGTATAGCCAAGATCTAAGAAAAGTTTTTCGAGAACAGCACACTAGAGGCTATTCCCGTTTCACATGGGTAGCCATAGGAAGACGCAGGCCATAGCCACTACGCCTTCTTAATTTCGCTTGAGCTTGTCGAAGCGAGATGCGACCGCCCGGTAATGCTCCAGCCGGGCGAAGGCGTTTTCTACCAAAGGCCGGTTGCGATAAAGCCTTCTATCCAGATCCGCGTTGCCTTTCGCGGAGTTGCGCTTTCCCGGAATTACAGCTTTGGCACCTTGCTGTTCAACGTGTTCCCGATGACCTCACTGTCATAGCTTTTGTCCGCAATGATTATTTCTGCGGCAGCTACCTTGGCAATCAGCGCGCACGCCTGGGCGCACAGATCGTTGATCTGGCCTCCAGTGACTTCAACCGCGATTGGCAGTCCGCGGGCATCTACAGTCAAGTGGATCATGCTGGTGTTGCGGGCTCGGCTTTCCCTACTGCCTCATCCTTGCCACCGGCAGCATCTGCACTGTGCTGGTGGGCCTTGGCATAGCTGGCATCAATGAAAATCCATTCCATGTCCGGTTTAGCCACCAGCGCCTGAAAAACCTTGAGCCACTTACCTGACGCGGACCAGGCATTCAGGCTGCTTCACGTACAGCTTCAAGTCTTATCGACTCGCAACTGATCCGGCTCTGTGTCTGGGGCGGGAGGCCTATCGTGTTTCCCTTGGCTTCGCTTCTTCACTATTTCCGCAGCGCCAAGCTATTTGTTCGACCCGGCCCTTGCGAACCGGTCTCCGCTGACATCTCCGTGCAAGGCGACTTTCCGACGTGCAAGCGAGCACTGTTTTTTAAGGTCTATAGCAACAAAATTACTAATTTATCTCTCCGCGTCAACTGCACATGATCAGCCTACAACAAAAACTCGCTCTAGCACCGCATAGCGAATTACATAAACGTACTCATCCTGACTCGCAGCTTGCCATGGCTATTAGCGTAATATCTCCAACCCGCTTATCGGAAAAAATGACTCGATACTTGCATCCGAAAGACCGCCATGGAACGACATGAAGCTACCAGTCGTCAGTTGGCCATCATTATTGCTTGATCTTGGCCTCATGAAAATATCATTGAGGCCGACAACGGAATAACAGGAAAGTTAACGAGTATGAACAACGGACTAAACGATCTACAAGCCATTCCTTTTAGGTAGCCATATGCTCACCGCACTCTCTATCCGCTTGAAAATCGTAATCTTATCCGGCTTGTGCTTACTCGGCGTAATCGGCCTGATCGTCGGCATGAACCTGTTTCAAAGCAGCCAGAACAACCATTTAATCGGTGCCTCAAGTAGTAAGATGCTGACAGAGAGCACTGAGAAGCTGCTGCTGGCCAGGGCCGCGGAGCAAGCCGCAAGGCTGCAAAGAACCTTCGACGCCGGCCTATTGTTGATCAACACCGCAGCCGGTCAAGCCAATGATTTACGCAACATCTCAAATCGGCGCGCCCTGTCACCAGCGGCTCTTCGCGAAGAGCTCAATCAAAATCTGAAAACGGTTTTTGAGCATAACCCAAACGTGATGGCAATTTGGGCGGCTTATGAGCCTGATGCCTTGGACGGCAGGGACAGCGAGTTTGTTGACGATGTGGCTCGCGCCTCGAATGAGAGAGGGCGCTTTGCCAGTTCCTGGAACCGTGGCAGCGGTCAATCTGTAAATATTTTGATTCCGGAAAGTGACTTGCAAAAAACCGAACTCAGCATTAGTGGAGTTCCCTATAACAGGTGGTATACCTGTCCCCGCGACACTCGGCACTCTTGCCTCATGCCTCCTTATGCCGATCTTCAGGTAGGAAAGCTGCAACTGATGACAACGCTTTCCGTGCCCTTGATGGCTGATGGTAAAGTCATTGGCGTAATTGGCGTGGATATCTCTCTGGATTCGCTGCAAGTATCCGCCACTGGCGCTCACAAAGAACTGTTTGATGGATCAGGCCACGTGCTGATTGTGTCTGCCAGCGGAATCCTCGCGGCTTATAGCGCCGACGCAAGCCAAGTCGCCAAGAACATTGGCGACGCTCTTGGTGAAGAGGGCAAGAGCATCATGAAAACACTGGAAAATAATGCGGCTGAATTACTCACTAATAATAACTCGATCCGTGCGGTCTACCCCTTCAGCCCAGTTCCGCAATCGCCCACATGGGGGGTATCGATTGATTTACCCAAACAAGTTCTGCTCGCCGATTCTTTAAAGCTTCAGACCTTGCTTAACAATGCACAAACCAGTGGCACACTCAAATCATTGCTCTCTGCCATCGGTGCCGGTGTGCTTGGGCTGCTGTTGATGTGGCTTACGGCTTCCGGTGTGACTAGGCCCATCAATATTGTTGCCAATACTCTCAAAGCAATTGCCACTGGCGATGGAGACCTGACGCAACGGCTGCACTACACTAAGAAGGACGAACTTGGAGAGCTTGTAAATTGGTTCAACCGTTTTCTGGACAAGCTACAGCCGACCGTTGCCCAGATCAAACAAAGCATCACAGATGCACGCAGCACCGCAGCTCAGTCTTCGGAAGTTGCTCGGCTAACCAGCGAAGGTATGCAAGTACAGTTCCGTGAAATTGATCAAGTGGCAACCGCTTCCAATGAAATGAGCGCGACTGCGCATGATGTCGCTAGCAGCGCTTCAAACGCAGCACATGCTGCGAGGGGCGCCGATCAGGCGGCTCAGGAAGGAGTGACCATCATTGAACGTAGCACCCTCGACATCAGCAATCTTGCCGATGAGGTCAGCAGAGCAGTGACGGAAGTGGAAACCCTCGCTGTTAACAGCGAGCAAATTGGCTTGGTAATTGAGGTGATTCGCGGTATTGCGGAACAGACTAACTTGCTCGCGCTGAACGCCGCTATCGAAGCGGCGCGCGCTGGTGAAAGTGGCCGAGGCTTTGCTGTGGTAGCCGATGAGGTGCGCAACCTGGCCAAGAGAACGCAGGACTCGGTCGAGGAGATTCGCACCGTCATCGAGCGCATTCAGACGAGTACTAGGGGCGTAGTAACAATCATGTATTCCAGCCAGAACCAGGCACAAAGCAACGCGGGGCAGATTCAACAAGCCGTTGAAGCGCTTGGAAAGATCCGCAATGCGGTGACGGTAATCAGCGACATGAACTTGCAGATAGCCAGTGCGGCCGAAGAACAGAGCGCTGTAGCTGAGGAGGTCAACCGTAACGTTTCAGCAATACGCAGCGTTACCGAGATACTGACAGAGCAAGCCACTGAATCGGCACACATCAGCAGTCAGCTCAATTCACTAGCCAATCATCAGATGAAGTTAATGGATCAGTTTCGCGTGTAACAACGCCTATCTTCTAAATCATCTTGAACGTACACGGCTCGCCGAAACTGAAAGGGAATTCACCTTGCGCACATCAGACACGCATCCACTGGTGCGGCAGTAGTTGTTCAATCTCACTTGCGCGCTGCGCCAGCAACGATGGGAGGCCTTATCTCTAGATGACGAAACTAAATTCTATTGCTCAATACATGTTGAGCCGATTTTCGTTTATGTTTTCTATGACTTTGGACAGAAGCTCCTCAGCCATCATTGCTTCTTCGTGGCTACCGGGTAGGCAGTTGAAGTCGTGAGTCGGATCTTATATTTAGCCTTGGTTTCCACCGAGTCCTTGAAAATCTAAACTTGCATCTGACGTTCATCAACGGTGAATTTGCATACATGCAGTTGAAAACTCAATCCTCTCGCATAGTGAGTTTTCCCACAAATATTTCTCACCTCAAAGCCATCCTCGAACGCTTGTAACTCTAGTTTTACCGAGTTCACTTGGCTGTGCCCATTCATCCGTGCCGACTGGATTAGACTCATGATCGCTACCACCCGCTTTCCGCAGCGTAGCGATCCGGCAAACAATCAGTTCGACCGCCCAAGCGCCCACGGCCGGATCAAGTTCTCGATCTGGTTGTTGTCGATGGGTACGGCACCGTTCTTTAGATAGCGCGCCAGCGCTAACCAGCGTTTAAGGCTGTAATCCAGGGCCTTGGCGGTAGCCGAGCCCTCTGGGACAAGTTCTCGTTGCGCCAGCATCCACTCATGCAGTTTTTCAGCAATGGGCACCGCCGTCTCCTGACGTAGTCGCCAACGGTCTTCATCGCTCATTTCCTTGGCGTGTCGCTCGACTTCGTACAGCCCACCAATCGAGTGAAGCGCCTGCTCCGCCAATTGGCTTTTATTGGCTACATGCAAGTCAAAGAACTTACGGCGTGCATGGGCCATGCAGCCGATCTCGGTAATGCCCAGCTCAAAGCTGGCTTTGTAGCCGGCAAAGTCATCACAGACCAGCTTGCCGTTCCAGGTGCCCAAGAAATTACGCGCATGTTCGCCAGCACGGCTGGGGCTGAAGTCATAGACCACGGCCTTTAATGCCGAGAACGGCGTAGTGCTGTAGGCCCAGACATAAGCGCGGTGAGTTTTCCTCTCGCCGGGCGCCAGCATTTGTACCGGCGTTTCATCGGCGTGAACCACGCGCTGGGCCAGCACCACTTCGCGCAGCGCATCAACTAGGGGCTGAAGCTGCACGCCGGTTTGACTCAGCCACTGCGCCTGTATCGAGCGCGGGATGGTCAAGCCGGCATGGGTGAAGATCTTTTCTTGTCGATAGAGCGGCAGGTGGCCGGTGAATTTCGCCAGCATCACTTGCGCCAGCAGGCCGGCAGTGGGGATGCCCTTGTCGATCACCTGCGCCGGCACGGGGGCCTGGATCAGTGTTTCGCACTGCCGGCAGGCCCATTTCCCACGAACATGCTGTTCGACGGTGAACACGCCGGGGCGTGTAGTCCAGCTTCTCGCTGACGTCCTCACCAACGCGCTGGAGTTGGCAACCGCAGACACACTGCGTGTTTTCTGGATCGTGACGAATGACGGTACGTGGGAACTGCGGCGGCAGCGGCGCGCGCTTGGGTTGCTGACGTGTTTCTGCCTGCGCGAGGGCGGGATGAAGTGCTTTAATTCAGTTCGAGGTCGGTATCGAGTAGGTCATCCAGCAAGCGGCCTTGCGCCGGACTGATCCGCTCGCTGCGTTTGGCGAACTTGTGCCGCTTGAGAATGGCAATCTCGTGAGTGAGCTGCTCGATGATCGCCTCATCACGATGGATTTTTCTGTCCATGGTGTTGACCTTGGAAATCAATTGCGCAGCCAGCGAGCGCAGTTGTTCAGGGGGCATTTGGTCGAGATCGGGCAACGAAATCATGCGTGGATTTTACCAAGACAGTCCTCCTGTCACAGCTAAAAGCCAGGTTTAGAGCACACCATCTTCATGCGGTTGGCGAAGAGATAGGCACAGTGCGGCTTCGCCGCACCGAGCACGGCAACTATCCTGGCCAGTGCCGTGTCAGTGCCAGCACGCATGTCCATGGGCTGGGTGGCGAGCCAAATGGAGTCGTTGCGAATCATGGGGCCAGGCCACGAATAAAACACGCGCAGCCGTCTGAATCCGAGGCTGGCCATTTAACAGCGATGGATTTATCGCCTAGAGGCAGCGGGCACGGCAAGTATTGGTGCGTTACTTCAGCTTTCCAAGTCGGCCATATTATTGATAAACACTGTACGATCAAAGGTCGATGCATTGTCCAAAGATCCCCTGCTTTAGATATGTGTACAAGAACGGATAGGTACGGAGTCCATATCCATGAGCGACAGATTCATTGAGCTTCGAGCCCCTAAGAAAAAGACGTCGGATGATGCGGAATGGATACTGCGTGCTAAAGTAACGGACGAAGATTGGGTGCGAATAGCATATGATGAATCCACTATTTACCTTGTCAGGCTGCGAATTACAGCGCTGGAAACAATGGAGTTTCAGGTTATAAGAGGTTCTACAACACTGTCTAGCTCGCAGCAACTAAGGAATTGATTCTGGCTTAAAGCCGTATCCAGACTTACTCGAACCTTTGCCGAACAGAAAAGTCTATGTCATGCTCTAGCTCCGTAGGAGGTAATTTAGCCAGCTATAGCGGTGAAACTCCAGAATACGAGAAGGCACGATAACTTCCAAGAACTATGGTTGAATCGTTGCGCAGCCTCACATAAGAGAGAGTGGGCAATCGGTAAAAGATCATACCAAGAAAGATCTGCGAGACGACAGCACTGCCACGGCATCTAATGGATATAGAATTGCTCTTCTAGATTCCTCTATGCGACTTGGCTATCGAGCTGACTGAAAGCATCCCTACGTGTGACGCTTCAGATTGGTAATACTCAAATTACCGATTACCCAACTCGCAGAATGATATTCATCATAAACGATGGGAGGTCGGGGCTGAGTTGATTGCAGAACGGCAATAGATACATTTCTTTGAATATTAATGTGAAAAAACTGGCGCTATCCACGTAGCCAACTATCCAATAGAGCGTCGACTTCAGCCTCACTTACCAGCCCAATCGGATATCGCTGCACAAGAGCGGCTTTGTACTCAGTAACTTCGATTATTGAGGGGTGATGCCTCCATATCGCACTTATTATCCTCCTCCGTAAACTGAGGTTGGCAGCTAGACGTCGAGTTTGTAGCCAGCGGCCATGATTCATAAAATCTCCGTTGGGTATGTCGGCAAGGGAACCATGATTAGTAATGTGACGGATAGGATTCTTTTTTGTGATCGTAGGTCAGTTGTATTTAGAGCTAGTCTGTGCCGCTGTTATTACCGCGAAGAACTGGCCCGCCTGCTGGGCTGAGGCTGGAATGCAATCGCGCAGCCAATAAAGTTCCTCTGTGGGAGCTGGCTTGCCTGCGATGGCGGCGTATCAGTCAGCCTCTTTGGCAACTGACCCACCGCAATCGCGGCATAGGTATCTACACAACTTTGGCTTGACGCTGAAACCCAGTGAACAGGGGAGTTCGCCAGCCTTTGAAAATTGTGTAAATACCTGTGGCCATCGCGGGCAAGCCCGGCTCCCACAGGTTCAGTGTTCAGTTCAGGCGCGAATCCAATCCAGCATCCGCCGCAGCATCGCATCACACCCCGCCAACTGCTCCAGTTCCACAAACTCATCCGGCTTATGCCCCTGATCCATGCTGCCCGGCCCGCACACCACCGTGGGAATGCCCACCGCATCGAACAACCCGCCTTCAGTGCCAAACGCCACCGTGCCGAATGCCCGCGAGCCGCAAAACGCTGCGATCAACTCCGCTGCCTGGCTGCGCTCATCCGTCACCAACCCGGGATACGCCGACAACTCGGTAAAACGAATGGCGCTCTGCGCACTCACCGCCCGCATGCGCGGCAGCACGTGCTGCTCGGCGTAGGCCTTCAGTTCGTCCGCCACCGCGCCGGGGTCCTGGGCCGGCAATGCGCGCACCTCAAAATCAAACCGGCAATCGGCGGGGACGATATTCAGTGCCTTGCCGCCGCTGATCACGCCGGTCTGCACCGTGCTGAAGGGCGGATCAAAGCGTGCGTCCTGAGTCTGCCGCAACCGCTGCCCGATCCGTCCCAGCTCACCAATCAACTCTGCGGCCTGTTCAATCGCATTCACCCCATACGGCGCATACGCCGAATGGCACGCCTCGCCCTGCACATCACAGCGCATCGCCAACTTGCCTTTGTGGCCGAGCACCGGCTTGAGTTCGGTCGGTTCGCCGATGATGCACAGCAGCGGCTCCACGGGGCGGTCTTCCAGCAGCGTGAGCAACGAGCGCACGCCCAGGCAGCCCACCTCTTCGTCGTAAGACAGGGCGATGTGCACCGGCATGCGCAAGGGGGCCTCAACCAGCGCCGGCACCAGCGTCAACACGCAGGCGATATAGCCTTTCATGTCCGCCGTGCCGCGGCCAAACAGCTTGCCGTCGCGCTCGGTCAGTGCGAACGGCGGCACTGTCCACAGCTGCCCGTCCACCGGCACCACATCGGTGTGCCCTGACAGCACGATGCCCGGCACCTGCACCGGGCCCACGCTGGCAAACAGGTTGGCCTTGCTGCGTTCGGCGTTGAACACCAACTCGCTGGCCACCCCGAACTCCGCCAGATAATCGCGCACAAACTCGATCAATTGCAGGTTGGATTCGCGGCTGGTGGTGTCAAACCCCACCAGCGTGCGCAGCAGTTTGCGGCTGCTGCTCATCGCTCGTCTCCGGCCACGCCGTAGCCGGGCGAGCGGTCCGGGGCGAGCGCGCGGTCGATGTAGTCCTGCACTTGCGGGCGGTAGGCGTCCCAGAGTTTTTGCAGTTCACGGATAGGCTGGTCATCGGCCCAGTCCACGCGCAGGTTGATGATCGGCCACGTCAGTTCGCCCACTACCACCAGCGCCGCGGAATGCACCGGGCCGGCTTCGCCGCCGGCGGCAATGGCGGCGTGCATGGCGGCCAGCAGGCGATCCGCCAATTGGCCTTCGCCTTTTTCGAAGGCCGCGACCATCGCCTCGATCACCGCGCGGTCGGCAAGCATATTGCCCGCCGCCACGCACTGTTCGCCCGACAGCGCGTTGTGGGTGCCGAGGGTTTCGCTGCCACTGAAATGCACGCTGCGGCCCAAGTGATCGATCGCCGTCAGTTGCCGGTACTGGCTGTAGCCGTTGCGGGTCAGGGCCTTGTCGATAGCGTCGGCGGGCGCGAGGCCCTGTTCCAGCAAATCCAGCACATCCGGGCCCAGCGCCGGCAGCGTGATGTTCTGCGTCGACACCGCACCCACACCGGGCCGCAACCACGGGCAACGGGCGCCCACGGCAATGCTCGAGGAACTGATGGCGATGCCCAGTTGCCCGGTTTCGGCGCAGCGGCCGACGATTGAAAAGGTCATGTGCAACTCCTTACTCGGGAATAACGGCGATCACATCAATTTCCATCAACCACTGCGGCTGGCCCAGGGCCGACACCACCAGCCCGGTGGAAATCGGAAACACGCCCTTGAGCCATTTGCCGACCTCCTGGTACACCGGCTCGCGGTAGCGCGGGTCGATCAGGTAAGTGGTGGTCTTGACGATATGGCTGAGGTCGCTGCCGGCTTCTTCCAGCAGTTGCTTGACGTTTTTCATGGCTTGTTCGGCCTGGGCGCGCGGGTCGCCAAGGCCGACCAGGTTACCGTCGAAATCGGTGCCGACCTGGCCGCGTACGTACACGGTATTGCCGGCGCGCACGGCCTGGCACAGGTCGTTGTCCAGGCTCTGGTTGGGGTAGGTTACCTTGGTGTTGAACATGCGGATGCGAGTGTGAGTAGGCATCGAAAAAAACTCCGGCAATAGAGGGATCAGGCGCTGACAGGGGAGGGGTGAGCCAGCGGGGCGGGTTCGCGGTATTCAAGGTATTGCCGTTGGATGGCGATGTGGTCGGCCACGTACTTGGCGTCGTGCCAGACCCCCCAGATAAACGACGAGCCGCGACGTGACTGCCACGGCAAGCCGAGAAAGTAGATCCCCGCTTCGCTGGACACGCCGCGCTGGTGCTGCGGCTTGCCGGCGGCGTCGAAGGCCGCGACGTTCAACCAGCTGTAGTCCACCGCAAAACCGGTGGCCCAGATGATCGTGGTGACACCGGCCTCGGCCAGATCCAGTTCCAGGATCGGCTGCTGGATGCACTGCGCATCCGGGATCACACGGCGCGCTTCGGGCTCCGGCGGCAAGTCCAGGCCGTTGCGCTCGATGTAGGCATCCGCCGCATCCAGCAGGGCCAGGTAGTTTTCATCGCCGCGCGCCAGGTTTTCCACCAGGTTCGGCTGGAACGAGGCGACGCTGCCGTTGAACGCTTGCGTCAGGCCGACCAGGACCATGCCTTGCTGGGCCAGCTCGCGAAAATCAATGGTCTTGCCGCCGTGGGCGCCGCTGACCGCGATGGTCACGTGCTCACGGCCTGGCTTCATCGCCGCCTGGTCCCACTCGCCCAGCACGCCGAGCCACCAGCAGAAGTCGCGGTTGCGGTAGGCGCGTGGCGGGCGGTCGTGGGCACCGACCGACAGGTACACCTGGCGGCCGGAGCGTTGCAACTCATCGGCGATCTGTACACCGGACGAGCCCGCACCCACCACCAGCACGGCGCCAGCCGGCAGTTGCGCAGGGTTGCGATAGTCGGCGGAGTGGATCTGGTGCAGCGCTGTGTCGGTGGGCGCAATGGCCGGGATCACCGGCTTCTGGAATGGCCCGGTCGCCGCCACAACGCGGTTGGCCTCAATCAGGCCTTCACTGGTGTGCACGGTGAAGCCTTGGCGGCCGACATTGCGTACAACCGACAGTACCTCGACACCGGTACGGATCGGCGCATTGAATTTGCGGGCATAGGCTTCAAAGTAATCGGCCACCTGTTCTTTGGGCGCAAAGTCATCCGGGGCGACGGTGTCGAATGCCAGGCCGGGAAACCGGTCATGCCAGGCCGGTCCGTTGGCCACCAGCGAATCCCAGCGCCCGGTGCGCCAGCGCTCCGCGATTCGGCTACGCTCCAGCACCAGGTGCGGCACGCCTTGCTTGCTCAAATGCTCACTCATGGCCACGCCCGCTTGGCCGGCGCCCACCACCAGGGTGTCTGTTTTTGTTATTGCTTGAGTCATGTCTCTGTCCTTGCATCATGCAGTTGGATTCAGCGTTCGCATAACTTCAAGGCTAGGGGGAGGGGGGCTATAAATAAAATATTATTAAGCTGTGAAGTGAGCATAAATATCGGATGCAGGCTCACCCTATCGGGTGATTTCGGTCACTGCACGGCTGTGGGACCATTCTGGAAGTTATTTGAGCGAGTCTTGGGCATGGACAATGATCGGCTTTTATCTTCCCAATGGTTCAAGCAGATGGCCTGCGTGACCGAGAATATCGGCCAGGTAGGATTTGCTGCCTCGTTGTTCGAAGCACTGGGCTGCATATGGCCAATCCAGGCGACCACACTGTACCTGTACCCACACGGTGGCATACCTAGTGCATTATTCGAGCTGGATGGGCCTTGGTTGCCCCAAGGCAATGTCCGCCAGTACCTGTCCGGATTTTATCTGCTTGATCCTTTTTATGGTGCGTGCGTGGAAGGGGTCGGCTCGGGCTGTTACGACCTGGCCGACGTCGCCCCCGATCATTTCGAGCTCAGCGAGTATTTCCAGTCGTTTTACCGCCACTCACACTTAGAGGATGAGCTCAATTATATCCTGCAATCGAGCAACGGCTCGAGCCTAGCGGTCTCGCTGGCGTTCACCCAAAAACTCGACGCGGCGACGATCCAGCAATTCAAGCTCATCGCACCCTGGGTGCTGGCATTGCTGGGCAAGCATTTCGTTGGCCTGGATGCTCAGGGAGCGCGGTTTGAAAACGCGCTGGAACAGCGCATCCATTCGGCGCTCAATAACTTCGGCTCATCGATGCTTACCGAGCGCGAGTGCCGGATCGCCCAGTTGATCCTGCGCGGTCATTCCACGCGCTCCTTGGCCGAGCGGCTGGAGGTGTCTGAAGACACCATTAAGTCCCACCGCAAACACATTTACACCAAGCTCGATATCGGTGCGCAGTCTGAATTGTTTGCCCTATTTATCGACTCGCTGGCCGAAGCTCAGGGCGTGTTGGGCAAAGATCCCCTTGAAAGCTACATGAGCAAACTCCGTTGAGGGGTTTGTCACCTTGCGTCACAACTAACAAGAGATAAATGAAATGAACCTACCCCTTAACTTGAAACGCAAGACCGAGGATTACCAGAAGTCCGACGCGGCCCACCATATCCACGCGTTCTTGGATCAAAAAGCCCTTAATGCTGAAGGCGCCCGCGTGATGGTGCGGGGGGAGGGCCTTTACCTCTGGGACAGTGAGGGCAAGCGCTACCTGGACGGCATGTCAGGACTATGGTGCACCCAGTTGGGGTACGGGCGCAGGGACCTGACCGCTGCGGCAGCAGCGCAGATGGACCAGTTGGCGTACTACAATATGTTTTTCCACACTACCCACCCTGCTGTGATCGAACTGTCCGAGCTGCTGTTCAGTCTATTGCCCGGCCACTACAGCCATGTAATCTATACCAACTCCGGCTCTGAAGCGAATGAGGTATTAATCCGTACCGTGCGCCGTTACTGGCAGGTGGTCGGCCAGCCGCAGAAAAAGATTATGATCGGCCGCTGGAATGGTTATCACGGCTCAACCCTTGCGGCATCCGCGCTGGGGGGTATGAAGTTCATGCACGAGATGGGGGGGCTTATTCCCGACGTAGCGCATATTGATGAGCCATATTGGTACGCCCATGGCGGGGAGTTAAGTCCCGCCGAGTTTGGTCGCCGTTGCGCGCTCCAGTTAGAAGATAAAATTCTAGAGCTTGGCGCCGAAAACGTCGCAGGCTTTATCGCAGAGCCGTTCCAGGGCGCCGGTGGCATGATTTTCCCACCTGAAAGCTACTGGCCCGAGATCCAACGCATCTGCCGCCAATACGATGTGCTGCTGTGCGCCGATGAAGTGATCGGCGGCTTCGGCCGTACCGGCGAGTGGTTCGCCCACGAGTACTTCGGTTTCGAACCCGACACTCTATCTATCGCTAAGGGGTTGACCTCTGGTTACATCCCTATGGGCGGTCTGGTTCTGAGCAAGCGTATGGCTGATGCGCTGGTGGAGCACGGCGGTGTGTTTGCCCATGGTTTGACCTATTCTGGGCACCCGGTGGCTGCGGCGGTGGCACTGGGCAACCTCAAGGCACTGCGTGACGAGGGTGTGGTATGCCAGGTGAAGGACGATACAGGACCCTATCTGCAGCAAATTCTGCGCGAAGTATTTGGCAACCACCCGCTGATCGGCGAGATCCAAGGCACAGGCCTTCTGGCTGCCTTGCAGTTTGCCGAGGACAAAAGCACGCGCAAACGCTTCGACAATGAAAACGATCTGGCCTGGCAGTGCCGCACCTTCGGATTTGAAGAGGGCGTAATCATACGCTCGACGCTAGGCCGTATGATTATGGCGCCGGCGCTGGTTGCCACGCGTGTTGAACTCGACGAACTGGTGGAAAAGACCCGCGTTGCAGTAGACCGAACTGCGCGGATTGCTGGAAAGCTGTGATGTGATTTGTTCACCACCGTACGTTTGGGGGGTGAACGACATCCATACGTTGCGTTGCGAGCACAGGACAGTTCTCTTAAACAGATAGCGGTATCGATCTCATCGGCACTGTGGTTCCGCCCTGCATTCCAATTACCAGGAGTCAGCAATGAATACAATAACAAACGCAGACGACACGCCTACCCATCACAGCTCTGCAAAACTTCCCTCGTCGCGCCGTTTTCGCCAACCCTTGGAACTTGTTGGTTTGGTTCTCTTTGGCCTGGCGTACATGGTTCCCCTGGCGGTATTTACCACCTACGGCCTAGTGACACAGATGACCAAGGGGCATTTGCCGACAGCCTACCTGTTGACTCTAGCAGCGATGCTGCTGACTGCCTACAGCTACGGGCGCATGGTCCAGGCGCATCCTTATTCAGGCTCTGTCTACACTTATACACGCAAGGCTTTTGGGGCGTATTTCGGATTTATCGCTGGATGGACTTTGTTGCTGGATTACATTTTTCTGCCGCTACTCAGTTATTTGCTGATAGGCATCTATATGTCTGAATATTTTCCCGCAGTGCCTACGTCCGTGTGGGTGCTCGGTTCGATTACTTTGGTAACCATGCTGAACCTTGTCGGCATTGAATCCATAACGCGTGTCAACTGGATACTCGTAGTTGCACAATTGGTATTTATCATTGTTTTCGTGGGGTTATCGCTCCACAGACTGAGTGGGCAAGGCGAACCGGTTTCAGTGTTCGACCCTTTCCATCATGAAGGCTTCAATATTTCGCTGATCATGACGGGGGCAGCGGTACTTTGCCTGTCGTTTTTGGGCTTTGACGCAGTGTCGACCATGGCCGAGGAGACACCCAATCCGCGCCGTACCATCCCGCAAGCAATCATGATCGTGTCGTTGGTCGGCGGTGTGCTGTTTCTGCTGGTCTCGTATTTTGCCCAGATGGTATTCCCGGAATGGAATAGCTTCACCGATCCCGATTCCGCGTCGGTGGATGTGATGCGCAGGGTCGGCGGTGAACTGCTAGTTACAGCATTTACCGCGACCTATGTTGCTGGTTGTTTCGCTTCGGCGATGGTCTCTCAGGCCAGCGTCTCTCGCGTGCTGTTTGCAATGGGGCGTGATGGCGCACTGCCGCGTGTGTTCGGCAAGCTGGTTACAAAAAAACGCGTTCCAGCCACTGCGATTATGGTGGTCAGCCTGTTCTCGTTGATTGCGCTTGTCATCACTCTGGATGCCGTTGCCAACATGATCAGCTTTGGCGCGCTTTTCGCCTTCTCGGCGGTAAACTTAGCTGTGATCAAGCATTATCTTATTGACAAGGAATTGCGCGGCACCCGCAACGTCCTGCTTTACGCAGCTTTACCAGGGTTAGGGTTTCTCAGCACTATTTGGCTTTGGACCAGCCTGTCCGGAATGTCATTCACCATTGGCCTGTGCTGGATGGGCTTGGGGCTAGTGTGTTTGTTCGGTGTTACGCGTGGCTTTCGATTAAAGATGCCTGACTTGCAAATGGCGGAATAAGAAAAATGTCATCCATCCAGGAGTATAAAATGTTCGACCTTGATCATTGGCAGCAGCGGGCTGCCCGGCAGACCTTTATCGACACCGCCGTGATCGACGGCCGGCAAGTGAACGCGCTTTCCGAGGCGACCTTCGACGCCATCAACCCCGCAACGAATCAATTGCTGGCGCGTGTAGCCGCGTGCGGCGAAGCAGAGGTCAATCTGGCGGTACGTTCCGCACGCCGTGCTTTCAACACAGGCCCGTGGCGGCGTATGGCAGCAAGGGAGCGCAAAAAAGTCCTGATCAGACTCTCCGAGTTGCTGATGACCCATCGCGCAGAGCTGGCGTTGCTCGACTCGCTGAACATGGGCAAGCCGGTGATGGATGCCTATAACGTTGATGTGCCCGGCGCTGCTCATGTTTTTGCCTGGTATGGCGAGGCACTTGACAAGATTTACGATCAAGTGGCGCCGACTGGCCACAACGCACTGGCCACCATCACCCGCGAAGCGTTGGGGGTTATTGCGGCGGTGGTGCCTTGGAACTTCCCGCTGGATATGGCCGCGTGGAAACTGGCACCTGCATTAGCGGCCGGTAATAGCGTGGTGCTTAAGCCCGCTGAGCAATCACCATTCTCGGCTCTGCGCTTGGCACAGTTGGCCCTGGAGGCTGGCATTCCGGAAGGCGTACTGAATGTGGTACCGGGCTTGGGAGAGAGCGCGGGTAAGGCGCTGGGGCTGCATCCTGACGTAGACTGCCTAGTCTTTACCGGTTCCACTCAAGTTGGCAAGTACTTCATGCAGTACGCCGCGCAATCCAATCTCAAACAGATCTGGCTTGAGTGTGGTGGTAAGAGTCCAAACCTCGTGTTCCAGGATTGCCAGAACCTGGACCTGGCCGCGGAAAAGGCCGCCTTCGGGATTTTCTTTAACCAGGGCGAAGTGTGTTCTGCCAACTCGCGCCTTTACGTGCAACGAGCCATCCATGACGAATTTGTCGAGCGTCTTATCAGTAAGTCACGTGCGTGGATGCCAGGCGATCCTCTGGACCCAGGCAGTGCAGCAGGCGCTATTGTAGATAGTGAGCAAAAAGCCCATATCATGAATGCGATCGGTCAGGCACGTGCTGATGGGGCCTCTCTTTTGTGCGGAGGGGAGGATTTGGTGATCAATGGCTCCTCGAACTTCATTCAGCCGACCATATTTGGCGATGTAACTCATGACATGAGCATTTGTCGAGACGAAATCTTTGGCCCGGTCCTGGCGGTCAGTATCTTTGACACGGAGGAAGAAGCCGTACAGCAGGCTAATGACAGTATCTATGGATTAGCCGCGTCAGTATGGAGCGACGATTTAAATCGCGCTCATCGTGTAGCCCGAGCTTTGAATGCGGGCACCGTTTCGGTTAATACTATTGACGCGTTGGATGTCTCGATTCCATTCGGCGGCGGCAAGCAGTCCGGATTCGGTCGTGATTTGTCGCTGCATTCATTTGATAAGTACACTCAACTCAAAACCACATGGTTTCAATTTCGTTAGGAACTGTCGCCGGTTCACATAGCCAGCTCGTTGGCCTGGCACTCATGCGGCTTGGAAGTCGGGCTCGACGCTAACAACTTCAAGCGCTGGTGCTCGGTTTGCCATGGCAGCGAGTTGGCGCTAACGGCGCAATCACAGTGATTTAGCCTTGCTTTTCAGCTGTGGCAGGTGGATCGCTTTGGTAAAATCCACGGCATGACTTCCTCGCCCAATCTCGACAAAATGACACCCGAACAACTGCGCGCCCTCTCTGCGCAGTTGCTGTCGAAGGTCGACACCATGGGCCGAAAAACCTATCGTGACGAGACGATCATCGAGCAGCTCACTCACGAGATTGCCATTCTGCACAAGTTCGCCAAACGCAGCGAGCGGATCAGTCCGGCGCAAGGCCGCTTGCTGGATGACCTACTCGATACCGACCTCGAACTGAATTAAAGCACTTCATCCGGCCCCGCGCAGGCAGAAACACGTCAGCAACCCAAGCGCGCGCCGCTGCCGCCGCAGTTCCCGCGCCCTGTGATCCATCACGAGCCGGATAACACTCAGTGCGCTCGCGGCAACCAGCTTCAGCGCATCGGTGAAGACGTCAGCGAGAAGCTGGACTACACGCCCGGCGTGTTCACCGTCGAACAGCATGTTCGTTGGAAATGGGCCTGCCGGCAGTGCGAAACACTGATCCAGGCCCCCGTGCCGGCGCAGGTGATCGACAAGGGCATCCCCACTGCCGGCCTGCTGGCGCATGTGATGGTGGAAGTTCGCCGACCACCTGCCGCTGTATCGACAGGAAAAAATCTTCGGCCGTGCAGGCCTGGCTATCCCACGTTCGACCCTGGCGCAATGGGTGGGCCAAATCGGCGTGCAGCTTCAGCCCCTAGTTGATGCGCTGCGCGAAGTGGTGCTGGCCCAGCGCGTGGTTCACGCCGATGAAACGCCGGTACAAATGCTGGCGCCCGGCGAGAAGAAAACCCACCGAGCCTATGTCTGGGCCTACAGCACTACACCGTTCTCGGCACTCAAGGCCGTGGTTTACGACTTCAGCCCCAGCCGTGCCGGTGAACACGCACGCAACTTCCTGGGCATCTGGAACGGCAGGCTGGTCTGTGACGACTTCGCCGGCTACGAGCAGGGCACACCGAAATCGGCTGCATGGCACATGCGCCCCGCAAGTTTTTCGACCTGCATGTAGCCAATAAAAGCCCGTTGGCGGAGCAAGCACTTCACTCGATTGGCGGGCTATACGAAGTTGAGCCACACGCTAAGGAAATGAGCGACGAAGGCCGTTGGCGATTACGCTAGGAAACGGCGTGTCCATCGCTGAAAAACTGCATGAGTGGATACTGGCTCAGCGCGAACTTGTGCTCGAGGGGACTGCTACGGCCAAGACCCTGGATTACAGCCTAAAAGGCTGGGTAGCGCTGACGCGCTACCTGGATGATGGTGCCGTACCCATCGACAACAACCCGGTGGGGAACACGATCAGGCCATGGGCGCTTGGGCGCTCCAATTGGTTGTTCGCCGGGTCTCTGCGCAGTGGCAAACGAGCGGCAGCGATCATGAGTTTGAGCCAGTCGGCACGCATGAACGGGCATGATCCGTACGCGTATCTCAAGGAGGTACTGACGCGATTGCCGACACAGAAAGCTAGTGAGGTCGGGCATCTACTGCCGCATCAGTGAATGCCTGGCTGATCTACGCAAGGCGTATTCCCCGTACGCTTACGAATCACTGGGCTGGAATGGTGTCTACGTATGGACTCGGCTCCTGTACGTGGTGGTGCATTTCTTGCGCATGACGAAGGTGGAGTCTTTTGTTGAAAGTTCCGCGACACGAACGGCTGGATTTCACCAGCCTGCTCGTACCCCTCCATGCTACATGGCTAGTTGGCCCGCTAGGATATGACAACGCTTAGCATTAGCCGATATTTTGTTCTGCACGCCTATTACCAGATAACCTACTGCAACTCCATGCGGGGCACTTAACCCTCAGAACATGTCTAGCGGGTAACTAACGATCAGACGATTCTCATCGTAATCACTGGCGTTGAAATTTCGCCTGACGCTGGAATTTCGCCAACGAACAGATAAAGACTTGAGTGTTCCGCTCTGAACTACATAGCCCAACTCCGATTCCCGTACCCACTCTGAACCATCATTGACATTTTTCAGCTCCACGTTGTCACCATGAACGTAACGCGTCATGAAACTCAAACCGGGAACGCCGTAGCCTACAAAATTGAGATCATAGCGAACCTGCCAAGAGCGTTCTCGGGGGTTGTCGAATGCATGGTTGAAGGTGTTGTTGGCCAGATAGATGCCGCCGGTCCCGCCGATGCGCATCCAGCCGGTATCCCCCGAGACATTTTGCAACCCTAGGCTGATCGCATGCTCAGCGATGTTGAGGCTCAACAGCGCTGAAGCGGTGCGGTTATCCATTTGGCCCGCCTTAGCACTTCCTGAGTCTTTGCCCCAGAAATAACCAAGGTTTGCGTTAACCGATATCCTTTCAGCCAGTGACCACTTCTGGTTTAGTCCGAGGTAATGCTGTTCGTAGATGTCTTTCAACTCGCCAGACCAAAGCCGGACGATTATGTTTTTGGAAGTGGAGCGATAGTCCGCGCCGAGAAACTCGAAAGAATGTGATCGAGCCGATCCATACGAAAGATCTTCCATGGAAGAGTCGTTTCGCAAGCTAGTTTTGCTCAACTCGCCAGCATAGAAGGACCAGTTTTCAATCTCTTGTGAAGCAATCTGGGCACCGCGAAATGTTTGCGGCAATGCGCGAAAGTCATCCGCCGTGACAATAGGAAAGTTGGGCATCCATTCGCCGACCTTGAATTCAGTATTCGAGAACTTCGCCTTGATCGCAACGCCAAGTCTACCGAAACTGCCCGCAGGATCACCGTCGGCATCCTTTGGCAACAGTAGCGCGCCATACCTTCCCGCGCCGCCATCGAGCTTCACTGCGTGCTTCCCAAGCACGTCAACGCCCAACCCTACACTAGCCTCGGTAAAGCCGGATTTTAGGTCGAAGATGAAACCTTGCGTCCACTCACGAGCCTGGCTTTGCGCGACATCAGGTGCAGTGAAATTTCGGTCAAAGAGGAAATTCCTGAAGCTCAGAGTAGCGGTAGTGTCATCCACGAAACCCTCAGCCAATGCGTTGAAAGGTAAAACCAAAGCTGGAATGAAGAGCACCCAAGTTACGCGATTAATCTGAATGTTCAAGCCCTGTCCCCTGTTGTTTTTATTGAAGGGCAATGTCGGCCTGTTTTCACTAGTTGAGAGGGCGCAATGCCGCTCTTCCAGGAAAACGGATCGTCAATCGTAGGTGGAGAAATATCCGAATCGACTGTTGCCAAGGACCTGATGAACAGGCCCTTGGCATGTACTTCACCTGAAAGCCGGCCTCTTAGACGGCACCGACTTGGCTCAGAATTAGATCAGGCCAGCGCTGCGAAGCGCGTCAGCGATTTCCTTGTCGGCTCCTTCGGCCAGTGGCAGCAGCGGGGAACGCACGGTGGCATGGTCGAGGATGCCACGTGCAACCAGACCATGTTTTAGGGCTACTGTGCCTTCCATGTGGGAACCACGGTGGTAGACGTTACGAGTGACCGGCAGAAGCTTGTCGTGAATGGCACGCGCGGCCGGGTAGTCGCGACGCTTACCGGCAGCGATCAGCTCGATAAGCGGCTCTGGAGTCAGGCTGCCGTAGCCAACCAGCGCGCCGTCCACGTCAAACATGGTGTGCAGCAGGTATTCGTCATGGCAGGTCAGGATTTGCAGCTCGGGAACTTCACGGCGGATAACCGGGATCTCGGTGTCCCAACGACGCATGTTACGAACACCGTTCTTCATGGCAAACACGCCAGGCTGCTGGGCAATTTCCAGTTGAGTTTCCAGATCGTAAGTCGCCTTGGTCACGTCTGGGTACTGAAACAGGATAAGAGGCATTCCGCTTTCTTCATAGATCGCTTTATAGCGGTCCTGAGCGGCACCTTTCTGATAACCGAAACGCAGCCAGCCATGGGAGGGATAAACCAGGCCGGCAGCAGCACCGTTGGCCACGGCGCGTTTGGCCTCCTCAGCGGCTACCTGAGTGCCTTCGGCAGTGATGCCAGCGATAATTGGCAAACGACCGCCTACCGACTCCTTGAAAGCCTGGATGACACGACCTTGTTCTTCCTGTGTCAGGAAGGTTCCCTCACCGGCGTGGCCCAGAACAACCAGTCCTTTGACGCCTTCAAAGCTGCCAAGCCAAGCTCCCAGTTTCTGGATAGCTGCGTAATCAACCTCACCTTCACGAGTGAACGGCGTGACAGGAGCAGGAACGAGGCCTTTAAGGTCGATGGTGTTTTTAATGCTCATTTCATTACCTCTGGTTTAGTTAGAATTTCGCAAATAACGCATGCGCGGGCGCAAAACACACTGATGTGTTCTGGATTACTACTGAGTCAGGTACTGCAGTCTTAATTTCCTGAAAGTTGAAACTTATGGTGAAAGTTCCTCCAGAATTCGGCCTTTGGTTTCAATGGCGAAAAAAGCAGTGACGACGGCTGTCATTAATAAGACGACCGCAAAGATACCGAACACATATTGAACACCAACGCCAGTCACAGTGAACCCTACAATGATCGGACCCAATGCCGAACCCAATCTTAGCCAGGCACTGCCTACGCCCGTGCCCAAGGCTCTTAGACGAGTAGGGTAAAGTTCCGCCGAATATAGGTAGAGCGAGAAAGTCACTGTCTGGACCAACGCATATCCCAATCCTGCCAGCACCAGAATTTTGATTGGCGCAGTGGCACCTGTCGTTGCCAATATTGCCAGCGGTATGGCGGCAAGGAACAAGGCACCTATATACCAGCGACGTCGACCGACTTTATCAATCAGCAGCGCACATATCACAGCGGCGACCACACCGGCAGCTGAGGTTATGAAGCCATAGGCTAGGCTGGTTTCAAGGGACAGATGGAAATGTTGACGGTAGAGCGTTGGCAACCAGGTAATAAGCCCATTGGCGACCATATAGGAGCCGAACCACATGGCCCAGATAACGAGTGAGCGTTTGAAATAAATACCTTTGAAAAGTTCTCTCCAGCCGCCTTTGTTATTGATCCCATGCATCTGCGGCACTTCGACTGCAGGTTGCAGCGTCTTGCCGGCTTTAATCGCGCTGTTTTCCAGACGGGTGACAATCCGGTCAGCCTCGTCCAGACGTCCCTTGGACGCGAGCCAGCGCGGCGACTCGAACAGGAAGAAGCGAAGCGGAATTAGCAGCATGGCGGGGACCAGCCCTACCGCGAACATCGCTTTCCAGCCGTATATCGGTACGAGGAAGTAGCCAATAATCCCGGCTCCTACTAGGCCCAGCAAAAACATGACTTCGTAAAGAAGAAAGAATTTGCCTCGCTTCTTGGACCCAATCAACTCGTTGATATAGGCGCTCGCCACCGGGACTTCCCCTCCCGTGCCGATACCCTGTATGAATCTGAAAGCGATCATCATCGCGGCACTGGACGCAAACAGGCAGGCCACGTCCATCGACACAAAGAGCAAGATGGTGAACGTCAGGACCTTCATGCGTCCGATTCTTTCGGCCAGCCATCCAAAGAGCAAGGCACCAAACAGCTGCCCCAAATAACCGGCAGAGAGGATCATGCCGATCTGGGTGCCGCTAAGGCTCCACTCCTTGGCCAGAACCGGCATCGCGTAGGCAATGGCGATCACCGTGTAGCCATCGAAGAACGTTGCGGCGCCAATAATATTCCTGGCCCAAAACACTTGCCGTGTAATAGGGAGTCGTTCTAGGCGAGCACTAATATTCGCCTGACTATTCACTTTCTCTGGCAAGGGCTCAGTTTCAACTTGCTGCATCAACATGGCACTTCCTTTTATTATTGTTTGCGTTATTCGAGGCGAACGAAGCTCGCAGTGAGAAACACAGCGCAATGGCATAGCCGGTTTGAACTAACCAGCGCTAGCTCAATTTCATTATTAAATCATCAGTTTCTCGCAACGCCTACTTGATGGACGCGCCCACGACGGCTGTGGAAATGGTCGGGAAGTTGCCCAACTGATGGATCGAAAGCGTGATTCTCGTTCGGTGTTAAAAAAAACGAGCATGCATGGTCGAAGTACATGGTTTCATGAAAGGAGGTCGGGCTGTGGAATTGGTCGCAAACTAGAGCGGACCGAGGATACGAGTTAGGCGCAACACGTGAGCTCCATGAGCGGGTCACTGAGAGACGGGCTTTAAAGCGAGTGCCTTGATCGCGGACGGCGGCATCGGCGAAGCAGGCATATTGCTGAGCAGTGTGGTTCATATTTATTCGCACCTTTTTCTATTTTTCGGATTGCGAAATTTTTTTCTTATTTTCAAATACACTACCACCAGTCTTCTTCAGAGCCCAACCTTTTTTTGGTTCATCGCTATTTTTTCTTTTTATGCCTCAGGCGACCTGAACCCGTGGTGGGACAAAGCTCCGTCGAATGATATTCTCCGTTTGATATTTTTTCGCATTCCGAAAAGCATGACCACATCAGGTAGAAATCGAGCATGGCTGCACGTATCCCGGAAAAAAACCAAGCCACGGACGCCGCTGGCGAAGATAAAAATCAACGCAGCACTGTTCAGTCACTGGCTAAGGGATTCCGCGTCCTAGAGGCCTTCACTGCGGAAAGCGATGAGCTTACCTTGAGCCAGATCGCTGACAAGGCGGATCTGGATCCAGGCACCACCTACCGTATGCTGAATACGCTGGTAGACCTCGGATATGTGTCTCGAATACCTGAAAGCAAGCGATTTTCCTTAACGCTTAAGATCCTTAATCTGGGCTTTCATGCAATCGCACACACAGACCTGCGTAGCCTGGTTCGTCCTGTCTTGAGGGGCCTCGTTAGCGAAACTAGTGAAGCCGCCAGTTTCGCTGTTCTGCAGGGCGCAGACGTGCTCTATCTGGAGCGTGTAAGAGCCGGTATTACTAGGTTGGGTGTGGATATTCGTATCGGCACCACCGTTCCAGCCTGTCAGACAGCGATTGGCCAATCGATCCTGGCGTTCCTGTCCGAGCAAGAAGTCGCACGCATTGAGGCACTTTCTTCTACTACGCCATTCATCGGCAAGACGCTCGCCAAGCCGCTTTCCAAGGTACTGGAGCAAATTCGAAAGGACGGGTACTTGATTACAGATTCGCTGTTTGCCGAAGGGCTTAGAATTCTGGCCGTTCCGGTGTTAGATATCGACGGCTATCCTGTCGGGGCCATCAGTATCGCAGCGCCAGCAGTGCGATGCTCGATCGAGGAACTAGAACGCCGAGCGCTGGCATTGACAATGGTCGCAGCGAAGAATATCGGTCGAGCGCTCCAAGCTAGCGGAAGCGTGAACTCAAGCCTTTGATCACCGCAAACTAGAAGACATCCCGCCAGAGTGCTCTCGATCTGAAAGGCCGGGCGCGGCAAAAGAACCACTCGCGTGGGGCCCTGTGATGCGATTGCAGTTGGACTAGCACGTTAGAAGCGACGCGGGCTCCCAGCCCTAGTGATGACCAGTAGGACTTGTTGCGAGCAATTACTTAGCTAACGGCCGTCGGCGCTACGTGCGGACAGTGCATAAGCGCTTTTTTCACACTCTGGGCCAAAAGCGGACAGTCCGGGTTGAGCTGAAAATCTGCCCTTTCTGTCCTACGACCCTATATCGCGTCCCGCTTCGTTCGTCAGCCAATCAATTAACTGGACCACTTCTGGCAACTCGCGTCGCTCTTCCAGACTCAGGCAGTAGTAACCAAGCCCGGCTGGCACTTGCAGGTTAAATGGTCGAACCAGGCGGCCATCGGCGAGGTCGCGATGGGAGTTGAATTCGTCGCTCAACGCTACGCCGTAGCCGTCGCGCGCAGCCTGCAAGGCCATCGGAAAGCTCTGGATGAATACATCGGGGTCTCCCGGATAAGGCACGCGCGCCGCCACCAGCCAGCGCCGCCAGAGCATACCGTCGTCTTCATGCAGCAAGCGCTGGTTAGTGAGGTCGGTCGGCTGGCGAACATGCGGCAGCAATTGTGGGCAACACACCGGGAACATATTCAAACTGCGCAACGGACGCCACCAAAGGCCTTCCCAGGATGGGCTGGCATACAGCAAGGCGACATCAGCTTTTTTCCAGTCAACTTCCGAAGTCGCAGTTGCGGTAATTACCCGCAGGCGGATCTTGGGATGTTGCGAGCGGAAGGCAAACAGTTTGGGTAGTAGCCAAGTCGTACCCAATACTGGCTCAGTGCAGATTGTCACCACGGTTAAAGGCGCAGCCGCCTGCACCTCGGTAAGTACCTGGCGCACACCTTGGCCAATTTCGTCCATGCCTCGGGCCACCGCGCGCTGCAGTACCAGGCCTGCAGGCGTGAGTACCAAGTGGCGCCCCTGCTTTTGGAACAATTCGACCCCCAGGTTGTTCTGCAATGCGCGAATCTGTTGGCTAACAGCCCCTGGCGTTACATGCAGCTCCGCCGCCGCCGCCCCCAAATGACCGAGGCGTGCCACGACTTCAAACATACGCAAACTATTGAGAGGAGGAAAAATCATAGAACTGTTTAGCCCTGCTATATGATGAGGCGGAAATTTATATAGTTTGCATCTCCTGCATGTCCAGCGAAAAATCGGAGCACTCTTACGCATAGGTCGCTCGCCCATGACTCACTCACGCTGCACACCTATTTGCACACTTCTTTTTATGTTCATGAACGCTGGGTTTTTTCCCGGAACGGTCGGCGCTGCCGAAACACCGATTCAGCGCACCGTCAATTTGTACGGCTGGGCGGATTACATCGCCCCGCAAACCCTGGCGCGCTTCGAGCAGCAGACCGGTATCCGTGTCAACTACGACACCTTCGACAGTACGGATATGCTAGAGGCCAAACTGCTCACCGGCCGCAGTGGCTACGACGTGGTCGTTCCTGGCGTGGCCATGCTCGACCGCCTGATTCATGCCAAAGCGTTGCAGCCGTCGAACATGCAGGGCTACCCCCAAGCCGCCGAATACGACCTGCAGCTGCTAGGTCAACTTGCTGTGGTTGATCCCGGCAACCGCTATGCCGTGCCTTACGCCTGGGGCACGACCGGTTTGGCCTTTAACCGCGGCGCCATTGAAAAGCGCATTCCCAACGCTCCGTTAAATAGCTTCGATTTGCTGTTCAAGCCCGAGTATGCCGACAAGCTCAAAGATTGCGGCATTGCGATTATCGACTCACCGCAGGAAGTGCTTAGCATCGCCTTGCACTACTTGGGCAAGAACCCCTACGGCGACAGCAGCGAAGACCTTGCAAAAGCCGGCCACTTGCTGAACCAATTACGCCCCAACTTGCGCTATATCGCTTTTGGCAAACAGAGCAGCGACCTGGCGAACGGCGACCTTTGCCTGGCGATGACTTACAACGGCGACGCCGTGACCGCCAACGCCCAGGCTATCGAGGCCGGCAAGGCCCATCGCGTGGAGTACAGTATTCCGCGTGAAGGCACGCTGGCCTGGATCGATACGTTGGCCATCCCGGCCGACGCGCCCCACCCCCAGGAAGCCAAAGCGTTGATCGAATTCCTCACGAGTTCCACCGCCATGGGGGAACTGACCAATGCGATTCACTACGCCAATGCCAACCCGGCCTCCATGACACATATCAACCAGGCGTGGCGTGACAATGTCACCCTGTTCCCGTCGAACGAGGTGCGCCAGACCCTGTTCGGTGAAGAGCCGATGAGCGTAAAAACCCTACGCAATCGAACTCGGGAATGGACCAACTTTCGTAGCCAAGTCAGTAAGGACTAACCGTGGCTATCAAGATTGCTCAGCGCTGGTTTGAACGCAGAACATTATCTGATGGCATTACGCTGCTCTGGGAACCCCATGTGCACCCCATGCTGCGCTGCAATATCTGGCACGTGCGCGGCCGCACGCGTGATCTATTGATAGATACCGGGATGGGTATCGCAAGCCTGCGTGAAGCGGCGGTGGATTTATTTGAAAAGCCGTTGGCCGCCGTCGCCACCCACAGCCACCTTGATCACACGGGAGGCCTGCACGAGTTCGACTGCAGGCTCTGTCATGCAGCCGAGGCTGCGCTCTTGGCCAACCCGAGCGAGAAGGACCGCCTTAGTCTGCCAAGCGAGCATTGGTTGGCTCGTTATATTCCCGATCTGGAAAGCTCGCGACTGTTAATCGATGCCTTGCCCTACGAAGGTTTCGACCCGCTCGCCTGGCGCCTGCAACCGGCCACGCCGACGCACTTGCTGGCTGATGGTGATGTACTCGACCTAGGAGATCGTCATTTTGAAATCTTGCATCTGCCCGGTCATTCGCCCGGCAGTATCGCGCTGTTCGAGAAGCGCACTGGTATTCTGTTTTCAGGCGATGTGATCTACGACGGCGAACTCCTCGACGACATCCCTGGTGGGGATCGTGCGCACTATATTCATTCCTTGCGTCGGCTGCGCGAGCTCGCCGTAAAGACCGTGCATGCGGGACATGAAGAGAGTTTTGTTGGCAAGCGACTGGAGGAGCTTGTTTCTTTTAATTTGAAGCTATGGGAGCGAGGTTGAGGGCGCAAACGTGCTCATATGATAAATCTACATTCCACTGAACGACCGCTATTAGCTGCTGCCAGATGGCATCGCGATGGTCAGCCAATTCGTTACGGGTGATGGGGTGGATGAAGATGAGCAACTCACCTCGGTTAAGCGCCAGCCAGGGAACCAATTCTCCAAAGACAGCGGGGCGAAAAGCCAGCTGACAACTCTAGTCGGGGTGTGGTCCAACCGGCTCCGTCTGCAGGCGCCCCATTTTCAACGTAAATAGCTTGCTGGCGTGCTCACACAAAATGCGGGCTTGCTCAAACGTCTCGGCGCCGAAATAAACATGTGCGTGAAAGCCACGAATTCGATTCATGAATACAATTTGTCTTGTTGAACTTCATCAGTAGTGCAAGATTGCTGACGAGGAGACTGGCGTCAAGAGCGCTGACCTACATGACTATCGGCAAGACATACACACTCTCTGAAGTGAGGCTAATTCCCCTGGAATTCTGCCGCTGTGGTGGCGCCATCACTTTCTGCCTGGTGAAACTCTGAAGAAGGGGCCCTTTGGGCCCTTCTTCACGGCAACATCAATCGCCAACTGTCAGTGATCTCCCGCCCAAGCCGTTTCAGCCTGGAGACCCTGGGCACTCCGGGGCGAAGTGCTTCCACCAGTCCGGTCGATCGGGTTGTTGTTGATAGGTCTGCACTTGGTCCGCCGCGCTGCCCAGCAACTGCTTCACGCTGAGTCCGCGGCGCAGCATGTACTCATCCAGTTCGTTGACTGCGCGGGACAGCACCTCATAGCCGCCAGTGAACACGGCGGAGGTTATTTCGGTGGCGCAGGCGCCTGCCAGCAGGAAACGGGCGACGTCCAGTCCATTTCGCGCGCCGTTGGTGGCGATCAGCGGGTAGTCATCACCCATGGCCTTGCGTGTCATCATCAGCCAGCGTGCGGTCAATGGCAGCGCCCAGGCCCCTCCGATGGCGGCGCTGGTGCCGAGCAGCGGTAATCCCGTTTCCAGGTCCGGCAGGAACCCCATGAAGCGTCCCATCATCACCACGCTGTCTGCGCCGCCGCGGCGTGCGGCCTGGGCCAGCCCGACCACGTCCTCGCTCTGCCCGGTGAGCTTGACCCACAGGGGAAGGGTGGTGGCCCGGCGGATGCGCGCCACGATGGCCTCGATGCGCTGTGCGCCGCGCTCCAGGACGATGGCGCCCTTGGCGGCTTCGTCGCCGTGGGGGGCGCCGATGTTCAGCTCTAGCACGCGCAGCCCCGCTTGTTCGATTTGCCGCGCGTAGTCTGCGCACTGTTCAAGGTCGCTGAGGATCAGGCTGGGCACCACGTAGGCATCCTGGGTCCGTGCTTCCACATCCAGCGTCGCCAGCTCGGCCAGCCATTCGGCAAAGTCGCGCTGCACCAGCCCGGAACGACCGAACAGGCTGGCGTCGGGCGGCGGTGAGAAATCCCAAGGCAGGCGGTTCCAGCAGGCGTCCAGCAGCACATAGTCGGTCTTGTCCAACTGTTGCTTGGCGGCCACCGATTCGTTGGTGGATTTGGCCACGACCGCACTTGCGCCGCTGGCCAGGGCCGCGCGAATGGCATCCCGCGTCATGGTCTGTTCGCCGGCACCACAGATGACGGGGTTCTTCAGCAGGACTTGTCCTACTCGTGTAGTCAGTCGCGTCATGTCGAGGTTGCTCACAGGTTCATCAAGCGGGAAGCATTGCCGGAGGTCAGCTTGCGAATGTCTTGATCGCTGTACTCCAGGTCCAGCAGTTGGCCGATCACGTTGCGAAACCCCTCGGCGATGCTGGGGTTACCTTGCTGGCCGAGATCGGAGCCGAGGATAGTCAGGTCGACAGTACCGGCTTCGATCACTTGCCGCAGGAACTGGTCGTCGTAGAACTTGAACTTCGAGCCGGGTACCCACATGCACATCGAGTGCTCCATGAACACACCCTCGTTGGCCAGTTGGCGCATATCGTCCAGCGTGGCGTCCACCACATAGGTCGGATGGTTGACCAGCAGACGCTCGACCCCGCGCTTGCGGGCCTCTTCAAACAGCGGCCAGATCTCACGGATATTCAGGTGCCCGGCGGACAGCACCACGTCTTCAGCGGCGATCAGATCGAGGATGGCCTTGACCTCTTCCTTGAGATGGCCGTCGTCGTCAAGCACAGTCAAGGGGATCGGTTGCAGCATGCGTTGGGTGGTCTGAGGGAATTTCTCGGTAAACTTGGCATCCTGGTGGTGATGGGCAATGTGGTTGGCCGAAGAGAAGGTCGGCATCCACACCAATTGTGCGCCCAGTTTCAAGCCATGCTCCACGGCGTGGACGTTCAGCCCGCCCACCGCGTTGTTCAGCGGAACACCCGACAGCATGCGCACATTCAGCTCACTGAAGTGTTTGTTCAGCAGCGTGGTGACGGGGGTGCAGCTGTAATAGTGATCCTTGAGCAGCACGGCTTTGAGTCCGGCTTCGCTGGCTTCGCGCATCGCTTCAATGTGGTCGCAATAGCGCGGCATGACTGACGGGCCGCTGTGACAATGCAGATCGATAGCACCTCGCATCAGGTCGTCGATGTGCGCCTTGCGCTCTTCGCTGACGGGGGGGTTGACGATGGCGTTCATAAGGTGACCTCTTATTGTTTGGTTGGCTCAGCGCACCAAGCCATGGAAATGACGGGCCTGTTGCGACCAGCCGGCGCGTAGCACCGCCTGGTCCGAGCCCAGAATGAAAAAGCGCAGGCCCTTGGCGCTGTAGCGCGCCAGGTCTTCGCTGCTGGCCACGAAAATCCCGGCGGCCTTGCCGGCCTGTTGTGCGGCTTCCAATACACGGCTCACGGCGGACTCCACGCGCGGGTCGTCCAGTGAGCTGGCGCCCAGGGAGACCGCCAGGTCCGCACGCCCCACCAGCAGACAGTCGATCTGCTCGACCGCAGCGATGGCCGCCAGGTTGTCGAGGGCTTCGCGGTCCTCGATTTGGGCAATGATTGCGTGGCGGCCATCTTCGGCAGCCATGTGTTCGGCCAGATTGGCACGGCCGTAGCCGCCGGCCCTTGGCGAGTTGGAGAAGCCACGGCTGCCGTGGCGGTAACGCGTCGCCTGCAGCAATTGGCGCGCCTGGGCGGCATTGACGATGTGCGGCAACACCAGCCCGTCGGCTCCCAGGTCAAGGGCCTGCAGCAAGGTCGCGGGGCGCTCATCGGCGACGCGGATCAGTCCGGCGATATCAACGGCGCGGCACGCCAGCAAACCACGGTCCAGGCTGGCCGGATCGAAGGGCGCGTGTTCGGCATCCAGCACCACCGCATCCAGCCCGCAGTCACCGGCGATCTCGACGACCGCATGGTTGGGGGTCTTGACAAAGGTGCTGATCAACGACTCTCCGGCACGCAACCGTGAAGCGAACCCCAGGCGGTTCATGCTGGCGACCGCTCGGCTTCGGCGAACTCGGCGGCCTGGTACTCGATCAGGTGTCGATAGTCATCGCGAATCGGTGAGAACACATCCAAGTTCATCACCACCTCGTCGCCGACCGGCTCTGCGTAATGAATCACATGCGCCGGAATGCGGATCATGCTGCCCGGGCCGCCTTCGACCACGTCGTCGCCCAGGTGAAAGCGCACGCGGCCCTGCACGATGATCACCAGCTGTTCGAAGGTATGGCTGTGGGGAAACACGTCCATGCCCGGAGTTAGCCAGTTCATCACACACAGGGTGTCATCACCCCGGAAAGCCACGCGCTCGACGCCTTTGCGCACAGTCTCGCGGGGCAGTTCGTTCCAATTGTGAAGCAGGGCTTTGGCAAGGCTCATCGGTCGTTCCTTTGTTTCTTTTGTAGGAATTGTATTTCTTTGTGGGATAAAGCTAGCGCTCGCAATAAGGGATCGTCAAGTAGCTTTTTCGACCTTGACAGTGAAGCTGTACAAAACCTAGGATTGAGTCGAATAGAGAAACAATGTTTCTTTCAGTGAAATAAAAACTCATCCTTTGAAGGCCTTCTACATGCGCGTTATCGAATCCCTACTGATTGACGGTCAATGGTCCTCGGGGACCCATCCCCATCAGGCTGATGTGTTCAATCCCGCCACGGGTGAACGGATTGCCAAGTTGAGCCTGGCGTCCACGGCCGATCTGGACCGCGCCCTGGCAGCGGCCCAGCGTGGTTTCCAGGTGTGGCGCAAAACATCCGCCTACGATCGCTCGAAAATCCTGCGCAAGGCGGCGGATCTGGTGCGTCAGCGCTCGGATGAAATTGCGGCCTTGATCACCTTGGAACAGGGCAAGCCGCTGGCCGAGGCCAAACTGGAAGCGTTCGGCGCGGGGGACCATATCGACTGGTACGCAGAGGAAGGTCGGCGAGCCTATGGCCGGGTGATTCCACCGCGTGCCCGGGGTGTGCGTCAGACGGTGCTGCGCGAACCGGTGGGCCCGGTGGCCGCTTTCAGCCCCTGGAACTTCCCGGTCAGCCAATTGGTACGCAAGATCGCCGGGGCTCTCGCGGCCGGCTGCTCGATCATTGCCAAGGGCCCGGAAGAAACCCCTTCGTCCTGCATCGAACTGTGCCGTGCCTTCCAGGACGCCGGCGTACCGGAAGGCGTGTTGAATCTGGTATTCGGCGTGCCTGCCGAAGTCTCGGATTACCTGATCCGCTCGGACATCATTCGCAAGGTCTCCTTTACCGGCTCCGTGCCCGTGGGGCGCTCACTCGGCGCCCTGGCCGGCCAGTACCTCAAGCGCTGTACCCTGGAGTTGGGTGGGCACGCGCCGTTCATTGTGTGTGACGACGTCGATGTCAAAGCGGTTGCGGCCCTGGGTGCCGGCCTGAAGTTCCGTAACGGCGGGCAGATATGCGCGTCGCCGACCCGCTTCTATGTGCAGGCCTCCATATACGACCAGTTTGTCGAAGCCTTTTGCCAGGCCGGCGCGGCCATCAAGCAGGGAGATGGCCATGACGCCGCCACGCAACTGGGCCCGCTGGCCAACCCACGCCGGGTGAGCGCGGTGCAGGCATACGTCGATGACGCTCTGGCCTTGGGCGCTCATCTGGCATTGGGTGGTCGGGAGGTAGGCGGTCCTGGATTCTTCTATCCCGCCACGGTGCTGACTGATGTCCCGGAAACCGCACGGGTCATGTGCGAAGAACCCTTTGGCCCAATTGCCTCCATCGTGCGTTTCGACACAGTCGAAGAGGTGATCGAGAAAGCCAACAGCCTGCCGTTCGGCCTGGCCGCGTTTGCATTCACCCGTTCTATCCAGCGCGCCACCTTGCTGGCGGACGAGTTGGAATCCGGGATGGTCTCCATCAACCACTTCGGCCTGGCCGCGCCCGAGACGCCTTTTGGCGGTGTGAAAGACAGCGGATACGGCAGTGAAGGCGGCAGCGAAGGTCTGGACGCTTACTTCACCACCAAGTTCGTCAGCCAGATCGGCTGAGCCCCCGACGCATCGAGAACAATAACAATGAAAACCGTTGACTACATTGTCGTCGGCGCGGGCTCCGCCGGCTGTGCGCTGAGCGCACGGCTGGCGAGTGCGGGCAAGCAGGTGCTGCTGCTGGAGGCCGGGCCTGCCGACAATCACCCGTATATCCACATTCCCGGCACCTTCATCAGGGTCCATGGCACTCGCCGTACCTGGATGTACCACACGGAACCCGAACCCTTCGTCAACCAGCGCCAGGTCTACATCCCCCAGGGACGAACGCTGGGCGGCGGCAGTTCGGTCAACGCGATGATCTATATTCGTGGCCAGGCTCAGGACTATGACCATTGGGAGGCCAGCGGCTGCCCGGGTTGGAGCTGGCAGGACGTGCTGCCGGTGTTTCGCCGTTGCGAATCCAACGCCCGGTTGGGGGGGGAACTGCACGGTCAGCAGGGCCCGCTCAACGTCAGCGACCCCCGTCACCATCACGCCTTGAGCCGTGCTTTCGTAAAGGCGGCCGTCGAGGCGGGGGTGCCGGCCACCGATGATTTCAACGGCGCACGCCAAGAGGGCGCAGGGTTCTATCAGACCACTACATCCCACGGTCGGCGCGCCAGTTCGGCGGTGAGCTACCTGCGGCCGCTGCGTAACGACCCGAACCTGAACGTGCTCACCGATACACACGTCACCGAGTTGCTGTTCGACGGTGCGCGCGTTATCGGCGTGCAAGCCGCCGGTCGCGACGGCGTGGCGCGCAGATTCACCGCGCGTGCCGAGGTGATCGTCAGCGCCGGCGCGATTGCTTCGCCCAAGCTGCTGATGCTGTCCGGCATCGGGCCACGGTGTCACCTGGACGAGATGGGCATTGTCACCCGCGTCGATGCTTCGGGTGTCGGCGAGAATTTCCAGGACCATCTCAGTGCTTCGGTCTACGCCCAGACACGCAAACCGGTGAGCCTGTTGGGTCATGATCGCGGCCTGCACGCATTGGGGCATGGCCTGAAATACCTGGCCAATCGCAGCGGCCTGCTGAGCTCCAACGTGGTGGAAAGCGGTGCCTTTGTCGACGCCACCGGCTGCGGTCGGCCCGACGTGCAGTTCCATGTGGTGCCGGCGCTGGTCGGCGACATCGATCGCTTGCCGCCCAGCGGTCACGGGATTTCGATCAACCCTTGTGTCTTGCGCCCGTGTTCCCGTGGCCAGTTGCGTCTCAAAAGCGCCGACCCGATGCAGGAGGTGTCGCTCAAAGCCAACTACCTGAGTGACGAATACGACCTGCGCACCCTGGTCGCCGGGGTGAAGTTCGCGCGGCGAATCCTGCGGGCCCCGGCACTGGCCAGTGTGGTTCACACCATGTTGCTGCTACCGGACCACGACGATGTGCCTGACGAGGTCCTGGAGGACTACGTACGCAGTGTGGCCAAGACGGTGTTTCACCCGGCGGGCACCTGTCGCATGGGCACCGACGCCGCCGCCGTGGTCGGGCCGGACCTGCGGGTTCACGGCGTGCAAGGGTTGCGGGTGGCCGACGCATCCATCATGCCAACCATCGTCAGTGGCAACACCAATGCGCCGAGCATCATGATCGGTGAGCGTTGTGCCGACTTCATCCTGGGGAGTGCCGCCTGAGCCGTTGAGCCCCACTTTTTTCCTCGCCGATACAACAATTACAAGAGTACAGCGATGAACCTCATATCCCGGAACACCTTCAACAGTGCGCAGGATTGCGCGCTCTACAATCGGATCGCCTGGCGCATCCTGCCGTTTCTGTTCGTGTTGTACTTGGTCGCCTTCCTGGACCGGGTCAATGTCGGTTTCGCCAAGCTGCAGATGGCCGCCGACATCGGCCTGAGCGACATGGCCTTCGGCTTTGGCGCCGGTGTTTTTTTATCGGCTACTGCCTGTGCGAGATCCCCAGCAACATGGTGTTGCAGCGCGTGGGTGCGCGGTTCTGGATCACCCGCATCATGATCACCTGGGGGCTATTGTCGATCGCGATGCTGTTCGTCAAAACCCCGAACGCCTTCTATGTGTTGCGCTTTCTGCTGGGCATGGCGGAAGCCGGGTTTTATCCCGGTGTCGTGCTGTACATGACCTACTGGTTTCCATCCTATGCCCGTTCCCAAGGCATGGCCTGGTTCAACCTGGGCATCGCCATGGCGGGGGTATTGGGCAGCCCGCTGTCCGGCTGGATCATGCAGACCTTCGCCGGTTACGGCGGCATGGCCGGCTGGCAGTGGCTGTTCCTGCTCGAAGGGCTACCTGCCGTTTTGCTCGGCATTGCCGTGTATTTCTACCTGGATGACCGGCCTGGCAACGTGCGCTGGTTGACCCCGGAGCAGAATGCCCGGGTGGTGCAGCAATTGGCGGCGCAACGTCAGGCGCAGGAGGCGGCCGGAGCCAGCCATAACTTCCGGGCAGCCTTTGTGAACAAGAGCTTGTGGTGCCTGATCTACGTCAATTTCGCGTTGCTGTGCGGTACCTATGGCGTTTCGTTCTGGTTGCCGCAGATTGTTCAGGGGCTGGGCGTCAAGGGCCTGTTCCATACCGGCCTAATCGCGGCAATCCCGTTCGCGGTGGCGTCGGTGGCGATGGTGCTGGTCAGCCGGCATTCGGATAAGACCCGCGAACGGCGCTGGCATGGCACTTTGTGCAACCTGGCCTCTGCGCAGGGGCTGGCAATCGCGGCGTACTTCCATGACCAGCCGGTCTTGTCGCTGGCGGGCCTGAGCCTGGCGATGTCCGGCGGTCTGGCCGGGTTCTGTGTGCTGTGGGCGCTGCCTGGGGTGTTGCTTACGGGTACGGCGGCAGCAGCCGGTATTGCGCTGATCGCCACCGTCGGCAACCTCGGCGGCTACGCCAGCCCCTTTATGCTGGGTTGGGTCAAACAGAGCAGCGGGCACTTGGAATATGGCCTGTATGTACTGGCGGCCATGACGTTGCTCGGCGCGTTCGTGATGTTTCGCGTCAAACTCCCTTCGGCGCGTGTTTCCTCGGCGGTGGGCGAAGCGTCCGTCATTTGATATCGCAGACCAACACAACTGTTTCTTCAAGCGATACAATCGGGGCTTTCCCAGCTATCGCTTGAGGTGACCTCATGGTACAGGATGACGAAAAGCCCAGCACCGGCCCGGTACTGCTGGAATCAGTGGAAATGGTCTTCCGCCTGCTTGATGAGCTGACGGCTGCGCGCCGTCCGCTGGGGGTGACCGAACTCGCTCATCAACTGCAAACCGCCAAGCCGAGGACCTATCGGCACCTGGCTTCGATGCGTCAGCTCGGCATTCTCGAACAAGACCCTGTCAGCGAAAAATACCTGCTCGGTGCTCGCCTGGTGGCCTACGGCGAGGCCGCTGGCGAGCAGTTCGACTTGCGCGCCATCGCCGACCCTTACCTCACCCGTATCCGCGATGCCACCGGGCAGACCGCGTTGCTGGCGGTCGCGACCCATGACACGGCGCTGGTGGTGTCGTGCGTCGAATCCAAGGCCAATGTGTGCATTTCGGTGAAGCCGGGTAACCGCGTGCTGCCGTACTGTTCTGCCCAGGGGCGAACGGTGCTGGCGTTTGCGGACGCGGCCAGCCAGCAGCGGGTGCTGCGGCGCAAGATGCCGCGCCTGACCGAGCGGACCTTACATGACCCTGATGAATTGGTGCAGCGCCTGGAGTTGATTCGTCAGCGCCTGTATGACGACGCTGATGGTGAAGTGACCCTCGGCATCAATGCGCTGTGCTGCCCGATCTTTCGCGAGAACGACCTGATTGTCGGGACCATCGGCATTGTTGGCCCGAGTGCGGCGATCCCGTCGCCGCCGCCGGCCGCCATGCTGCGCGAGTTGCAGTCGGCTGCGGCTGAAATCAGCGAGCGACTGCACGCGGGTACCTACCGGCGTCTGTAGCCCCGGGCTCAGGAGCGGCGGGTCACCGAGCGCGACAACAGCAGCAACAGCGTGGCGAACAGCACCATGATGGTGGCGGCCGACAGCAGCACCGGGCTCAGCGCTTCACGGGCGGTGGTGAACATTTCGCGGGGCAGGGTGCGTTGATCGGGGCCGGCCAGAAACAGCGTCACCACCACTTCATCCAGTGAGGTGGCGAACGCGAACAAGCCGCCCGACACCAGCCCTGGCGAGATCAGTGGCAGGGTGACCTTGCGTAACGTCATCCACGGCGTTGCGCCCATGCTCGCGGCAGCCCATAACAAGCGCTGGTTGAGCCCGCCCAATGCCGAGCCGACGTTCACCACCACAAAGGGTACGGCCAGCGTGGTGTGCGCCAGGATCAGGCCAAGGTAGGTGCGGGTGAGGCCGGCGTTGGAAAACACGAAGTACATGCCCACGCCGACGATCACCGCCGGCACGATCATCGGCGCGATCAGCAGCACCTCGATCACGCGCTTGCCCGGCATCGCCGGATGGCGCAGCCCCAATGCCGCCAGCCCGCCGAGCACCACTGCCAGCACCGTGCTGGCGAGGGCAATGGCAAAACTGTTGAACAGTGCCCCCAGCCATTGCCTGGAAGAAAAGAAGTCCTCGTACCAGTGCAGGGTGAACTGCCCCAGCGGCAATGACATGTAGCGGTTGTCGCTGAATGACAGGGGCAGCACGATCAGGATCGGCAGCAGCAAAAAAGCCAGGACCACCCAGCCGCTCAACGACAGGCCCAGGTTGCCGAACCAGGCGACCGGCCCGCTGTTTGGATTACGAACCATCACTTCGCTCCTGTGGTGCGGCGCGCCAGATGCGCCTGGATAAGATAGAGCAGGGTGGTCGCCACCAGCAGCACCATCCCCAACGCTGAAGCAAGGCCCCAGTTCAGCGTGCCGGTAGTGAACTGCGCGATGTAGAAGCTGATCATCTGGTCGGCCGGTCCACCGAGCAAGGCGGGCGTGATGTAGAAACCGAGCGTGACGATGAAGACCATCAATGCACCGGCCGCCAGCCCAGGGAGAACCTGTGGAAGGTATACCTGGAAAAACACCCGCGGTGGGCGCGCACCCATGGAGTAAGCCGCCTGTACCAGCAGGCGATTGCAACTGGACATGGCAGCAAGCAACGGGAAAACCATGAACGGCAGCATCACGTGAACCAGTGCCAGGATCACGCCAAATCGGTTGTACAGCAGGTGCAACGGGCTGTTGATCCATCCGAGCTTCATCAGCATCGCATTGACAATGCCCTGGTCCTGTAACAGCACCATCCAGGCGGTGGTGCGCACCAGAATCGATGTCCAGAACGGTAGCAGGATCAGTAACAGCAGGGCATTGCGTGTGCGCGGCGTACGGCGGTCGAGATACGCGCACAGCGGAAACGCCAGCAGCACACAGACCAGGGTGGTGATGGCGGCGATGCCGAACGTGCGCCCGAGGATGGAGCGGTACAGCCCGGCTTCATCCTTGCTGACCAGGCCTTGCTGATAGTCGTGTTTCATGTCCACGGCGGACAACAAATGATACGTACCCGCCGGCCCCGAGGCGCGTTTGAAGGTTTGCCAGGTGGCGTTATCCAGCCAGCGTGGGTCCAACTGTTGCATCTGCGCGGTACTGCCCTCCAGGTTGCCAGCTTCGCGCTTGGCGGCCATGAGCAGTGCGCGCAGGGTTGGCGCCTCGTAAGCCAAGCGTCGTGCGGCGGACGCCAGGTCACGCGGCGCGACGGTCTTGAGGTCTGCAATCAGCGGCTTGAACAGACGCTCATCGGGGGCCGAGCGTCCGTCCCATTGCGCCACCGCGAGGGCGGTGGCCGGCATGGCCTGGGGCAACTCGGTGTCGGCCACCGCGCGCCACAGCAAAGTGCCGATCGGCCCTACGAAGGTCAGCAGCAAAAACACCACCAAAGGCACCAGCAGACCGTAGGCGCGCCAGAGCGCACCCCGATCCTTGCGGGCAACCACGGGCACGGAGTCATTCAGAACGATTGTGCTCATGTCGTGTACTCAATCTGCGTTACTGGGCCGACCAGGCGGTCCATTTGGCGTTCAACTCGTCGATGCGATCGACCCAGAACTTGTCGTTGAGCGCCAGCACATTGGCGCTGTTCTGCGGCGCGCTGGGGGAGTCGGCGAGGGCGGCGGGATCGGTCTGGGCGATACCTTCAACCGAGGTAATACCGGTCGGTTGCAGGCTTGGCCATTGCTTCTGGTTTTCGGCCTTGCCCATCACGTTGAGCAGGCCGTAGGCCTTGTCCACGTTCGGCGAGTTGGCCAGGATCACCCAGCTGTCCATGGTTTGCAGTGACTGGTTCCACACCAGGCCGAACGGCTTGCGGTCCTGATGGATCGCATTGGTCACCCGGCCGTTGTACGAGGTGGTCATGCTCACTTCGCCCGATGCCAGCAATTGCATCGGTTGGCCGCCGGCTTTCCAGAACAGCAGTTGGTCTTTGATGGTGTTGAGTTTCTTGAAGGCGCGCTCGACGCCGCCCGGGGTATTGAGGGTCTTGTAGACATCGGCCGGCGCGACACCGTCGGCCATCAGCGCGATCTCCAGGTTACCCTTGGGGCCCTGGCGCAGCGCTCGTTTACCGGGGAAGGTCTGGGTGTCAAAGAAGTCAGCCCAGTCCTTCGGGGCGCGGCTGACCTTGCTGGTGTCGTAGCCCAGCACGAAGTTGTACACCGCGCTGCCGACGCCGCATTCGCTGACGGCGCTGGGAATATAGTTGTCCTTGCCGCCGATGCGCTGGAAGTCCATCGAAACAAACAGCCCTTCGCCGCACCCCAGTTGCAGGTCTTCAGCCTCGACCTGCACCACGTCCCAGCCGCTGTCCGCGCCTTCCGCGCGGGTGCGCAGCAACCCGATGCCGCCATCCCAGCTGTCGTCGATCACCTTGTTGCCGCTGGCCTGGCTGTAAGGCGTGAAGAAGATCTTGCGCTGAACATCCTGGTAAGCACCGCCCCAGGAGGCCACGGTCAGGTCGCGGGCTTGGGCGGTGCCTTGCAGCAGGGCCAGCCCGCAGAGGGCGAAGGTAACACTGCGAATGGAGCATGGATTGAACATGATGTGACTCCCAGCCATTTGGTGTGGTTATTGTCGGCAGCAGTACGGCAACAGATCGATACAGTCGTTATTCTTTTAAGGGTTCAGCGCAGGATCATTGCCTGCGTGCCTGGCAAGGCCAGCGAGAGCATTTCACCCGGTATGGGCGCCGTGCGCCCCAGGCTGCCAGGGTTGTAGGTCATCGACAGCTCGGTACCCTTGGCCATGTGCAAGCGCAATTTGCAGTGGGCACCGTGGAAAATGCTGTCGATCACGCGCGCCTGGATCGCCGCTTCACCGGATACCGCGAACCGCAGGTTTTCGGGGCGAATCGCCAGCGCGGCGGGGCTCCCCGCCGCGAGTGCCGGGTCGGTGCAGCACGCTTCATGGACCGAACCGTCTTCGCTGAGCCGGATTTGCGCCCGGCCGCCCGAGACACTGAGCACCGCGCCGTCCAGCACGTTGGTCTCGCCCAGGAAGTTGGCGACGAAACGGGTTGAAGGGCGGTTATAGATGGCTTGCGGGCAGTCGATCTGCGCAATCTTGCCCTCATTGAATACGGCGACCCGGTCGGACATGGTCATGGCTTCGTCCTGGTCGTGGGTGACGTAGACGAAGGTTATGCCCAACTGTTTGTGGATGGCCTTCAGCTCCAGTTGCATGTGTTCGCGCAGTGCCTTGTCCAGTGCGCCCAGTGGTTCGTCCATCAACAGCATGCGCGGGCGATAGACCAGGGCGCGAGCCAGCGCCACACGTTGCTGCTGGCCGCCGGAAAGTTGGCCGGGGTTGCGCTCTTCAAAGCCTTCCAGGCGCGCCAGTGCAAGGGCTTCCTTGACGCGGGCCTTCGCCTCGGCGGCGGGTACCTTGCGCAAGTTGAGCGGGAAGGCGACGTTCTGCGCCACGCTCATGTGCGGGAACAGCGCGTAGCTTTGAAAGACCACCCCCATGTCGCGCTTGTAGGCGGGCAACTTGCTGATGTCGTTGCCGTCCATGAGAATGCGCCCGCGGTCCGGCGCGTCGAAACCGGCGAGCATCATCAAGGTTGTGGTCTTGCCCGAGCCGCTGGGGCCGAGCAGGGACAGGAACTCACCCTGGCGAATGTTCAGGTCCAGGTTGTCGACCACCCAGCTGCGTTCGTCATAGGTTTTGTGAACCCCTTCAAAACGCACCAGCACCGGGCTCTGAGGGTGGGGCGAGGACGCATCGGGTACTGGCATAGGAACCCTGGGTAGCGAGCGGATAGGCTGTGCGGTCATGGGCGGATACTCGCAAGGACTTCATCCAATGCCTCGCCCACAGCCTTGAGAATAGTCTGGATCTGATCGGCATCGACAATCAGCGGCGGCGCCATCACCAGGGTGTCGCCCAAGGCGCGCATCAGAATGGAACGGCGCTGCAGCGCGTTACTCACCTGAGTCGCCACTTTCAGCTCGGTCGGGAAGGGCTCGCGTGTGGTTTTGTCTGCCACGAATTCCAGGGCCGCCATCAGGCCGATACCCCGCGCCTCTCCGACCAAAGGGTGGTCGGCGAAGGCTTTTACGCCCTCCTGGAAGGCCTTGGACACTTCCACCACGTGCCCGACGATGCTCAATTCGTCGTACAGGCGCAGTGTTTCCAGGGCCACGGCCGCCGCGACCGGATGCCCACCGTAGGTGTAGCCATGGCCGAGGCCGCCGAGCGCATTGCTCTGATCGGCGATCACTTGATAGATACGGTCGCTGAGCAGCAGGGCCGAGATCGGCTGGAATGCGGCGGAGAGCCCTTTGGCGCAGGTCAGCATGTCTGGCTGGATGCCCACCGCCTCGCAACCCCAGTAGTAGCCGGTACGTCCAAAGCCGCAGATGACTTCGTCGGCCACCATCAGGATGTCGTATTTGCGCAGCACCGCCTGAACTTTGGCGAAGTAGCCGGCAGGCGGCAGGATCACGCCGCCGGTGCCCATCACCGGCTCGGCAAAGAAGGCCCCTATGGTGTCCGGTCCGGCGTCGAGGATGGTTTGTTCCAGTTCTTCTGCCAGGCGTGTCGAAAACGCTTCTTCGGTCTCCCCTGGCAGCCCTTGGCGATACAGGTGAGGGCAGCGGACATGGATCACATCCGCCAGAGGCTCGCCCCAGCCTTTATGCATGTTCGGCAGGCCGGTGAGGCTGGCGGCGGCCAGGGTGGTGCCATGATAGCTGCGCTGCCGGGCGATGAGGCGGTGCTTGCCCGGCTTGCCGAGGGCGATGTGGTAATAGCGCACTAGTTTGATGGCGGTGTCGATGGCTTCGGAGCCCGAGCTCTGGAACACCACTTTATCGAGCCCGGCGGGTGCATGAGCGATCAGTTCAGCGGCCAGATCAGCCGCCGGGCCGTGGCTGCGGTGCGCAAACGTCTGTTGATAGGGCAGCTTGAGCATCTGCGCGTACGCCGCTTCGGCCAGGCGCGGCTGGCTGAAACCCAGCGTCGCGCACCACAGTCCCGACATGCCCTCGATGTAACGCTGGCCCTGGTCATCAAACACGTAGATGCCTTCCCCCCGCTCGATCAGCAGCGGCCCCACTTGTTCATGCAGCCGCAGGTTGGTCTGCGGATGGAGATGGTGGGCAATATCTCGCTTGGCCATTGCCGAATCACGAGCGGTCATGACGTCATCCTCTTTGTTGTTTCGTATGCGTATGCGGTACGTGGTTTCATTTTTACGATTATTGAGCGCGCTCGTCAAATATTTTATGTTTCTCTGTGGGTAATATTGTTTCTGCTAGCGAACAAGAATAAGCCGTTTGCCAGCAACCTAAGAAAGACTTATATCTAAAAAATAGGCTTGGAGGTGAAGGTGAGCTTTTGTGCCGTAGAAACGCTCGTTGCAGGAATCATCAGGATGGCCCCCTTGTGAACATTCAATATGACGCGCTATCGTTTCGCCTGTGCGAACAAGGTTTTTAATTGAAGCATAAAGCTTGCCAGGCCGACTGGCCCTGTGAGCGATCACGACAAAAGGACCAACGATGAGTGATGAAACAGGCAAGGGGGGGGTCAGGTCCGTACAACTGGCGCTCGATGTGTTGGAGCGTGTCGCCGGGGCCAGCGACGAGGTGGGCGTCAGCGACTTGGCGACGCAACTGGGCACCACCAAGGGCTCGGTGTTCAGGCACCTTAAAACCCTGGTGGAGCGTGGCTACCTGAGCCAGAACCCGCAGACATCCAAATATCGCCTGGGTGTCCAGGCCTACGTCCTTGGCAAAATCGCCGCCGACGGTATCGACCTGCTCAGCGCGTCGGCTGACGCTATCCGCGACCTGCGCGACGAGTTGGGACTGTCGGTGGTCTTGTCGGTTTTGCAGGGGCGTCGCCTGATGGTGGTCGAGACCCAACTGGGCAAGTCGACTCTCGAAATCGGCGTGCGCACCGGCACTGAATTGCAACTGCATTGCAACGCTCAAGGCAAGGTTGCGCTGGCCTTCGCCAAGCAATTGGGTATGGATCAACTGCCCGCCGAATTGCCGGCCATCACCCCTTACACGGTGGTTGACCACGCAGAACTGACTCGTCAGGTCAGCGAGGTCCGCGCCCGAGGTTGGGCAACGGCGATCGAGGAAGAAACCTTGGGCATTTCTGCGATCGCCGCACCAATACTGGGCATCAATGCGGAGTTTATCGGCACTGTAGCGCTGGTGGCGACTGTGCAGAATATTTCTCGCGAACTGAATCCTGAACAGATCAGGGCATTGAAAAAGGCAGCGTTGCGCGCATCTTGGAACCTTGGATTCAAAGGAGACTTTTGACGGGCGTAGTCATTGCTGGCTAGGCGCATCCTATCGACAAGCTCCCGATAACCCAGAGTCAGCGCTCCCTGACTATAAATAAGAACTCCGGATCTGGTGACCATTAGGGTTTCGCAGATATCAAGGTTGGAATCGTATTTGCGCTTTTGGCATGTCCCCTTGGAGACATAGGCAGCGTGCGCGGTGCATTCGAAGATGACGGTCTAGGCAGTTGCCTTGAGCCCGATTTGGAGGATCACCGCGTGGACAGACCGACAATAAAAGCGCCGACTGCGGCCGTTACCCCCTCAGGGGTCAGTTATCAAAGTGTGGAAAGCGGTTACTTTGAACAACGTCGCCTGCAGCGTCATGCAGGTTTCTTCACCCTGCTGATTCTCGGCGTCGGTGCGGTGGTGGCGGGGCAGTATTCCGGTTGGAATCTGGGTTTGGCCCAAGGCTTCGGCGGCATGTTTCTGGCCTTGCTGATCATTGCCGTGATGTATCTGTTTCTGTGCTCATCCATCGGCGAAATGGCCGCCGCGCTGCCGCATACCGGCGGTGCCTATTCATTTGCGCGCACTACAACGGGCCCATGGGGTGGGTTCAGCACAGGCCTTGCCGAGAATATCGAATTCATCCTGGCGCCCGCAGGGAATATGTTTTTCATGGGGGCCTACCTGACCGCGATTTTCGGCACCGGCCCCGAATGGCAACCGGTGTGGTGGGTGGTCGGCTATGCCTGCATGCTGCTGCTTTCGAACCGGGGGCTGGGGGTTTCGATGCGCGCCGTTGTGCTTATCACCCTCGCGGCAGTAGCGGTGTTGGTGGTGTTCTTTATTGCGGCTTACCCGCATATGGACTTCAGCGGGAATGCCCTGAACCTTGCGGCGGACGCCAACGGTAAGGTGGTCGAGGTGCAGGGCGGTAACGGGCCTTGGCTGCCGTTCGGAATGACCGGCGTCATGCTGGCATTGCCGTTCGCCGTCTACATGTTCCTGGCTATCGAGCAATTGCCGCTGACGGCCGAGCAGTCGCATAACCCGACTCGACATTTGCCGCTGGCGTTAGTCTGGGGCACCGTGATTCTTGCGGTGCTGGCCTTGGGCGTGCTGTTTTTCAGTGCCTCGATCAGCGGTGGCACTTTCTTTATGAGCACCTCATCAGAGCCGCTGCTCGATGGCTTCCGCGAAATTTTCGGGCACACCGCCAGCAAGCTGTTGTCGGCCGTTGCCGTGCTGGGCCTGGCGGCGTCGTTCCTGGCCGGCAGCTTTGCCGCAGGGCGCAATATTTATTCGCTGTCGCGTGCCGGTTATTTGCCCACCGGGCTCTCGGTAACGCACCCAACCCGCAATACGCCGAATATTGCACTGGCCACGGGTGCTCTGGCGGCGCTGGGTATCCTGATGCTCTGCTGGTTTACGTTCGGTAAGGACAACAACCCACTGATGGGTGGAATCCTGGTGAGCATGATCGTGTTCGCCGGCATGATTTCCTACATCCTGCAAAGCATCGCGTTCATTCGCCTCAAGCGCGCCTTCGCGGACTTGCCTCGGCCCTATCGCAGCCCGTACGGGATATTCGGCGCTGTTGCGGTCATTATCATTGCGACGGCGACCCTGATTTATCAGTTTCTCGATCCGCTCTATAAATGGACGGCCTTGGCCGCTGCCTGCTGGTACCTGATCGGGATGGCTTATTTCGCGTTCTATCGTCGTCATCGCCTGGTGTTGTCACCGGAAGAAGCATTCGCCGTGAGTGGCGGTCGTGAAGGAAACCCAAACAATGACTAGTGTCGAATTGTCCAAAGGCAAGGGCCGTCTGGCCGGCAAAGCGGCCATTATCACCGGCGGCGCCGGTGGCTGCGGCGCTGCCGCAAGCCGCTTGTTCGCGGTCGAAGGGGCCAAGGTGATCATCATCGATCTGAACGGCGAGGCCGCCGCCGACCTGGCTGCACAGATCAATGCCGAAGGCGGCCAAGCCTTGGGGCTGGGCGCCGACGTCTCGCAAGGCGTTCAGGTTCGCGAGGCGGTCGCTCGGGGGCTGGCGGAATTCGGCCAGGCGGATGTGCTTTTCAACCACGCGGGTACCTTGATCGTGAAACCTTTTCTGGACGTACAGGAGCATGAGTGGGACTGGCTCATGGCCGTCAACGTCAAGAGCATGTACCTGGTCACTCAGGCCGTGCTGCCACAAATGCTTGCCAAGGGTGCGGGAAGCATCGTGTGTACCTCGTCGATCTCCGCGCAGTACGCCACCCCTGGCGAGGTGGTGTACAACGCCAGCAAGGGCGCATGCCAGATGTTCGCGCGCGCGATTGCCGTCGAGTTTCGTGACCGTGGTATCCGTTGTAACGCGGTGGCCCCTGGATTTATCCGCACCCCTCACGGCGAGCGCGAAATGCGCGATTTGCAACGGATGGGCGTGGATGCCAGCGAGGCGGCGATCAGCCTGCAGCAAGGGCGGCTGTGCGAGCCCGAAGAGGTCGCGCGTGCCGCGTTGTTTTTAGCCAGCGATGACGCTTCATTTGTCAGTGGCACGCAGCTGTTTGTGGACAACGGTTTTTCTGCTGTTTAAGCAGGCGTGGCAAGAAATATGCTTGCTCTTTATCGCTGGTTCAGCCCTGCGCTCACTAAGGGGGCGCATCAGATAAAGACAAGCGGATAGCATGGCAACTTCAGTTCCGGATGGCGGATATGGCATGGATGCCGTGCCCGTCCTTGACGCATGGCACTCGGCGACGCCCGGTTTGGTCGCACTGTTGCAGGCAGAGGGCTTTGCGCAAAAAGTGGATGAAGCGCTGTGGGCCATGGTCAATTTCGACCAAAGCTGCGTGCTGTTCTACCCAACGGACGGCGCGCCCGTGTTACTGCACGACAACCTGCAAGGCATTGGCGAGCCGGGTGCGATGCACAGCTATCTCAACGGCACGTATTTGCTGGACCCGGTCTACACTGTTCTGCTGAGACTTTTCTTTGCCTAGCTTCCCAAGTAGCAGCTTTCTTTTTTTCTACGATCTTGGGAAGTAGCGCCCTTAGCTTCTTCATTTCGTATTCGGCCTGAATGAGTTTTTCAGTCGATGCTTCCTCCCACCGGGGAACCAGGGGGATAAGGTCGCGCTCGCGCTGGGCTGTCAGGCGCCACTGGAAATGGTCATGCCAAGAGCCTAAAGCCGACTGCACTGCTTTCAAGGATTTCGCTGCCTGCTTTGAAAGGGGCGATAGATCAGAAAAAGCTTCAGTCAGATATCGCGTGCGCTTGACCAGAATTCTCAGTTCATGCCGGTCATACTGATCATCATCTAGCGCGAGATGAAGTCGGTCGATTTGTTTGGTTAGCGACTTTTCGATAATTTGCTTAAGCACTGCTGAGTCATTGCCCAGTGCGGAGGCCCTGAATATTGACGGCCACTGATCCAATTCCTCAAAAAACTGGTTTAGCGTCTGGTGCCTCGCTATCACTTTGTGAACGGCCTTAAGTCGAACACGTCGTTCAGTTGCCGCGTGAGAAAAACCTTGTTTCTCAAGCTCGCCCACCATTACCTCGAGATCTCGCGCTGGCGTCGTAAGGCGACCGAGATCTGCTGATGCCTCTCGGAGTCCATTCATCCCTTGCAGGTTTTTCAAAGGCATCAATAGGCTACGGATTTGCCTGATAGCAATTCGCAGGTCATGAAGAGCCTCGGGATCTGTTTGGTGCTCTAGCCTGGCCCTAGAGTGGAAGAGCGCGACTTCGAGTCTGAGAATCTCTTGGATGTATCTGTCTATAAAAGACATGAAAACCCCCTCATGAGTTTAGGCAAACCCGAATCTACCAGAAACGCAATTTAAATACAGACAGCGGCCACATAACTGCCCTCGGCCACGCTGTCGTTGAAGTTGAAAAGATCACGAAGCAGTTTTTTATTCATGAGCTTGTTTGCTATCGCTCGGCGCTTGATCACGATCCTCAAGACTATAATCTCGAACTACTTGGGAAGCTCTGAACAAGCCTCCCCATATCGGCGACACTATCAGGATCTGGCGAGATACATGACGCAGCTGAGCTTCTCCGACGCCGAGCATTCCGGTAAGCGCAAGCGGACGCGCCGCGAGGTGTTCCTTGCGCAGATGGACCAAGTGGTGCCGTGGAGCGCGTTGCTGTCGCAGATCGAGCCTCACTACCCGAAGGCCGGCCGAGGCCGCCATCCGTATGGGCTGGAGACGATGTTGCGCATCCACTTCTTGCAGCAGTGGTATGCGTTGAGCGACCCGTCGATGGAGGAGGCGCTGTATGAGATCGCCTCGATGCGTCAGTTTGCGCGGTTGTCGTTGCCGGAGGCGATACCGGATGAGACGACGATCCTCAACTTCCGGCATTTGCTGGAACGGCATGGGTTGGCGCCGAAGCTGCTTGAGGCGGCGAACCGGCACCTTCAAGGCAAGGGATTGTTGCTGCGGCAGGGAACGATCATGGACGCCACGATCATCGAGGCGCCGAGTTCGACGAAGAACAGCAGCGGCACGCGCGATCCGGCGATGCACCAGACCAAGAAAGGCCAGCAGTGGTTCTTCGGGATGAAGGCGCACATCGGGGTGGATCGGGACTCGGGTCTGGTGCACACGGTGGTGTCGACCGCGGCGAACGTGGCCGACGTGACGCAGGCGCAGAAGCTGCTGCACGGCAAGGAGCGCGAGGTCTACGCCGATGCGGGGTATACCGGGGCGGACAAGCGCGAGAAACTGAAGGGCAAGCGCGTGTGCTGGAACATTGCCGAGCGGCGGAGCCGGATCAGGGCGCTGCCGGAAGGCGAGTTGAAGACCCTGAGCGGATTCGTCGAGCACCTGACGGCCAAGGTGCGGGCGCGGTTGGAGCATCCGTTCCGGGTGATCAAGCGGCAGTTCGGCCACCGAAAGGTGCGCTATCGGGGGCTGGCCAAGAACGATGCGCAGTTGAACGTGCTGTTTGCGTTGTCGAACCTGTGGATGGCGCGCAGGCACTTGTTGGCGATGACTGGGAAGATGCGCCCGCGTGCTGGAAAGAACGGAGTTTTCAGCACGTTACGGCCTGAAATGGCCTGGATGAGGGGAAAGATGCGCATTCATTGATCGGCCAACCACCAGCATCCGATCACGCCGCTCAGGTCGGTGGCTTGTTCAGACCTTCCCTTGGGCGATGCGCAGGTGGTAGTCATCGAAAATCTGCCTACGGCCTGCTGATTGGGCCGCACGATGCAGTTCAAGGCCGCGCCACCGCTTGATAGGTGTTGATAAAACTCGCCTCCTGAACCCCATCGGAGGACCGAGCATGACCTTCAATACCGCTGCCTTGATGCTGCTCATCGTCCACAAAAAATGGAAGGGGATGGGCTTGTATCACCCATGCATTTTCATCAGGGATGAGCTTGAGACAGATACGAGTGGATCATCGCCACAAGTTCACGCCTCAACTCTGCAGACTTCAATGCCTTGGTCCGGGCAGCTTTGTGAATCACGCCCTCCACTGCTGCGGAAAGCACCTGTACCACCACCTCCAACGACGGATCGTTTCGACGACCTGAGAGCGCAACGAGTGCTCTATACCGCTCCAGATATTCGGCTTCGAAGGCGCGATCTGCGGATCGCTGCCCTGCATCCACCGGCACTTCATCGAGCAGTACGCGATGAAGGGCAGAGTGAACGCCGTGTGCCGCGATCATGCCATCAACGAGTTCATCGACGAGCTGATCCAGCGGCTGCCCTTCTTGGCCAAGGCCTCGCATAACGGCCAGCACGTCGTCGAGGTGGCGGTGGCGGATGGCGTCGACAAGCGCAAGCTTGTCAGGGAAGTATTGGTAGAGAGATCCGATGCTGACGCCCGCAACTTCAGCGACCTCGTTGGTGGTGAAGCCCGCCCAACCATGGTCGCCCAAAACGCGAGCCCCGGCGCGAACGATGATCTCGACGGTGGCCCGGGAGCGCGCCTGGCGTGGCTCTTTACGCATCGAAGACCGTGGCCTTGGAACGCGAGTAGACATCTGGAACGATCCTCACAAGAATGTGTACATCGTACTCACATTCTCGAACAGGAAAAGGACACCCGACAGATGAGTTCCCTTGCACTGCTGCGCACCCTGTTCAACTACCGCGCTTGGGCCAACGCTGAACTCCTAGAGAAAATGGAGGGCTTCGATGCCGACCTTCACGAACTGGATCGAGAGGCAGCGTTGCGGTTGTTGAACCATACCCTCGTCGTCGATCAGATCTTTGCGGCGCACCTCGTTGGCATCGATCATGGATTAACTGCGGACAACACAACGGAAACGCCCTTATTGCAGGATCTACGTGTAGCTCTGACGGCATCCGATCAGTGGTACGGGAACTACCTGGAAACGGTGACGACGGAGCAGCTGTCAGAGTCGATTCCCTTCGTGTTCACGGATGGCGACAAGGGGAGCATGTCGAGAGAGGAGATGCTGATCCACCTTGTCACGCACATCGTTTACCACCGTGGCGAAGTCGGGCGCATCATGTCGAGGCTATCTCTTCCTTTGCCGTGGGACACCTTTGCGGTATATCTCCATCGGACAGAGCCGTCACGCCGTCTGGCTACACGTCCCCCTGCAGCACGGATTAAGGGACCTTGCTCTTCCACCGAATGGTAAGCGCAAGCGTAGCGTCGAAGGCGCAGATTGATTGATACTGATACAGCAGAAAGAAGGTCCGTCGCATCCGCGCGATGAGGCGACGCATCGCATGGTTTCAGTGGCGATCAATCCGTCGCTTGCTCCATCATCGCTTGCAGCGCATCAATCAAGCCAGGTTCGAGGAACACGCATGCTCATCGACCGCGATCTGCAAGCTGAACACCGCGGCGAATACATTGCGCTTCAAGTGCGCCAGCTGGCGTGTCTGGTAAGCCTGTTCCGGCGAAAGGCGACCAATCCTTGACGACGAGCCGCTGCGTTTCGATCGTAGCTTCTGTAGGTGATGCGCTCTGCGTCCTTTGCGATGGCTTGGATGGCAGTCCTTGAGCATTTAATGGAAGTCTTTGGACGAACTTTGTTGCCTTGGCTGGAAAACAAGGCTATAATTCAGGCCTTCGCTAAACACAGAGGCGAAGAAAGTGACTGGGAATCAATGACTTAGCGCTCGAGTGCATGACTCGTTTCCCGCTCCATATTCAAGAAAAAGCCACTCAAGCGAGTGGCTTTTTTTTGCCTGCGATTTGAGCAAAAGGGCTTCGGCCTCCTTTTGCATTCCAACAGGATTTCAGGTGCGCTTTGTGCTTGGCAAAGCCATCTGCTGCGCCGGTGATGTGGCAGATTTTGTAGGAATATTCTGTACTCTCCGAGAGGTGGATGCGTATTGGTCCCGCGGTCTCTACTCTGGCATGCCCATTTTCCCTGTTCACCTCAGAGAGCCGCCCGGATGTTACAGCTGGACTTCTATTCAACCCTGGTCGCCGCGTCCCTAGTGCTTTTGCTTGGCCGTTGGCTGGTTGCCCGCATAGGTTTTTTGCGCACCTACAATATTCCCGAGCCGGTAGCCGGCGGCCTGTTGGTCGCCTTGGTGCTTTTGGCGCTGCGGGGCCTGGCCGATATCGAGGTACGCTTCGACCCTTCGTTGCAAACCCCGTTGATGCTGGCTTTTTTTGCCACCATTGGCCTGAACGCAGATTTCGCCAGTTTGAAGAAAGGCGGGCGCATCCTGGCGATTTTCCTGTTGGTCGTGACCACGCTGCTGGTGGTGCAGAACGCCATGGGCATCGCATTGGCCACGGCATTAGGGCTCGACCCGTTGATGGGCTTGCTCGCCGGTTCAGTGACGTTGTCCGGCGGACACGGTACGGGTGCCGCCTGGGGCACGGTGTTCAGCGAGAAGTATGGGGTGGCCTCCGCGTCGGAATTGGCGATCGCCTCCGCTACCTTCGGCTTGGTGCTCGGTGGCTTGATCGGCGGACCGGTTGCGCGCCTGCTGATCAAGCGGGTCCAGGTGCCTGGCGTCGAGCAGGTGCAGCCGCGCCTGCCCAAGGGCTTTGAGCAACCGCACCGGGAGCGTTTGATTACCCCGTTCTCATTTATCGAAACCCTGGCGTTGCTTGCGATCAGCCTGCAGGTCGGCACCTACCTCAATGGCGTCCTTCAAGGCACCGCGTTGGAGTTACCGACGTTCGTCTGTGTGCTGTTTGTCGGTGTGGTGCTGCGTAACGGCTTGTCGGCGCTGGGATGGCATCAGGTGTTCGAGCGCGAGGTATCGGTGCTGGGCAATGTCAGTCTGTCGTTGTTCCTGGCCATTGCCTTGATGTCCCTCAAGCTCTGGGACTTGGCAGCACTGGCATTACCGATTGTCATTCTGCTGGCTGCGCAGGCGTTGTTGATGGCGTTGTTCGCGATTTTCATCACGTTCCGGGTCATGGGCAGCAACTACGATGCGGCAGTGCTGGCGGCAGGGCATTGCGGGTTCGGGCTCGGCGCCACGCCGACGGCGATTGCCAACATGCAGGCGGTGACGCAACGCTTCGGCCCTTCGCAGATTGCGTTTCTGGTGGTGCCGATGGTGGGCGCGTTCTTTATCGATATCACCAATGCGGTGGTGATCAAGCTGTATCTGGCGCTGCCGTTCCTGGGCGCAGCGGGTTGATGCGTTAGCCCGTGGGTCACACACAAAAACGCCGATCAGCAATGATCGGCGTTGATTGTTGAGGGTTGCTTCGGCCGCTATCAGAGCTTGGGCAATTGCCCGATACGACTCATCATTTCGGTGACGATCTGCAAGTCCAGCAAGAACTGGTCGACGGTCTTGAACTCGTTGTCGGTGTGCCCGGTGTATTTCACTTGCGGTCGCGCCAGGCCGAATTGCACGCCATTGGGCAGTTCATGCACGGAGGTCGCGCCGGCCGAAGTGCCGAATTTGTGTTCCATGCCCAGGTTTTCGCTGGCGACCGCGAGCAAGGCCTTGACCCATTCCCCTTCCGGGTTGCGGAACATCGGCTCGGCCACCGAGTAGGTAAAGTCCACGTTGACCTCGGTCTGCTTGTCCCAGGCGCTCAACTTCTCGGCGATCTGAGCCTTGAGTTTCTCCGGGGATTTACCCTTCGGCACTCGCAGGTTTACCGCCAGCTTGAAGGCTTTGTCATCCAGCCCGACAAAGGTCAGCGAGGTGGTCAGCGGCCCCATGAAATCATCGGAGAAACCCACGCCCAATTTGCCACCCAGGTAATCCAGGCCCCAATTGTCGGACGCATACCGCGCAGCGTCGGTGATGTGGTTGTGCTTGAGGGCGATCTTGCCGTCGACACTGTGGATCAGCTCCAGCATGCGCGCCACCGGGTTGATGCCGGACTCCGGCTCGGAGGAGTGCGCCGACACGCCGGTGACGGTCAGTTTGACGTCCTTGCCGTCGACATTAGCGCTCACCGCAAAATCACCCCCGTTGCGCTTGGCGTACTCCGTGCCGGCCTTTTGCAGGCTGGCTGCCAATTCGGCAGGCTTGTCGCTGACAAAGGTGGCTACCGACGCCGAGGGAATCTGGTTGGTGGCCATGCCGCCGGTCATTGCGATGATTTCTGCGCCTTTGCCTTCCCCTTTGCGGCGGGGGAAGGTGGCCATGACGGTGCCATAACCTTTTTCGGCAATCACCACCGGGTACCCGCCATCCAGTGCCAGGTTGTATTGCGGCGTGGGGTTGCGTTCGAAGTAGTAAGCAATTGCGTCGCCGGAGGTTTCTTCGGTGGTGTCCACCAGCAGCTTGAAATTACGCGCCAGCGGCAGCTTTTCTTCCTTGATCACCTTCATGGCATACATTGCCACTACGATGCCGTTTTTATCATCCTCGGTACCACGCCCATACATGCGGTCCCCGATCAGCGTGACCTTGAATGGGTCGAGCTGGGTGCCGTCTTTCAATACCCAGTTCTCAGGTGTCACCGGTACCACGTCGGCGTGGGCGTGGATGCCGACCACATCGTCGCCGCTGCCTGCCAGGGTGATTTCGTACACGCGGTTGTCGACGTTGCGGAAGTTCAGGTCAAAGGTCTTGGCCAGGGCCTGGATCTTGTCGGCAATCCGGATGAATTGCGGGTTCTTGTATTGCGGCACGCCGTCCACGTTGAAGGTCGGGATTGCCACCAGTTCGCGCAAGGTGTCGAGGGCGGCCTTGCCGTACTTCACGCGGGTGTAGATACCCAGCAAGCGATGGATTTCGTTCTGCTGGTCGGCGCTCAGGTTCTGGTTGTCGAGGAAGGCACTGATGGCCGCGCCGACGTCAGCGGTTTTGCCCAGGTCGCCCTTGGCCAGGGTGCTGAGGAAACCACGAAAGTCGCTGACCGACGTTTCGCTGAAGCGCTTCAGAATCGCCGTGCTTTGCTCCGGGGTGAGGTTGGCAAAGGCGGGAGTGCTCACTACCGAAAGGCTCGCCGCGAACAGGGTCGCCGCCGCCACTTGCTTGAGAGGAAAGTGCATGGTCAACGGCATTCCTTTGCAAAGGGAAAGTAGGGAGTTTCTGATCAATGTGTCAGAAATATTTCCACACACTAACACCGCCAAGGTGTGCCGGGGGAGGCCATGCGCAGGCTTATCTAAAAACTCGATAGCACTCCAAAATGCGCGCGTTGCAACGCTGTAGCCTGCGGTTTAGAGGCCGCGCAGCTCATAGTGCCCGAATGGGGCGGTCGCGATTCAGTCCAGGCTGTAACGCACCGACAACGTGCCCTTTTTTTCCGACAGGGCCAGGATCGTCACTGCACCCAACTCGCCCAGTGTCTGCACATGGGTACCGCCGCAAGCGTAGGCGGGCAACTCACCGAAACCGACTTCGCGGGTGCCGTCGTCCAGGGCCATATGGCGTGGGTAGTCTGCGGCGATCCATTGGTTGATCTGCTGCTGAAGGCGCTCGGCGTCGAGGGCCTGCGCGGTTTCGCCACGAATAAAGGTGATCTTGCCTTCGCCCGGCCAGTGGTGGGCCTTGATCGGCATCCAGCCCAAGGTTTCGCCGGCGTTGCCTATCAAGTGCCCGGCGGAGTGCAGGCGTGTGTGCAGGGCGCGGCGTGGTTCATCGACCCGCGCAATGATGGGCCCCGGCGCCACAGGTTGGTTGACGTAGTGCACCACGCGATCAGCTTCCTGGGTGACGCGCAGTACCCGAGCGTCACCCAGCCAGCCGGTGTCGAACGGCTGGCCACCGCCTTGGGGGTGGAAAATCGTCGATTGCAAAACCACCGCAAACTGGTCTTCGCAGGGCGCGCAGCTCAGCACTTCAAGCTCGGCGCTGAGGTGATCGTGGGTGAAAAACAGGCGCTCGGTCATTTTATACATCCGCATCAGGGTTCTACGGGCAGTATAAATAGCGCTCGGATGGGTGATAATCCGTTCAATTATCAATGGACCTGTGCGTCATGAGCATCAATCTTCCATTACCGTTGCTGGGTGAAATGGCGATTTTCGTCAAGGTGGTAGAGACCGGCAGCTTCTCCGAAGCGGCGCGTCAGTTGAGTGTTTCGCCGTCGGCGGTGAGCCGCAGTATTTCGCGCCTGGAAAAAGCCCTGGCCACCCGCTTGCTGCAACGTACCACACGCAAACTGCGTCTGAGCGAGGGCGGTGAAGAGGCCTTCAAGCGCTGCCAGGAGATGGTCAACGCGGCGCGTTCGGTAATGGAGATCAGTGGCCAGTTCACTCACGAAGCCGAGGGCTTGGTGCGGGTCAGCGTGCCCAAGGCAGTGGGACGGTTTGTGGTGCATCCACACATGCCGGAGTTTCTGCGGCGTTATCCCAAGGTGGATGTGCAACTGATCCTTGAGGACCGGCACGTGGACATGATCGATGACAATGTTGACCTGAGCATCCGCATCACCGACAGCCCGCCGCCGGGTCTGGTGGGGCGGCAGTTATTGCCGATTGAGCATTTGCTGTGTGCCACACCGCAGTATCTGGCCGAGTACGGTACGCCGCAGCATCCCCACGATTTGCTGGAGCACAGCTGTATCTACCTGGGCGAAACCCCGGGCGACTCGCGCTGGAAACTGCGCCAGGGCGGCAAGGCGGTGACTGTTGGCGTGCGCGGGCGTTACGCGGCGAACCACACGGGTGTGCGGCTGGATGCGGTGTTGCAGCACGTGGGGATTGGCAGCTTGCCGTACTTCACGGCGCGCCATGCGTTGGAAGAGGGGCGATTGGTGCAGGTGCTGCCGGGGTGGGATTTCATTGCGTCCTACCATGGCGAGGCGTGGTTGCTGCATTCGCCCACGCGATACCTGCCGCCGAAGCTGCGGGTGTTTATTGATTATCTGGTGGAATGCATGGCGAAGGAGCCGACATTGCGTCGGCCCTCTGGCGGGGTTGGCTGATCAGTGCTTGCTCTGATCCTGCGGCATCGCCAGCAGTTGCTTTTCCTGGTTCCAGTCGAACGGTTCGTCGTTCTGTTCGGCCTCGAAGCGGCGTTCTTCCAAGGCCTGGTACAGGTCCAGTTCTTCGTCGGGCATGAAGTGCAGGCAATCGCCGCCGAAGAACCACAGCAGGTCGCGTGGTACCAAGTGGGCAATTTGCGGGTAGCGCAGGATGACCTGGCTCATCAAATCCTGGCCCAGGTACTGGCTTTCGATCGGGTCGATCGGCAGCAGCGCGCGCAATTCGTCGAAGCGCTCCAGGAACAGGGTGTGGCTTTCCTCGGGCACCTGTTCGGCTTCGCCGACGGCAACCAGGATGCTGCGCAGGTGGTCGAGCAAGACGAGATGATCGGCAACGACGTTGGACACGAGATAAGTCCTCTAAAGCAAAAACGGGCGCGAGAGTATATAGCCCTCGCGCCCGTATTTATATGACCGCTCGACTCAGCGGACTTTACCCTCGGCCTGGGTCAGCTCCTCCTTGCTGAAATCATCCACGTCGATCACCTTGCGCCGAGCGGCTTCGGCGTCACGCAGGGTCTGCGCTTCGGCGGGCTGCAGCACGCCCGCCTGCAGCGCGGCATCAATGGCATGTTCGCCGGCAGTTGGTTTGACTTGGCCGCTTTTCAATGCGGTATGCAGTTTTTTCTGCAACGGATGGCTGGCGCCGAGCAGGTCGTAGGCATGTTGCAAGGCGCCCACCGGATCGTCCGCCGATTGCGGGCGGTAGCAGCCGGCCAGCAATTCTTCCAGGGTCGGGTCGCCTTTGGCACGGCCAATCACGGCGGCGACTTCGGCATCCAGCGCATCGGACGGCCCGGTGTGGCGACGGCCGAACGGAAACACGATCACCCGCAGCAGGCAGCCAAGCACCTTGTTCGGGAAGTTGCTCAGCAACTCATCCAACGCGCGCTCCGACTCGCCGAGGCTTTCTTCCATGGCCCAGGCGAACAGCGGTTCCAGGTGGTCCGGTGAATCCAGGTCGTGGTAGCGCTTGAGCGCAGCCGAGGCCAGGTACATGTGGCTCAGCACATCTCCGAGGCGTGCCGACAGGCGTTCGCGGCGTTTCAGTTCGCCGCCCAGCAGCATCATGCTCAAGTCCGCAAGCAGGGCGAACGCCGCTGCCTGACGGTTGAGTGCGCGGAAGTAGCCCTGGCTCAAGCGGTTGCCCGGCGCTTTTTCGAAACGGCCAATGCCGAGGTTCAACACCAGGGTGCTGGCGGCATTGCTCACGGCGAAACCGATGTGTTGCATCAGCAGGCCGTCGAACTCCTTCAGCGCCTGGTCATGGTCTTCGCGGCCGGCCAGGGCCATTTCCTTGAGCACGAACGGATGGCAGCGGATGGCGCCCTGGCCAAAGATCATCAGGTTGCGCGAGAGGATATTCGCGCCTTCGACGGTGATGAATATCGGCGCGCCTTGCCAGCTACGGCCCAGGTAGTTGTTCGGGCCCATGATGATGCCCTTGCCGCCGTGCACGTCCATTGCGTGGCTGATGCACTCGCGGCCGCGCTCGGTGAGGTGGTACTTGAGGATCGCCGACAGCACCGAAGGTTTTTCCCCCAGGTCGACGGCATTGGCGGTGAGCATGCGCGCGCTGTCCATCAGCCAGGCGTTGCCGCCGATGCGCGCCAGGGCTTGCTGGATACCTTCGAAGGCCGATAGCGGTACGTTGAATTGTTCACGCACCTGGGCGTACTGGCCGGTCACCAGGCTGGTGAACTTGGCCGCGCCGGTACCCACCGCCGGCAGGGAAATCGAACGGCCCACCGACAGGCAATTCATCAGCATCATCCAGCCCTTGCCGAGCATTTCCTGGCCGCCGATGAGGAACTCCAGAGGGATGAACACATCCTTGCCGGAGTTTGGGCCGTTCATGAACGCAGCACCCAGCGGCAAATGACGACGGCCGATCTCCACGCCGGGAGTGTCGGTGGGGATCAGCGCCAGGCTGATGCCCAGGTCTTCTTCTTCGCCCAGCAGATGGTCCGGGTCGTGGGCCTTGAAGGCCAGCCCGAGCAGGGTCGCGACCGGCCCGAGGGTGATGTAGCGTTTTTCCCAGTTCAGGCGCAGGCCTAGGGTTTCCTTGCCTTCCCACTCACCTTTGCAGATCACCCCGGTGTCGGGCATGGCGCCCGCATCGGAGCCGGCCAGCGGACCGGTCAGGGCGAAGCACGGGATGTCATCGCCACGGGCCAGGCGTGGCAGGTAATGGTTGCGTTGTTCGTCGGTGCCGTAGTGCAGCAGCAGTTCTGCCGGGCCGAGGGAGTTGGGCACCATCACGGTGGACGCCAGGTCGCCGCTGCGGGTCGCAAGCTTCATGGCGACCTGGGAGTGGGCGTAGGCGGAGAAACCCTTGCCGCCGTATTCCTTGGGGATGATCAGTGCGAAAAAACCGTGGGTCTTGATGTGCTCCCAGGCTGCGGGCGGCAGGTCCATGGCCTGGCCGATTTCCCAGTCGCTGACCATCGCACAGAGTTCTTCGGTCGGGCCGTCGATAAAGGCCTGTTCCTCTTCGGTCAGTTGCACCTTGGGGTAGGCCAGCAACTTGTCCCAATCGGGGCGGCCGCTGAACAGCTCGCCGTCCCACCAAACGGTGCCGGCATCGATGGCGTCTCGCTCGGTTTCGGACATGGGCGGCAGGACTTTCTGGAACCAACTGAACAGCGGCTTGGTGAAGTATTGGCGGCGCAGGTCGGGCAGCAGCAAGGGCGCTGCGACCAGGGCGATCAGCACCCAGAAGATCAGCAGCAGCCAACCCGGTGCATGGCTCCAGGCGCCCATCGCCAATAGGTAGACGGCAACCACGCCCAAGGCGGGCAGGGGCGCGGTGCGGCGGTGTGCCAGGTAGGCAATGCCGACCACCAGAACCAGTATCCACAACAACAGCATATTCAATCCTCCGTGAAACCAGGGGCGAAACCACCAGGGAGCTTAGTCGGCATCCGAGAAAGCGCGGCAGTCAGGGTGTAACGAGTTGTACGCAAAGCGCCGATCCACAGGCGCCGACTTTTGGCCGAATCGTCGTTATCGCTATGGCAGGCCTGTCATTAAACTCCAGGCTTCCTTCGGAGATAACGCTCATGGAAACGTACCTCAGTCCCAGCCGCTTCATCGATAGTGACCACCCTGCGGTGGTGGAGTTCGCCGAAAAATATCGCGGAACCCGTGCGGATTTAACTGACCAGGCAGTCAGCCTCTATTACGCCGTGCGCGAAGCGGTGCGCTACAACCCCTACACTTTCAGCCGCGACCCAGACACCTTGACCGCCAGCTTTGCCTTGGCCACCCGTGAGAGCTACTGCGTGCCCAAGGCCACCTTGCTCGCCGCCTGCGCCCGCCACTGTGGCATCCCGGCGCGCATTGGCCTGGCGGATGTGCGCAACCACCTGTCGACTCCACGCCTGCTCGCGCTGCTCAAGAGTGATGTGTTCGCCATGCACGGTTACACCGAGCTGTACCTGGATGGTCGCTGGGTCAAGGCCACGCCGGCGTTCAATCAGCAACTGTGCGAGGTGTTCGACGTGCCGCCACTGGACTTCGATGGGCGCAACGACAGCGTGTTCCACGCGTTCAATCGCCAGGGCCAGCGTTCGATGGAGTACGTGATGGACCATGGGCAATTTGCCGATGTGCCCGAGCAATTGTTTTTCACCCATATTCAGAAGTGTTACCCGCACCTGTTTGGCGAGGGCACGCCAAAGCTGTTGGGCGACTTGCAGAGCGATTTAAGCCGCGGGTGAACCGGCGTATGCTGCTGCGTCCATAAAGCCATGTTCATCAACAATAAGGCGCGGTCATGCTGAAGATCTGGGGTCGTAAAAATTCATCAAACGTCAGGAAGGCACTGTGGTGCGCCGAGGAACTCGGCCTGGACTATGAAGCAATTGATGCGGGCGGGGCTTTTGGTGTGGTCGACACCCCGCAATACCGGGCGTTGAATCCCAACGGCCGGGTGCCGATGATTCAAGACGGCGACTTTGTGTTGTGGGAGTCCAACACCATCGTGCGTTACCTCTGCGCCAAGCACGCCTCGCAGTTTTACCCAAGTGACCTGCAAGCCCGGGCCAACGCCGAAAAGTGGATGGACTGGACTACCTCGACCCTGGCCGAGCCCTTCAAGATCGTGTTCTGGGGTGTGTTGCGTACCCCGGCGGAAAAACAGAACTGGGATAACATCCACGCAGGGCGCCAAGTCTGTATCGATGCGCTCAAAACAGTCGATCAGGCCCTTGCCGAGCAGCCTTATCTGTCCGGCAGCGCGTTCGGCATGGGCGATATCCCCTTGGGCTGCTTCGCCTACGCCTGGTTCGAGATGCCTATCGAAAGGCCTGCAATGCCCAATCTAGAGGCGTGGTATCAACGCCTGCAACAACGCCCGGCGTACCGCAAAGCGGTCATGACCGCGTTGACTTAATACTGACTATTAATACAGGTGACTGTACTTGTGCGGCGCGGGCAAGCACCATGCTTGTCATGCGCCGCCGTTGAACTACGTGGGCTGCGCGCTCATCTACTCTTTCCATTCCCTTCTTTGGTGCGTATTCCGATATGAGTTCCGCTCTGTCCATCCGGCAGCTAACCAAAACCTACGGCAACGGTTTCCAGGCCCTGAGTGGTATCGATCTGGACGTTGCCGAAGGTGACTTCTTTGCCTTGCTCGGCCCCAACGGTGCCGGCAAATCCACCACCATCGGCATCCTCTCCACCCTGGTCAACAAGACCAGCGGCACGGTGAATATCTTCGGCCATGACCTGGATAAATCCCCGGCGGCGCTCAAGCGTTCCATCGGCGTGGTGCCCCAGGAATTCAACTTCAACCAGTTTGAGAAAACCTTCGATATCGTTGTGACCCAGGCCGGTTACTACGGCATCCCGTCGAAAGTCGCCAAGGAGCGCGCCGAGCAGTACCTGACCCAACTGGGCCTGTGGGACAAGCGCGACGTGCCATCCCGTTCGTTGTCCGGCGGTATGAAGCGTCGCCTGATGATCGCCCGCGCACTGGTGCATGAACCGCGCCTGCTGATCCTCGATGAGCCCACCGCTGGGGTGGACATCGAACTGCGCCGTTCGATGTGGACCTTCCTCACTGAGCTGAACGAGAAGGGCATCACCATCATCCTCACCACCCATTACCTGGAAGAGGCTGAGCAACTGTGCCGCAACATCGGCATCATCGACCACGGCACCATCGTCGAGAACACCAGCATGCGCAACCTGCTGGGCCAGTTGCATGTGGAAACGTTCCTGCTCGACCTGAAGAACAACCTGTCGGCGCCGCCGCAACTGCTCGGCTACCCGAGCCGCCTAGTGGACAGTCACACCCTGGAAGTCCAGGTGGACAAGGCCATGGGTATCACCGCGCTGTTCACGCAGTTGGCAACCCAGAACATCGAAGTGCTGAGCCTGCGTAACAAAACCAATCGCCTTGAGGAGTTGTTCGTGTCCCTGGTGGAGAAGAATCTGACGAAGGTGGCGGTATGAGTTCCGAACTGCAACCCAACCTCGTCGCGCTGCAAACCATCGTTTACCGCGAAGTGAAACGCTTTACCCGGATCTGGCCGCAGACCCTGCTACCGCCGGCGATCACCATGGTCTTGTACTTCGTGATCTTCGGTAACCTGATCGGCCGGCAGATCGGCGACATGGGTGGTTTCACCTACATGGAATACATCGTGCCGGGCCTGATCATGATGTCGGTGATCACCAACTCCTACGGCAACGTGGTGTCGAGTTTCTTCGGCAGCAAGTTCCAGCGCTCCATCGAAGAACTGATGGTGTCGCCGGTGTCGCCGCACACCATCCTGCTCGGCTACACCGCAGGCGGCGTGTTGCGTGGCTTGATGGTCGGGGTGATCGTGACGCTGTTGTCATTGTTCTTCACTCACCTGCAGGTGCATCACCTCGGGGTCACCATTCTGGTGGTGGTACTGACGGCGACGATCTTCTCGCTGCTGGGGTTCATCAATGCCGTGTTTGCGCGCAACTTCGATGATATTTCAATCATCCCAACGTTCGTGCTGACGCCGTTGACCTACTTGGGCGGGGTGTTCTACTCCATCAGCTTGTTGCCGCCGTTCTGGCAGACCGTGTCGCTGGCCAACCCGGTGCTGCACATGGTCAACGCCTTCCGCTACGGCATCCTGGGCGTGTCGGATATCAAGATCAGCGTAGCGATTACCTTCATGATCGTGGCGACCATCGTCTTGTATATCGGCTGCGCGAAATTGCTGGTGAGCGGGCGCGGCATGCGTACATAACTCATTGAATGCATCTGGGAAAATGTGGGAGGGGGGCAAGCTCCCTCCCACATTGGGTTGTGTGTGAGGCTTAACGGTGGCGTCGAAAACAGAATCCTGTTGACGCTGGGCGGGTTGTCATTCCGATACTGCTGGGCCCAAGGGCTTGCAGGTCGCCAAGCTAATATCTGCAAAATAGATAACAGTTAGAGATATTACCCGTTATATAGATATTCGATCAGGTTCTATGATGGTCTCAACCTCATGCGAGGAAGAGGATTTTCATCATGACTTGCTCCAACACCGTCAGCTATAAGCCCTTCAGTCACCTGACCCGTCCTCGGGAAGTGATTCGCCAATTCACCCCCAACTGGTTCGCCGCGACTATGGGCACCGGCGTACTGGCGCTGGCCTTGGCGCAGTTGCCGGGCACTGTTGCGGGCCTGCATGCCGTTGCCGAAGGGCTGTGGCTGTTCACCATTGGCTTGTTCGTTCTGTTCAGCGTCTTATATGCCGCGCGTTGGGTGATGTTCTTTCACGAGGCGCGGCGGATTTTCGGGCATTCCACGGTGTCGATGTTTTTCGGCACGATTCCCATGGGCTTGGCGACGATTCTCAACGGCCTGCTGCTGTTCGGCCTGCCGCGTTGGGGCGCTGCTGTGATCCCGCTGGCCGAAGCCCTGTGGTGGCTGGACGTCGCAATGGCCCTGGCCTGCGGGGTGCTGATCCCGTTCATGATGTTCACCCGCCAGGAACACAGCATCGACCAGATGACCGCAGTGTGGCTGTTGCCCGTCGTGGCTGCCGAAGTGGCCGCCGCCAGCGGTGGCTTGCTGGCGCCGCACCTGGCAGATGCCCATTCGCAACTGGTGATGCTGGTGACCAGCTACGTGTTGTGGGCATTTTCCCTACCCGTGGCGTTCAGCATTCTGACGATCCTGATGCTGCGCATGGCCCTGCATAAACTGCCCCACGCCAACATGGCTGCATCGAGCTGGCTGGCGCTCGGCCCGATTGGCACAGGCGCCCTCGGCATGTTGCTGCTCGGTGGTGACGCACCCGCGATCTTCGCCGCCAATGGCTTGCCGGGTGTGGGCGAGATGGCCAACGGCATCGGCTTGATTGCAGGCATAACCCTGTGGGGCTTCGGCTTGTGGTGGATGCTGATCGCAGTGCTGATCACCCTGCGTTACCTGCGCGCTGGCATTCCCTTCAACCTGGGTTGGTGGGGCTTTACCTTCCCGCTGGGCGTGTATGCCCTGGCTACGCTCAAATTGGCGAATGTGCTGCATCTGACATTCTTCAACCTGTTTGGCAGTGCACTGGTGGTGGCATTGGCGCTCATGTGGCTGATCGTCGCCAAGCGCACCGTGCAAGGCGCCTATAAAGGTGAGCTTTTTGTTTCACCATGTATTGCAGGGTTAGCGAATAAGTAAGCGGGATTAGGTAAAGTCGTGGCCTGACAATCTATAAGCCTTCAGGCCACGCAGGAACACGGACGACGATGAGCCATCCTTCGCAATTCACCTTGCTGCGCACACGGCGCTTTTTGCCGTTTTTCGTGACCCAGTTACTGGGCGCCTTCAACGACAACATTTTCAAGCAATCGCTGATCCTGGCGATCCTCTACAAGCTCACCATCGATGGCGATCGCTCGATCTGGGTCAACCTGTGCGCCTTGTTGTTTATCCTGCCGTTCTTCCTGTTCTCGGCGCTGGCCGGGCAGTTTGGCGAGAAATTCAACAAGGACGCGTTGATTCGCGCAATCAAGATCGGTGAGATCGTGATCATGGCCGTGGGCGCCACGGGCTTCCTGACCAACCATCTGGAGCTGATGCTGCTGGCGCTGTTTGCCATGGGCACCCATTCGGCGCTGTTCGGCCCGGTGAAGTATTCGATCATGCCCCAGGCCCTGCGTGACGATGAGTTGGTCGGCGGCAATGGCTTGGTGGAGATGGGCACGTTCCTGGCGATCCTGGCCGGCACCATCGGTGCCGGGATCATGATGTCGTCCACCCATTATGCGCCGATCGTGGCGGTGGCGATTGTCGGCGTGGCCGTGCTGGGTTACCTGGCCAGCCGCAGCATTCCACGCGCGGCGGCGTCTACTCCGCAACTGCGCCTGGACTGGAACATCTTCACCCAGTCGTGGGCCACCTTGCGCATGGGCCTGGGGCAGACACCCGCAGTGTCGCGCTCTATCGTCGGTAACTCGTGGTTCTGGTTTGTCGGCGCGATCTACCTGACCCAGATCCCGGCGTACGCCAAGGAATGGCTGTACGGCGATGAAACCGTGGTGACGTTGATCCTCACGGTGTTCTCGGTGGGCATTGCTCTTGGTTCCATGCTCTGCGAAAAACTTTCCGGCCGTAAGGTGGAAATCGGCCTGGTGCCGTTCGGCTCATTCGGCCTGACGGTGTTCGGCCTGTTGCTGTGGTGGCACTCCGGCGGTTTCCCGCAGAACGTGCAGGCCAACGACTGGCTGGCGGTGCTCAGTTACGGCCAGGCCTGGTGGGTGTTGATCGACATACTTGGCCTCGGTGTGTTTGGTGGCTTCTATATCGTGCCGCTGTATGCGCTGATCCAGTCACGCACGGCCGAGAACGAGCGCGCGCGGGTGATCGCCGCCAACAACATTCTCAACGCGTTGTTCATGGTGGTGTCGGCGATTGTGTCGATCCTGCTGCTGAGCGTGGCCAAGCTGTCGATCCCCGAGTTGTTCCTGGTGGTGTCGCTGCTCAACATCGCGGTTAACACTTACATCTTCAAGATCGTGCCTGAGTTCACCATGCGTTTCATGATCTGGCTGCTCAGCCATTCCATGTACCGTGTGGAACATCGCAACCTGGCGGCCATCCCCGATGAGGGCGCGGCGTTGCTGGTCTGCAACCATGTGTCGTTTGTCGATGCGCTATTGATTGCCGGCTCGGTGCGTCGGCCGATTCGCTTTGTCATGTACTACAAGATCTACCGCTTGCCGGTGCTCAACTTCATCTTCCGCACCGCCGGGGCGATTCCGATTGCCGGGCGCCATGAAGATATCCAGATTTACGAAAAGGCCTTCACGCGGATTGCGCAGTATCTGAAGGAAGGCGAGTTGGTATGCATCTTCCCCGAAGGCAAGCTGACCGGCGATGGCGAGATGAATGAGTTCCGTGGTGGGGTGACGCGGATTCTGGAAGAGACGCCGGTGCCGGTGATTCCGATGGCGTTGCAGGGGTTGTGGGGGAGTTTTTTCAGCCGCGATCCGAACAAGGGGATCTTTCATCGGATCTGGTCGCGGGTGGTGTTGGTGGCGGGTGAGCCTGTTCGGGTAGAGCAGGCGACACCTGCGCAATTGCAGGCTGTAGTCGGTGTTCTGCGTGGGAGTGCAAGGTAGTGGCCTCATCGGGAGCAAGCCCTCTCCCACACTAGACCGCGCTGGTCAGAACAACTCGGTCAAATGTGGGAGGGGGCTTGCCCCCGATGGCGGTAGCGGCCTAAGCGCTGATCTTAAGCCCAACAAGCCCGCAGATAATCAGCGCCACACTGGCCAATCGAAACAACGCCATGGACTCCCCAAACAGGATAATCCCGGCAATCACCGTGCCCACCGCACCTACGCCGGTCCAGATGGCGTAAGCGGTGCCCAGCGGCAGCTCTTTCATGGCCAGCCCAAGCAGGCCAAGGCTGATGGCCATGGCGGCGATGGTCAGGGCGGTGGGTAGCGGCTTGCTGAAACCGTCGGTGTACTTCAGGCCAACGGCCCAGCCGACTTCAAACAGCCCGGCAAAAAACAGAATGATCCAGGACATGATGACCTCGCTTCTTCAGGCGGGGTCGTCCCCGGATTCAACGCTCGTTGGCGTCGCGAGGTCGTCCCCGCGAAGCCCGTAGAGTGCCGAAAACGGATCAGGCGATCAAGTTTGCGAGGTGTTCTCCAAGATGCGACGGTCTTCCTTTTCGCTCATGCGCCGGAAGTAGGTCGACAGCAGTGCCCCGGAAATATTGTGCCAGACGCTGAACAGCGCACTCGGCACGGCGGCCAGCGGCGAGAAGTGCGCACTGGCCAGCGCGGCGCCCAGCCCGGAGTTCTGCATGCCGACTTCCAGCGCCAATGACTTGCGTTGTGCCAATGGCAGCTTGAACAGGCGGCCGGTGAAGTAGCCCAGCAAGTAGCCGAAACTGTTGTGCAGCATCACCACGGCCATGATCAACAGGCCCGATTCGGCGATCTTCGCCTGGCTGGCGGCAACCACTGCTGCGACGATGATCACGATGCTGACCACCGACACCAGTGGCAATACGTCCACCGCATGGCGCACGCGCTCACCGAGCAGGCGTTGTGCGACCACGCCGAGCACAATCGGCAACAGCACCACTTGCAGGATCGACCAGAACAGTTCCATGAACGATACCGGCAACCAGGCCGAGGCCAGCAGCCAGATCAGCGCCGGCGTGAGCAGCGGGGCGAGGAGGGTGGTGACGGCGGCGATGGCCACCGACAACGCCAGGTCGCCACGGGCCAGCCAGGTCATCACGTTGGACGAGGTGCCGCTTGGGCAGCAACCCACCAGGATCACGCCGACGGCGATTTCGGGTGGCAGGTGAAACACTTGGCACAACAACCAGGCGACGCCCGGCATGATTACAAAGTGTGCGACCACGCCGAGTGCCACGCGCCACGGGTGGCGAGCGACTTCGGCGAAGTCATCGAGTTTTAGGGTCAGCCCCATGCCGAACATCACCAGGCCCAGCAGCGGGACGATGGCGCTTTTCAGGCCGATGAACCAAGTCGGTTCGAGGAAGGCCAGTACGGCAAAAATCAACACCCAGTAGGCGAAGGTATTGCCGACGAAGCGGCTCAAGGCGGCAAGTGCGCGCATGGGGATGTCCTTGTTGTTAGATTCTGGAAGTGCAAATGCGATCAAGTGTGGGAGGGGGCTTGCTCCCGATAGCGGTGAATCAGTCACACATGTATCAGCCGGCACCCACTCATCGGGAGCAAGCCCCTCCCACAGTTTTGATCTTTACAAGGGTTTAGATGCCCTGCGGGGTTTCTTCACCGCCCAGTGCTTCCACCAACGCCGGCAGGAACTCGCCGAAGGTCAGCATCATCAGGGTGAAGCTTGCATCCAGTTGGCCCAGGGCTTCGTCGCCACCGTCCTGTTCCGCCTGGTCTTGCAGCAGGTCTTCGAACTTCAGGCGTTTGACGGTCATCTTGTCGTCCAGCATGAACGACAGCTTGTCCTGCCAAGCCAGGGACAGTTGGGTCACGACCTTGCCGGTGGTCAAGTGCAGTTGGATTTCTTCGCCGGTCAGGTCCTGGCGCTTGCAACGCACAATGCCGCCGTCTTCGTGGGTATCGCGCAGTTCGCATTCGTCGAGGACGAAGAAGTCATCGGCCGGTTTCTGGGTGGTGACCCAGTCGGTCATGATCGCGGTAGGTGCGGTTTTCACGGTGAGTGGGCGTACCGGCAGGGTGCCGATCACTTCACGCAGGGTGGACAGCAAGTCTTCGGCGCGTTTCGGGCTGGCCGAGTTCACCAGGATCAGGCCCTGTTTCGGCGCGATGGCGGCGAAGGTCGACGAGCGACGGATAAACGCACGCGGCAGGAAGGCCTGGATGATTTCATCCTTGAGCTGGTCGCGTTCCTTCTTATAGACCTTGCGCATCTGCTCGGCCTCGATTTCGTCGACTTTCTCTTTCAGCGCGTCACGCACTACGCTGCCCGGCAGGATGCGTTCTTCCTTGCGCGCGGCAATCAGCAGGAAATCTCCGCTGACGTGAACCAGGGGAGCGTCTTCACCTTTACCAAAAGGCGCGACGAAACCGTAAGTGGTCAACTCCTGGCTTGCACAAGGGCGCGCCAGTTTGGTGGCCATTGCAGTTTCCAACGCCTCGGCATCAACAGGCAGATCTTGGGTCAGGCGATAGATAAGCAGGTTCTTGAACCACATGGGGTGAGTCTCTCCTTTATACAAAGGGGGGCATTATTCTCTTGATAGCGCCCCAGGCCAACCCTGCCTAAGCCATTGGAAGGCCTCAAAAAAAAGATTTAAGAAAGTGCTTGCCAGACCCTGGGTCGCTCCGTAGAATGCGCGCCACACCGAGACGAAGGGTGATTAGCTCAGCTGGGAGAGCATCTGCCTTACAAGCAGAGGGTCGGCGGTTCGATCCCGTCATCACCCACCATTCGCCTCATGTGTTACGCGCAGCGGTAGTTCAGTCGGTTAGAATACCGGCCTGTCACGCCGGGGGTCGCGGGTTCGAGTCCCGTCCGCTGCGCCATATTCGGTAACCTGGAACGCTGAACGCCAGGTCGCTATAGAAAGCCCGCTCATTGAGCGGGTTTTTTTTGCTCGAAATATGGCAAAAAATCGTGCGATAAACTTTTTTTAAATAAATTGCATTTAAATCAAGACATTACGATTTTTTGGTGTATGATGCGCCCACACCGAAACGAAGGGTGATTAGCTCAGCTGGGAGAGCATCTGCCTTACAAGCAGAGGGTCGGCGGTTCGATCCCGTCATCACCCACCATTCGCTTCAAGTGTTACGCGCAGCGGTAGTTCAGTCGGTTAGAATACCGGCCTGTCACGCCGGGGGTCGCGGGTTCGAGTCCCGTCCGCTGCGCCATATTCGGTAACCTGGAACGCTGAACGCCAGGTCACCACAAGAATCCCGCTCATTGAGCGGGATTTTTTTTGCCTGCGATTTGACATCGCTCTGCGCGGGCTTTGCCAAAGGCCAAAAACCGCCAGGAGCGGGCCCAGGCGGTCGTTGGATGGTTGAGAGTGGTTCAGAACTGGTACTTGAGGCCAACCGTTACGTTACGTGGGTCGCCGTAGAAGGCGCTGCTGTAGAGCCCATAGCCGGCGTAATACTCGCGATCGAAGAGGTTGTTCAGGTTCAGCGAAGCACTGAGGTGCTTGCTCACGTCATAACGCGCCATTAACCCCACCACCGCGAAGCTGCCTTCGTCGGCTCGCGCATCCATAGGGTAGGTAATTTCAGAGTAGGTCGAACTCTGCCACGTCACGTTGCCGCCAACTGTCAGGTCACGCAAGGCACCGTCGAGCTTATAGGCGGTGGACAGCTTGAACTGGCGCTCAGGCAGGTTCGTGTTGATCCGGTTGCCATCCTTATCCCGTGGCTGGGCGTAGGTAAAGCCCGCAAGCATCTGCCACCCTGGCGTGAGTTGGCCAGACAGTTGCATTTCAAAACCCTTGGTGGTGGTGCCACTGACGGCTTTGTAGGCGGCCAGGCCGCCAGTGCGAACGCCGTCATCGACCCCCAGGTTGTCCTGTTTGATCGTGAACACCGCAAAACTGGTGTTGAGGGCTCCGTCCAAGTATTCAGACTTGAGGCCCGCTTCATAGCTTTGGCCCGTCAGAGGTTCCAGCGCTTTATCGTTTTTGTCGAACAGCGACTGCGGCGTAAAGATGTCGGTGTAGCTGACGTAGACCGAATGGATGTCATTGATGTCGAAGACCACGCCGGCATAAGGCACGACCTTGCCGGTTTTCTTGGCGCTGTCGTCCGACGGGTCATTGGGCTTCCAGCCGTAGGTCAGGGTGCCCTCACGTTTATAGTCGACTACACGGCTACCCAGAATCACGTGCCAGTCATCCAGTGGGTTCAAGCGCAATGCCGCGTACCCGCCAACCTCCTTGATTTTGTAACCCTGGCTCTGCTGAAAGCTGAACGACTGCGGCTGGGCTGGGTTATTGCCCCAGGTGTCGTAGTTCACGTTGATGCTGCCGCCATCCAGCGACTCATAGTCAGAACGGCGGTTGCTCACATTCAAACCCACCACCAGCTCATGGGTGCGACCCAGCAGCGCAAAAGGCCCGGTCGCATAGGCATCCACGGAGTCTGAGTTGATCTTGTAGGTCACGTGACTGCGCTGCAGTTCGGCGATGCGGGTTGTTTCGTCGGGGAACGGCCCCCAACCTACGATGTTGCCTTGTAACTGATCGGTATTGCCTTTCCAGTGACTGGCCTCGACGCGCAGCATCCAGTCATTGTCGAAACGATGCTCGACACCCCCGAAATACTTGGTGCTCTGGCTGTTGGCATAGGTCCATTTCGCGGCAGGGTTCATGGACCGTTTGAAATTGGCTCGATTGCCATCCGCGTTGTACAGCGGCAGTTCGCCAAAGCTGGAACCGTCGGAATCGATGTTCTGGTAATCGATACCCGCGTACAGGGTCGTATCCGGCGTGATATCAGCTTCGCCGATGGCGTAGAACACATCCTTCTTCTGCGCGTAGTAATCGATGAACGAGTGATTGTCCTGATGAGCTGCCACCACACGGCCACGCAGCGCACCGTTTTCGGACAGCGGCCCGGAAAGGTCCATTTCCGTACGGTAGCGATCCCAGGTGCCGGCGCTGCCCGAGACATAGCCCTGGAAATCCTTGGTCGGGCGTTTGCGCACCAGGTTGACCACGCCCGCCGGACTGCCGACGCCACTCATCAGGCCTGTTGCGCCTCTTACCACCTCCACACGGTCATAGATGGCCATGTCACGCACGCCCAAGCCATTGGTGTTGGTGGTGAAGTCGGAGGTCGGGACGCCGTCGTATTGGAAACTGTCCAGGGCAAACCCACGGGAGTAGAAGTTGTAGCGTTCACTGTCGTCGTGCATCACCGTCACGCCCGGCGTCTGCCCCAGCACTTCGGCGATGGAGCCCAGGCCGTGGTCATTCATCTGCTGGCGGGTGATGACGGTCACCGACTGGGGTGTTTCCCTTAGCGACATTGGTAATTTGGTCGCAGTGCTGGTGCTGCCCGTGGTGTACGAGCCGGAGTTCTCGGTGGTCTGGCCCAATTGCTGGCCGGTGACGCTGGTGGCCTCCAGTTCGATGCTGGAACCGTCCCCCAACGGATACAGGGTGTATGAACCGTCCCCTGATACGACGGCATTGAGGCCGCTGCCGCGCAGTAACTGACGTAGTCCGTCATCAACGCCTGCGTTGGCGTTGAGTCCGGCGCTGCGTTTGCCTTCCACCCATGCAGGGTCGATGGGCAGGGTGATCCCGGCCTGGCTGGCAAATTCGGCCAGTGCGGCACTCAACGATCCGGCGGGAATAGTGTAATGGCGTGACGGTTGTTGGCCGGCTGGTTCGGCCTGCACCGTTGGGCTGGCCAGGCCCGTGACCAGCAAACCCAAGGCCGCCCCGCGTGTAGCCCGGGCCAGGGTGTGGAAGGGGTGGACGTACCGCTGTGTTTGCCGCATTGAGTGATCCCCGTCGAGTAGTGTTGGTTGTCTTTTTGATGAGGACGCACGAGTGCTGAAAAAGACGACACGGACACCTATTCGAAGGTAAGGGTCATTGTTCTTTGGCTGCGATGGTCACCCAGTAGCGGCTGCGGGTGTGGATTTGCACCGGCAGCGTCCGGGCTAGGGCGGCCAGGGCAAGGTCGGTGTCATGCAACTGGAAAACGCCGGAAATGCGCCAATCGGCCACCGCTGGATCGCAATGCAACAGGCCGGGGCGATAGCGGCCCAGTTCGCGGGCGAAGTCGGCCAGCCGCAGCTTGTCCACACGCAGTACGCCGTGTGTCCAGTCGCTGCTGTTTTGCTGCAACGCGACGATGGGCGCAATGAGCGCGCGGCTGAAATCGGTCTGCTGGCCCGCCTCCAGGCGCAGGAAATCCTTGGCCTGGGATGGGTAGACCTGCACCGCACCTTCCAGCACCGCGATGCGGGTTCTGCCGTCGAATTGGCGCACGTCGAAACGCGTGCCGACCGGACGCAACTGGCCCTCGGCAGTTTCCACAACGAGTGGGCGCTTTTCGGGATCGGCAGCGGTGCTGACCAGGATCTCTCCCGCGTAGAGTCGCACCAGGCGTTGTTGACGATCGAAGCGAATGTCGATGGCAGTGGCGGTATTGAGCATCACGCGGGTGCCATCCGGCAGGACGAAGTCCCTGCGTTCCCCCACCACGGTGCGTTGGTCTGCGCTCCATTCACGCCACGGCAGTGCGCGGTAGGCGACAGTGCCCAGCGGCGCGGCGATGATCAGGGTTGTCAGCAGTTTGAGCGCACGGCGTCGGTCGAGGCTGTCCGGTCGGCCAAGGGCTCGCACGCCCACCTCTGCGGGAATATCGTCGAAACGCGCGTGGAAATGTGCGGCCAGTTGCCAGGCACGCTCGTGGTCGGCATGGCTGGCACGCCAGCGCTCACAGGCTTCGCGATCAGTTGAGTTGGCGTTGCTTTGCAAGCGAACGAACCAGCGCGCGGCTTGGCGGGCAACGCGGCGGTCAATGGGCTGAGTGCTCATGATGGTTTCGTGGCCAGGATGATGCACTCCTCGTAGGCCCTTGCCAGATGACGTTGCACCGAGCGCACATGGATACCCAGTTGGAGGGCAATCTCTTCTTGGGTGTAGCCCTCAAGTTGGGCCATGAGAAAGGCTTGGCGCGTCCTGGCAGGCAGGCACGAGAGCACCTGATCCACCTCATGCAAGGCTTCGAGAATCAGCGCCTGGCTCTCCAGCGAAGGGACGTTCTGCTCCGGCAAGTGGGCCAACGTTTCCAACCAGGCCTGCTCCAGTGAGCGGCGCCGATAGAGGCTTATCAGCAGGCGGTTGGCGACTGTCGCCAGGTAAGCGCGTGGGCTATCGATGGCGCACGGCTTGGCGCCTAGCAGACGCATGAAGGTATCGTGCGTCAGGTCGGCAGCATCGGCACTGTTGCCTAGACGGTGGCGCAACCACCCCAGTAACCAACCGCGATGGTCGCGATAAAGGTCGCCGATATTCTGATGGGGGCTGGTAGAGGGCATGGGGTTTCTTTTTGATCAGAGAGATGCAAATGAGAATTTCTCTTATTCTATCGATGGCTTCTGCTTGGCCGCAAGGCTGGTGTTTAATCGTGCGCGCCTTGTCCTCATGCAGTGATAAGTGCCTCTGAACTGTGCCGGTACGCCATGACGTGGGGGAATACCCCCATGCCCATTGGTCGATTGCGCCCCTTGCCGCTAAAACGGTTATCTATAGCCACGCGAAGACTTCCAGGCGAACCACTGACAGCAGGACGCTGTCGTGCCCGCTTTTTAAACAATGGCCTATCAAGGCGATAAAAATAGTCTGCAAGGAGAATGGCATTTTATGAAATACCCATTACGTCCGTTGGTGTTCTGGCCAACGTTTCTGATTCTGCTGGCAGCAGTGATTGCCAGCTACATCGACCTGAATGCCTTCCTGGCGGTGAGCAAGCAGCTCAATAGCGTGATCCTGCAAAACTTCTCGTGGCTGTTCAGTGCTGGCTCGTTTGCCATGGTGGTATTGACCGGCATCGTCTATTTCTCGGCCTTGGGCAACGTGCGCATCGGCGGTGAAGAGGCTCAGCCGTTGCTCAGCAAACGGCGCTGGTTCATGGTGGCACTGTGCACCACCCTGGCGGTCGGCGTGTTGTTCTGGACCACTGCCGAACCGCTCTATCACCTGTATTCGCCGCCCACCAGCCTGCCCATCGAAGCAGGCAGCGGTGCCGCCAAAAGCTTTGCCATGTCGACGATGTTCCTGCACTGGACCATCACCCCCTATGCGATTTACCTGGTGCCCTCGCTGGTGTTTGCGTTGGTGTTCTACAACTGCCGCAGCCGTTTCTCCATCGGCGCCATGCTTACACCGCTGCTGGGCGAAGCGCGGGTCAAGCGCTATGCCGGGCTGATCGACACCCTGGCGATGTTCGCCCTGGTGGCCGGTATGGCTTCATCCCTGGGCACCGGCGCATTGACCTTGTCGGGCGGCCTGAGCCAGTACATCGGCGGCGAAACCACGCCGTTGCGGCTGGCGATCATCATCGCGATCATCGTGATCACCTTCGTCGCGTCGGCCGCCAGCGGCCTGCAACGTGGGATTGTGATGCTGTCATCGTTCAACACCTGGATCATGCTGGCGCTGGGGCTGTTCGTGCTGTTGTGCGGGCCGACGCTGTACATGTTCAGCCTCGGCGTCGAGTCCCTCGGCGTTTACCTCGACACCTTCTTCAGCCGCAGCCTGTTTACCGGCGCCGCCAGTGGCGACACCTGGCCACAGAGCTGGACGGTGTTCTACTGGTCGGTGTGGTTTGCCTGGGCGCCCGTGAGTGCGTTGTTCCTCGGCAAGATCGGCCGTGGCTACACCGTGCGCGAATTCATCCAAATCAACATGCTGTACCCGGCGCTGTTCACTGCGGTATGGATCTGCATCTTCTCCGGCACCAGCCTGTACTTCGATGCGCTGGGCGATGGCAGCCTCAACCGCGTGCTGAACGAGCAGGGCGTCGAACACGTGCTGTACCAGATGTTCCAGCAATTGCCGGCCAGCGGTTTGATGGTCGCGTTCCTGCTGTTCGTGGCGTTCATCTCATTTGTCACCGCGGCGGACTCCAGCACCGATGTGATCGCCAACCTCTGCAGCAAGGGCGTGACAGCTGACTCTGACCTGGACGGCAACCCGATGCTGAAGATTGTCTGGGGCGTGATCATTGGCACCGTGTCGTGGGTGATGGTCGCCTTTGTCGGCATTGATGGGGTGAAGATGCTCTCCAATCTGGGCGGCTTGCCGGGGATGGTCCTGGTGCTGCTGGCGAGCACTTCGCTGATCTTCTGGTTGAAAAACCCTGCCTTGCTGGACATGAAAAACCTCCAGCCAACCCATGAGGCGGATGCACGCGACGCCAGCCCTGTGCCAGCTTTTGCCCGCTGATCGTTTGAACCGTTGCTGGAGTTACTGATGGAAGTCGTCACTGAATTTGCTTACACCGTGCGCGAAATCGAGCACTGCCTGATCCCTCTCAAAGACGGCACACAGTTGGCCGCGCGTATCTGGCTGCCGGAAGTCGCCGGTTCGCAGGCCTTCCCGGCGATCCTTGAATACCTGCCGTACCGCAAGCGCGACGGCACCGCCGTGCGTGATGCGCTGACTCACCCGTGGATGGCCGGGCAGGGCTATGTGTGTGTCCGGGTGGACATGCGTGGCAATGGCGAATCCCAAGGCCTGATGGCTGATGAATACCTGTTGCAAGAGCAGGACGACGCCCTCGAAGTGATCGACTGGCTGTGCCAGCAACCCTGGTGCGACGGCAACGTCGGCATGATGGGCATTTCCTGGGGGGGCTTTAACAGCCTGCAAGTTGCTGCGCGTCAGCCTGAGGCGTTGAAGGCGGTCATCACGTTGTGCTCCACCGATGATCGTTTTGCCGATGACATCCATTACAAAGGCGGCAACTTACTCATGGAGAACTTTGGTTGGGCCGCGACCATGCTTAATTTCAGTGCCGCCGTGCCCGACCCTTTGCTGGTCGGCGATGCCTGGAAAACCCTCTGGTACCAACGCCTGGAAGCCATGCCGCTGCTCGCCGAAACCTGGCTGCGCCACCAGACCCGCGATGACTACTGGCGCCACGGCTCGGTGTGCGAGGACTATTCGAAGATCAAGGCTGCGGTGTATACCGTCGGCGGTTGGGGCGATGCCTACCGCAACACGGTTTCGCGGCTGATGCAAAACCTGCCTGGGCCGAAGAAGGCCATGATCGGCCCGTGGATTCACAAGTATCCGCATTTCGCCGTGCCCAATCCGGCTATTGGCTTCCTGCAAGAGGCCAAGCGCTGGTGGGATCACTGGTTGAAGGGCATCGATAACGCAGTGATGGATGACGCTGCCTGCACCTTTTACCTACAGGACATTCTGGCACCCAGGGGCAGTTATGCCGAGCGACCGGGCATTTGGGTGCAAACTGCCGGGTGGCCGGACCCTCAGGTGCAATGGCACGATTTCAGCCTCGACCAGCAGGGTCTCAACCCAGGCACACAGCCGTTGGCCGCACCGCGCAGTATCTGTTCGCCGCTGACCACTGGGCTGCACCAGGGCGAATACTGCGCCATTTGGTTCGGTCCCGATGGCCCGACGGACCAGCGTCGGGATGACGCCAATTCCCTGTGTTTCGACTCCCAGCCGCTGACTGAGCCTTTGGCGCTGCTGGGTGACGCGCGTCTGACGCTGCGCCTGGCCAGCGACACCGCCTGCGGGCAATTGGTCGCGCGGCTGAATGCAGTGGCACCGGATGGGCAGGTCACGCAGATCACCTACGGTGTACTTAATCTCAACCTGCGCGAAGACTTTTCCCACGTAACCCCCGTAGTGCCGGGTGAGCCGATGGACGTGCAGTTGAGCCTGGACCATATCGGCATGCGCGTTCCCGCCGGCCACCGACTGCGCCTGGCCCTGAGCACTGCCAGCTTCCCGCTGCTATGGCCCAGCCGTGAGCTGACCACCTTGACCTTGCTGCCGACCCTGCAATGCCTGCAACTGCCGGTGTTCACCGGGGATGCGGTGGCTTGCCCGTTCGAGGCGCCGCAAGCCTCCACGCCGGCGGCCCTGGAGGTACTGCGCGCCGCCGCGCCGAAACGCACGTTGATTGAAGATGTTGGCAGTGGCGAAGTGTGTGTAAAGATCGAAGATGACCTGGGCGCGGTGCGTTTTACCGACCATGGCCTGTCAGTGGACCAGCGTTGCACCGAGCGATATCACATGTTGCCTTGGGAGCCGCTGTCGGCCCGTGCAGATATCCAGTGGCACTACCGCGTGGGGCGTGATCAGTGGAATGTGGAGGTGGAAAGCTGCTTGAACGTGCACGCGGATGAGGAATGGTTCTACATCGAAGCGGAACAAACTGCCTGGGAAAACGGCCAGTTGGAACACCGACGGCAGTGGAGCAAGCGCGTGGCGAGGGTCGCGCTGTGAGTGAGCAAGTGGCAGGATGTTTGCCATCGTGATCTCGGCGGGCCTTGGTAATACCGGGCCCGTACGTGTCGCTGTATTTGCTCAGGGAATTGCTCATGTCGCGCCGAAACGTCGATCTTCCACCGCTCAACTGCCTGCAGACCTTCGAAGTGGCTGCCCGCCATTTGAGCTTTACCCAGGCGGCTCATGAACTGAACTTGACTCAGAGCGCCGTCAGCCGCCAGATCAAGCGCCTGGAAGAAGACTTGGCCCGCCCGTTGTTCTACCGTCTTGCCTTGGGGTTGAGCCTGACCCCCGCTGGGGTACGTTACTTTCGCACCGTCCAGCGCCTGCTGCGCGAGCTGGACCGTGAGTCCGCCGAACTGCGCCGCCGGGGCGCCGACCACCAGTTGACCCTGGCCAGCACGCCCACCATCAGTTCCATCTGGCTGGCTGGTCTGCTGCCGCAGTTCCAGCGGGAACACCCGGACCTGGATATCCGCATCCTGTGCAGCGAAAACCCCAGCCACCTGGATGTCAGTGAGTATGATCTGGGCCTGTTCTATCACCTGGATGAGATGGCGGCGCCTCTTGGCCTGGAGCTGACGCCCGTGTTCGACAGCGAGCAGGTGATCACGGTGTGCAGCCCGGGTTACATCGAGCGCCATGGCCCGATTCGCGACCTGCAACATCTGTTGCAGGCCCACACGTTGTTAATCGTCGAAGACCATTACCATGACTGGTTGACCTGGGCCGACTGGTTTGTCGACGCCGGCGCCCATTACCACACGCCGCGCCATGCCTTGCGCACCAATAGCTATCAACTGTTGATGCAGTCAGCGCTGATGGGGCATGGCGTCGCGCTGGGCTGGCAAAGCCTGTTGCAGAGCGAGTTGGTCGCGGGGCGTTTGCAAAAGGCTTTACCTCACAGCATGCACAGTTGTGGCCGCCTGCACTTGATGCAACCCCACCACCGCAACCCGCCGCCGGCGGCGCGCAGTTTCCGCCAATGGTTACTGGCCTATGCCGGGCGGGCGCAAGACTCTCTCTGATCGTCTGCACGCGCTGCAATCCCACTCGGTAAGGCCTGATCACGGGTGCGTTGTCGGCCGACAATCCGCGTATTCGAGGACCTCATTGCCGAGCACCTGTTTGCCTGAGCCTAGGGCGCGTTGCGGCTGTGACGATAGTCGCTGACAGCCTCGTACACCGCTTTGCGCAAGCGGTTGATACCGCCGATGGGCCGGTGTTCCGCCACGCCAAACCAAGGGTTGAAAGACTGGTTGTCACAGGCCAGGTTCAGCGCAGGTGTATCGAAATCCTGGGCGGGGATCCGCACCGTGGCCACGCTTTCATACGGCGCGTCGCTTTCCTTCCATTCGATGCTGGTGTCTTCGATCGGCATGAATTTCTGCGGGTTCTGCCGCTGGATCTGCAATACGAAACAGGCCGGCACGCGGTCGGTAGACAGTTGCTGGCTCAGGGCGCTGCGCAGGAAGTTCGGCAGATCCTGGTTTTGCTTGGGCAATGCGTATTCCGGGCAGCTCTGTGGGTCGGGCGCGACGCGGAACTTGGCGTTGGCCGCACCGAACTTGTAGGGCGATACGGAAAAGTAGGTGGTCTGCGTCGGGCTGGCCGGTGCGGGCGCCAGCGTCGCCAGGGCGATGAACAGGTGGCGCACTTGCCAACTGCGCGGGTCGGCCTTGGGGAAGAACGCCAGGACTTTCTTGCCGTCGGCTTGGGCGCCGATGTTCTGTGCATATTCCGCCACATCGCTGACAAAAAAGTTCGGGTGGCTGAACATCACGAAGTCCTGTTCGGCCCGTGCCTGCTGGTCGGCCAACAGTTGTTTACCCGGTACATCGAGCAGCTTGATCGCCATGCCCCGGGCGTCGCGAATACTGTCGAACTGCGGGTAAGCGTTGCCGTTGGACAGCCGCATCATCGCCTGCCAGGTCTTGCCCGGTTCGGCGAACACACCCTGGCGCAACGCCGGGTCAAGGTCGGCCAGCACACTGACTTCTGCCTTCACGCACCCATGCGCCTTGGCGTGGGCATCGCGCAGGTAACGCGTGCCTTCGCGGTGTTGGTCGACGATGCGCACAGCGGTCTGAATGATGCCCTGGGTCATCGCCGCTTCACCTGCGGGGATTTGCTCATTGGGCGACACCGGCCCGCTGTGTTGCCAGGCGTACCAGGCGGTAGCGGCCAGCCAGCCGAGCAAGCCCAGGCCCACCAGCCACATCAAGGTCTTGCCGAGGAATCTACCGATGCGCAGCCACAGGCGGGTGAGCAGGGACGGTTGGTCGTATCGAGATCGGATCATCATGGCAGTTGTTGCTCCAGCGGGCCGCCCAGCACTTTGAGGTATTCCAGCAGCGCCCAGCGCTCCTGCGGCAGCAAGCCGCGGCCGATCACGCCTTTGCCACGTTCACCAGCACGGAATTCGTGGCCGCTGTTGTGGTTGCCGGTGAGTTTGGTATCGAACAGGAATGCATTCTTGAACGCGTCAGTCTCAAAGCCCAGGTGACGCGGATCGTAGTTGAAAGTGCCTTTATAGAAGCTGGTGCTGCGCTCGTCCTGCGGCGAAAGCAATTGGTAGATCGTTGGCACTGAACCGTTGTGCAGGAACGGCGGCGTAGCCCAGACACCCGCCAATGGGCGGGCCTTGTAGGCGCGCAGCTCACGCACGCCAATCGGCAGGCCGTAGCCGTCCAGGCGCGAGCGCTCGGCCGGGGTGACACCGGCGGCGCGGTAGGCGTGGTCTTCGACGAAGGCGGTGACGTAGGCCAGGCCCTTGGCCACGGACATGTTTTTCAGGTCCAGGGGTTCGGTGGGGGTCGGGTGCAACTGGACATTCAGCTTGGCCAGTTCCGCCGGGTCCCATTGCAGCGCACTGAGGTCATAGCGCTGGTCGGTAATGTTGCTGGCGGTACCGGGGTCGGTGCCGATGTAGTCCACCGGGAGCATTTTCAGGCTCTGCACCGGGCGGCCACCTGCCTGGCTGATGGCAGGCACATGGCAGCCAGCGCAGTTCTCGGCGAACAGCGCGCGGCCTTGGGCGGCGAGCGGCTTGTCGATCGCGCCGAGCATGTCTTCGGGCCAGGTCGGTGGCTTGAGGCGTTGCAGGGTTTCTTCGATCAGGTTGAGGTCGTGTACCCGCACGCTGGAAGGGTAGCGGGCGTCGCCCTGGAGCGGCTGGCCTGCGCTGTCGAAGAACGTCAGCGTGGCACCCACACCAAGGGCTTCGCCGATGTTACGGGCCATCGGTTGCTGGGCCGAGCCGTTCCACTGCACCCAGTCGAAGGTCCAGATATCCCACAGTTGTGGGTAGTCTACGGGCGCGTTGGCGACGCGGTAGTTGTCTGGGGAAATGGCGTCGCCAAAGCTGGCGTTGGCGATGCGGCCGAAAGCGTCGGTACGCCCAGGGCCTTCTTCGGTGGGGTAGAGGCCGCGGTGGGTATCGTTCCAGGCGACTTTGATGAACTGGTTCAGCGACTGCTTGAAGTCCAGGCGCAGTTGGTTGCGTTCGGCATCATAGCGATCACCCAGCACCTGGCGGGCGAAGCGCTCGAATTTCCACGGGTTGTAGTAGGTCGCGGCGAGGCTGGCAACCAAGGCCTGGCCGAAACTGCCGCCACGCAAGGTCGGCACGCTGGAGGGCAGCACATGCTGGGCCGAACCGCCGTCGATACGCAGGGCCTGGCCTTTGAAATGCAGCTCGCCGGTATGGCAGGCGGCGCAGGTGATGTCCAGGTATTCAACATTGTTGCCGGAGTTTTTGTGGCGGGCAAAACCTACTGGCAGGTTGCCGGGGTTTTGCGTCGTGGGTACTTGTTTCGGGTCGACCAGGAAGCCGAAGCGCGCCAGGTAGTCGGGCGCGGCAAAACGACGCTCGGAGAACGGCAGTTCCAGCGCGGTGAACCAGTCGTAATGCAGGCCTTTTACCTGGGTGCCCTGGGGCGTGAAGTAATAGGTCTGACGGTCAGCGGCACTCCATTGGTCCTGGTAGTGCACCTGCTCCACGGGCACATAGTCCGGCAGCTTGGGGTTGAGGGTGTAGTAGATCACCACGGCCAGGATCAGGCCCAGCATGGCAATTATCAGGAGTAATACACGGGAAAAAATGCGCAAGATAACTATCCTTGTCGAGTTGTCGCGATGTTATGCCACTGTGCCACGAGTGCGGCAAGTGGCCATGAGCTTGGTGAGAGGCGGTCCCGCGATCCTTCGCGGGCCTGCATCATGAATGAAAATGCTTTTAAACACGTGAACTTATCAGAAGTTTCCTGCTCACATGCCGGTAGCCATTGGTCGTGGCCGCCTGATAAGCTCGCGACTTTATTCGAATGCCCTATTGGCGCATGAACAAGGAAATAGCATGAAACAGCATCGGTTGGCGGCGGCGGTGGCCCTGGTTAGCCTGGTACTTGCGGGTTGTGATTCGCAGACCAGCGTAGAGCTGAAAACCCCGGCGCAGAAAGCTTCCTACGGCATCGGCCTGAACATGGGCAAAAGCCTTGCCCAAGAAGGCATGGATGATCTGGATTCCAAGGCTGTAGCCCAGGGCATCGAAGATGCCGTTGGCAAGAAAGAGCAGAAGCTCAAAGACGACGAACTGGTTGAAGCGTTTGCCGCACTGCAAAAGCGTGCTGAAGAACGCATGACCAAAATGAGCGAAGAGTCGGCAACCGCCGGCAAGAAATTCCTCGAAGACAACGCCAAGAAAGACGGCGTTGTCACCACCGCTTCCGGTCTGCAGTACAAGATCACCAAGAAAGCCGACGGCGCACAGCCTAAGCCGACTGACGTGGTGACGGTTCACTACACCGGCAAGCTCACCAACGGCACCACCTTTGACAGCTCCGTGGATCGCGGTAGCCCGATTGACCTGCCGGTCAGCGGCGTGATCCCAGGTTGGGTCGAAGGCCTGCAACTGATGCACGTCGGCGAGAAGGTCGAGTTGTATATCCCGTCCGACCTGGCCTACGGTGCCCAGAGCCCGAGCCCGGCGATTCCAGCCAACTCGGTGCTGGTCTTCGACCTGGAACTGTTGGCCATCAAGGACCCAGCCAAGGCTGAAGCCCCTGAAGCCCCAGCCGCCAAGAAGTAGTCGGCGCCTGAACACGCAACGCCCCGTTTCGACGGGGCGTTGTTGTTTCTGCGACTTGAATCCTTCTGCCCGCTCACTACATAGATCCAAACGAACGTCCGGGGTGAGCGACAGTCTGATATAAGACTCGAGCACGGGTAGCCATACATCAACGCCAAGTCAATGAAATCTTGGGTTTTTTTGATGTGCGCAAAAAACGCCCGATTTGACTGAAAGCCTTGTAAACCGTGGCTTTCAGCCGGTAAAACAGGCTCTGTTCACAAGGTTATCCACAATTTGTGTGGATAACCTTTCTGTTTGATGGAACTGGAGTGACAGATGAAACCACCCTTCAATTTCACCCGCTTCCTGCCCATGGCTGCACGCTTGCTGGGCCGTGGGCGTCTGCCGACCTTGCTGTTTGCTGTCGCCGCCAAGGGCTCAAGCCAGGGCAACCGCCTGGGCAAGCTCAAGGATGATTTCAAACTGCTTCAAGCCCTGTGCCTGGCGTACTGGCGGGGTGAATACCGCGCGATCAGCCCCAAGGCATTGATCTCGGTGGTGGCGGGGTTGATGTACTTCCTGAGCCCGATTGATGCGATCCCGGACTTTATTCCCATGTTTGGCATGCTCGATGACATCGCGGTACTGGCGTGGGTCATGAAGACCCTGGACGGCGAACTAAGCGCCTTTCGTGCCTGGCGTGACGCCCTGCGTCCGGAAAAACTAGCGGTGGTTGAGCGCCTGCCTGCGACACCAGCCTTGCTGGCCAAGGAAAATCCGCGAAAAAACTGACGGCGCGACTATCCCCCTGCGACCTTTGTGGCTGTTAGGATTACACTCCTAAGGAAAGAGCTTACTTAGTGAGTGTTGTTATCCTACGGGGCAGTCATGGATATTCAGATAATTTCACGCAATGGCGAACCCGAATACGCGGTGTTGCCATGGGATCAGTACCAGGCGCTGCTAAAAGCTGCCGGTCAGCAACAGCCTACACAAGCACCTTCTCCTACTGTCCAAGCCACGCCCGAGCACGCTCTGCGCCCGCTCACGGACCTGCGTGGCTTGCGTGAAGCCAAGGGCCTGGCGATCGAGACCCTCGCGCGTACCGTGGGCATCAGCCCCTCGTATCTCGGATTGATCGAAAGTGGTGAACGTCAGCCGGATGCTGCGATCCGCCGCAGCCTGGCCTGGGAATTTGGCGTTGCAGGTTGGAGGGATGAATCTTGAGCCTACGTATCAGCCGTCATCATTGGGATGGGCTTCTCAACGAACTGGACCAGGCGCGCCGCCAGCGCCATTTGCTGACCTATCGTGCGTTGTTGGAGCGTTTGCAATTTCCTACGCCGGCGATGCAAACCCTGGCCGCTGCTCTGGAGCATCTGGCGGCACTGGACGCCAAGGCCGAGCAGCCGTTGCGCAGCTCGCTGGTGATCAGCCAGGGCGCGAGCCGTCTGCCGCGCACCGGTTTTTTTGAATGCGTGGAGCGCCTGGGGCGCTTCAGCGGGCCCTCCGATGGCGTGGCTGCCGCATCATGGCACGCCTCGGAAGTGGTACGGGTATTTGAATACCAATACCCGGAGTCTGCCGAGGCTTAGAGAGCCTGGGCCAGGATCTCCAGGCTGTCGATGACGTGGATGCTGTAGCCGACCACATCCTTGGCATGGTGCTTGGCTTGCGACGCTAGTTCTGCCAATTGGCTGGCATCGAGTTGTCCACAGGCCTGTGGATATAAATGCACCACCCCGATCGAAAGCGACAGCAGTGCAAACTCCTGGCGCACGCCCTGGCGGTTCAACGCCACGAAGCAGCCGGCCTCGAGGTGTTCTGCGCGGTAGAAGCGCCGGCATTGGGTGTGGAAGTCATCGAGCAGTTGGTTGAGCCGCTTGCGCCAATCCTGTGGCCCCAGCACCAGCAAAAAATCATCGCCGCCGATATGTCCGACAAAGTCTCGGCTGGGGTCCACCCGGTCGTTCAGGCATTGCGCCAGGCACAGCAATACCTCGTCCCCACGCCCGTAGCCGTAGATGTCGTTGAACGGTTTGAAGCTGTCGATATCCACGTAGCAGATCACCGATTCCCGTTGTTGCTGCAACAGGCGTGTAAGGCATTGCTGGATTGGTACGTTGCCGGGCAGCAGGGTCAACGGGTTGGCATAGCGGGCCTGCTGGATCTTCAGCTCAGTGATCAGCTTGAGCACATCGATCACCCGGCCCAGGCCCAGGTAGTCGCCATTGAGGGTGATGATGAAGTCTTCTTCGATGCGTTGCCGTGCGCGGCTGGTGAGCAGGCGGCTGACCTGTTGCAGGGACTGGCTCAACTCCACCGCCAGAAAGTCGATGCTCATCAAGCGGCTGATGGGCTTGCGCGCAAACAAGTCGGTGGCGAACGGCTTGAGCAGCGCGTCCGACAGTGAATGCCGATGGACGATGCCCACCGGTTGCCCACGCCCATCCAAAACCGCCAGGGAGTTGAGATTGGCCTGTCGACGGAACGCCTCCAGCACTTGGGCCGTAGCGGTGTCCTGGTCCACGGCCGGTTGCTCGTTGAGCAGGGCGCTGAGGTCGCTGCCTTCGTCGTTGAGCGTCACGCTCGACTGGTCAGGCTTGGGCAGCATCAGCCGTGCTTCCTGCGGCGGATGTTCTTGTGGACGGCAAAGCAGGTAGCCCTGTACCAGATCGACGCCCATTTCCGTCAGCACCGCCAGCTCTTCCGGCAGTTCGATCCCTTCGGCAATCACCTGCGCACGAGACGCCCTGGCGATTTGCAGGATCGAGCCGACAAACTCGCGCTTGAGTGCATCCTGGTGAATGCCATCGATAAAGTGCCGGTCGATCTTCACGTAATCCGGGCGCAACTCCGACCACAAGCGCAGGCTGGAGTAGCCGGCGCCCAAATCGTCCAGGGCAATTGAGAACCCCATGTTGCGGTAGTGATGCAGGGCGGTTTGCAGCAGGTCGAAATCGTCGGTGGGGGTTTGCTCGGTGAGTTCGATCACCACCTGGCTCGGCGGGATGCCGAAGTCGCGCAGCAGTTGCAGGGTGCGGCCCGGTTGGTGCGCTGTTTCCAGCAAGGACTCTGGCGAGATATTCAGGAACAGCTTGCCCGCAAGTTTTTGCTCGCTGAAGCGTCGACACGCGCTTTCGCGGCAGGCCATTTCCAGTTCGCTGAGGCGCCCGGCATGGCGGGCCACGGAGAACAAGGCGACGGGGGAGTGCAGCGGGCTGTTGGACGGGCCACGGCTAAGGGCCTCGTAGCCGAGGATGCGCCGCTCGGACAGACAGATGATCGGTTGGAACAGGCTGTGCAAGCTGCCTTGAGCCAGGATAGAGCCCAATGCACTCAGCTGTTCGGTCATGGTCATGGCGATCTCGATCGAAAAAAAAGGACCGTAGGCGTTGAGCCTACGGTCCTTCATTTCACGACAGAATGATGTCTATATGATGACACTCTGCAGAGGGATCACATTAAATCGCCATCATTTACTGCTTAGCCACCTGCTTGGTGATTTTCAGGTAGTCCAGCAGGATCCGGCCCGTCTCGGCCAGGTACGCGTCGTCTTCCGGCTTGGTTTTATCCGCTTCGGTCGGTAGCGCGTCTTCATCTTCTTTCTTCAGTTCCTTGAGTGGATCTTCACCCTTGGCCTTGCGGCGGATGTTCTCCAGCACCAGTTGCTGATTCTCGATGTCGGTGTGCTGTTTGCGGCGATCCACTTCATTGAGGCTGACGGTTTTTTCTTCCATCAACTTCTTGGCCAGGGCCAGCTTGTCACGGATGAACACAAACTCGGCATCCTTGGCGGAGCGGGCTTCGTGGTCAGCCTTCAACTGTGCCAGGAACGGCTTGAACGGATCCGATGCAGGCTTGATCGCAGGGCGGATGGTGTCCCATGGCATGGCTTCCGGCAGGGCGCTTTCGCCGATTTCCTTGGTGTCGATGATCGACGGGAAATCAATGTCCGGCAGTACGCCCTGATGCTGGGTACTCTGCCCGGAAACCCGGTAGAACTTGGCCAGTGTCAGCTTGAGCTCGCCATGATTGAGCGGCTGGATGGTCTGCACGGTGCCTTTGCCGAAGGTCTGGCCGCCGATGATCATCGCACGGTGATAGTCCTGCATGGCGCCGGCGAAAATCTCCGAAGCCGACGCCGAGAGGCGGTTGACCAGCAGCGCCATCGGGCCTTTGTAGAAGGCGCCCGGGTTCTCGTCTTCGAGCACGTCGACACGGCCGTCAGCGTTGCGTACCAACACGGTTGGGCCCTTGTCGATAAACAGGCTGGTCAGCTCGGTGGCTTCCTGCAGGGAACCGCCGCCGTTGTTGCGCAGGTCGATGACCACGCCGTCGACTTTTTCCTTCTGCAGTTCGGTCAGGATCTTCTTCACGTCGCGGGTGGTGGACTTGTAGTCCGGATCGCCAGCGCGGAAGGCCTTGAAGTCGAGGTAGAAGGCCGGGATTTCGATCACGCCCAGTTTGTAGTCCTTGCCATCCTGCTTGAGGTTGAGGACTTTCTTCTGCACGGCCTGGTCTTCGAGCTTCACCGCTTCACGGGTGATGGACACGATCTTGCTGGTCTGGTCGTTTGGCGCATTGGTGTGCGGAATCACTTCCAGGCGCACCACGCTGCCTTTCGGCCCACGGATCAGCTTGACCACTTCGTCCAAGCGCCAGCCGACGACATCGACCATTTCTTTTTCGGCCTGGGCCACACCGATGATCTTGTCAGCCGGAGCGACCTGCTTGGTCTTGTCGGCCGGACCGGCCGGCACCAGACGCACGATCTTCACTTGGTCGTTGTCGCTTTGCAGGACGGCACCGATGCCTTCCAGCGACAAGCTCATGTTGATATCGAAGTTTTCCGCGTTGTCGGGCGACAGATAATTGGTGTGCGGGTCGTAGGACATCGCGAAGGTGTTGATGTAGGCCTGGAAGATGTCTTCGGCACGGGTCTGGTCCAGACGCGCCAGCTGATTCTTGTAGCGCTTGGTCAACAGCTCCTGGATAGCCTTGGGGTCTTTACCGGCGATCTTCAGGCGCAGCACTTCGTCCTTGACGCGTTTGCGCCACAGGTCGTCGAGGGCGGCGTTGCTGGTCAGCCAAGGAGCATCCTTGCGGTCCACCAGAAGGCTTTCCTTCTGAGTGAAGTCGAGCTTGTCGACGCCCTTGTTCAGCTCGGCAAGCGCGAAGTCCAGACGCGCTTTGACGCGGTCCAGGTAGCGCTTGTAGATGGTGAAGCCGGGCTGCAGGTCGCCGCTCTTCAGGAAGTCGTCGAACTGGGTCTTCCACTTGTCGAACTCAGCGATATCGCTGGCCAGGAAGTAGCTGCGCGACGGGTCCAGCAGCTTGAGGTAGCTGTCATAGATGATCACCGAGCGTGCGTCGTCCAGCGGCGGCTTGCTGTAGTGATGGCGCTTGAGCAACTCGACCACATTGAGGCTGGCAATCACCTCGTCGCGGTCCGGCTGAAGGTTGTCCCAGCTGTTGGCTGCGAACGTATTGGTCGACATCGACGCAAAGCCGAGACCAATGAAAAGAGCGAGGGCGGTGCTGGGGAACAGATGCTTCATGCTGATTCGACGCGGGGGCAATTGATAACGCATATAGGGCCGTCTTTGAAGTTGCCGGTTCCATAGGGGCCGGTCGCATAATGCAAAAAGCCCGGCGCTACTGCTACGGGCTCAGTCCAGACTCACTATGGAGGCTGTAGGAAAGCATTGCAAGGCGTTGAGGTTCATGTGGGGTGGTTGGAGGAGCCAAGTTAGACCAAGTTCGCATTCATGTGACGGCTGCGGGCCTCGATCGTGCCCGGTGGGGTGCCGCGACGCCCACCTGGATCAGGCCCAAGTGCTGGGTAAGCGTATCCAGTGGCGGGGCTGGACCTTTCGCAGTCGCAGTGATCAGTTCAAGGCGGCGTTTGCCGAGTTGGCGACCAATCAGGTTTGGGGCAAGTTGGTGCTCGTGATCGACGAGAGCCTGGTTGCGATTAAGGTGGGAGGGAGCTTGCCCCCGATGGCGGTGTTTCAGTGAAGAATGTTTCATCTGACACACCGGCATCGGGGGCAAGCCACCCTCCCACATTTGATCGGGTTTTCAGTTCAAGTGGGCGATGTCAGGTCCAGAGGTGAATTGGCCAGCCAGCCTTCTCGGCGTGCTCGCGCAATACCGGGTCCGGGTTCACCACCTGTGGGTTATCCACCTTCAGCAGCAACGGCAGGTCATTGCGCGAATCCGAGTAGAAATACGCCCCTTCCAGCGTCTCACCTTCTTGCTCCAACCATTGCAGCAAGCGCGTGATCTTGCCTTCGCGATAGGTCAGCACGCCGACGGTACGGCCGCTGTACACGCCATGACTCACCTCAAGGTTGATCCCCAGCACTTCATCAATGCCGATCCGCGCCGCAATCGGTGTGACCAGGTGCGTAGCCGACGCGGAAATCACCAGTATCCGGTCGCCATTTGCGCGATGCCTGGCGATGGTCTTGGTCGCCTCGCTGTAGATCAGCGGCTCAATCACGTCCTCCACCCAGGGCTCGACCAGGTGCTCGATCTCTTCCGGCGTGCGGCCGATCATCGGCTCCAGGCTGAAGTCCATGAAGTCTTCCATGGCCAGTTCGCCGCGGCTGTAGGCGTCCATCAGCTCATTGTTCCTGCGCATGAACGACTCCGGTTCAACCCAGCCCAGGCGGCCCATCTGCTCGCTCCACAGGGTCGCGCAGTCGCCGTGGATCAAGGTGTCGTCCAGATCAAAAATTACCAATGCCATCCGTCATGCTCTCTCTGAAAATCGTTGCGTCAGGCTACTTCACACAGCGCACTGGGGTCGATGGAAAGTGCCAGGCGCTGGCCGTCCGGGTGCAGATCGTCTGCCGAGCGGTTGAGCACGTCCACCACCAATTCCACGCCGCGAGCTTCAATGCGATAGCGGATGACGTTGCCCAACAGGCTGTGGCTGCGCACCAGCGCATCCAGCTCGCCACTGCGGCTCAGCTCGATGGCCTCTGGGCGAATGGCGATGCGCCCGCTGATCGGGCGTTGCAGCAATTGGCTGGCCTTGTCGGCATCGAGCAGGTTGTAGTTGCCGATAAAACCGGCGGCGAACACATCCACCGGCGCAGTGTAGAGGGTCTCGGCATCGCCGCTCTGTACGATCTTGCCCTGGTTCATCAGGAAGATACGGTCGGACATGGTCAGGGCTTCTTCCTGGTCATGGGTCACGAAGATCGTGGTCAGCCCCAGTTCGCGCTGGATCTGGCGGATCTGCTCACGCAGGTGCTTGCGAATGCGCGCATCCAGCGCCGACAGCGGCTCGTCCAGCAGCAACAGGCGCGGGCGGGTGACCAGCGAGCGTGCAAGGGCCACGCGCTGGCATTGGCCACCGGACATCTGGTGCGGGTAGCGCCCGGCGAGGTCCTTGAGTTCCACCAGTTGCAGCACTTCCTGCACGCGCTTGTGGCTGTCGTCGGCGTTGGCTTTTTGCATGCGCAGGCCGAAGGCGACGTTCTGCTCCACGGTCATATTGGGGAACAGTGCGTAGCTCTGGAACACCATGCCGATGTTTCGTTTCTGCGGGCTCAGGGGCACGATGTCCTGGCCATCGAGCAGGATTTTCCCACTGTCCACCGCAGTCAGGCCGGCGATGCAGCGCAGCAGGGTGGACTTGCCGCAACCGGACGGGCCGAGCAGGGTGACGAACTCGCCCTTGGCAATTTCGCAGTTGATATCACTGAACACCGGCGTGCCGGAGTAGCCTTTTTGCAAATGTTGGACGCTGACGAAGCTCATTGGCTTTTGTCCTTGTTCAAAATGTTGGCGGCCCAGGTCAGCACCAGCACAAAGAAGAAATAGGAAATCACGACGGCACTGGTGAAGTGGCCGCTGCTGTTGCGCATATTATTGAGGTACACCTGCAAGGTCTCGTAGCGGGTGCCCACCAGGATGTTGGCGAATACGAACTCACCGAACAGGAACGAGAACGACAGCAGCAGCGCCACCATCAGGCCCTTGCGCAGGTTGGGCAGCACCACGAAGATCGCCGCCTGCCAGGTGCTGGCGCCCAGCAGTTGCGAGGCGTCCATCAGGTCGCGCAGGTTGATGGCCTGCAGGTTGTTGGTGATCGCCCGGTACATGAACGGCAGCGCCACGGTGAAGTAGCAGCCGATCAGGATCCACGGCGTGCCCACCATTGCCAATGGCCCGGAACCGTAGAGTTGCAGCAGGCCCACTGACGACACCACCGGCGGCACCGCGAACGGCAGCAGGATCAGGATGTTCATCAGCGCATCGAGCTTGGGAAAGTGGTAATGCACCACGAACAGCAGCGGCAAGATCAGCACCACCGACAGGATCAACGCGCCCACGCACACCAGTAACGATTGCCCGAAGGCCATCAGAAAGCGCGGGTCGCTCCACAGCTGCGCATACCATTTCACCGTGAAGCCGGCCGGCAGGATGGTCGCCGACCAACTGCTGGCGATGGAGTAGACAAAGGTGCCCACCAGCGGCAACACCAGGATCGCAAACAGCAGGTACACCACCACACGGTGGTAGAGGGAGGCAGGGCCGGCTTCAGCGCGAGACATGGTAGCTCCTCTTGAGCAGCAGTTGATGGACCACCGTGACCAGCGTCATCAGCGCCACCAGTACCACGGCCAGGGCGCTGGCCATGTTCGGGTCCAGCGACACATCGCCAGAGACCAGCCCCGCGATACGGATCGGCAGCACGTTGAAGTTGCCGGTGGTCAAGGCGTAGACCGTGGCGTAGGCGCCCAGGGCATTGGCCAGCAGGATCACGAAGGTGCCCAGCAGCGCAGGCGTCAGCACCGGCAAACCGATGTGCCGCCAGAACTGCCAGCCATTCGCGCCGAGCAACGCCGCTGACTCACGCCAGTCTTCGCGCAAGGCGTCGAAGGCTGGGTACAGCAGCAAGACGCCGAGGGGGATCTGGAAGTAGGTGTAGAGGATGATCAAGCCGGTTTTGGAGTACAGGTTAAAATCCTGGATGATCCCGGCCTGCTTGAGCATCAAGGTGATGCTGCCGTTGAAGCCCAGCAAAATGATGAACGCGAAGGCCAAGGGTACGCCGGCGAAGTTGCTGGTCATGTTGGCGAACGCGGTGACGAAGTTGCGCAGCGGCCCATCGACGCGGCGCAGGGAATAACTGCCGAGCGTGGCGATGATGATCCCGAAAATGCTGGAGTAGAAGCTGATCTCCAGGCTGAACTGGATCGCCTGCCGGTAGAACTTCGAGCTGAAGATCCGCACGAAGTTTTCCAGGCCCCAGCCGGCCTCTTCGGTTTGCAGGCTGTTGATCAGCACCCACACCAGCGGCGCAATCTCGAACACGATAAAGAACAGCGCAAAGGGCACTAGGCACAACAGTGCGAGCCATTTGCCGCGAGTCATGGCATTCACTTCAGTAGCTCCCGGCATACAGGTTTGTCGTGGGGCACGCCCAGCAGTTCGCAGACGGTGCCGCACAGGTCGGTCTGTTTCGGTGCGGCGTTGGCATCCAGGCTGAAGGCCTCGCCGATTACGAACAGCGGCACCTCCCGTTCTTGCGGCAATAGCCCGTTATGGGAGCGGTCGTTGTTCATGCCGTGGTCGGCGGTCACCAGCACCTGGTAGTCGGCGTCGAGCCAGCCTTGCAGGTAGTCAGCCAGGATGATGTCGGCCGAGCGCGCGCTGTTGCGGTATTGCGCGCTGTCGAGGCCGTGCTTGTGGCCGGCGTCGTCGATGTTCATCGGGTGCACCAACAGAAAGTCCGGCGCGTGCTTGAGTCGCAGACTTTCGGCGTCGGCGAACAAGTGGGCATCCGGGTAATGGTCACTCCAATAGAAGTGCCCATGCTGGATCGTCAGCGCCTTGTCGTCGGTATGACGATCCCGGGCGGCGAGGAAGGGCGTGCGGTTATACAACTCGCTGACCCAATGGTAAGCCGCCGCCGCGGTGGCCAGGCCTGCGTCGGTGGCGTAATGGAAAATGCTGCGCTGGTTCGACAGGCGCGCGACCTGGTTGTGCACGATGCCGCTCTGGATTGGCGGCACGCCGGTGAGGATGCATTCATACAGCGGACGGGACAGCGAGGGCAGTTCACATTCCAGCGTGTAGAGCGCTGCGCGTCCTGCGCCGACATAGGCCTGCAAGTGCCCCATGGCGTGCCTGGCAACCTCGAAGTTCAGGCCGTCGAGCACGACAAGGATGACTTTGTGCTTCATGGGGGAGAACGCTCCGCAACGATTGACTTGGCTCAATTCCTTTGGAGGAACAGGTTCAAAAATGTGGGAGGGGCTTGCCCGCGGTGACGGTGGATCAGCTAACAAATTTGTTGAATGACACACCGCTATCGGGGGGCAAGCCGCCTCCCACATTGGATTTCCAATGTGGGATTAAACCCTTACTTCATCTCTACGATGACCTGCTCGTTCCACAGCTGCGGCAGCTTCTTGGAGGTCGCTTCCCAAGCATCGGCATCCTTGATCGGCTGCGGATTGGCCTTGGTGTACTGTTCGCCCGGGATCAGGTTCTTGGCGATGTCGGCCGGCAGTTTCAGGTCGGTTTCCGCACGGATCGGACGCGCATTGCCCTTGGCCAGGTTGAGTTGGCCGGCGTCGCTGAAGATGTATTCGCGGGTCAGCTTGGCGGCGTTCGGGTGCTTGGCGTATTTGTTGATGATGGTGGTGTAGCCGGATTTAACCGAACCGTCCGATGGGATCAGCACCACGTAGTCATCCGGGTTGGCCATCTTGGCTTTGTAGCTCAGGCCGTTGAAGTCCCAGACGATGCCCACTTCGACTTCGCCCTTTTCCATGGTGGCGATGGTCGGGTTGGACAGGCCGAGGCGACCTTGTTGGGCGATCTTGGTGAAGAACTGCAGGCCTGGTGCGATGTTCTTTTCGTCGCCTTTGTTAGCGATGGCCGCAGCCAGTACGGCGTTGGATGCCTGGGCTGCAGTGCTTACGTCACCCACCGAGACTTTGTATTTGCCGGTCTGCAGGTCAGCCCAGCTGGTGGGTACTTCGGAGCCGTGCAGCAACTTCTTGTTGACGATAAACGCGATGGTGCCGGTGTAGGCCAGCGCCCAGTGACCGTCTTTGTCTTTTGCCCAGTCCGGCACCGAAGCCCAGGTGGACGGTTTGTACGGCTGGGTGACTTCCTGCTTCACCGCTATCGGGCCGAAGGCGGCGCCGACGTCGCCGATGTCAGCGCTGGCATTGTCTTTTTCAGCCTTGAACTTGGCGATTTCCTGGGCCGAGCTCATGTCGGTGTCGATGTGCTTGAGGCCGTAGGTCTTGGCCAGGTCTTCCCAAGTGCCTTTCCAGTTGGCCCAGTCATCGGGCATGCCGACGCTGTTGACGGCGCCTTCCGCTTTCGCGGCGGCTTCCAAGGTTTTTAGATCGGTATCAGCGGCCATGGCGGCGGTGCACATGGCAATGGTCGAGCCTAACAGTGATGCCAGGAAAAGCTGTTTCATCCGAAGCTCCTTTGGGCGTTTGCAACGCTGCGTTTTTATGAACGTTTGCGGTGGTGTTGGTCTAGGTCAGAGCAATACCTGAGCCAATCTAGGCTCGATGGATGACAGTTTCGTGTCGATGTCGTTTTTAACGCGCCGATGTCGCTCAGCGCAGGTTGAGCGTAGACCATGCCCAAGTGCCCGCAGGCTCGGGACTTGGCCGATGTATTGCAAGACGCTCGGCAGGCACTTCAGGCCGGCTGTCATCTGTCGGTCATCTGTAATGCCTACGCTTGTTTGCAGCCGCAAGAGTCCAATTGCCGAGCGTTTCATGCACCTGAACGGTGCTGGTCTAGTCCAGATAGGTAACGTTGATGCGTGATGAGGCAATCAAGGCGGTGACATCCATCGGCCTGGCGCTGCAAGAGCAGATCGACCATGGACTGTTGCCGCCCGCAAGCAAACTACCCGCCGAGCGCAAGCTCAGCGAGTTGTTCGGTACCACCCGAATTACCGTGCGCGAGGCCTTGTTACAGCTCGAAGCCCAAGGGCAGATTTATCGCGAGGAGCGCCGTGGCTGGTTCGTCTCGCCGCCGCGATTGGCCTACAACCTGATGCAGCGCAGCCACTTTCACGCGATGGTCAACGACCAGGGGCGCGTGGCCTCCACCGAAGTGATTTCTGCGCGGCTGCAACCGGCATCGGCGGCGGTGTGCGCGTGGCTGCAACTGCCGGCATTGTCCAGCGTGATCCAGATCTGCCGGAGTCGGCGCATCGATGGGCGTTTGGTGTTGTATGTGGAGCACTACCTGAACCCGCAGTATTTTCCGGGGATTCTTGAGTGCGACTTGAATCAGTCGATGACTGAACTGTATGCGCGCAAGTACGACTTGCACTACGGACGAGTGCGTTTTGAGATTGTGCCGACATCCTTGCCCGTAGAAGCCGCCGCCGCGCTGCGCGTGTCGGTGGGCAGCCCGGGCTTGCGCATCGCCCGGGTCAACTATGACCAGCACCAGCGGTTGATCGATTGCGATCTGGAGTTCTGGCGGCATGATGCCATCCACGTCGGAGTGGATGTCGTTTAACCACCTCCTGGGGCCGCTTCGCGACCCAGCGCAGGGCAAGCCTGCTCACCACAGCAGGGCCGAGCGGTTAGGGCATGAGGGTTTTGATCACCTGATCCACATTGGTTTGCAGCTCCGTCACCGGGTCCGCGCCGTCGACGTTCAGCACCAGCAACTTGGAGCCACCTGCCGTGATGGCGGCTTTGACCGCCTCGTTCGGCTGACGATGGTGCAGCACCACGGCCACGTCGTTGTCCTTCAATTGGGCACTGAGTGTCTGTAACGCTTCAGGCGTCCAATCGGCATCCGGCCGTGCATCGGTGCTGACCAGTTCCAGGTTCAGGCTGCTGACCAGATACCCAAAGTGATCGCTCAGGCTGACCACACTCAGGTTGTCGGCCTTGGCCAGTCGCGCTTCGCTGTCGGCGGTGAGCTTGAGCAGGCGTTGCTTGAGCACAGCCAGGTTGGCGTCGATCTTCGCCTTGGCGCCCGGTGCCAGGCGCCCCAGGTCGGTAGCCAACACATCGGCCATGCGCCCCAGGTTATTGCTCGACTGCCACGGCTGGCTGTTCAAACCGTCGGTAACGCCGGGTTGTACGGCGATGCCTGGCAAGCCGCCATCCACCGGGCGTGCAGCGTCGACTTCGACAATCCGGATGTTGCTGCGCCGAGCTACCGGGTACAGCGGGTCATCCGCCCACAGCGAACGCAGGCCGATGGCCGCGTCCGCGTCCTGGGCCAGCGCACTCAGTGCCGGAGCGCCACGGCCGGTGAAATACGACACCTGCCGCGAGCCCGGCAGGTTGGCCGGGGCTGCACGCTCCAACTGCACGTCGGTGCCCTTGAGCAGCACCTCGGCCAGGCCATAGGTGATCGGCAGTGACGCCAGCACCTTGATCGGTTTGGCGGCGTGGGCCGCCGGCTTGACGGGCTCGGCGGCCATCAGCGGGGCAGTGATTAAACAGGCGATGGCCAAGGCCAGAGGCTGAAGAACAGAGCGCATTATCCAAGGTTCCCTTTGAGGCTGGGCACGGTGCCGCGCGCGATGGCGGCAAGGGCAAAGGCGATACCGGCCATCAGAATGATCGCGGCACCGGAGGGGATGGGCAGGTCGAAAACGATCGGCAGCAGGATCCCGCACAGGGTGCTGACGGTGGCGATTACCACCGAGATCCAGAAGAAGCCTTTGAGCGACTGGCTCAACAGGCGGGCGGCGGCGGCGGGAATCACTAGCAGCGCGCCGACCAGGATCGCGCCGATGACCTTGACTGCTGCGACGGTGATCAGCGTCACCAGGATCACGAACAGGTAATCCAGGGTCTTCACCGCCACCCCGCGCACTGCGGCCAGTTGCGGGTTGAAACTGGCCAGCATGATGCGGTTGTACAGCGGCAGCGCCAGGGCCATCACCAGCGAGCCGACAATCGCCAGCACCAGCAGGTCATTGCCGTTGACCGTCAACACCGAGCCGAACAGCACGTTCTCAAGGATGTGCACGTTGATCTTGCCCGCCAGGATCAGCAGCAGGCTCGCGCCCAACGCCAGGGACACCGACAGGAACACGCCGATCAAGGTATCCGGCGCCAGGCCGGTACGGTTGCGCAGGTAGTTGAGCAGGATGCCGAACAGCAGGCAGTAACCGAACAGGCTGCCATAGGGGCCGGTATAGGGTTCGCCGAGCAGGATGCCCACGGCCACGCCGGTCAGTGCGGCATGGCCGACGGCTTCGGAGAAAAACGCAAAGCGCTTGACCACCACCAGCGTACCCAGGCCGCCGAGCACCGGGCCGATCAGCAAGCCGGCGAGCAGGGCATTGACCACAAAACCATAGGCCAGCGCCTCCGGCAGGTAACCGGACGAGGCCCAGCCCTGGACCATCAGGCGAAACGCTTCATAACTCATTGCGCCGCGCTCCGAGGGTGGGTGGAAAACAGGGTCAGCAGGCGGTCCGGGGTCAGCGCCTCTTTCGGGGTGGCGTCGAACAGTACGCGGCGGTTTAGGCCGGTGACGCGGTCGGCCAGACGGCCAACGGCTTCCAGGTCGTGTTCGATCCACAGCACGGTGATCCCGGCCACACGCCAGTCACTGAGCAGGCGTTCGAACACCTGGATGCCGGCTTCATCGAGTGCCGACATCGGTTCATCCAGCACCAGCAACTGCGGCGCCGGGATCAGGCCCTGGGCCAACAACACGCGCTGACGCTCGCCGCCAGACAACGCGCCCATGCGCCGCTTGCGTTTATCCTGCATGCCGACCCGCTCCAGAGCCTCGCCAATCGCCGCGGCGTAATGCTTGGACAAACCCAGGAACGCAGGGCGCCGCTGGCACATGGCAGCCATGAAGTCGTCGACGGTCATCGGTAAACCGCGGTCGAATTCCAGCGCCTGGGGCACATAGCCGATGGTACCGGGCGTGGTTGGCCACTGCAGGCGCAACTGGCCCTGGTGCGGTGTTTGCCCCAGCAGGGTCTTGATCAGTGAGCTTTTGCCGCCGCCGTTGGGCCCGACCAGTGCATGGATGCTGCCCGGCTGTACCTGGAAACTCACGCCGTCGAGGATCACGGTGCGGCCCAGGGTCAGCGACACCTTGTCGAACTCGAGCGTCGGGCCGACGCTGGCGACGTTCAGTTGTTCCGCTGCCGTCATTCGCCCGACTCCTGAATCGCCCGGACCACGGTGTTGAGGTTGCCGGTCATTTCCACTTCGTACTTCTCGGCGCTGTATTCGCCGTAGGAAATATGTGACAGCGGGTACAGCTTGACCCCCGATTCACGCTGGATGGTGTCGACGTAGGTGGACGGGAAATCCATCTCCGAGAAGATCACCTTCACGTCCAGGGCGCGCAGTTCGTCGATGGTCTTCTTCAACTGGCTGGGGCTGGGCTCGATACCGTGGGCCGGCTCGACCACGGCGGTGACTTCCAGGCCGAATTCACGCAGCAGGTAGTCATAGGCGGCATGCACAGTGGCGACACGCAGGTCCGGATTGGGCGCGCTGGTGAGCTTGGCCAGGGCATCGGCACGCATCTGGCGCAGGCGTTTACCGTAGGCGCGGGCGTTCTGGGTGTAGGTCTTGGCGTTATCCGGGTCGAGCTTGCCCAGTTCGCGGGCGATGTTGTTGACCTGGGCAATCGAGGCGCTGATCGACAGGAAGGTGTGCGGGTTGACCACCTTGCCGGCACCGCGCGCGGCGTTGCCGGTGGCGGCCAGCAACGGCACGTTGGCGTTGGCTTCGATCACCGGGATGTCCGGGCGCTCGCTGGTGGCGATCATGCGGTCGGCGAAGTCGTCATGCCCTACGCCATTGAGCACGATCACATCGAGGGTGCCGATACGCTTGATGTCTTCGGCACGCGGCTCGTAGGCGTGGGGGTTGAAACCGGCTGGAATCAGCGGCACGACCTCGGCCTTGTCGCCAACGATATTGGCCACGTAGCTGTAATAAGGGTGCAGCGTGATGCCGATGCGCAGGCGTTTAGCGGCCTCGGCATTGGCCAGCGGGGTGAGCATCAGGCTCAGCAGGCTGACCAGCAACAGACGTAACAGGGGAGATGAAATAGACATGGGCAATCGGTCTTCTCGTTCAGTGACGGTGCTGGCGGGTAACGCCGGCGTCGAATTGCGCGACCACTTGCTGCCAGCCGGCGGCTATCAGCGCCTGGTCAGCAAGGTCGGTCGGGGCGGCGAGGTCTGTGCGGCGATTGAGCCAGATATCCGGCTCGGTGCCCTGCACGCGCATCAGCAGTGAACCGCTGGTGGTCGGCGCCTGGGTCAAGCCGACGTACGCCGAGGGTGCCAGCAGTTGCCAGCAATGATCGCCACGGCTGACTGAACTTGCGTCCTGGGCGAACGGCGCGAAGCCTTCTTCGGCCAGTTGCTCAGGCGTCGGCAGGGCGCTTTGCTCTTGTTGCAGCAAGTGGATTTCGTCGAGTGTCACCCGCAGGTCGGCGTAGATGCCTTGTTCGGCGGCACTCAGGTCGCGCCGGGCGTCCAACTGGTGGCTGGGCACGGCGGCCACTTCCTGGGATTCGCCGTGCAGTGCCACCACGGTACCGGCCATCGCGAGGATGATCAGGCACAGCAGCAGGACGTAGAGGGTTTCGTGACCTGCACCTGCGGGGCGTACAACCTGTGTCGTACTCATTGGGGCTGGATATCCGCTTGGTCGATTTCCACGACGTGGCCGGGGCCGGCGTCAAACAGCACATAGAACTCGGCGGAGGGTTTCTTGAAGGTCAGGGTCGAGTCCTGGCCGAGCTTGCCGGGTACCAGGATGGTTTCGTCGTAGCCGATGACATCCAGGGTCACGCCGGGCGCACCGCTGCCATCGGAAAAACCGCCCTTGCACTGGATCTGCTCGCCGGGGATTTCCTTGCACTCGCACATCGGGTTGTGGGCCAGGGCTACGGTACTGAAACCTGCGCATAGCAACAGCGCAGCGCGGGACAGGCGCTTGATCATCATGGTTTGACTCCTTGCTTGTTCAGCCAGGCAATGGTGGCAGGCGAGGCCTGGCTCAGCGGGATGGAACCCTGGTGCATCGTGCCGTCCCAGCCTTCCATGGTGACCCACAGTTCGGCGTCGGCGGGCGTGCGTTCAGGGATGGGCAGGGCGGCTCCCATGCGGTACGGCGTGCCGAAGAAGATCACGCCGGCCGCACGCAGGCTGCGAGGCTTGCCGATGCGCAGGTAAGTGGCCTTGACCTGTTCGGCGCAGGTGGCGCACAGGGCGGCGTTGAAAAATTTCATCGGGCCGGCGGGGTCCGGGCTTGGGCCTTCATTGCGGAACTCGGCGAGGGTCAGGCTCCAGGGACCGACCTGCACTTCACCCGCAACACGCTCGCCGATACCCGCGTCACCGCGAAACAGCGCGGCGTCGGCGAAGTATTTGGGCATGAAACCCAGCGGGATCAGCAACAGCAGGACGTTGATATGGAAACGCCATTTCAGCCAGAAGGCCCGCAGGGGCGTCGGCGGTGTAGCTGCGACCTTGCTCATCAGTGGGTCTCCGAGGTTTCAGCCTGCATGGCCGGGATGGAAACAGGCTTGCGCTGGGTCTTGGCCTCGCGCTTGAGGGCGTTGAGGGTGGCCAGGGCCGTGCGTTTGGTCCAGATCAGCAAACCGCTGAGGACCATCATGCTCAGTACCAGGCCGAAGAACGCCCAGATCAGCTTGATCCAGAGGCCGCCAAAGTCGCCGGTGTGCAGCGGGCGCATGGACTCGGTGACGAACTCCAGTTTTGTGCGGTCGGACAGCAGGTGCGACGAAGCGACTTCACCGTCATAAGGGTTGATCTGCGCGGTCTGGAACATCAACGGGTACCAACCTCGCCCACCGATCTGCAGGTGACTGTAGGCATTGAGGGGCATGTTGACGAAGCTCGTCTCCAGGCCAGGAATGCGTTGGGTGGCGATCTTGATTGCTTCATCCACGCCAATCATCGGCGCCGGCACCCCTGGGCCGGAGGTCGGTACTTTTTCCCGTGCGATGACCGGGATGACGGGCTCGCTGGAGATGGACACCTGGTTGTCCGACAGGATTGCCTCGATCAGAAACCAGGTACCCGTGATGGAAATCACGGCGATAAACCAGATCGACCAGATACCGCTCAGGCGGTGGAAGTCCCCCCAAAAGATTCGCGCGCCGTGGCGAATACGCAGGGTCGGTTTGAGGAACCCCTTCCAGAAACGTTTGTAGACCACCAGCCCGGTGACCAGTGAGGCCAGCAAGGGCAGGCCGAGCAACGACACCAGATACCAACCCCAGCTGTAGCCATTGGTGAACGGCACGAGCCACCATCCGTGAAGGGCCCGGGTGAATTGCTGGAAGTCGAACGAGGGGCTGATGCCCTGGATTGCCCCGGTGTACGGGTTGGCATAGGCCGACACCGAACGCCCGTCGGGGTAGCTCAGAGCCACGTTCAAGGCAAAGTGTGATTCGTCCGGACGGCTGATTCTACGCACGATCACCTGGGGCTCGTCGCGCTTGATGGCGGCGATCACCTGGTCGAAGCTCAGCGGTTCGGCGTCATCCGACGGCTTGCTCGCACGAATGTCCGGGTCGGCCAGCCAGACGATTTCCTGGCTGACCACCGCCAGGGTGCCGGTGACGCAGACGATCAGTACAAAGAACCAGATGGGCAGCGCCAGCCAGCTATGCACGAGAAACCAGAGTTTGGAGCGTGACTTCTTCGACATGTGAATGAGGGTCTTGATCGGAGGGGGGGCGATGGAGGCCCGGAAAAGGCCAGTCGTAGCTTTTGCTGACGCGACAGGCTGTATCTAAATTAAGACGGATGAGAATGAGAAATCCCTAACCTGGATATGAAAGAAAATGTTTCAGGTTCACATTCGGTGCGCTTTTATCCCTGGATTGAATACGAAACATGTTCCAAACCACCCCCCGAGCAGGCGTTGATGGGGCCCAGGCAGGGCGCTGACGGTGACCGCAATTACCCTGTGGCGAGTCAGCACAGGAAGGCCTCATCGGTGAACGGCGCGAGCACGGCACTGCGGCTGCCCATCACACTGCGCAGGTAGCGTTCCGGGTTGCCTTAGCGGTGCCGGGCGGCTCCGACGAAAAAGCTCAAGTGGGCTCGAGCAATTGCGCACCGGGCCCGCGCTCGCCCAGCAGGTCATCCTGATTGCGCAGCGGGCATGCCTCCAGCGACAGGCAGCCGCAGCCGATGCAGCCGTTGAGCTTGTCGCGCAGCAGCATCAGTTTGTTGATGCGCTCATCCAGGTCTTCGCGCCACAGTGCCGACAAGCGCTCCCAGTCTTTGGCGGTGGGCGTGCGGCCATTTGGCAGGGTCTGTAACGCCGCGCCAATTGTCGCCAACGGGATGCCCAGGCGCTGGGCGATCTTGATCACCACTACGCGACGCAATACATCCCGTGGATAGCGCCGTTGATTGCCCGCGTTGCGATTGCTGGCGATCAGCCCCTTGGTTTCATAGAAGTGCAGGGCCGTGACGGCTACGCCGCTGCGGGCGGCCAGTTGGCCGACGGTGAGTTCCTTGCTAAACATGAAAGCTCCGATTAAGCGCTTGACCTTGACTTAACTGGAGGTTTTACCCTGCGTGGCATCGAATCGCAAGATTCTGCCTACAGAGGAAGGGGAGTGTTCATGCAGGTATCCGAGAAGAATCGCAGCTTCACTCAACTGATCGAGTTCCATATCGAGCCCCAGCAGCAAGTGGCCCTGGTGGCAGCCTTGTCCACCCAAAGCGAGCGCCTGGCCCAAGGCCATGATGGCTTCCTCAGTGCCAGCGTGCAGGTCAGCGAAGACGGACGGCGGGTGCTTAATTACCTGCAATGGGCGTCCCGCGCGGATGGCGAAGCGGCCTTCAAGTGCTTTGAACAGGGCGAGGAAGATTTCTGGACGCTGATTCGCGCCCATCAGGCCACGGCGGTGACCTTTGGTTCGTTCCAGGTACTGCGCAGTTTTGAGCGCAGTCACGACAATGCGTTGCACTGTCCTCTATATGGATAAATGCAGCATCCGTTCACCTTGCAGGTTCTCCCCGGGCCGGCGCTTGTTCACCGCCAGCTCACCGATCTTGATCAGGCGCGTGCGTGTGACGTTGCGGCTCAGGCCCAGCAGGTTGGCGGTGTGCACCTGGTTGTAATGGCTGAAGCGATAAGCGGCGCGCAGCAGGGCGTCTTCGACCTTTTCATGGAGGGCACCGGCCTGCTCTTCAAAGAGTTTTTGGAAGGCGCGCGCCAGCAAGGCTTCGGCGCTGTTGTCGGTGCCGTGCTGGCTGTCGTCCTGACGCTCGATGCGCATGTTCGACAGGCGCAGATCATCGCGTTCGATCACGCCGTTGCGGCAGATCAGCAGGGTGTGGTGAATGACGTTTTCCAGTTCGCGGATATTGCCCGGCCAACTGTAGCTCTTGAGTTTTTGTTCGGCTTCGCGGCTGATGGTGATCGGGCCGTAGCCCAGGCGCCGGCTGTAGGCCTCGATAAAGTGCCGGGTCAGCGGCAGGATATCGCCGGGGCGTTCGCGCAGCGGGCTGAGCTCCAGGCTGACCACGTCGAGCCGGTAGTAGAGGTCTTCGCGGAAGTGCCCGGCATTGATGGCTTTTTCCAACTGCACGTTGGTTGCAGCCAGCACACGCACATCAATTGGAATGCTCTTGCGCGAACCCAGGCGCACCACTTCGCGCTCCTGCAAGACGCGTAGCAATTTGACCTGGATGGCCATCGGCAGATCACCGATTTCGTCAAGGAACAATGTGCCGCCGTCGGCTTCTTCGAACCAGCCGGCCTTGGCGCTGAGGGCACCGGTAAAGGCGCCTTTTTCATGGCCGAACAGTTCGGCTTCCACCAACGATTCAGAGAAGGCACCGCAGTTCACTGCCACGAATGGCCGGTTGCGCCGTGCGCTGAGGTTATGAATGTGGCGCGCCACCAGCTCTTTACCGGTCCCGGTTTCGCCGATGATCAGCACGCTGGCTTCGCTGGGCGCGACTTGCTGGATGTGGTCGAGCAGCGCCTGGGATTTCGGGTCTTCGAAGACCTGGGCCGTGGCGCGAATCGAGGTCGCAAGGGCGGGCGAGGGCGGTAGGGTTAGAAGCTGCATGGGCACCTCTTTTTTATGAGTAGAACGTAGGAATCGGCAGGGATTGGTTCAATGCCCAGTCCCCCAGTTCATGGAGTTTGTAGTCCACCGGGTCATGCAGGGTTTGCGTGCGCAGGTTGCGCCAGTGGCGGTCCAGGCGCAGGGACGCGTGGGTGGAGCGCGCGCCGGTGACTTCAAACAGGCGGCTGCACAGGTCCAGGCCTTGGCGGGTGGCGGCAACCTTGGCGGTGGCGATGGCAATCGCCAGTTGGCCGCGTTCGTGCTCGCTGAGGCTTGGCCCCTTGGCCCAGGCTTGGTCCAGTAACTCGGCGGCGCGTTCCACCAGCAGGCGAACGCCTTCGAGGGCCACCCAGAACTCGCCGTAGTGGTGCAATACGTAAGGATCCTGGCGTACGTCTTCGGCTGAGGATTTGTGCCAGGCACGGGTTTCGGTGAGGGTGTAGGTACGCGCTTCCTCGAAGGCGCCTTGGGCGATGCCTAGAAACATATGGGTGAAGGTCAGCTGGGCGATCAGCGGGCGCAGGCAGGCGAAGGGTGTGCTCAACGGGCCAGGGTCAAGCAGCAGTTCCGATTCCTCGACGCGCACCCGTTCGAAACTGGCGCTGCCGCTGTCGGTCTGGCGTTGGCCGATATTGTTCCAGTCATTGTGCAGGGTGATACCACTGCGACCGCTTGGAATGGCGGCGATCAACAGCTTGCCGCCGGCATTTTCGTCCACCGCCGAGGCGATCAGCATTTCCGAGTCGCTGGCGCCGGAGCAAAAGCTCTTCTTGCCGGAGAACTCGCGCCAACCGCCGAAGTCCTTGACCACGGTGCGCGTGTCCAGCGGGTTGAGGGCGTTGCCCCAGAACCAGTTTTTGCGGGCGGTCTGTTCGAACCAGGGTTGCCATTGGTCTGGGCGCGAAAACAGGCGCACGGTGGCGAGCATCAGGTGATGAAAGCCAAAGACGTGGGCGATGGAGCTGTCCACCTTGGCGAACTCGCGCACGATGCCCAGGGTGTCGCTCCAGCGCGCGCCGAGGCCGCCGTATTGGGTGGGAATGCTCAGGGCCAGCAGGCCGCTGTGGCGCAGGGCGTCGCGTTCGGCTTTGGGGGTGCCGCCGCGCTCGTCACGTTCGACGGCGCTGAGGGCGAATTCGGCGGCCAGCAGTTTGGCGGTCTGCAAGGGGGAGGGCAGGACGCTGTGGGGTTTGGCTGTCACGGGGTTTCCTCTCTATAGGCAGCAGCGGCCGGGGCCGTTGCCGCCGCTGCGCCGATCAGGCCTTGGCCGGCAGTACATCGTTGGCAATCATTTCGCCGAACGGGCCGGTGAGGTTGGTAATACCGCGTCCAGCGAGGCTGGCGTAGGGTTCCGGCAGCAGCGGGAACACCAGTTCGGCGAAGCGATAGGCCTCTTCCAAATGCGGGTAGCCGGAGAAGATGAAGCTCTCGATGCCCAGGTCGGCGTATTCCTTGATGCGTTCAGCCACTTGTTGCGGGTTGCCCACCAGCGCGGTCCCGGCACCGCCGCGCACCAGGCCGACACCGGCCCACAGGTTGGGGGCGATTTCCAGGTTGTCGCGGCGCCCGTCGTGCAGGGCGGCCATGCGGCGCTGGCCTTCGGAGTCAAAGCGCGAGAACGACTTTTGCGCGGCGGCGATGGTGTCGTCGCTGATGTGCTCGATCAGTTTGTCGGCAGCTTTCCAGGCGTCTTCTTCGGTTTCGCGCACGATCACATGCAGGCGAATGCCGAACTTCACGGTGCGCCCGTGGCGTGCGGCGCGTTCGCGCACATCTGCGAGTTTTTCCGCGACGGCGGCGGGCGGCTCGCCCCAGGTCAGGTACACATCCACCTGTTCGGCGGCGAGGTCGTGGGCCGCGTCGGAGGAACCGCCGAAGTACAGCGGTGGATAAGGCTTCTGCACGGGTGGGTAAAGCGCCTTGGCGTTCTGCACGCGTAGGTGTTTGCCTTCGAAATCTACCGATTCGCCCTGCAACACGCGGCGCCAGATCTTAAGGAACTCGTCGGTGACTTCGTAGCGTTCGCTGTGGTCGAGGAAGCTGCCGTCACCCCGGTTTTCGTCAGGGTCGCCGCCCGTCACCACGTTGATCAGCAAGCGGCCGTTGGACAAGCGATCCAGAGTGGCGGCCATGCGTGCCGAGACAGTGGGCGAGATGATGCCCGGACGAATCGCCACCAGGTAGCGCAAGCGCTCGGTCAGCGGCACCAGCGCCGAGGCGATAACCCAGGAGTCTTCGCACGAGCGTCCGGTAGGAATCAACACACCGTGGTAACCCAGGCTGTCAGCCGCCTGTGCGACTTGCTTCAGATAATTGAGGGTGACGGGCCGTGCACCTTGGGTGGTGCCCAGGTAATGACCGTCGCCATGTGTCGGCAGAAACCAGAAAACATCCATGAGCAATCCTTAAGCGATTTTCAGCAGAGAAGGGGAGTGCGCTGCAAACAAGGGTGCTGCGCGTTCTGCCGCAAGGCGTATCCGGCCCTTCAAGGGCTCACTGGTTATTTGGTAGTCGGTGAAGTCGGCTTCGGTGGCGTACACCCCGATCGGCAGTGTCAGGGCCTGGAAGAAGGCAAACAGCGGGCGCAGTTGGTGGTCGAGGACCAGCGCGTGGCGCTCACTGCCACCCGTGGCGGCGAGCAGCACCGGGGTGTTGATCAAGGCATTCAGGCCGACCAGATCGAACAGGTGCTTGAGCAGGCCAGGATAGGAGCCGCGGTAGACCGGCGCGGCGACGATCAGCAGGTCGGCCTGTTCGATGGCCAACAGTTGGGCTTCGACCTCTGCGGGCAATTCATCGCGCGACAGTGCACCGCCCAAGGGCCGGGCAATGTCGCCGAGTTCGATCAGGGTGGTCTGGATCGGCAGCAATGTGGCCAGTTCGGCCAGCACCGCTTGGGTCAGTACCAAGGTACGGGACGGGCGCCAGGTTCCGCCGGAGAGGGCAACGACATTCAGGGGACGGGTCATGAACAGTTCCTTTTTCAACAGTGGTTCATAGCAGGTGAGGTGCAAGGTGTTGAGCAAGAGCTGTACCAACGGGGGCAGGCCTTGATTGGCGTGGGCTGCGGGCTCACTGCTGAAAAATGCTGCTGTTGTCTGCCTGCTGATTTGTTGAATGGCTGTTGCCTGGGCAACAGTTGCGTGGCGAACAGTGCCGGGCAGAGCTGGAGCTATTTATAGAGGGTTACGGTTATTCCGTAAATGAACGTATTTCTATATTTATAGAACATAAATGCATATTGGAGAGACCTATCGAGGGTGCTTCAGCGGTTGATAGCGACTATCACGGACGGTGATTTTTCGCTGAGCGGGGCGGGGAGTAGCCTGTGTTCATTGACTCGAAACCTCCTTCGCAGAGCCGCCACCATGAACCGATTCCTTGCCGTTTGCTTATTGATTGCCAGCTCCGTACTCGCCGGCTGTGCGACCCATCCAGCGCCAGAGTTGCGCCCCTACTCGGCCGAAGAGACTAAGCAGCTGGCCTTGGAAGCGCTGAGTCGTCGCGGTTTGTCGTTCGATGAATATCAACAGCAGCGTGCGGCACTGACCGGCCAGCCACAGAAGCCCTTCGGCTTTGATCGCCAGGGTGAAATGAATGCCGAGCGCAACGTGGTGTTGCATGGTCGTCCCAGTTGATTTCATCTTGCGCAGCAAAAAGCCCGAGGCTTCCTTAAGGAACCTCGGGCTTTTTGTTTTCCATGGTGCGACTTCAGCCTGTTAAGCTGAATTTCAGGAGCGTTCCTACGCACATTTACTTAAAGTCGTCCTTCTTTAATGGCATCCGATCCGGTAAACCTGACGACCTCTGTTCCGGCCGATGCCCCTGAGACGCTGCTCTCGGGAACCTGCTCTGCGAGTCTTAACTGTCATGAATAAACGTCCGTTGTATTTCGACTACGCCGCCACTACACCGGTGGACGAGCGGGTCATCCAGGTAATGGTCGAGTGTCTGGGCTTCAACGCCAATTTCGGTAACCCCGCGTCCAGTTCCCATGCGTTCGGCCAGGCGGCCCGGCAAACGGTTGAACAGGCGCGGCGCCAGGTGGCCGAGTTGGTGGGTGCACAGCCTGAACAGATCGTGTGGACTTCCGGCGCCACAGAATCCAACAACCTCGCCATCAAGGGCGTCGCTCAGGCGCGTGGCGTGGCGGGTGGGCATATCATCACCAGCCAGATCGAGCACAAGGCTACGCTGGACACCGCACGTCAGTTGCAGGAAGCCGGCGTCGCCGTAACCTACCTGGTGCCGGACGCCGATGGTTTGATCAGTGCCGAGGCGGTCAGCGAGGCGTTGCGCGAAGATACCTTCTTGGTCTCGCTGATGCTGGTGAATAACGAACTGGGCACCCTGAACGATATTCCCGCCATCGGCGCACGCGTACGTGAGCATGGTGCGCTGTTGCATGTGGATGCGGCGCAAGGGGCGGGCAAGGTGGCGATCGACTTGGCGCAATGGCCGGTGGACCTGATGTCGTTTTCTGCGCACAAGCTGTACGGCCCCAAGGGCATCGGCGCGTTGTATGTCGGACCTAGAGCGCAGCAGAAGGTATTGGCGCAGATTCACGGCGGCGGTCATGAGGGTGGCTTGCGTTCCGGCACCCTGGCAACCCACCAGATCGCGGGTATGGGCACGGCGTTTGCCCTGGCGGCGCAGTCATTTGCCGAAGAGAAAGTGGTGATTGTTGCGCTACGTCAACGCCTGCTGGATCAGTTGGCGTCGGTTGCCGGTGTACGCCTCAATGGCAGCGCCACGCAGCGTATCCCCCATACCCTGAGCCTTACGTTCGGCGAAGGCGAATTCAATACTGCGGCATTGAGCGCGGGCATGGCGTATTCCGCGACGTCTGCCTGCAACTCTGCGAGCAATGCACCGTCCCACGTGCTGCTTGCCTTGGGCCATGATGCACGCAGCGCCGGGCGTACCATTCGCTTGAGCCTGGGCCGGTTTACCACCGAGCAGGATATTGACCAGGCCGTGCAATTGATCAAGGCCGCACTCGCCAGCGCACCGGCATTCTGGGCCGTCTGATTTCACATAATAATTACGAGTGGTTAGCAGGAGACACAATGAGTATGCAGCCTTTGATCCATGGAACGGTGCCCCAGCGCCTGGCGCACACCCGCGAACTGATGAGCCGCGAGGGCATTCACGCCCTGCTGGTGCCGTCGGCTGACCCGCATCTGTCCGAATACTTGCCGGGTTACTGGCAGGGCCGGCAATGGTTATCGGGCTTCCATGGCTCGGTGGGGACGCTGATTGTCACCGCGGATTTTGCCGGTGTGTGGGCTGATAGTCGCTATTGGGAACAGGCCGCCAAGGAACTCAAGGGCAGTGGCATCGAATTGGTGAAGCTGCAACCGGGCCAGCCCGGGCCGCTGGACTGGCTGGCCGAACAGACGCCAGAAGGCGGCGTAGTCGCGGTAGATGGCGCGGTGATGGCAGTGGCCTCGGCACGTACCTTGAGCGGCAAGCTGGCGGAACGCGGTGCGCAGCTGCGGACCGATATCGACCTGCTCGCCGAGGTCTGGCAAGACCGCCCGGCGCTACCGAACCAGCCGATCTATCAACACTTGCCGCCGCAGGCGACCGTCAGCCGAGGTGAAAAGCTCGCCGTACTGCGTGCCAGCTTGAAAGAGAAGGGCGCCGATTGGCATTTCATCGCCACCTTGGATGACATCGCCTGGCTGTTCAATCTGCGTGGTGGCGATGTGTCGTTTAACCCGGTGTTCGTATCGTTTGCGCTGATCAATCAACAGCAGGCCACGTTGTTTGTGGCATTGGGCAAGGTTGATGCAGAGCTGCGGGCTGTGCTCGCACAGGATGGCGTGACATTGCGTGACTACAGCGAAGTGGCGGATGCCCTGGGTGCCGTGCCACCGAGTGCCAGCTTGCAGGTGGATCCCGCCCGCGTAACTGCCGGCTTGCTGGAAAACCTGGATGCCGGCGTCAAGCTGATCGAAGGGTTGAACCCGACCACCCTGGCCAAATCCCGCAAGAGCCTGGCTGATGCAGAACACATCCGCCGGGCTATGGAGCAGGACGGCGCGGCCCTGTGCGAATTCTTTGCCTGGCTGGACAGTGCGCTTGGTCGTGAACGCATCACCGAGTTGACCATCGACGAGCACCTGACCGCCGCGCGCACCCGTCGCCCTGACTATGTGTCGTTGAGTTTCAATACCATCGCAGCGTTCAACGCCAATGGCGCGATGCCGCACTACCACGCCACCGAAGAAGAGCATGCGGTGATCGAAGGCGACGGCCTGCTGCTGATCGATTCCGGCGGCCAGTACCTGGGCGGCACCACCGACATCACGCGCATGGTGCCCATCGGTACGCCGAGTGAAGCACAGAAACATGATTGCACCCGTGTGTTGAAGGGCGTGATTGCACTGTCCCGTGCGCATTTCCCCAAAGGGATCTTGTCGCCGCTGCTGGACGCCATCGCCCGCGCGCCGATCTGGGCTGAAGGAGTGGACTACGGCCACGGTACCGGGCATGGCGTCGGGTATTTCCTCAACGTGCACGAAGGCCCGCAAGTGATTGCCTACCAGGCCGCCACTGCGCCGCAAACCGCGATGCAAGCGGGCATGATTACGTCGATTGAGCCTGGCACGTATCGACCGGGGCGTTGGGGTGTGCGCATCGAGAACCTGGTGTTGAACCGCGAAGCGGGCAAGACCGAGTTTGGTGAGTTCCTGAAGTTTGAGACCCTGACCTTGTGCCCGATCGACACGCGTTGCCTGGAGACTTCGCTGCTCTCCCAGGATGAGCGCGAGTGGTTCAACGCTTACCATGCTCAAGTGCGTGAGCGTCTGAGTCCATTGCTCAGTGGCGTAGCGCTTGCGTGGTTGCAAGTGCGTACCGAGGCCATCTGATCGGTTGCAGTTTGGGGGGCTTGGGTGAGGGCGTCGGCCAGGTAGTCGACGCACGCTTTGCCCCGGGGCGAGTGCTGACGGTTGTCCGGCAGGGGTTTAGCTGCGGCGCTGCAAAGGCCGAATCTGTATCGGGAATTTAATATGAGCAGTCGCGGGTGACTGCTCGGGATTACTTACAGATGACGATCATACTGCGGCTGGTATAGCCGGCAGGGTTGAGGCCGAAGGGGTAGTCCCCTGGTTCCTCGGAATTGTCACCGGACTTGGCGATAACGCGGTAGCCCTTGGTACCGCAAGAGTTGGTTGCACTGGTGTAGCACTGGTCCCAGGAAGAAGACAGGCCGGAACAATTGATATGCAGCCCTTTTTTGCCTCGTTTTACTGCTGTCTTGGTGGTCGCGGCACAGCCAGCAATGGCCACGATCATTAACAGTATCAAAATTCGCTTCATTCCTATCCTTAATAGCCGCTTCGCAATACTTGAAGCCGGCTCTACTCGCTCTCGAGTGTAGCGTTCGCGCTGTCCTTGTCGAAAATCTCCATGAATGACATTCGTTTACAGCCTAAACATGGCCTAAATGAGCGACAAATACCAGAGCTACATTCAAAGATCACTCAATCTGATGGAACCAGTGGTTTGGCGTCATTGCGCATTGTCATCGTCGCCCCTACGGAGGCCAGAATGATGCAGGTAATGGCCAGCCATTGGGGCAAGCTCAGGTGTTCGTGCAGGAAGAACAGACCAGAAAGAGCACCGAATGCTGGCTCGATGCTCATAAGCGTACCGAATGTGCGTGCGGGAAGGCGGGTCAAAGCCACCATTTCGAGGGTGTAGGGGAGGGCAGTGGACAGGATAGCGACGCCTATGGCGACTGGAATCAGCGCGGGAGTCAGCAATGCACTGCCCGCATGGACAATGCCGATAGGTGCGACAAACAGGGCGGCGATCATTACGCCGAGGGCGGCGGTTTGGACGCCGTTGTCGTTGCCGGCTTTCTGTCCGAACAGAATATAGAGTGCCCAGCACACGCCAGCCCCTAGTGCATAGGCGGCTCCAACCAAGTCGATGCCGCTGCTGGTTTCCCCGATGGGTATCAACAGGAGCAATCCGACGATCGCGAGGCCAATCCACAAGAAGTCTACCGCTCGGCGTGACGCGTAGATCGCTACGGCGAGTGGGCCAGTGAATTCGAGGGCTACGGCGATACCCAGTGGGACGCTGCGCAACGACATATAGAAGAGGAAGTTCATGCCGCCCAGGGCCATTCCGTAGATGATCACGGTACGCAGGGATTTAGCGGTCAAGGTGGCGCGCCATGGACGCAGGATCAGCAGCATGATCACGCTGGCGAAAATCAGGCGCAGGGTGGTTGTGCCCTGTGCGCCGACAATCGGGAACATGCTCTTGGCCAGTGAGGCGCCGGACTGGATGGAAGCCATGGCGATCAGCAGCAGGCCGACAGGGAACAATGCCGAGGCCAGGCTGCGGGTAGAGGTGGTCATTGGGGGGTACGTCCGATGTCATAAGTGAAAAGCAGAGGCCGCTATGATGCTCAACTGTTTGGGGTTGGGCAATATATTGCTCAACTCTCTTTGTTTGGCTGTCTATATAGAAGAGTTTGAGGGTTTTCAGGCTGGATGATAGAAAAGCGTAATTAAGGGTTGACGCCAGATTCTGGAAGCCTATAATTCGCCCCACTTCCGGCGCAGTCGAAACGGAAAACTCCTTGGTAAACAATGAGTTACGCAGTTTTCGGCAGCAGGTGCTTCAGTTCATCGAAGCCAAAAGGAAGTTGAAAAAGAGGTGTTGACAGCAGCGTGTAACGCTGTAGAATTCGCCTCCCGCTGATGAGAGATCTGAAGCGCAAGTGGTTGAAGTTGTTAAGGATTCCTTGAAAACTTCTTAAAATAATCACTTGACAGCAAATGAGGCTGCTGTAGAATGCGCGCCTCGGTTGAGACGAAAGATCTTAACCAACCGCTCTTTAACAACTGAATCAAGCAATTCGTGTGGGTGCTTGTGGGGTCAGACTGATAGTCAACAAGATTATCAGCATCACAAGTTACTCCGCGAGAAATCAAAGATGTAACCAACGATTGCTGAGCCAAGTTTAGGGTTTCTTAAAAACCCAAAGATGTTTGAACTGAAGAGTTTGATCATGGCTCAGATTGAACGCTGGCGGCAGGCCTAACACATGCAAGTCGAGCGGTAGAGAGAAGCTTGCTTCTCTTGAGAGCGGCGGACGGGTGAGTAATGCCTAGGAATCTGCCTGGTAGTGGGGGATAACGTTCGGAAACGGACGCTAATACCGCATACGTCCTACGGGAGAAAGCAGGGGACCTTCGGGCCTTGCGCTATCAGATGAGCCTAGGTCGGATTAGCTAGTTGGTGGGGTAATGGCTCACCAAGGCGACGATCCGTAACTGGTCTGAGAGGATGATCAGTCACACTGGAACTGAGACACGGTCCAGACTCCTACGGGAGGCAGCAGTGGGGAATATTGGACAATGGGCGAAAGCCTGATCCAGCCATGCCGCGTGTGTGAAGAAGGTCTTCGGATTGTAAAGCACTTTAAGTTGGGAGGAAGGGCAGTTACCTAATACGTGATTGTTTTGACGTTACCGACAGAATAAGCACCGGCTAACTCTGTGCCAGCAGCCGCGGTAATACAGAGGGTGCAAGCGTTAATCGGAATTACTGGGCGTAAAGCGCGCGTAGGTGGTTTGTTAAGTTGGATGTGAAATCCCCGGGCTCAACCTGGGAGCTGCATTCAAAACTGACTGACTAGAGTATGGTAGAGGGTGGTGGAATTTCCTGTGTAGCGGTGAAATGCGTAGATATAGGAAGGAACACCAGTGGCGAAGGCGACCACCTGGACTAATACTGACACTGAGGTGCGAAAGCGTGGGGAGCAAACAGGATTAGATACCCTGGTAGTCCACGCCGTAAACGATGTCAACTAGCCGTTGGGAGCCTTGAGCTCTTAGTGGCGCAGCTAACGCATTAAGTTGACCGCCTGGGGAGTACGGCCGCAAGGTTAAAACTCAAATGAATTGACGGGGGCCCGCACAAGCGGTGGAGCATGTGGTTTAATTCGAAGCAACGCGAAGAACCTTACCAGGCCTTGACATCCAATGAACTTTCTAGAGATAGATTGGTGCCTTCGGGAACATTGAGACAGGTGCTGCATGGCTGTCGTCAGCTCGTGTCGTGAGATGTTGGGTTAAGTCCCGTAACGAGCGCAACCCTTGTCCTTAGTTACCAGCACGTTATGGTGGGCACTCTAAGGAGACTGCCGGTGACAAACCGGAGGAAGGTGGGGATGACGTCAAGTCATCATGGCCCTTACGGCCTGGGCTACACACGTGCTACAATGGTCGGTACAGAGGGTTGCCAAGCCGCGAGGTGGAGCTAATCCCATAAAACCGATCGTAGTCCGGATCGCAGTCTGCAACTCGACTGCGTGAAGTCGGAATCGCTAGTAATCGCGAATCAGAATGTCGCGGTGAATACGTTCCCGGGCCTTGTACACACCGCCCGTCACACCATGGGAGTGGGTTGCACCAGAAGTAGCTAGTCTAACCCTCGGGAGGACGGTTACCACGGTGTGATTCATGACTGGGGTGAAGTCGTAACAAGGTAGCCGTAGGGGAACCTGCGGCTGGATCACCTCCTTAATCGACGACATCAGCTGCTCCATAAGTTCCCACACGAATTGCTTGATTCATTGAAGAAGACGATAAAGAAGCAGCCCGAAATTGGGTCTGTAGCTCAGTTGGTTAGAGCGCACCCCTGATAAGGGTGAGGTCGGCAGTTCGAATCTGCCCAGACCCACCAATTTTGTGTGGGAAACGCCTGTAGAAATACGGGGCCATAGCTCAGCTGGGAGAGCGCCTGCCTTGCACGCAGGAGGTCAACGGTTCGATCCCGTTTGGCTCCACCACTACTGCTTCTGTTTGTTGAAAGCTTAGAAATGAGCATTCCATTGTGATGATGGTGAATGTTGATTTCTAGTCTTTGATTAGATCGTTCTTTAAAAATTTGGGTATGTGATAGAAAGATAGACTGAACGTTACTTTCACTGGTAACGGATCAGGCTAAGGTAAAATTTGTGAGTTACTCAGTTTTGAGTATTATCGAATTTTCGGCGAATGTTGTCTTCACAGTATAACCAGATTGCTTGGGGTTATATGGTCAAGTGAAGAAGCGCATACGGTGGATGCCTTGGCAGTCAGAGGCGATGAAAGACGTGGTAGCCTGCGAAAAGCTTCGGGGAGTCGGCAAACAGACTTTGATCCGGAGATGTCTGAATGGGGGAACCCAGCCATCATAAGATGGTTATCTTACGCTGAATACATAGGCGTAAGAGGCGAACCAGGGGAACTGAAACATCTAAGTACCCTGAGGAAAAGAAATCAACCGAGATTCCCTTAGTAGTGGCGAGCGAACGGGGACTAGCCCTTAAGTGGCTTTGAGATTAGCGGAACGCTCTGGAAAGTGCGGCCATAGTGGGTGATAGCCCTGTACGCGAAAATCTCTTAGTCATGAAATCGAGTAGGACGGAGCACGAGAAACTTTGTCTGAATATGGGGGGACCATCCTCCAAGGCTAAATACTACTGACTGACCGATAGTGAACTAGTACCGTGAGGGAAAGGCGAAAAGAACCCCGGAGAGGGGAGTGAAATAGATCCTGAAACCGTATGCGTACAAGCAGTGGGAGCCCACTTTGTTGGGTGACTGCGTACCTTTTGTATAATGGGTCAGCGACTTATTTTCAGTGGCGAGCTTAACCGAATAGGGGAGGCGTAGCGAAAGCGAGTCTTAATAGGGCGTCTAGTCGCTGGGAATAGACCCGAAACCGGGCGATCTATCCATGGGCAGGTTGAAGGTTGGGTAACACTAACTGGAGGACCGAACCGACTACCGTTGAAAAGTTAGCGGATGACCTGTGGATCGGAGTGAAAGGCTAATCAAGCTCGGAGATAGCTGGTTCTCCTCGAAAGCTATTTAGGTAGCGCCTCATGTATCACTGTAGGGGGTAGAGCACTGTTTCGGCTAGGGGGTCATCCCGACTTACCAAACCGATGCAAACTCCGAATACCTACAAGTGCCGAGCATGGGAGACACACGGCGGGTGCTAACGTCCGTCGTGAAAAGGGAAACAACCCAGACCGTCAGCTAAGGTCCCAAAGTTATGGTTAAGTGGGAAACGATGTGGGAAGGCTTAGACAGCTAGGAGGTTGGCTTAGAAGCAGCCACCCTTTAAAGAAAGCGTAATAGCTCACTAGTCGAGTCGGCCTGCGCGGAAGATGTAACGGGGCTCAAACCATACACCGAAGCTACGGGTATCACGTAAGTGATGCGGTAGAGGAGCGTTCTGTAAGCCTGTGAAGGTGAGTTGAGAAGCTTGCTGGAGGTATCAGAAGTGCGAATGCTGACATGAGTAACGACAATGGGTGTGAAAAACACCCACGCCGAAAGACCAAGGTTTCCTGCGCAACGTTAATCGACGCAGGGTTAGTCGGTCCCTAAGGCGAGGCTGAAAAGCGTAGTCGATGGAAAACAGGTTAATATTCCTGTACTTCTGGTTATTGCGATGGAGGGACGGAGAAGGCTAGGCCAGCTTGGCGTTGGTTGTCCAAGTTTAAGGTGGTAGGCTGGAATCTTAGGTAAATCCGGGATTCTAAGGCCGAGAGCTGATGACGAGTTAACTTTTAGTTAACGAAGTGGTTGATGCCATGCTTCCAAGAAAAGCTTCTAAGCTTCAGGTAACCAGGAACCGTACCCCAAACCGACACAGGTGGTTGGGTAGAGAATACCAAGGCGCTTGAGAGAACTCGGGTGAAGGAACTAGGCAAAATGGCACCGTAACTTCGGGAGAAGGTGCGCCGGTGAGGGTGAAGGACTTGCTCCGTAAGCTCATGCCGGTCGAAGATACCAGGCCGCTGCGACTGTTTATTAAAAACACAGCACTCTGCAAACACGAAAGTGGACGTATAGGGTGTGACGCCTGCCCGGTGCCGGAAGGTTAATTGATGGGGTTAGCTAACGCGAAGCTCTTGATCGAAGCCCCGGTAAACGGCGGCCGTAACTATAACGGTCCTAAGGTAGCGAAATTCCTTGTCGGGTAAGTTCCGACCTGCACGAATGGCGTAACGATGGCGGCGCTGTCTCCACCCGAGACTCAGTGAAATTGAAATCGCTGTGAAGATGCAGTGTATCCGCGGCTAGACGGAAAGACCCCGTGAACCTTTACTATAGCTTTGCACTGGACTTTGAATTTGCTTGTGTAGGATAGGTGGGAGGCTTTGAAGCGTGGACGCCAGTCTGCGTGGAGCCAACCTTGAAATACCACCCTGGCAACTTTGAGGTTCTAACTCAGGTCCGTTATCCGGATCGAGGACAGTGTATGGTGGGTAGTTTGACTGGGGCGGTCTCCTCCTAAAGAGTAACGGAGGAGTACGAAGGTGCGCTCAGACCGGTCGGAAATCGGTCGTAGAGTATAAAGGCAAAAGCGCGCTTGACTGCGAGACAGACACGTCGAGCAGGTACGAAAGTAGGTCTTAGTGATCCGGTGGTTCTGTATGGAAGGGCCATCGCTCAACGGATAAAAGGTACTCCGGGGATAACAGGCTGATACCGCCCAAGAGTTCATATCGACGGCGGTGTTTGGCACCTCGATGTCGGCTCATCACATCCTGGGGCTGAAGCCGGTCCCAAGGGTATGGCTGTTCGCCATTTAAAGTGGTACGCGAGCTGGGTTTAGAACGTCGTGAGACAGTTCGGTCCCTATCTGCCGTGGACGTTTGAGATTTGAGAGGGGCTGCTCCTAGTACGAGAGGACCGGAGTGGACGAACCTCTGGTGTTCCGGTTGTCACGCCAGTGGCATTGCCGGGTAGCTATGTTCGGAATAGATAACCGCTGAAAGCATCTAAGCGGGAAACTAGCCTCAAGATGAGATCTCACTGGGACCTTGAGTCCCCTGAAGGGCCGTCGAAGACTACGACGTTGATAGGTTGGGTGTGTAAGCGCTGTGAGGCGTTGAGCTAACCAATACTAATTGCCCGTGAGGCTTGACCATATAACACCCAAGCAATTTGACTACTCGAAAGAGCATCAGATTGCGGTGTGTGAAGACGCAATGAACCGAAAGTTCGATGCTCACAAAACACCGAAAGCTGTCACATACCCAATTTGCTGAAGCGAGGCCAACTGGTCGCGACTCAGTACCCGAATTTCTTGACGACCATAGAGCATTGGAACCACCTGATCCCATCCCGAACTCAGTAGTGAAACGATGCATCGCCGATGGTAGTGTGGGGTTTCCCCATGTGAGAGTAGGTCATCGTCAAGATTAAATTCCGAAACCCCATTTGCGAAAGCAGATGGGGTTTTGTTTTGGGCGTTCGGAAAGTTGCCGGCGTTTCAGCGTGGCTCCACTCATCCAAAAACGGCTTTTCAACATGCCGTTGGGGAAATCGATGCAAAGTGTTTCTGCATTTTTGGTATGGTGCAGCACATTTTCACAAGGACTGATTTTTAACCGCAGGACGCGGCGTCGACCTTATTCAACGAGATGCTGTAGAAATGCCTGAACCGATACCCATCAAAGATCACGAAAAAGAAAACCGCTTGGTCAACAAGCGCCTGCTCGCTTGCGCGCTGTTGGTCATTGGCATCACATGTGCCCTGGTCGGGCGTATGTACTTCCTGCAAGTGGTCCAGTACGACTATCACTCCACGATCTCTGAAAACAACCGGGTCCATGTACTGCCCATCACGCCGACGCGTGGGCTGATCTATGACCGTAACGGCGTAGTGCTGGCCGACAACCGCCCCAGTTACAACCTGACCATCACCCGCGAGCGCACCACCGACCTCAAGGGTGAGCTGGACGCCATCGTCAATCTGCTGCACCTGCCTGCCGAAGACCGCGCCGTATTCGACAAAGCCTTGAAACAGGCACGTCACCCCTTTGTCCCCGTGACATTGTTTTACGAGTTGACCGAAGAACAGATCGCATTACTCGCCGTGAACGAATTCCGGTTACCTGGGGTAGATGTAGAACCGCAATTCGTCCGTCACTACCCGTTAGGTGCCCACTTTGCTCACTCCATCGGCTACGTGGGACGCATCAACGAGAAAGAGTCCAAGGCGCTCGACTCGGTGGAATACCGGGGGACGCAGTCCATCGGCAAGACCGGTATCGAACGTTTCTACGAATCCGAACTACACGGCCATGTGGGCTATGAGGAAGTCGAGACCAATGCCCAGGGCCGCGTACTGCGGGTGCTCAAGCACACTGACCCGATCCCCGGCAAGAACATCGTCCTGAGCCTCGACGTCAAGCTTCAGCAAGCGGCTGAGGAGGCCTTGGGTGATCGTCGCGGTTCGGTAGTGGCCCTCGACCCGCAAACCGGTGAAGTGCTGGCCATGGTCAGCAAGCCGAGTTTCGACCCGAACCTCTTCGTTACCGGCATCAGTTTCAAGGAATATGCCGCGCTGCATGACTCGATCGACCGGCCGCTGTTCAACCGAGTGCTTAGAGGGCTGTACGCACCGGGCTCGACCATCAAGCCAGAGGTGGCCATCGCCGGTCTGGACAGCGGTGTAGTCACTGCCCAAACCCGTGTGTTTGACCCCGGTTACTACCAACTGCCGGACTTTGACCACAAATACCGCAACTGGAACCACAGCGGCGATGGCTGGGTGGATATGGACGCCGCCATCATGCGGTCCAACGACACCTACTTCTACGACCTGGCCCACAAACTCGGCATCGACCGCCTGCACGACTACCTGGCCGAGTTCGGCCTTGGCCAGAAAGTCTCCCTGGACATGTTCGAGGAATCCGCCGGTCTGATGCCCTCCCAAGCCTGGAAGCGCGCTACGCGTCGCCAACCCTGGTTCCCCGGCGAAACGGTGATCCTCGGCATTGGCCAGGGCTATATGCAAGTCACCCCGCTGCAGCTAGCCCAGGCCACGGCACTGATCGCCAACAAAGGCGTCTGGAACCGACCGCACCTGGCCAAGACCATCAACGGCCAGCCACCGGTGGACGAAAACCCCATGCCGAACGTTGTCCTCAAGGACCCGCGTGACTGGGAACAAGTCAATCACGGCATGCAATTGGTGATGCATGACCCGCGCGGTATCGCTCGGGCGGCAGCGCAAGGCGCGCAATACCGCATCGCCGGCAAAAGCGGTACCGCACAAGTGGTTGCGATCAAACAGGGCGAGCGCTACAACCGTGAGAAGACCCTTGAGCGCCACCGTGATAACGCCTTGTTCGTCGGTTTTGCCCCGGCCGAACACCCGAAGATCGTGATTTCGGTGATGATCGAAAACGGCGAGGCTGGAGGTCGTGTCGCCGGGCCTGTGGTGCGCCAGATCATGGATGCGTGGTTGCTCGACCAGGAGGGCCACCTCAAGCCACAGTACGCGACGCCGGCTAAGGCACCGGGTGATCCGCGCGTCTGAGTTATACCTGCCATTCGTCCCAGCGCTCAACGTCTTCATGGGCAAGCCAGGGCACATCATGGGCCGTCCAGATATGCGAGGTGGGCCTGACGCCTGGATCATCATCCAGCGTCGCCACCCGCACAATCACATGGGGCTGATGCCCACGCTCTGCGATGAGATGCGAGCCGCAGCGCGAGCAGAAACGCCTGAGCTTGCCTGGTGAAGATTCAAAGGACGACAGTAACGCCTCACCCTGTGTCCAGCGAAAGTGCTCGCGCATAACCCCGGCGGTGGTGACAAACGCCGCCCCATGCGCTTTGCGGCAACTGATGCAGTGGCAGTGGCTGATGGGCATGTCCAGGCTGTCCAGTTGGTACTGCACGGCCTTGCAGAGGCAACTGCCATGGAGTTGTCGGGTCATAGTGCTTCGCTTCAGGAGGGAGGCAGACAATCTACCTTTCGCGGCCACACTTCGCATCACCCTGACTTACTTTAGTGCCCTTATTCCTGCATTGCTGGCACCACTGCATTCAGGTTAATTGGCAGGACTTCGATGTGGGAGAAGCCCTGAATCTAGTGGTGAGCCAGCGATGCGCAAATCGTCTGACTCCCACCCAGTCGTACGTTTTTAGAAGTCCACAGAGGCCGACAATTTGGCCACACGCGGATCGCCCTGGCTCAGGAACCCGCCCTGAGCCGACTCCCAGTATTTCTCGTTGGCGACGTTTTCCACCGTGGCGCCCAGCGTCACATCACGCTGATCCAACTTGAAGCTGTAGCGCGCGCCGACATCGAAGCGGTTCCAGGCCGGCAGGCTCAGGTTGTTGGCCGCATCGGCGTACTGGCCACCGGTGCGCAGCATACGACCGTTGAGCGTCACGCCTTGCAGGCCGGGTACATCCCAGTCCACGCCAGCGTTGAGTTGGAATGAAGGCACACCAATGGCGCGGTTACCGTCGTTTGCGCCGTTTTGCGTGTCTTTGAGCTCGGTCTTCATCACCGTCGCGCCGCCCAGCAGGCGCAGGCCACTGATCGGCTCGCCGAAGACGTTCAGTTCAACACCTTTGTTGATCTGCTGACCTTCACGAACGTAGCGTGCAGTGGTGTCATCGACCACTTGCGAATAACCGGCCCCAGGCTGCTCGATACGGTAAACACCCAAGGTGGCCCCGTAGGTCCCCATGTCCACCTTCACGCCCGCTTCGATTTGCTTGGAGCGCGCCGGTGCATAGGGCTGCCCGCCGCCGATGACTGTCCGGGTGCCGGCCTTGAGCGGAGAAACCGGGCCTTGGGCCAAGCCCTCGATACGGTTGGCGTATACCGACACATGCTCCCATGGCTTGAACACAATGCCGTAGACCGGCGTGGTGATCGATTCGTCATAGTTGGCAGTGCGGGTACCGCTCATGTAGTTGTAGCCCTGGACCACGATCTGCTGGCGACGAGCGCCCAGGGTCAATAATAGGCGGTCATCGAAGAAGCCCAAGGTGTCGGAGATGGCTGCGCTGCGCACGAATGTCTTGGCGGTAATCGTTGGGTCGCTGAAGTCGGTACCTGGGGTATTGCGCGGGCTGTTGAGGGTCGGTGGTGCCCCGGTCACAGGGTTGTAGATATTCGTCGCGCTCGGTGAGCCGTTGAACACATAGGCGTTGCGCGCCTGGGTCCAAATGCCGGCGAGGCCGAAGTTGAGTCGGTGGCTGACGGCCCCGGTCTGGAATTTTCCGTTCAGGCCGCTCATCAAGCTGGAGTTGTCTTCCTCGTGGGCGATGGTCGAGCGGCTGGAGGTGGCATTGCCGAGGTTATCGGTCAGGGTTATCGACGAATACTGGCCCATTTCACGGCTGTGTTTGGCACCGGCTGCCGCATAAGCGGTCCAGTTTTCGTTCAGGTCATACTCGGCACGCAGCATCCCCAAGGTGTCTTCAAGGTTGGTATTGCTCCAGCTAGGCGCGTAGTTGGTGTCTGCGGACGGCGCGTCCGGCACCTGCGTGGCCGTGCCGAGGAATACCGAGTTGCGTCCGCCGTTGATACGCTGCTTCTGGTAGATGAAGTCGCTGGACAGGCGCAATGCCTCGCCGCGATAGTCCAGGCCGACGGCAAACAGTTTGGAGCGCTGGTTCTCATCATCAATGCCGGTATCGCCTTCGCGTTGCGACAGGTTTACCCGGGCGCCAAAACGATTGTCATCGCCAAAGCGCTGGCCGATATCCAAGTGCTCGCCCACCCGGCCATCGTTGCTGATGTCGGTGCTGAAACGGCGCAGCGGCATATCATCGGCGCGCTTGGGTTGCAGGTTCACACCGCCGCCAATCCCGGAGCCGCCCGGTGTTACGCCATTGATGAAGGCGTTGGGCCCCTTGAACACTTCAACCCGTTCCAGCGCATCGGTGGACATAATCTGACGCGGCAGGATGCCGTACAGACCGTTAAAGGAAATGTCATCGCTCGTCAGCGGCAGGCCTCGGATCATGAAGGTCTGTGCCTGGTTCGCATACCCCGACGCCTGGCGCACCGACGAATCGTTGAGCAGCACATCGCCGACGGTCTCGGCCTGCTGGTCGCGGATCAGTTTTTCGGTGTAGGAGGCCATGCTGAAGGGCACGTCCATGATGTCCTGGTTACCCAGTACGCCTAGTTGGCCGCCGCGGGCTACCTGGCCACCGGCATATACCGGGGGCAGGGCGCTTCGGCGTTGATGTTGGTAGCCCCCAATTCCAGTGTATTGCCGTCCTGACTGTTGTTCGCATCCTGCGGGGTGGCTGGAGTTGCAGCGTGAGCGGCGAGGCTCAGAGAGCAGCAAAGGGCGAGCAGGGTTAGGCGAAACGGTACAGTCACTCGGGCACAGGTGGGCATGGTCGATCCTGACGGCGAACCGTCATTGTGAGGAAATGGGCAACAAACGTTGCGCTTCCTCGCTGCGCGGATACGACTCCGGTGCGAATGATAGTGATTGTTATTGGCGTCGTGCAACAGATTTATGTGATTGCGGTCCACATGCGCGTTTACCTGCCGCGTGTGTGCCGATGCCGCGTAGAATCAACGCCTGAATGCGATTCCTGAGGTGCGGTACGGTGGATTTACAGCAGGGTTTTGTCCTGACCCGGCATTGGCGCGATACCCCGGCGGGCACGGAGGTCAGTTTCTGGCTGGCCACCGACCAGGGGCCACGGTTTATTCGCCTACCTGCGCAGACCTCGGTGATGTTCATCCCCGAAGCCCACCGCAAGCCACTCGATTGGCTGCTCAAGGGTGAGCGCGATATCCAATTGCGCCCCCTGCAATTGTGCGATTTTCATCACCGCCCGGTCCTGGGCCTTTACACCCGCCAGCACCGGCAGTTGATGGACGTGGAAAAACGCCTGCGCGCTGCTGGCGTCGACGTCTACGAAGCCGACGTACGCCCGCCTGAGCGCTACATGATGGAGCGTTTCATCACCGCCCCGGTGTGGTTCGGTGGCACACCGGACGCCGCGGGTGTGCTGTGCGATGCGCAGATGAAACCCGCGCCCGACTACCGGCCCCCGCTCAAGCTGGTGTCCCTGGACATCGAGACCACCGCCCAGGGCGACCTGTACTCCATCGCCCTCGAAGGCTGTGGTGAGCGCCAGGTGTACATGCTCGGCCCACCGAACAAAACCGACGCGGTGGACTTCAAGCTCGACTACTGCGACACCCGTGCCCAGTTGCTCGAACGCCTCAACCAATGGCTCGCCACCTTTGATCCCGACGCGATCATCGGCTGGAATGTGGTGCAGTTCGACCTGCGCGTGCTCCACGAACACGCCCAGCGTCTCAAGGTGCCGCTCATGCTCGGGCGTGGTGAAGAGCCCATGGCCTGGCGCGAACACGGCAGCCGCAACCATTACTTCGCCGCCGCGGCGGGGCGCTTGATCATCGACGGTATCGAAGCCTTGCGTTCGGCTACCTGGAGCTTCGAATCCTTCAGCCTGGAAAACGTCGCGCAAACCCTGCTGGGCGAGGGCAAGGACATCTCCACACCGTACCAGCGCATGGACGAAATCAATCGGATGTTCGCTGAAGACAAACCCGCCCTGGCGCGCTACAACCTCAAGGACTGCGAGCTGGTCACGCGGATTTTCGAGAAGACCGAACTGCTCAAGTTCCTGCTCGAACGGGCCAGCGTCACTGGGCTGCCGGCCGACCGCAACGGTGGCTCCGTCGCCGCGTTCACTCACCTGTACATGCCGCTGATGCACCGCCAGGGCTTTGTCGCGCCCAACCTCGGCGACAAACCACCCCAGGCCAGCCCCGGCGGGTTCGTCATGGACTCGCGTCCCGGCCTCTACGAATCGGTGCTGGTGCTCGACTACAAAAGCCTCTACCCGTCGATCATCCGCAGTTTCCTCATCGACCCGGTGGGCCTGATCGAAGGCCTCAAGTATCCCGATGACAGTGAATCGGTGGAAGGCTTTCGCGGCGCACGTTTTTCCCGCACGCGGCACTGCCTGCCGTCCATCGTCGCCCGCGTGTCCGAAGGCCGCGAAGTGGCCAAGCGCGAACACAACGCACCGCTGTCCCAAGCGCTGAAAATCATCATGAACGCGTTCTACGGCGTACTCGGTTCCAGCGGTTGCCGCTTCTTCGATACGCGCCTGGCGTCATCGATCACCCTGCGTGGCCACCAGATCATGCGCCAGACCCGCGAACTGGTTGAAGCCCAAGGCTACGAAGTGATCTACGGCGACACCGACTCCACCTTCGTCTGGCTCGGCAGCGCCCATTCCCAGGAGGACGCCAGCCGTATCGGCCAGGCGCTGGTACAGCATGTGAATGCGTGGTGGCGTGAGCATCTGCACAGCGCGTTTGGCCTGCAAAGCGCCCTGGAGTTGCAGTACGAAACCCACTTCACGCGCTTTCTCATGCCCACCATTCGCGGGGCAGAGGAGGGCAGCAAAAAGCGCTATGCCGGCTTGGTCACCCGCAGCGATGGCACTGAAGACATGGTCTACAAAGGCCTGGAAACTGTGCGCAGCGACTGGTCGCCCCTGGCCCGGCAGTTCCAGCAGGAGCTCTACCAGCGCATCTTCCACCGCCAGCCCCATCAGGACTACATTCGCGACTACGTGCGTCGGACCCTGAGCGGCGAGTTCGATGAGCTGCTGATCTACCGCAAGCGCCTGCGCCGCCGCTTGGACGACTACGAACGCAACGTGCCGCCCCACGTGCGCGCCGCGCGCCTGGCCGATGAGTACAACGACCGTCTCGGGCGTCCGCGCCAGTACCAGCGCGGTGGTTGGATCAGTTACGTGATCAGCGTCAACGGCCCTGAACCGCTGGAAGTGCGCCAGGCGCCCATCGACTACGATCACTACGTCACGCGGCAATTACAGCCGGTGGCCGATGCGATTCTGCCGTTTGTGCACGATGACTTCGCCACCTTGGTCGGCGGACAAATGGGGCTGTTCTAACGTACAACCTTGGTCAAGCATGTGGGAGCTTACGTCCCCAGCGATAGGAGAAAACGCCCATGTACACGCTCTACGGCACTGACGAATCCGGCTCCTGCATGATCGAAATTGCCCTGCAACGTTGCGCGGTGCCGTGGCACCGGGTAGACGCCAGCTCTTGGCAGGACAGCGAGGGCAGCGATGCCCTGGCACGCATCAACCCGCTCAAGCAGATCCCCACCTTGGTCACGCCCGATGGCCAGGTGCTGACCGAAAGCGCGGCGATCCTGATCCACCTGGGCCTTGAGTTCCCCAATTCACACCTGCTGAGCGGCGACCGTGCGCAGATCATCAGAGGCCTGGTGTACATCGCCGCCAATTGCTATTCGGCGATTGGCATCATCGACTACCCGCAACGCTGGTTGGGCAACGCCAATGAAGCGGCCCAGGTGCAACTGGCTACGGGCACTCGTCGCTATTTGCATCAGGCCTGGGTGGTGTTCGCCGACCAGTTCGAACAACAGCTGTCTGCCCCGCAGGGTGCGCCCAATGCACTGGGCATCATGGCAGCAGCGGTGTCGCGCTGGGACGACGCGCGTGAGGCATTGAATGCCCTGGCGCCAGGCTTTGCCCAGACGCTGGCGCAGGTAGATGCCGACCCTATCGTGGCCCCCGTGTTTGCGCGGCATTGGCCGGACTGGAAGGTCTCGTAATGTTTGTGCAATCAAAGGAAACAATGTCGCATGTGCGCTTCAAGCCCTTGCGTAGCGGGCGTCGTGGCCTACGCTTTCTGAAGGCGGTGTAGGAATCATCCTTGAATTTGACTGTCGCAGACATGAAACTCAAGAACCCTGCATGGAATTCAAAGGAGGTGCGCATGCTCATCCGGTCGCTGACCCTGGCTACCTTGATGGCTTTTACGGGGCCGCTGTTGGCTGCTGATGATAATCCGCTCAAGCAGGACTTGGGCAAGGCCCGTCCGCTGGTGGTGGTAGAGCTCGATGCCGGCAACCCCACGTTGGCAACGCTCAAGAAACAGCTGGACGAACCTGCAACCAAGCAGTCCTTCGAAGAGCGCAGCATGGTGTTCTACACGGTGAAGTTCGGCAGCATCGGCGCCGAAGGTGAGAAGTTCGCCAAAGACCCCAAAGACAGCAAAAAACTCACCCCGCCGGAAACCAACGCGCTGATCCGTGCGCTCAAACTGGGCGCCGGCAGCGGCACCAAGGTGATCCTGATCGGCAAGGATGGCGAGAAGAAACTCGAGAAGACCGTGCCTCCGGATACGCTCGACCTGAAGGAGTTCTTCAGCACCATCGACCAGATGCCTATGGCGGAGAAAGAAGCCGCTGCCGCCGCGCAACCCGAACCTGCGCCACCCCCGCCAGCCAAGGGCGCCAAACCCGCCAAGCCGGGTAGCAAGCCCGCCCCGCAACAACTGGACGACTGAAACACAGGCCTATGTGGGCGCTGCCCGCTCCCACATAGGTTCAACGGCGCTGTTCAGGCGCCTTGCGCACCGGAAACGCAAAGTAGAAAAACCGCAAGAACGCCACCCGCTTGATCACTTCCCCGATCAACAACGGCACCACCACGGCCACGACAAAACCGATGCAGGCCGCGATGAATGCAGGCAGCCCGAGGCGCTCCATCAGGTCGAAAGTCTTGTGTTGGATCTCACCATGGAAGATCAACAGGATCAGGGTCGACTGGCCGATGTAGGTCATACCCCGGGTGATCAGTGCCGATACCATCAGCACCCGCGCCAACGCCCAGCACAGGTACACGCCAATCACCGCCAGCAGGCTGGTCCACAGCCAATGGTCGTAGCGTCGTTGCGCCAGGTCCATAGTGTCGCCTCGATAGAGGAACACCGCCGCGAACAGCACGATGGAAACCAGCAGGGTCAGCAAGGAACCCTCATGCGTGCGCAGCCAATCGCGCAGCAAGTAGCCGTAGATGAAACACGCGCTGCTGATCAGGGTGATATCCAGGCTGAACGGCAACCCTGGCAACACCCAGGTGTGGCCGTTGAGGGTTACCGGTAATTGCCAAAACCACGGCAGCATCCAGATGCCTATCAGCAACGGCACCAGCATCACCAGGCAACTCACCGCGAGCGGCAGGCGCTGGATCAGGCGCAACAACACCCAACTGAACAGAATCGCCACCCAGAAGTGCGGCAGAAACCACAGTGCCTGCCACGGGATGGTGTCCACCGAGGCGTAGAACACGCCGCCGATGTCCGGCAGTAACGGCTGGCCGCGCAGCACATCGCGCACGATCACATACAGCAGCATGGTGAAGAAAAATGGCTTGAGCAGGCCATCGGCTTTGCGAATCGCCATCTCTACAAAGGGTTGTTCAGGCTTGAAAAACACGCCCGACAAAAAGAAGAACAACGGCAGCACGAACGACGCCAGGATCGGGTACATCAGGTCCGGGGACGTGGCGACAAACCAGCTGTGGGCATACACGATCACCAGGATGCCGATGCCCTTGGCGATATCCATCTGGATCCAGCGATGTTTCATGTACGTCTCCCCAGTCGATCCTTCATGCCTTGCGCCACGGCTTGAGCCACAGCCCCATCCCGAGCAACACCACGGCGCCGGCCAGGGTGCTCAGCCCCAGTTGCAGCCACACGCCTTCAGTACGAAACAGCCCCAGCGCCGCGATGCCCAGCACCAGCGCACTGAGCAGCCAGTGCCGGGCCCAGGGCAGGGCGCCGAGCAAGGCCTGGCGCTGCATCAGCAGCAACGCGGTACAGATCACGCCCGCCAGGGCGGCGAGTGGAATCCCGGCCAGGCCGAACACAAACGGCAAGGCGCCAAGCAGCAGCACGTTGACCAGGCTGCCGAGCAGTTCGCAGCGCAGCGGCTGGCGCGTATCGCCGGCGGCGTAGGCGTACCGTGCGAGCAAAGCGTTCCAGGCGCCGAACACCAACGGCACGGCAAACCACGCCAGTAGCAGCGGCAACGGCGAGTCTGCCGATTGCTTGGGCAGCAGCAGCGCCACCAGGCTCGGCGCGGCAGCCACCAGCCCGACGCCGGCAGGCAGGGTCAGCACGCTGGCGGTCTCCAGGCCGCGCTTGAGCAGGGCCAGGCGCGCATCGCCCTGGCGCCGGCTCATCATGCCCAGCAGCACCTGGTTGAGGCTCATCAGCGCAATCAGCGGCAGGTTCATCAGCTTGCGGGCCAGGTTGACCCAGGTCACCGCGCCTTCGCCGAGCAGCGATGCCACGAGCCGTTCGATCAGCGCCAGGCCCTGGCTGGCGCCGTTGCTGATCAATAAGGGGCCGATGCGTGCGCCCAGTTCCCGCAGTGGCGCGAAGGTCAGTTGCCAGCGCCACGGCCGCCAGCCCTGGCGCCACATCGACGGCAGTAGCGCCAGGGGCATCAGCAGGCTGCCGGCGAGGCACGCCAGGGCCAGTGAGTGAGGTTGGGTCGCGGTGCCGGCGAGGGCGAGGTAGGTCACCGGTGGCAGGTTGAACAACAACGAGCCCAACCCGGCCAGCACAAACCGCTCGCTGGCCTGCAAGGGAATGCTGAACAATGCATGCAGCATCAGCCCCGGCACACACCAGGCGACGATCTGCAGGTTGCTGCTGGCCAAGGCCGTCGCGGTGTCGGCCAGCCCTGGGCCGAGCACTTGCACCAGCCACGGCGCCAACAGTGCCAGCAGCAGGCTGGTGACCAAGGCAATCAACATCAGCGCCGGGAACAGCACCGCCAGCCAGTCCAGCCGTTCGCCGTCCTTGCGCGCCAGGTACAACGGCAACGCCGCCGCACTCAGCACGCCGCCGGCCAATGACATGCGCAGCGCCTCGGGCAAGAACAGCGCGATCAGGAACGCATCGCTGCGCTCTCCCGCGCCCCAGGCCGCCACCAGCAACCATTCACGCGCAAACCCCAGGCACAGGCCCAGCAGGGTCGCCAGGGTCAGCCACGCGGCGGAGCCGAGCATCAGGGCTGCGCGCCACTGAGCAGCGGTTTGCGGTGGACCACCGTCTTGACCTGCGGCAGGCGCGCCGGGAACAGGCGCCGGGCTTCCAGCACGTTGATGCCCACCATCAGCCAGAACAGCGCCACCATCACCACTGCAAAGCTGAAATAGTGGTCAAACACGCCGCTGACCAGCGCCGACAAAATCCCCGCCGTGGTGCCCAGCCACAGCGCATTGTCCTTGGTCAGGCGGATCGGGCCTTTCTCCGGGCGGGCTTCACGCCACCAGCGCACGGTCACCGCCACAAACAGCAGCATGCCGACGATGCCGATCTTGTAGACGTAGTTCAGCCACAGGTTGGAGATGCCCAGCAGATGGGTGCCCGGCACCGGCGGGTCGACCTTGAAGCCGATGCCCAGCGGGTAGGCCGCCACGGCCTGCGGGAACATGCGGTACTCGTCGAAACGCACTTCGGTACTGGCGTTGTCCGAGGAAAAAATCGTCGCCAGGCGATCCTGCAACGGCGGATACGCCATCACCAGCGCCACCGTCAGCGCCGCGCCGATCATCAACAAGCGGCCGGTGTACGGCACGCGCCGCGTGGCCATCCACATCAGCACCAGCGCCAGGCTGACCATCGCGCCACGGCTGCTGGCCAGCAGCAATGCCGCCGCCCCCAGGCACGCCACGCCCAGGCCCAGTGCGCGTTTCCAGCCTTGCTCGGTCATGCCGAAGCAGAAGGCCAACGGCAGCAGCAGCGCCATGATCCCGCCGATGGCATTGGGGTGGGTCCACGGCGAACCCATGCGCGAGGACATGGCCTCTAGGCCGAACTTGAGCATGTCGAAGTTGGCGTAGTTGAACAGCCCCAGGATCGGTGCAATCCCGGCGCCTGAGCGCGTACGCACAAACACCGCGATGGACAACACCAGCATCGCCAGGGTGCCGAGCAACAGCGCGATGACCAGGGATTCGCGGTGCTTTTGGTCCACCAGCAACTTGGCAGCGAGGAACACCCCCGACAGGTTCAGCAACCAGCGCAGCCAGTTGGCCAGGCCGCTGCTGTCGGCATGGGTGATGACCTGGCCGACCATGAACGGGAACACGCTGAACAGCATCAGCCACACCAGCATTTGATCGGTGGGGCGTCGGGTCAGGCTGGGTGCCTGGGGCAAGCGCGACAGAAAGCTGTGCCACAGGAGCGCGGCCCAGGTCAGGGCCAGAATCGCCTCGCTCACCGTGGTGCGAATGCCCAGGTTGACGGTCGAGTACGGCATGAACGTCGCCACGCCGGCGAACAGCAACAGGCCCCAGAACGGAAAGCGCAGGATGGTCACGGCGCCCGCCAGGCCGATCACGGCCAGAAATGCCTTGGCTGGCGACAGCAGCAGGGCCAGGGCGCCGAACAGCAGGCCGAAAAGGATCGCGACGAGGCTTGCCAGGTTCACTCTCACGTCAATTCCTCGATCAGTTCGGCCAGGCGCGTGCGATAGGCGTGGTGGTTGAAGCGCTGTGCCCATTGGCGCCGTTGCTCGGGGGATTCTTCATCGGGCCGCTCACCCAGGCCGATCATCAATTGCACCAGCGCCGGGCCATCGGTAGGTGAAAAGCGCGGTGCCGACGGCGGGGTGATTTCGTCCAACGAGGTGCCGCTGGCCACCGCCACCGGGGTACCGACGCTTAACGCCTCGATCACTGGCAGACCAAACCCTTCGGCATACGACGGTTGCCACAGGCGCGAGGCCTGGCGGTACAACGCGTGCAACTCGGCATCCGACACACCGCTCAAGGCACGAATGCCCGGCAGTGTGCGCTGGGCTTCGGGCAAATGATCGAGGCTGCCGACCAGCACCAGTTCCGGCACGGCGGGGGATTGGCGCCGCGCCTGCTGCCAGGCCTGCACCAGAAACGGCACGTTCTTGCGCAACTCGCGGGTGCCCACCAGCAGCCAGTAACGCTCAGGCAACTGGCGCGCACTGAGGTCGGCGGCCAGTTCGCAGAACCCGTCGACCTGATTGGGCAAAACGCGAATCTTGCCCGCCGCCTTGGGAAACAGCCGCGCGGTTTCATCGGCGCTGTACTGCGACGGCGTCCACACGCGGTCGGCGCTGTGCACCGCGTAGGCGATCGACAGGCGATCGCAGGTCTTGTAGATCAACGCCTTCAAGCGGTTGGCGTGGTAGTTGTCCAGGGTGATCTGGAACAGGTCATGCAGCAGCACGACGCTGCGCAGGCCTTTCGGCTTGGGTGGCAGCGGCAGGCCCATATTGAAGGTGCTGATGTACAGATCGATATGTTGCTCGCGCAACGCCCGCGGCAAGAAACCGGCTTCGAAACGCAGGCGATTCTGCGGCTGGTGCATGGCGGTCTTGGCGCAGCCCCAGGCCGGGCAATGGGCCCATAAGCGGGTTTCATCGCCCAGGGGCGCCACCGTAAAGCGCTCGAGCTCAATGCCCGGCAGCGTGTGCAGCGCACTCTCCAGCGCATACACCTGGCGGCTGATGCCCGATTGCGGCGAGGTGCCGACGGTGCGGTAATCCAGGCCTACACGCATGCCGGCTCCTTTTGAGTGTGTGGCACGAGGCTGGCATACACCTGCTCCAACTGGCTGGCGGCGACGCTCCAGTCATGGGCGCGACGCACATAGTCGCGGCCGGCTTCACCCATGGGCGCCGCCGCGTCGGGAAATTGCAGCAGGCGCACCACCGCATCGGCCAGCTCGGTAGCGCTTTGTCCGCCCAGGTAGTCCAGGCCTTCCACCAGGTCCAGCCCGGATACGCCTTGCTCGGTGCTGGCCAGCGGCAGGCCAGCGGCCAGGGCTTCAAGCACCTTGAGTTTCGAGCCGCCGCCGTGGCGCAACGGCGCCAGGAACACCGAACAACTCGATTGCAGGTTCAGCAGGTTGGGCACGAAGCCTTGCCACTCGATACGCGGATCTTTCCAGCGCTCGCGCCAACTGCCTGGCATGCCGAAGCCGCACACGCTCATGCGCGCATCTGGGCAGCGTTCCCACACCTTGGGCAGGATTTCATCCAAGGCCCATTCGATGGCGTCCACGTTCGGCGCGTATTCATAGTTGCCCAGGAACAGCACGCGGCGGGCCGACGGGTCGGGATGGGCGGCGGCGAAGTGATCGCAGTCCACGCCGTTGACCACCACCGGCACCGGTTTGCCGGCGATTTTTTCCAGGGTCTGCGCATCGTTGTCAGTGACCGCCACCACCTGGGCGGCCTGGCGCATCACCCGGCGTTCCCAGCGTGCATAGCGCCATTGATCGTAGCGGGTAAACGGCAGTGCCCAACCTGGCAAACGGTCGTAGGTGGCGGCGCCAAGGGCTGATTCGACGTTGTGTTCGGTCAGCACAAACGGTTGCGAGTTACGCGCCAGCGCATCTTCGTAAGGTTGGAAACTGTAGCTGTGTTCGATTTGCACCACGTCCCAATGCTCGCCGAGCAGCCAATTGAAGGTGTCCTGCAGTTCGCCCGATAACCCATTTACGCTGGCCAGCAGTGGGTAGGGCGCAAAAAGCCCGGCCACCAGGGTCTTGAAGCTGCGCAGCGGTCGGCGCGGCAAGATGATCAACTGTTCGACAAACGCTTCCAGCACCTGGCGGTCGGTGACCGAGACCGGGTGCTTGTCATGCAGTAACAAGGTAATCCGATGCCCGCGCGCCGCCAGGCTACGCAGCAGGTGGAACTGGCGCGTCTTGCCGCCGCTGGTGGCGGGCCACGGCGAGTAGGGCAGGATCCATAAAATGCGCATGGCGGGACTCACTCCCATAACAGAATTTGCAGGTTCGGCTTGACCGCGACGGTCAACCCGTTGGTGCCGCTCACCGGGGTTTGCGTGCCGCGCAGCGGGTCGTACAGGGTTGCGCTGGCCAAGCCTGGCAAGTGCGCGTCGCCGCCTTGGGCCGACCAGAAAAACCACAGCTTGCGCCCGTCGGTGCGGGTCCAACCGATGCTGAACAAGCCGTCGGGCAACTGGTCGGCCGTCGGCGGATCACCGGGGGTGAGCTTGGGCCCGCTGACGTCAAGGAAATTTTTCAGCGCGGTGTAGACCGGCTTGGGGTTGGTGTCGATGTCCAGCAAACCGTAGGACTGGTCACGCACGCTGGCGCGTTGGTCCAGATCGCTCAAGGTAAACAGGAAGATCTTGTCGTAATCGAGCGCGCTCATCAGCGCCAGGCGGCGCACCACGTAATCGGCCTGGGCTTGTGGGGTGATGATGTCCTGGGCGTCTTTGGGGCCGGTGTAGGTCGACCAGCCCCATTCGGTGCTCCACAGGGTTTGCACGCCGCCGTTGCGCAGGGCCTGGTTGAGCGCGGTGGTCTTGGCGATAAAGTCGAGGTTGGCCGGGTCGTTGCCTTCGGGCAATTGGGTGTAGGGATGGTAGGCGATGATGGTGTTCAGGCTGGCCACGCCGAGGGCGCCAAGGGCGTCGAACATGGTCTGGCCGTTGGGCATTTCGCTGAAAAATGCCATACCGGCAGCGACCACCGGTTTGCCCGGGCTCACCGCCCGCAGCGCGGCGGCGGTGGTAGTCAGCAGCGTGGCGTAGCCAGCCGGGTCCGCCACCGGGCGCCAGAAACCCAGCAGGTTCGGTTCATTCCACACCTGCCAGGCGTCGACGCTGGGGTAGCGCTGGGCGAGCAGCGCCATGCGGTTGGCGAACACGTTCGGGTCTTTCGGCGGGTACTGGTCCTGATAGGGCGCACCCACCGGCGCCGTAGTGGCAAACGGCGCTGAACCGACCAGGTAGAACACCGATTTGAGTTGATTGTCCTGCAGCTTGCCCACCAGTTGATCCAGGGTCGCGACCTGGTACTGGCCCTCCACCGGTTCCAACTGGTCCCAGTGCAGGTCCAGGCGTACCCACTCCAAGCCCAGCGCCTTGAGACGGTCGATCTGCTTCTGGTAACGCTCGGGGCTGAACCACAGGAACTGTGCGTTCACCCCCAGGAAATCCTTCCACACCACCTCTTTGGTGCCCTTGAGCACATGGCTTTCGGCATCCGCCGGGCGCCCCCACAAAAACGCAGTCAGGCCTAGGGCGGCGACCACGGCCAGCGTAGCGAAGTAGGTGCGTTTACGCGCCATAGCGGGTTCCTCTAATGGCATCGCCAAACAGTTCGGCGAACTTCTGCGCGGTCAACGGCCACAAGCGCTCACGGCCGATTTCACCGGCGCGTTCGGCCCAGTCCCGGGCCAACATCGGCGTGCGTGCCAGGCGCAGCAGTTGCTCGCTGAGCGCGGCCACATCGCCTTCGGGGTAGATTGCGCCGTTGCCGCTGGCGACCTCCTCGGCGAAGGCGCGCGCATCGGAGGTAATCGCTCCGCGCCCACAGGCTGCGGCCCAGGACAGCGCGCCACTGGTGCCACGCTGACGCCCGAGCAGGCCAAGTTTTTTCGATTCGCGATAGGGCAGCACCATCACATGGTGCGCCTGGATGGTCTGGGCGATCTCGTCGGCCGGCAGGTTCAGCCGCCAGTCGATGGCGTCCGCCAGGCCGAGTTCGGCGATCTGGCTATTTAACTGCTCCAGGTAATCGCCGCCCGCACCAAACGCCATTTCGGCGGCGGTACCACCGGCCAGGGTCAGGCGCACGCGGTCACGCAATTGGGGCGCTTGCTTGAACACGGCGGCGAGGGCCTGCAGCAGGTCCTCGATGCCTTTGCCCCGGTAGATAAACCCGAAGTACAGCAGGTGCAGGGTGTCCAGCGGCGGCAGCGGTACGGGTGGGATGGCCAGGTTGGCATGGTTGATCACCGCAACTTTGCCCGCCGGCAGTTGCATGCGCTGGCCCAGGCACTCGGCGCCGAGGCGGGTGAGGGTGATCAGCCGCGTCAGGCCTTTAGCGACCTGGCGCTCTTCACGCAGGGTCAGCGGGTCGGCCAGCACGACCGCCGCCTGGGGCAGCGGGCTGGGCAGGCGTTGCAGCAGGTTCAACGGGAACGGCAGTTGCTCGCGCCGCCACACAATCCGTTCCGGGTCATGCACGGTGGCGGTCAAGGGCAATGCCGGGTAGGCCTTGCGCAGCTCACGCAGGGCCAGAAACTCGCCCAGCCGGCCGCCGCCCAGCTCGGCGTGGACCAAGTCCACACTTTGCCAATCAAACCCACCGATAGCCTGCTTGATCGCCTCGCTATTGCCCGCTACACCGGTCAACGGTGTCAGGACCGTTACGCCGAGGTGTTCAAGGGCCGTGCGGAAATGGTTCGCGTAGTCGGCGATCCCGTTTTTTTCCGGCGGCAACGGGGCGAGCAGGGCGATGCGCATCAGAACGCCCTCTGGTACTTGGCAATAGTCTTGAGCACCTTGGCCGGCACTTCGAACTTACGCCGGTTGATGATGATGCCGTCCACCTTGCCGAACGCTGTGTTGAGGATCGACAGCGCGTGCTCGACCACAGGCACCGTGCTCTTATTTGCTTCCACCACCAAGGCGATCAGGTCGGCGCGGCGCAGGTTGATAAACGCATCGCGGTTATCCAGCAACGCCGACGCGTCCAGCAGCACCACTTCGCTCGGCTTGGCAGGTTCGGCCCCGCCGATACGCACGCTGATGTCGTTTTCCTCAAGCAACTGGCGCAGGTGTTCGACCACAAACGTCACCCCTTCGCCATGACGCGCCGAGGTCAGCCCCAGGGTCATGCCGTGCTCGGCAATCCGGTCCAACTGCAGCAGACCGTACAGGCGGTAGATGCTCGCATTGAACGCGTTGGTGCCTTGGGCGGTGCTGGTGTCCAACTCTGGCAGGGTGGTCCACAGCGGCAGGCCGAACTTGCGTTCCACCAAACCACCGTCGTGAATACGCTGGTCGAGCAGGTAGCACAGGTAGATCACCAGCAGGCCGACGACGATGGCAAACGGGATCGCCAACAGCAGCATCACCAGGGTTTTCGGGAAGATGCGGCCGGGGTTCAGGGTGGCCTCTTCGATCACCGCGATGTTGCTGATCTGGCTGTTATCCAGCTCACGGTCGATGCGCGATTTTTCCAGGTTGTCCACGTACAGCGCGTAGTTGCGTTCGGCGGTGCTCAGCTCGCGGCCCAGGCGGGTCAACTCCGGTTCGATCTCCAGGGCTTGCTTGCGCTGGGCTTCAAGGTTGGCCAGTTGCTTTTGCTGCTGGACCAGTTGCGTGCGCAACGCCAGGTTGTTACTCGTTTCATCCAGCAGCACTCGCTGCAAGTGGATTTCCAAGGTGTTGGGCGCACGGTTTTCCGAACTCTGCACCGTGTTGCTTTCACTGGCGACATGGGCCTGCATGGCGCGGATCGACGCGTCCAGCGCTTTGACCGGCGGCGCAGTGTCGGTGTAAGTACGCAACATGTCGGCCTTTTCCAGCAGCTTCTGGTTGAGCAGGCGACGCAGGTCCTGCTGCTGCGGGTTCAGTGCGATCTGGCGCACCGTGGTCACTTCCTTGGGCTGGGTCTTGAGCTGGGTGCGGGTGCTCGCAATGGCGCTGTCGGAAGAGGCGATCAGGCGCGTGGTGTTGAACGTCTCGCCGCGCAAGACGTTGATGCGCTCGGACAAGTCTTCCAGGCGATCAGTGATGCTGGCCGCGCCGATCTCATTGAGGTGTGTGAGGATCTGTTCCTTGAAGCCCTTGATCTCGGTGGCGCTGGTGGACACCTGGCCTTCATAGAACACATACAGGCTCTTGCGCCCCAAGGCCTGGGTGCGTTCGTTGATGTAGGTTTCGACCCAACTCTTGACCACCGCCTGGGCGATTTCCGGGTCGCCCCAAGTGAAGCTGATGTCCATCACCGTTGACCCGGCCGCGTGGCTAACTTCGAAGTTCTTCTCCAGGCTGGCGGCCAAGCGTTCGACCGGCGTGGTTTTTTCAACGATGCCCACCGTTTCCAGGACCACGCGCAGGCCGTCGAAAACGCCGCCGACTGCACTTTTGACGTAATACTTGGTGCGCTTCAAAAAGCCCTCGGGCGGCGGCTGATTGGCAATCGCTTCCAGGTAGTGCTCGGCCACGGTCCGCACGATAGGGCGCCCGGTCAGCAGGCGCTCTTCATCGACAATCGGGTCGCGCTGGGTGCTGGGCATTACCAGCGCCTGGCGGTTGCTGATTTCGATGGGCAGGGTCGAATCGCGCCCCGGCTTGACCAGCAGGCGCGCGGTGGATTCGTACTTGGCCGGCAGCAAGAAAGCTCCCAGCAGTATGATCACCAACGCGGCAAGGGCGGCCAGCTTGAACTCGTGCCGGAAGATGAAGAACAGGCGTAGCAGATCACGAAAAGAACGGATCTCGATCATGGGATGTCGCTCCTTTAGTTATTGCCGCCGCTGGTGCGTGTGTAGTTGTAGCCAACGCCAATCGACTTGGTGAACGGGATCAGTTGGTTCATGTAGGTATCCACTCCCTGGATGCGCTCACCCACGTTGGACTTGGGCACGAACACCACATCACCGCGTTGCAGATGCACCGGTTTGCGCCCGTTGGGGCCGGTCTTGAGCAACTGGCTGAAGTCCAGGAAGTAGGCGCGATAGGCGCCCTGGGCATCCTCGCGCAGCAGCGCGACCATGCTGGCATTGCCCGCCGGGCTCACCCCGCCGGCGCCGATAATCGCCTGTTCCAACGTGTTGGCCGTGGCGATCTGCACCGCTGTCGGGTTGTTCACCGCGCCGCCGACGATCACCGAGTTGCCAGGTGCCTGGTTGATGTTCACCGTCACCCGCGGCTCGCGGTAGGTGGGCGTGAGTTTGTGGGTCAGTTCGTTGGCCAGTTCCGATGGCTGGCGCCCCGCCACCTGGATCGGCCCCAGGAACGGGTAGTTGATCTTGCCGTCGGTCTGCACGGTGTACAGCGTCAACTCGTAGATGGTACTGACGTTGAACGCCGACAGCGTCGGCATCTCGCCGGCATCACGCACGATGCGCAACTGGTCGCCGATACGGATGCGTTCCACCGCCGGTGGCAACTGGGCCAGTTGGTCGAGGGCGCGCTTGCCGTCCTCGACGGTCTGGCTGTCGGGCGGCACGATGCGCGCCGGGGTATTGCAGGCGGCCAGGGCGATCATAGCAACCACGAGAACGGTTCGTTTCATCAAGGGGGACTTCCTGTGGGTCATGATGCTCACCTCCAATAACCGGGAAACATGCTGATGCGCCGCTTTAGGGCCAGGGGCAGGCGGCGCTCAAGATGGCCCAGGCGGTAGCCAAGCAATTTGAACGCGCTGCGCACCAGAACCTCGGGCACACGGTGCAAGGCGCCGGCCTTGCGCAAGGCCGCAAGTTCGGCCAATACGTAGCGTTTGCCTTCGCCACCCGCGTCACCGAAGGCCTGCTTGATCCACGGCTCGCGGCCGTAGAACACGCCGATATCGAAGTAGCGGTGAAACTCGTCCATGAGTTTGTAATCGTGGGAGTGATGCACCCGCGCCGTGGCGGCGTAGCGCACCTTGTAGCCTTCGAGCAGCATGCGTGCGGCGACGTAGGCGTCTTCGCTGCCGATCACGTCGGCGGGGAACCCCCCCACCGCTTGCAGCACGCTGCGCCGGTACACGGAAAACGAGTCGGAGCTAAAGCAGGTCTTGATGCCCAATGTGGGCGCGTCGGCCAGGCTCTTGCTGCGGCTGTGCTCCGGGTAGTTGAAATGCCGCGATTGCGCACCCAGCACGCCGGCGTCGGGATGGGGCAATTGGCGCCCGTAGGCGACGCCGTTGAGTGGGTCCTGCTGCAACTCGGCGAGCAGGTTGGCGAAGGTTTCGGGCGTGGCGGGAATGGCGTCCTGGGTCATCACGATCAACGCGTCGCCGCTCACCTGCTCGCTGGCCCAGCGCCGGGTGCCGCCGTGGTTGAAGTCACGGGCGTCGATCACTTCGACCCGCGCGCCGAATGCGCGAAAGCGCGCCACGGTGTCATCGCTGGAGGCGCTGTCCACCACCAGCATCTCGTCCGGTTGCAGGGTTTGCATTTTCAGCGCTGGCAGCAGGCGCGCCAGATGGCTGGAGGCGTTACGGGTCGGGATGATCAGTGAGGTGCGCATATCACTTTTTCACTTCGGCAGGGGCGCGGCCGTAGATGTCGTCGAAGCGCACGATGTCGTCTTCGCCCAGGTATTCGCCGCTCTGCACCTCGATCATCACCAGGTCGATGATGCCGGGGTTGGTCAGCCGGTGTTTGTGGCCAGCCGGAATGTAGGTGGACTCGTTGGCGTTGATCAGAAACTCACGTTCGCCATTGGTGATCTGCGCCGCACCGCTGACCACCACCCAGTGCTCGCTGCGGTGGTGGTGCATCTGCAAGGACAGGGACGCCTGGGGCTTGACCACGATGCGCTTGATTTTGAAGCGGCTGCTTTCCTCCAGCACGGTGTAGGTGCCCCACGGCCGGGTGACGGTGCGGTGCAGGCTGTACGCCGGATGGTTCTGACGCTTGAGCTCGGCAACGATGTGGCGCACGTCCTGGCTGCGCTGCGCGTCGGCGATCAGCAAGGCGTCTGGGGTGTCGACGATGATCAGGTCGCGCACGCCCACCGCGCCCAATACGCGCTTGGGCGAGTCGATGTAGCAATTGTGCACGTCATGCAAAATCGCTTCGCCATTGACCTGGTTGCCATGGGCGTCGCTGGGGGTGAGCTGGCGCAGGGCCTCCCACGAGCCGATGTCGCTCCAGCCGATGTTGCACGGCACCACCGCCACCTGCCGGGACTTCTCCATCAATGCCACGTCGATGGAAATGTCCGGCGCGCTGGCGAAGGCATCCGCGTCCAGCTCACGCTGGCGCGAGGTGTTGTTTTGCAGGCTCTGGCTGTGCGCCAGCGCGGCGCGTGCGGCTTCCAGCACGTGCGGGGCATGGGCGGCCAGTTCGTCCACCAGGGTACTGGCCTTGAAGCAGAACATGCCGGCGTTCCACAGGTGCTTGCCGCCGTCGAGGTAGCCTTGGGCGGTGGCCAGGTCGGGTTTTTCGACAAAGCGTTTGACCCGGTTGCCAGGGCCCAGTGGCTCACCTTGTTCGATGTAGCCAAAGCCGGTTTCGGGGTGGTCGGGCTGGATACCGAAGGTCACCAGGTAGCCGGCTTCGGCCAGGTCGCGGGCTTGGGTCACTGCCTCGGCGAACGCGGCTTCATTGAGGATCAAATGATCGGCGGGCAGCACCAGTAGCTGCGCGTCGCCGCCGAAATGTTCCTGCACATGCAACGCCGCCACGGCGATGGCCGCCGCCGTGTTGCGGCCGAACGGTTCCAGCAGCAGGTCCAGGGGCAGGTGGGCGCTGTTGACCGGCCGATAGTCATCCAGGGTGCGAAACAGCAGGTCGCGGTTGGTCACCGTCAGCACGCTTTCCACTCCAGGCAATTTGGCTGCGCGCTGGAAGGTTTTTTGCAGCAGGCTCTGGCCGTCACGCATGCGCATGAAGGGCTTGGGCATGTTCTGTCGCGACACCGGCCACAACCGCGTGCCCGACCCACCGGAAATGATGCAGGGAATTAATCCGTTGAGGGTATTCATCAATAGACTTCCTTGGTGGAAAGGACGGCTGGGACCGTCATGAAGACGATGTACAAGTCAAACCACACCGACCACTTGGCGATGTACTCCAGGTCGTATTCGACGCGTTTCTGGATCTTGAACAGGGTGTCGGTTTCCCCGCGATACCCATTGATCTGTGCCCAGCCGGTGATGCCCGGTTTCACGCGGTGCCGCGAGCTGTATTCGCTCACCGCCACCTCGAACGGGATGCCCGCCGCCTTGGTCGCCGTCGCGTGGGGGCGCGGGCCGACCATGGACATGTTGCCCAGCAGCACGTTGAACAGTTGTGGCAGTTCGTCGATGCTGGTTTTGCGGATGATGCGGCCCACCCGCGTAATGCGCGGGTCTTGGCGGGTGGTCTGGCGTTCGGCGGTGAAGTCGCTCTGGTCGGTGTACATCGAGCGGAACTTGAACACGCGGATTTCGTTGTCGTTGTAGCCGTAGCGGTTCTGGCGGAACAGCACCGGGCCCTTGGAATCGAGCTTGATCGCAATCGCCGTGGCCACCATTACCGGCGACAGGCACACCAGTGCCAGGCTGGCGAGGAAGCAATCCTCCAGGCGCTTGATCACCGGCGACCAGCCGCGCAACGGCAGTTGCGAGGTGTTGAACATCAAGATGCCGCCCACATCCGTGATCTTGCTGTGGCCGTAGCGCAGCGCAGCCATGTCCGGCACCAGCATCACATTTACCGACATCTGCCGCAGGCGATTGACCAACCCGTGGATGCGCTGCTCGGCGGCCCAGGGCAGGCAGATCATGACTTGGTTGACCTGCTCGGCACGGATCAGTTGTTCCAGGTCGCGCGTGTTGCCCAGCAAGGGCAGGTTGCTCAGCTCCTTGGGGATGCGCTCGGTGCGGTCGTCGACAAAACCGATCAGGCCGGAACGGATATCACCATTGCGTTGCAGGTGGTCGGCCACATGCACGGCAGTGTCGGTAAAGCCCAGGATCACCGTGCGTTGCAGGTATTTGCCCTTGCGCATCAGGTTGCGATACAGGCGCAGCATCAGCAGGCGCTCAAGGCAGAACAGCCCCAGGCTGGCGAAGTACCATGCCACCAGGTTGCGCGGGGTCAACTGGGGGAAAAACTGCAGGATCTGGTACATGAACAACAGGATGCAAAACGCCGCCGACCAGGCCTTGACCTTGGTTTTCAGGCGTAGCCGGTTGCTAAACAGTTCTTCGGAATAGATGCCCAGGGCCTGGAACAGGATGATCGTCAGGACCGCGAAAAACACCAGCAGCCCCAAGAAGTGGGCGCGCAGATCAGGGGCCATCGGGTCGATGAAAATCACCAGGACCAGCGCGGGCAAAATGGCACTCAGGCCATGTATGAACTTGACGAAAACAACAAAAAACTCAACAAACCCGGCACGCGTTAAAAACAGGCTGTCGACGGACGACTTCTCTCGCATAAAACATCCCTCATTGCACTCCAGAGGCTGTTGTCCACAGACGTGTTCAATAAAGCAGTTGGCTGCCTAAGAGCACATGTCGAACTACGGCTACGCTGGGTAATACGCAACTATCGATTCAAAGGGGGCTATCCATTTGAAGGGATTTTGCGGGGGTAGCGACTAAAGGAGTGTTCCCTTTCCAGGCTTGTCAATTAATTGACGATGGTGCGGATTGTGCATTCTAGGCGGGTTAATTAGTTTTTCTTTCGGCATTTTATTGACATTCCTTGTCCAGACACTCGGCGTGGGGGTGTGTTTTTGAGTGTAGGAACAAATGTGGGATTTTTCCTGTTTAACGGAAAAACCTTTTCTGAAGGCGGTAAGAAAGGGGGACAAAAGAGGCGGTGGCAGGTGCACTAAGTGCCCTGCCACAAGGGGGTTGGCGGGATTAGAAGTTGCCTTTCAAACTCACCGTAAAATTACGCGGTTCGCCATAAAAGTTGCCCCAGGAGGCGGTACCGACGGTGCTGTAATAGTTTTTATCAAACAGGTTATTGCCGTTGAGCGCCACGGTCCATGTGTCGTCCACGCGGTACGCCAGGCGAGCGTTCCATGTCGCGTAACCGGCCTGTTCCAGCTTGATGGTCTGCACGCGATAGTTGCTGCTCTGGGCGTTGACCCCGGTGCCGACGCTCCATTTCGAGAGTGCACCGTCGAGCTGGTAATCGCCCCATAGGCGCAGCATGTGGCGGGGCACATAGGTATTGGAAACGCCGCCGTCCTTTGCGACGTCGATGTCATTGAGCGCCTTGGTCTGGGTATAGGTGTAGCCGCCGAACAGTTGCAGGCGCTCAAGGGCTTCACCGCTGATTTCGGCCTCCACGCCTTGGGCGCGTACCTTGCCTTTGTCGGTGTAGCAATAGCCATCGACGGAGGTCGCGCATTGGGTGAGGTAGTCGGATTGAGCCGCGTTTTTTTCAATGGCGCGAAACAGCGCCAGGGAACTGTTGAGGCGCCCGTCGAACCATTCGCCCTTGATGCCCAGCTCGTAGTTGTCACCGACCTTCGGTTTGAGCGCGGCACCGTCGACGGTGGCGTAGGAACTTTGTGGCTGGAAGATATCCGCGTAGCTGGCGTACACCGACAGGTGCTCGTTGAGGTCGTAGATCAGCGCCGCAAACGGCGTGACCTCACCGGTTTCCGTGGTGCGCGCATCCTGCACCGCCCATTCGCCCCAGGCCAGGTTATTGGACTGGCGACGGTTCTCGTACCAGCTCACGCGGCTGCCCACGATCAGCATCAATGGTTCGGCCAGGCGCAGGCGCAAGGTGGCGTAGGTGCCGTATTGGGTGGCGGTCTCCTTGACCGTGCCGCCGCGGTACATGTTCGGCCAGAAACTGCTGTTGGCCGGTTCCGGGAAGTGGCGGTTGGGGGCGTAGGTGCTCTGGCGCATCGACAGACTTTGGATCGCGTACACGTCATCCTGGGTGCCACGGCTGCCGTTGGCGCCCAGTATCAGTTCGTGCTCAAGGCCGAACGCTTCGAACTTGCCGTCGACGTAGGCGTCGAGGCCAAAATCCTTGTGATCGTAATTCATCAACGCGGCGTAGGAGCCGGCTGTGGGTGCCGGGTCGCCATAGGCAATGGTGCCTTCACTGGCGGCATACTTGGTGTCCTGCAGGTTGCGGCTGTGTACGGCCGATACCTTGAGTTTCCAGTCATCGTTGAATTGATGGGTCAGGTCGGCGAAGAGCGTGGTGCGTCGGCTTTGCCAGTCGTTCCAGGACTGGCCCAGGCATGTGGAACGGCTGAGGTTGGCGTTTTTGCCATCGGCATAGCGCGGCAGGCCGCCCCAGCACGGGGTGGCATCGACATCCTCGTAGCTGGCGCCCACGCCGACGGTGGTGTCGGCGTTGAGGTCAATATCCAGCGCGCCGTAGAACGCTTGGTCCTGGCGCTTTTGAATGTCCATGTACGAGCCGCGATCCTGCTGGCTGATCGCCGCACGGCCGCGCACAGTGCCGCTGTCATTCAACGGGCCGCCGGTGTCGACCTCGGCACGGTAGTTGTCCCAGGTGCCGGCGGACAGCGACAGGCTGGTGGTGGGCTTGGCCTGGGGTCGTTTGCGCACGAAGTTCACCGCGCCGCTGGCGGTACCGGCGCCCTTGAGCATCCCGGCAGCGCCCTTGAGCACTTCCACCCGGTCGTAGATCGCCATGTTGGCGCTGAAACTGTCGGCTTGGACGTAGTCCTTGCCCATGTCCAGCGGCACGCCGTCGTACTGGTACTGGCCGAGCATCTTGAAGCCACGGGAATAGAAATACTTGCCGCCCATGGGCGATTCGTAGGTGGTGATCCCCGGCGTACGTTCCATCACGTCATCGATGGTGGTGAGGTTCTGGTCATCCATCAGTTGGCGGGTCAGCACGCTGACCGACTGCGGTGTTTCCCGCAGGCTGTGCTCGCCTTTGCCGATGGTGACAGCGCCGGTGGTGTAGGAACCGGTGCCGTCGGTGAGGGCACCCAAGCGTTCGCCGGTGACCATCGTGGCGCCCAGATTGAGCGCGCCGGTATCGGCCACTTGCGGCAGCAGCAGCCAGGTACTGTCGCCCTGGCGCTGAGCTTGCAGGCCTTGGCCGCGCAGCAACTGGCCGAGGGCCTGCTCAGGGTCGAAGCGGCCGCTCAGGCCTGGGCTGGTCTTGCCGGTGAGGCTGGTGGCGTCGTAGGACAGGCTGATGCCGGCCTGGCGGGCGAACTGGTCCAGCGCAGTGGCCAGGGAACCGGCGGCAATGTTCCAATCGCGGGCCTGGGTGTCACTGGCTGGGGTTTGAGCCATCACCGCCAATGGCACGGCCGCGCCGCTCAGGCAGGCGCCGAACAGGACGGCCTGCACCGCGCGCTTTAGGGGAGAACGTTGGGAGGGGAACGCTTGCATGACCGCGGGATGCTCCTGAGGGAAGTGAACAGAACCGGCCTGTTGATCGGCCTTTCCTTACAGGTCGAGCGGCAATGCGAATTCACCTCATTTATTTTTGAAAGTTTATGCACGCGATGACACGGTCACCCAATAACGGCTGCGGTAGGTCACATCGACCTTCAGGGATTGCGCGACCAAGGTCAGCACTTGATCGGTGTCGCTTAACTGATAGGTGCCCGACACGCGCAAGCTGGCCACCGCTTCGCTGCAACGTAGCAAGCCGTTTCGATAGCGGCCCAACTCGGCAAGGAAGTCATCCAGGCGCATGTTGTGGGCGCTGATCACGCCGTCGCTCCAGGCCCACGGGTCCAGGCCGTTGGCGCGGGGAGGGCGGATGCCGCTGCGGTCGAACAGCACCTGTTCGCCTGGCTTGATCAATTGCCGTGCGCTGGCGTCATGGCGGTCGGCAAACAGCGCCACAGTGCCCTGTTGCACGGCGAGCAAGGTGCCTTGGGGGGCCTCACGCACCAGGAAACGAGTACCGAGGGCGCGCAGGTAGCCGTCGCGGGTCTGCACCCAGAAAGGTCGGCTGTCGGCGCCGGTATTTACCAGTATTTCACCCCGGCGCAGGTGCACCAGGCGCCGCTCCTGATTGAACGCCGTATCGAAGGCACTGGCGCTGTTGAGTTGCACCTGGCTGCCGTCGTTCAGGGCCACCCAGCGCCGTTCGCCGGTTGCGGTGTGGTAGTCGGCCACCAGGGCCGGCAGCGGGGTGTAGTCGCGGCCGAGCCAGGTCAGGCCGGCTGCACCGGCCACCAGGCCCAGCAGTTTCAGGCCTTCACGGCGGCTGATGCGCTGGCGTGCTCCGTGCAGGGCGTGGCGCCCGACCTGTGGGGGCAGTTGCGTGAAGTCATCATTCATCGTCGCCACCCGTTGCCACACCTGCTGGTGCTCGGCACTGGTGTGCAGCCAGCGCTCGAACGCCGCGGTGCTGGCGTCGTCGGCGGTGTTGAAGCGCAACGTGATCATCCACTGGATAGCCTGGTCGACCAGGTGCGGGTCATGCCTCGGCATAGCGCAACCGATAACAGGCGTGCAGCGCCTTGGACAGGTCACGCTCCACGGTAGCCTTGGACACGCCCAGGCGCTGGGCGATTTGCGCGCAGGTCAAGCCATCCAGTTGGGCCAGCAGGAAGGCTTCACGCACGCGTGGCTTGAGCTGGTCGAGCAGACGGTCGATACGTTCCAGGCTGTCGAGAATCAGCCGTCGGGTTTCTTCCGAAGGCACGTCGGCCTGGGGGAAATGCGCCATGCTTTCGAGGTAGGCGCGCTCCAGTTCACGGCGCCGGTAGTGGTCGATCATCAGGCTGCGCGCAATGCTGCTCAGGTAAGCGCGCGGCTGCTGCAAGGCTTGCTGCTTGCGCGCATTGAGCAGGCGCACGAAGGTTTCCTGAGCCAGGTCGGCGGCATGTTCACGGCAACCGGTGCGCCGGCTCAACCAGCCGCGCAGCCAGGAATGGTGGGCGTGGTACAGCTGGCCGATGGCGGCATGGTCCAGTGGGTGATCGCTCGACATGGGCATCCTGGCGCAGCAGTCTTAATTGATAATGTTTCGCATTCTAGACGCTGGCCGAGGCAATGAGCAATCATCGTTGTCGTGAAGTGGGAGACGCCTTCGCCGGGCGACGCGGTTAAAGATGGGGGCGGGCTTGCTCGTGAATACGCGGTGTCAGTCAACGCAAAGGCTGAATGCCAGGCCATCGCGAGCAAGCCCCTTTGCACAGGGTCTCAGCCCAACCGCGCAGCCGCCCGTACGGTGATCTCACCGCGCACCCGGCGCGATTCCACGGTGCGTTTTTTCGCTTCTTCGAGCACATGTGCAGGTGCCGTCTGCGGGCTGCCGGACTCGAACGGCGGCGCCGGCGCGTATTCGATCTGCAATTGCACCAGTTGCGCCGCGGCTTCGCTGTACAGCTCTGCCGCCAGGACCAGCGCGAAATCGATGCCTGCGGTGATACCGCCACCGGTGAACAAGTTGCCGTCACGCACCACACGCTCCTGCACCGGGATGGCGCCGAGCGGGGCGAGCATGTCGTGGTAGGCCCAGTGGGTGGTGGCCTTGCGACCGCGCAGCAAGCCCGCCGCGCCGAGGACCAGCGAGCCGGTGCACACCGAGGTCACGTAGCGCGCGGTCTGGGCCTGGGCCTTGAGGAAGTCCAGCGTTGCCGGGTCTTCCATCAGTGCGCCAACCCCGGAGCCGCCCGGCACGCACAGCACATCCAGGGTGGGGCAGTCGGCGTAGGTCGTGGTCGGGGTGAACACCAGGCCGGTGCTGGAAGTGACTGGCGCGAGGTCTTTCCACACCAGGTGCAACTTCACGTCCGGCAGTGAGCCCAGCACGTCATAGGGGCCGGTCAGGTCCAGTTGCTGGATGCCGGGAAACAACACAAAGCCGATCTGCAAGGTCATCAAGGATGCTCCGATAAAGGGGTGGACGGCTTCACTTTAGGGGCCTAGGCTTTGGCGAATACGCCATTGAACCCACATATCACGCCAATCATGCCTAGAATCGTCCACGTCCTCGCTTTTGATAACGCCCAGGTGCTCGACGTGACCGGGCCGCTGCAAGTGTTCGCCTCGGCCAACGACTTGGCCCGCCAGCGTGGCCTGCCGTTGCCATACGCCGTGTCGGTGATCGCCGCCCAATGCGAGCCGGTGATGACGTCTGCGGGCCTGGCCCTGGTGGCCGAGCCGTTGCCCGCCGCCGATGCGCCGTGCGACACCCTGGTGATCGCCGGTGGCTGGGGGGTGTATGGCGCTGCCGAAGACCTGACACTGGTGGACTGGGTGCGGGAAAAGGCCCGGCACACCCGACGCATGACCTCGGTGTGTACCGGCGCCTTTTTGCTGGCCGCCAGCGGCATGCTTGACGGCTGCCGCGTGGCCACGCACTGGACGCGCTGCGAAGAACTGGCGCGCAAGTTTCCGGCGCTGACGGTGGAGTCCAATCCGATCTTTATCCAGCAAGGCGCCCTGTGGACGTCGGCGGGTGTCACCGCTGGCATCGACCTGTGCCTGGCCTTGGTCGAAGAAGATCTGGGCGGCGCGGTCGCGCTGGAAGTGGCGCGGCACCTGGTGGTATTCCTCAAGCGCCCCGGCGGCCAGTCGCAGTTCAGCGTTACGCTGTCCCTGCAAAAAGGTGACAACCGTTTCGCTGAGCTGCATGCCTGGATGGCCGAAAACCTCACCCTGGAGTTGAACATCCCGACCCTGGCCGCCCAGGTCGGTATGAGCGAGCGCAGCTTCGTGCGCCACTACCGCGCCGAAACCGGGGAGACTCCCGCGCGTGCCGTCGAGTTGATTCGCGTCGAAACCGCCCGCCGGCAGTTGGCAGAGAGCAATGCCTCGATCAAACGCGTTGCCGTGCAATGCGGTTTTGGCTGTGAAGAAACCCTGCGCCGCAGCTTCCTGCGGGCGTTGTCGGTGACGCCCCAGGCCTACCGCGAACGCTTTTGCCCGCTGGCCTGAACGAAAACGTACACAGTTGAACCAAGGTGCTATGTTGGCCTCACTACCTTGCGCGGTGAGTTCTTTCGCCTGCACCGCTACTCCCTCCGCCCCCCGGCGTGATGTTGCTCATGAACCCATTACCTGCGACCAGCGCCGTCCCTCTGCGGGACGATTGCGGCGGCGTCCTAAGCCCTGTCGAGTAGCTCGATGATCGCGGCCACGGTCGCCTGCGGTGCTTCCTGGGGAATATTGTGGCCCACGCCGGGCAACACCTGGCGTCGGTAGAAACCGCTGAAGTGTTCCACATCGTCGTCTTCTGCGGGCGGCGGGCCTACGCCGTCATCGACGCCGCACAACGAAATGCTCGGCACCGAGATCGCCGGCTGCAGCGCCAGCGCCTGCTCGATGGCTTCCAGCGCCGGATCCCCAGGCGCGTACATAAAGCGGTGGCGATACGAGTGAATCACCACCTCGACAAAATCCGGGTTATCGAACGACGGCGCCGTCTGCCCATACAGCCCCGGCCCCTCGGCCCAGGACGGCGACCACAACGACCACAGCAGCGCGCAGAGTTCGCGGCGGTTGGCGGTCAGGCCATCGACACCGCGCTGGGTGTGAAAGTAATACTGGTACCACAACCTGTGCTCCGTCACCGGCGCCCGAGGCGTGAGGGACTTGGCAATGTCCTGGATGTTGTAGCCATCCCCCGTCACCAACCCGCGCACCCGCTGCGGCCATAGTGCGGCAACGATACACGCGGCGCGCCCGCCCCAGTCATAACCGGCCAGCGTGGCCTGCGCGATACCCAACGCATCCATGAACTCCAGCAGGTCCTTGGCCAGCGCCGCCTGCTGCCCGGAACGCATGACCTGCGCGTTGATGAATCGCGTCGTGCCGTACCCACGCAGGTACGGCACCAATACCCGGTAGCCGCGCTCGGCGAGCACGGGCGCAATCGCGTCATAAGCACGCGGGTCGTAAGGGAAGCCATGCAGCAGGATCACCGGCTCGCCGCCGGCGGGGCCGTGGGCTTCGTAGGCGATGTCGAGCACGCAGGTTTGAACGTGAAGCAAGGGGGCGGTCAGGGTCATGGTGAACTCGGTGGTTGGCCAGCGTTAGCACATTTGAAGCACAGCAAGTTCCTTGTGGTGAGCGATGCGTCAGCCTTTAAGTGTGTGCAGAGCACAGCGCCTTACCGGCCACCTCTTATGGTTGCCACACCGTTTTTTCCCCACTCAACTTGCGGTCCAGAAACGTCGCGGCGCTGATCAGCGCCAAATGGCTCAGCGCCTGGGGCGTGTTGCCCAGATGCCGTGCCTGGCTGTCGAACTCCTCGGCGTACAAGCCCAGTGGGTTGGCGTAGCGCAGCAATTGTTCGAATTCCAGGTGGGCTTTTTCCACTTGCCCGGCGCGGGCCAGGCATTCGACGTACCAGAACGAGCAGGCGGCAAACGCGCCTTCGGTGCCTTGCAGGCCATCGATCTGGCTGTCGTCGTTGCGGTAACGGTAGACCATCCCGTCGCGCACCAGGCTTTTCTGGATCGCTTGCAGGGTGCTCAACCAACGCGGGTCGGTGGCGGCGACGAAGCGCACCAATGGCATCAGCAGCATCGAGCCGTCCAGTGCCGTGCTGGCGATGTGCTGCACAAAGTGCCCGCGTTCTTCGTTCCAGAAGTTGCTCCAGATATCGGCGTAGATCGCCTGGCGCGTCTGGTCCCAGCGCGCAAAGGGCGCCGGCAGCGAGCGCTTGGAGGCCAGGCGGATCGCGCGGTCCAGGGCCACCCAGCACATCAGCCGCGAATGCAGGAAGTGGTGTTGTTCGCCGCGCATTTCCCAGATACCCACGTCTTTCTGGTTCCAGATTTCGCAGACCTGATCGACCACTTCCACCGTGTGCTTCCAGCCCTCATGGGAGATGGCTTCACCGTACTTGTTGACCAGGTACACCGCGTCCATCAACTCGCCGTAAATATCCAGCTGGATCTGGTCGACCGCTTCATTGCCGATGCGCACCGGTCTGGCGCCACCGTGGCCGCTGAGGTGGTCCAGTTCGGTTTCGGGCAGCTTCTGGCGGCCGTCGATGCCGTAGAGGATGTTGATTTTGGTCGGCTGGCCGCAGCAGTCGCTGACCCGGCCCTTGAGCCAGCGCATATAGGCATTGGCTTCCTCGACAAAACCCAGGCGCATAAAGGCGTAGACGGTAAACGAGGCGTCGCGGATCCAGGTGTAGCGGTAGTCCCAGTTGCGCTCGCCGCCAGGCGATTCCGGCAGGCCGAAGGTGGCGGCGGCGATGATTGCGCCGTGTTTGCGGGAGGTCAACAGCTTCAGCGCCAGGGCCGAGCGGTTGACCATTTCGCGCCAGCGTCCCCGGTAGTTCGATTGCGCGATCCAACCGCGCCAGAACTTCAAGGTGTGGGCCAGCGCCAGGTCGGTACAGCGGCTGTCGACACGTTCATCGTCCTGGCCGCCGAGGACAAATTCGGCGCCTTCGTCCTGAGTCAGGGTAAAGCTCGCCACGGCAGCGTTGCCGTCGAGTTGTAGCGGGCGGCTACTGGACAGGCGCAGCCCCGGTTGGCCATCGGCGTTGAAGCACACCGTGCCGTTATCGACGGTGGCGTGGGTGGCGGCGCGCGCATAGTCATGGCGCACCACGCAGCGCAGTTGAAGGTTGGCCGTACCGCTGACCACGCGCACCCGGCGAATCAACAGCGGCAGGTCGTCGATGTCTTCGCTGATGGACAACAGGTCAGTGATCTCCACCACGGCTTCATCGCTCAGCCAGCGGGTTTGCAGCACGTTGGTGTCCGGCAGGTAGATCTGTTCACGACGGGCGTTGGGCAGGTCCGGGGTGAGTTGGAAGGTGCCGGCGTCGGGGGTGTCGAGCAGCGAGCAAAAGATCGACGGGCTGTCGAATTCCGGCCAGCAGAAAAAATCGATACTGCCTTTGTTGTTCACCAAGGCCGCGCTGCGCATATCGCCGATGATGCCGTGGGCATCGATGGCACTCTGGGGTTCGTTGTTCAAATCAACCATTGTCACGAAACTCCGGGTAAAGGCTCATACCGCCATCAATGAACAAGGTGCTGCCCACCACATAATCGGACGCATCGCTGGCCAGCCAGACGACGGCGTTGGCCACGTCTTCCACCTCACCGACCCGGCCATACGGGATCAACTTGAGCAGCTCCTTTTGCGCGCTGCCTTCGGTGGCGGCGCGATTGATCGCGGTGCGAATCGCCCCTGGCGCAACCCCATTGATGCGGATGCGCTGCTCGCTGACTTCCTGGGCGAGGCTGCGCATCAGCATCTCCACACCGCCCTTGGACGCGGCGTAGTTCACATGCCCGGCCCACGGGATCAATTGATGCACCGAGCTCATGTGGATGATTTTGCCGGCGGCCCGTGACACGCCTTGCCGAATGCCCTGGCGCTTGAAAATGCGCACGGCAGCACGGGCGCAGAGGAACTGGCCGGTGAGGTTGACGCCGATTACGCGGTTCCAGTCGTCCAGGGTCATGTCGACCACGGCGGCATCTTTTTGCAGGCCAGAGTTGGCTACCAGAATGTCCAGATGCCCGAAGGCATCCAGTGTCTGGGCAAACAGCCGCTCTACATCGGCTTCTTGGGACACGTCGGCGCCAATGGCGACTGCCCGGCCACCGTTGGCATTGATCTGCGCCGCCAGGGCTTGGGCTGGGGCAGCCTGGCGATTGTAGTTCAACACCACGGCGGCCCCGGCCTGCGCCAGGGCCTTCGCCGCGCCAGCGCCGATGCCGGAACTGGCGCCCGTCACCAGTGCCACTTGTTGCTCCAACGAGATCTGCATTGCCCACCCGACCTTAAATTCGTGAGTTCACGTCAGCTGACTGATGGCGCGCGACGGAAGTTCAGCCGTGTGTTTTTGATGACTACAACCATGGTGATAAATGGAATAAAAGAACTATAAAAAATAACCATAAGATACTAAAAAACCGCTTAAAAGCGTTTGACAGGATTTTTGCTGCCGTGTCTTATAGGCACACCTCAACTCGCTCCGCTGGTAGTTCGCAAGTCACGCGGAGTCACCTATAAAGAGATGCCTATGTTTCCATCGGCAGTTATAGGGGAACTACCAGAACAGGGGGCAATGCAGTTGCCTAAGTTAGTGATCTTCGATTGCGATGGTGTGCTTGTGCAAAGCGAAGAGATTACCCTGTCTGTTTTGATCTCCATGCTTAACGCTCGCGTACAGGGCAGTCATACGCTTGAACGTGCACATTATATTGAGCACTTTCGTGGGCGAAAGATTGCCGATTGTTTACGTGAAGCTGAGCAATTATTAACGATTCACTTGGGTCGTCAGTTCGAAGATGAGTTTCGAGCGCGGGCACTGCAAGCATTAACGCGTGAGTTGAAAGCCACCGATGGAATCCTTGAAGTATTGGGCAGGCTGACAGTTCCTTATTGTGTTGCCTCCAGTGCGCCGCGTAACAAGATAGAGCATTGTTTACGCCTGACCGGGTTGCTGCCTTACTTTGAAGGCCGAATATTCAGTTGTTATGAGTTGGGGCGATGGAAGCCAGACCCGTTGGTGTTTTTAACTGCCTGCGCCCATTACAACGTTGCTGCCCGTGAAGCGCTGGTGATTGAAGACAGTGTTACCGGTATTCAAGCCGCCGTCGCGGCCACTATAAAAGTGCTGGGGTTTGGCCCGCCGCATCGGCATCAACAGTTGGCCGAAGCAGGGGCATTACCGTTTGCCGATATGCGTGAATTACTGACCATTATTGACCAGGCCACTCAAGGAGCAGGCGTTGTGGGCACACAGGGTTATATAGAGCGGCTTAAACGCAATGATCAATCTTCAGAGGTGTGGTGGGATTCATCGCCCGTGGTGTATGCACCTTATAAAAAACACTTGCTGGATAAATACCCGGCGGCGGTTGCGCATATCGAGCAATTGATGCCGGATGATTTTTCACCCTTCCGGGGCTTGAGCAGCGTGACCACCAACCCCCGGCTGGTGACAGCGACGATTCTTGAAAAGCGCGAGTATTGGTCCTCACGCTTTAACCTGGCCAGCCTGTCGCCTGAGCAGTTGCGCAACAAGCTCTACAACGAAGTCATCGCCGAAGGGGCCTTGGCACTCAAGCCGCGCTGGGTTCATTCCTCTCAGCGCGAGGGCTGGATCAGCGCCCAGGTCGACCCCTTGGATGTGCGCTGCACCGCCCGCATGACGGCCCGTGGGCTGGAGCTGCATCGGCTGGCCGCGAACGTGATGGTGAAAGTACCGGGCAGTCTGGAGGGGATCGCGACGGTCGAGCAGTTGGTGGCTGAAGGCGTTTCGATCAACATCACATTTTGCTTTACCGTCTCGCAGTTCCAGGCCGGTCTGCAGGCCATCGAGCGGGGTATCGCGACTGCACGCAGCAAAGGCATCGACACGTCCCGCTGCAAGTACGTGATCACCTTCATGATTGGGCGTTTTTCCTGCCAGCCCGAATTCGCATTGCAGGCCGCAGAACGTGGCCTGGCGCTGAGCCCGCAGGAGCTGCGCTGGGCGGAGCTGATGATTTACCAGCAGATCCAGGCGCTGGTCGCGGGCTCTGACGTGCCGGTCAGGCTTCTGCTCTCCAGCATCAAGGTCGACGTTGACGAGCGCGGCCACAAGCATTGCTGGCACCTGGAAAAGACCGGGCTCACAGCGACCTGCTACACACTGACCCCGGACGTGGTTGAGTTTCTGATCGAGCGTGAAAGCCACGGCAAACCGGTACTGCCCGCCAGCGAACGCCAGCAGGCGCCGCCTGAGACGTTCGCCCGGCTCATGTGCATTCCGTATTTTTGCGAAGCGTATTTCATCGACAGCATCGAGCCCTACGACTTTGGCCATCACGAGGCGTTTATAAACGCCTGCAATGAAGCCAACAGCGCGTACCGGCGCCTGACCGATTACTGCGTGCGCCTGTGCCCCGTGGCAAAGCCGTTCAGCCGGTCGCTCAACGCCATCCTGGCGGCTGAATACGGGGTGTTGGCATGAACCGGATGGTCGGGTTGTGGGCCCATCCGCGTTCCCGTTCCACGGTGTTGGAGCGTGTGTTTATCGAGCGGGGAGATTTTGAGGTTTTCCATGAGCCCTTTGCGCATATGGCGTTTTCCGAGGACTCGGCGATCCCTTCGGACGAGTGGGACCACAGTTTTCCCACAACGTATCAGGGGATAAGGCAACACCTTCTCAAGGCCCAGGAACGTGCCAATGTCTTTCACAAAGACATGTGTTACCACTGCCTTGATGACTTGAAAGTTGACAGCGATTTTCTCGCGCGACAACACAATATATTTATTATTCGCGAGCCGGCCAGCAGCATTGTTTCCCATCATCGGGTACATCCTGGTATGCCCTTGCAGGCCATCGGGCATAAAGCCTTGTATGAGATTTTTTGTGTGGTGACCAAACTCTCGGGGCGCATGCCTTATGTGATCAATGCCGATGATCTCGCCGCCGAACCGGAGCGGGTAATTCGCAAGTTGTGTGATTACTTGCAGATTGAATTTTTGCCACAGGCCATGACCTGGAAGCGTGAATGCCCGCCGCAGTGGAAAACCTGGAGAAGTTGGCATGTGGCCGCAGAAAAGAGTGAGCGCATCGTCCTGTCGGATACACCGCAGCGTCATGAACTTGATCTCTCGCCAACACTAAAAGCCCTGTACGAATACCATCGGCCTTTTTACGAGCGCATGAACGAATTTTGCCAATAAGGACTGTTGTATGAAAAAGTTGATTATTACCGGAGCGGCCAATGGGATTGGCCGGGCCACGGTGGAAAAAGCCATTCAACAAGGCTACTTCGTTATTGGTGCCGACAAGGATGCCGACGGTTTGAATGCCTTGCAGCGTATATATGGGCCTGACGTATTAGAGATACAGGTTGCGGACTTTTCGGATAAGGCGGTGATCAAGGGATTTATACCCGCGCTGTACGAACGCCACGCTACGGTTGATGGGTTAATCAATAACGCGGGTATTTACCATGGCAAAAGTGTCTACAGCTATAGCGATGATGAAATCGACGAAATCCTCACTGTAAACCTCAAGGCATTGGTCTATCTCTCCAAGGACTTTGCCGAACGGGAAATGCCCCACGAAGCCCCGCGCAGTATCGTCAACATTGCCTCAGTGGCCGGTGAAGTGGGCAGTTGCGATGCCCTGTATGGCGCCACCAAGGCGGCGGTGATCGGCCTGACCAAAGCCAATGCCTGGAATTTCGCGCCGTTCGTACGGGTGAACGCGGTGTCGCCGGCGCTGATCCACGACACCGCTATCTACGACACCATCCCCGAATACCGCCGCGCCGAATATGCCCGCCAGGAAATCCTCAAAGACCCGATTTTGCCCAGCGATGTCGCCGACGTCATTTTATTGCTGGTCGGCGATGCCATGCGCCACATCAGCGGTCGGGTCATTCCAGTGGACAATGGAGCCTACCCACGATGAGCCCGTCAGCCCCCAAGAAAAAGCTCTTGCTGGTGGGCGCGGGCGACCTGTGCCTGCAAATCCTGAAGATCCTCGGACCGAAAAACGCATTCGAGTTCGTGGTGTTGGGCCGCAATGAAGACGCGACCCTGCGCCTGTGCAACCTGGTGGCCCTGTCGTGCGCGCAGTTGGGTCAATACATTGCGATCAAACCGGTGATCGCGGACCTGACCGATATCGACAAGGTGGCGCGGCTGTTGCGTGAAGAGGCGCCCGATGTGCTGGTCAATTGCGCGTCGTTGCAGTCATGGCGGGTTATCACCGGGTTGCCCAGGCTTTCGTTCGAACAACTGGACCAAGCGCAGTTCGGCCCCTGGTTGCCCATGCACCTGACGCTGATGCATTGCTTGATGCAGGCGGTGAAAGCCTCCGGCATCGTGACCAAGACGGTCAATGCGGCCTTTCCCGATGCGGTCAACCCGATCCTGGCCAGGGTCGGCCTGGCGCCGGATATCGGTGTGGGCAATGTGGCCAACCTGATCCCGGCCGTGCGTTTTTCCCTCGCCCGCCTGCTGGAGTGCGCGCCCGCCGATGTGCAGGTGCAGCTGTATGCCCAGCACTACTTCAGCCACTACGTGCCGCGCGGCGGTGTGCCTGCGCATGCCAGCTACCGCCTGCTGTATGAGGTTCGCGACCGCCCGGTGGTGCCACGGTTGCCGGCCGAGGCGATTTTTTCCACGGTTAAAACCGAGTTCCGCCGCCTGGGCGGCACGCAGGGTCAGTTCCTGACGGCGTGCTCGGCAGTCACTGTGATCGAAGGGCTGTTTTCTCCCACGCCGGTGCTGGTGCACGCGCCTGGCCCGTTGGGGCTTCCGGGCGGCTACCCGGTGTGGTTGCACGATGGGCGGATCCAGGTGCAGTTCTCTGACGGCTGCCCACAGGATGAAGCGGTGCGCATCAATAGCATTTGCCAGAGCCAGGATGGCATCGACGAAATCCATTGCGATGGATCGGTCACCTACAACCCGCAGTGCATGGCTGTGATGCAGGCAATGCTGGGGTATTGCAAGACAACCATGTCCATCGAGCAGTCCGCCGAGTTTGCCCAGGAATTGGCGAGCAAGTACCTGTCTTTCAAACATTCAACCTGGTAGGTGTGTGATGAATCAGATGTTTGGGCACAAGCGCAACGAGGTCGCCAGTTACGCGGCGCAATATTCGAAAAGTTTCGTCGAACGCTGGGATGACTTGATCGATTGGGACAAACGAAAGGCGGGAGAGAACGGCTTCTTCGAAAAGCTGCTGAAGCAGCACGGCGTGAGGTCAGTGATCGACGTCTCGACGGGCAGTGGTTTTCATGCGGTACAGCTCAAGGAGGCGGGCTTCGATGTGGTCGCCACCGACGGCAGCAGCACGATGTTGACCAAGGCGCGGGAGAATTTCCGCCAGCGCGGGCTGCAGATCGAATCGCACTACATGGATTGGCAGTCCCTCGACCCGACGGTGCTGGGGCACTTCGATGCCGTGGTGTGCCTGGGCAGTTCGCTGTGCCATGTGTTTGAGGCCAAGGCGCGGCTCACCGTGCTGGAAAAATTCCGCGCCTTGCTCAAGCCGGGCGGCTTGTTGGTTGTGGATCAACGGAATTTCTTCGCCATACGGGCAGGCAACTTCAAGTCCAGCGGCAATTACTACTACTGCGGCAAGCACGCATCGGTGAGTTTGGGGCGGGTCGATCAAGACCTGTGCGAGTTTATCTACTCCTTTGACAACGAAGAACAGTACCGGCTGCAGGTCTACCCGTTACTGCCGGGAGAGTTGACCACGCAGGTGCTGGAGTCCGGGTTTTCAGCCCATGAGAGTTACGGGGATTTCCAGCGTGACTACGACATGATGGACTGCGACTTTGTCATCCACACCGCGCTTGCCAGTACGAGGAAGCCTCGATGACCACACTGGTACAGCGTAGCGCCCGGCCATTGGACAGTGTGGTGCTGGCCGTGGTGTTGACGGGGTTCGTGGCCAGCACCTACGGGTTTGGGGTTTATCTGTTCGCCAACCTGGTGGTGGACATGCGCCGCGACATTGGCTTCGACTACACCACGGTGGGCTTGATCACCGGCGGCGCCCAGATTGGCTTCCTGCTGTTCTCGTCGGTCACCAGTGTGATCAGCCGCTATTTCGAGGGTTGGAAAATCAGTCTGGTGTCGACGCTGATCACGTCGCTGGCGCTGTTGGGCCTGAGCATCAGTGACAGTATCTGGTTGTCCGGGGCGTTGTTGATCTTGCTCGGAGGCTGTTCCGCTTCGGTGTATATCCCGCTGGCAGAGATTGTCACCAAGGGCTTCAGCCCCGGTAATCGCTCGCGGGTCATGGGGCTGATTTCCAGTGGCACCAGCTACGGCGTGTTTATCAACGGCTTGCTGGTGTCGTTTCTGACCTTGCAGGGCGGTTGGCGCTCGATCTGGCTGACGGCGGGGGTGATATCGCTGGTCTTGTGCGGCATGGCCTGGTTTCTGTTGCGCAACATGGGGGCGGCCGAGGAGGGTGGTATTTCACGGCGCGATTCGGCGTCTTTTGACAGCGCCAGGCCTTGGTTGAGCCACTCGCTTTACCTGATCTGGGCTGTCGCGTTTCTCAATGGCATGGCGTTGTTGCCGTTTCAGACGTACCTGGCGCCCTATCTGCGCGATGAGTTGGGTGTGACGGTGCGCGATGCCGGGTTTATCTGGACGACCATTGGCGCGGTGGGCATGGCCTCGGGCTTTCTGGTGGGGTGGATTGCCGACAAGATTGGGGTAAGGGCGTCGCTGGCGATGTGCTTTTCAAGCGCGGGCCTGGCGGCCGTTCTGGTGTTCGGTTTTAACAGTCTTCCGTTGTTTTACCTGGCGGCGTTTCTGTTCGCGCTGGCGTTTTATCCGATCTTCGGACTGGTCCCCAGTTACATCGGGCAAATCGTGCCGGTCAGCCGCCTGACCCAGGCATTTGGCATTGCCAATGTGTTGATTGGCTTGGGCGGGGTGTGCGGCAACTTCCTGGGGGGCTTTTCCAAAGACCTGACCGGTTCGTTCTCGACCATCTATTGGGTGGTTGCGCTGTTGCTGTTCCTGCAATGCGCGATGGTGTTCATGTTGGGTAAACAGCCGGTCTCGGCGGCCGAAGGGGTTGAGCCATGAATTATTTCGCGCAGCGTCCAAACCAGAACCTGCACGCGTTCGCGTTCACTCAGCCGCACGCTGGCCACTCGCGCCTACCGTACCAGCCGATGGTGGTCTGGATGACCGGTATATCTGCATCCGGCAAGTCGACCATCGCCGATGCGCTGGACGTGGCCTTGCAGGCGCAGGGTCGATTGACCTGCATCCTTGATGGCGACTCGGTGCGCGGCGGGCTGTGCCGGGACCTTGGGTTCACCGACAGCGACCGTGACGAAAACATTCGGCGGGTCGCGGAAGTGGCGCGCTTGATGCTGGAAGCGGGGTTGAGCGTGATCGTGGCGCTGATCTCACCGTCGTCGGCCAGTCGGCACTACGCGCGCTCGATCATCGGCAATGAGTATTTTGTTGAAGTGCATGTCGATGCCCCGCTGGAAACGGCGGAACTACGTGACCCCAAAGGCCTGTATAAAAAAGCCCGCCTGGGGTTGATCAAGCATTTCACCGGTATTGACTCGAACTACGACGTGCCGGTCTTTCCTGAGGTGCGCGTGGATACCCAGGCGCTGTCTGTCGAACAGTCTGTCCAGACGATTCTGGATTGGGTGGCACGCAACCACGCGCGCACTTAGCCGCTGGTCTTTGCGCGGAGGGGGGTGGTGTCGGCCGTTCCAGAAAACAAGGTAATCTGCGCCATCGCAGTAGTATCGCGTTTTCTCGGGAGCAGGCATGACGCATTTTACGGGCACTGCAAAGTCGATTCGCCTGATTGGCGGGGCCCAGGCATTGGACTTTATCAATACCACCAATGGCCGTCGCCCTGGGTCGCCACTCAAGGTGATGGAAGAGCGGCTCACCAGTTTTCAGTTTTTCTTTGAGTGGGCAAGGCATGCCGGGTTGATCTCTGCCCAAGAGTTCGAGACCTACAGGCCTATGGTGTTGGAGTCGCCTATTTCGTATCAACCGAACCTGGACGCCATTATTGCGTTCAGGGAGTGCCTGTATACGGTGTTTTATCCGTTGTCGTTGCGCCAGCACGCGGCCGATGAAGCATTGCAGCAGATCAACCTGCGCTTCCAACAAGGCGCCGCGTGGCGGGTGCTGCGTTCAGTCGATGGGGTGCCGGCGTGGGAGTGGAGAACCTGCACCTGCGTCCAGGGGTTGACTGAGATGCTCATCGGGCGCCTGGCGATCGGGGCCACGCAGTTGCTGGTATCGGGTGAGCTTCGCGAATTGAAGAGCTGCACGGCGACTGACTGCGATTGGGTATTCCTGGATAGCTCCAAGAACAAACTGCGCAAATGGTGCCAGATGAGCGTGTGCGGCAGCCGCGAGAAATTGAGTCGCCTCAAACTGGCGCTTTAGTTCCAGCCTGCGGTGGGCAGTCGACGGGTAGCAATTGCTCGACTTAATAGGAAGCATTACTATTCACGCCCCGCCTCCCCCGTGCCCCCGCGATGATCCCTCAGCCGCCCCGCAGAACAGGCTTTTTCGAGCACTACGAAGAGTTGATCGGAACCTGGACGCGCCGCCTGAGAAACCGTCAACAGGCCGAAGACCTGGCCCATGACACGTTTGTGCGGGTGCTTGAGTCCACATCGACTCAGGTGGAGCAACCGCGCGCCTACCTGCATCAAACCGCACGAAATATCGCCGTGGACGCCTACCGGCGTGAAGACCGCCGCGAAGCGATGGCGCAGCAAGCCTATGATCAGCGTTCGCCCCACAGTGGCGACCCGGAGCATTTCATGCACGCCGTCCAGTTGGCGGACTCCATCGAGCGGGCGTTGGCCGAGTTGCCGCTCAACTGCCGCAAGATTTTTATCTGGCAGAAAATCGAGGGCCTCACCCAGCAGGAAATTGCCGAACGCCTGGGCTTGTCCAAGAACATGGTGGAAAAGTATATGATCCGCACCCTGCGGCATCTGCGTGACCGCCTGGACGCAATGGCCCCATGACCCAAGCTCGCTCTGAAACAGGACCTTCCATGATGGATAGCCGTGCCCGCGACGAAGCCGCGCAATGGTTTGTACGCCTGCAAGACGCTGAGTTGGACGCCCACGACCGCCAGTGTTTCGATGCGTGGCGTGCAGAAAAGCCCGAACACCAATATGAATTCGATGTGTTGCAGGGCATGTGGAGCGCCGCCGACCTGGTGCCCAAGGCTCGCTTGCAGGCGTTGTGCACGGCGCCAGCCGAGCGCCCAAAACGTAGCGCTGTGTTGCGTTATGCCGTAGCGGCCAGTGTGGTTGCGGTCGCCTTGGGGGTGGGGCTGTTCAGCGGTCTGGATCATCCCAAACCCTACAGCGCCGAGTTCAGCACGCGGCTGGGCGAGCATCGTCAGGTGGCATTGCCCGACGGCTCGGTGATGGATTTGAACAGCCGCAGCGTGGTCGCGGTGCATTACGAAAACCACCGGCGCAGCGTCGAACTCAAGCAGGGCGAGGCCATGTTCAGCGTCGAACATGACACCCGTCGGCCCTTTGTGGTCGCGGCAGGTGCAGGCCAGGTGACGGTCACTGGCACGCGCTTTGATGTGCGCCGGGACGACGATCAGACCCGCGTGGCGGTCGAGGCCGGTACGGTCCAGGTGCAGGGCCGTTCGCCGGGTGACGTGGTGACGCTGACGGCGGGGCTGGGCACCCATGTGGACAGCCAGGGGCTGGTGGCGGCGTCCTACGCGGTGAATGCCGATGCGCTGACGGCCTGGCGTACAGGCAAGCTCGTGTTCAACAACGCGACGCTGGGTGAAGTGGCGCGGGAAGTCTCGCGTTATCGCGAGCAACCGCTGCGGGTCAGTACGCCTGCGGTCGGCAACCTGCGGCTGACCAGTGTGTTCAAGGCCAATGACACCGACGCTTTGCTCAAGGCCTTGCCGCACATTCTGCCCGTGGCCGTGCGCGCCCTGCCGGATGGCAGCCAGGAAATTATTTCACGCTGAGATTCAGGTTTTTTTCGAGTTCTTCGTCTTCTCCTGCAACTGCAACTGGTTTGCATTAACAGCCGCACACTTCTGCGATCACAGGACTAGGCTCGACGTGAAAAAACTCGCCATCAACAACAATAAAATTTCCCGCTGGGCGCCTGTGGCGCTAGCCCTTGCGGTCAGTGCCGCCGTGCCGTCGGCCTATGCTGGCGACGCTGTGCATATCCCGGCCCAGCCGCTGGGCGCCGCGCTGAGCCAACTGGGCCAGCAGACGTCGCTGCAAGTGTTCTTCAGCCCCGACTTGGTCGCCGGCAAGCAGGCACCTGCGGTAGATGGCAATCTTTCCCCTGAACAAGCCCTGCGCCAATTGCTGCAAGGCAGTGGCCTGGACTACCAGATTGACGCCGGCTCCGTGACCTTGCGCCCGCTGAACAGTGGCACTGGAGAAAGCGGTTCGCCGCTGGAGCTGGGTGCCACCGACATTCGGGTGGTCGGCGACTGGCTGGGCGATGCCAATGCCGAAGTGGTGCAGAACCACCCCGGCGCACGCACGGTGATCCGTCGCGAAGCGATGGTGGAGCAGGGCGCGATGAACGTCGGCGACGTGCTGCGCCGTGTGCCGGGTGTACAGGTGCAGGAGTCCAACGGCACCGGCGGCAGCGATATTTCCCTCAACGTTGGGGTGCGTGGGCTGACGTCACGCCTGTCGCCACGCTCCACGGTGCTGATCGACGGAGTACCGGCGGCGTTTGCGCCTTATGGCCAGCCACAGCTGTCGATGGCGCCGATTTCCGCGGGCAACCTGGACAGCATCGACGTGGTGCGTGGCGCCGGTTCCGTGCGTTATGGGCCGCAGAACGTCGGTGGCGTGATCAACTTCGTGACCCGTGCGATCCCCGAGAGATTTTCCGGCGAAGTCGGTACCACCCTGCAAACCTCAGCCCACGGCGGCTGGAAGCACATCGAGAACGCCTTCATCGGCGGCACGGCCGACAACGGCATCGGCGCCGCGTTGCTGTACTCCGGGGTCAATGGCAACGGTTATCGCAACAGCAACAACGCCAACGATATCGACGACGTGATCTTCAAGACCCATTGGGCGCCGACCGATCAAGATGATTTCTCGCTGAACTTCCACTATTACGACGCCAGCGCCGACATGCCCGGCGGCCTGACCCAGAAGCAGTTCGACGCCAACCCGTACCAGTCGGTGCGCGACTGGGACAACTTCAGCGGGCGCCGCAAGGACGTGTCCTTCAAGTACATCCGCCAGATCGACGACCGTACCCAGGCCGAAGTGCTGACCTACTACTCCGACAGTTTCCGTGGCAGCAATATTGCTAACCGCGACCTCGGCACGCTCGGGTCCTACCCGCGCACCTACTACACGTTCGGTATCGAACCCCGGGTGTCCCATGTGTTCGACGTGGGCCCCAGCACCCAGGAAGTCAGCGTCGGTTACCGCTACCTCAAAGAAGGCATGCATGAGCAGGCCACCAGCCTGAACCTGGTCAACAACGTACCGACGCCGGGTGGCCGCAGCGATGGTCACGTCTACCAGGACCGCACGGGCGCTACCGAGGCCAACGCTTTTTATGTCGATAACAAGATCGATATCGGCAAGTGGACGATCACGCCGGGTATCCGTTTTGAAGACATTCGCACCGAATGGCACGACCGCCCGGTTGTCCCCTTGCTCGGCCCGCGCACCCTGGAAAAACGCCGCGAAGTCCACAGCACCGAACCGCTGCCGGCACTGAGCGTGATGTACCACCTCTCTGACGCCTGGAAACTGTTCGCCAACTACGAAACGTCCTTCGGCAGCCTGCAGTATTTTCAACTGGGCCAGGGCGGCAGCGGCGACCAGACGGCCAACGGCCTGAACCCGGAAAAAGCCAAGACCTACGAGGTGGGTACCCGCTACAACGACAGCGTATGGGGCGGCGAACTGACGTACTTCTACATCGATTTTTCGGATGAGTTGCAATACGTCAGTAATGCCGTGGGTTGGACCAACCTTGGCGCCACGAAGCACACAGGTATCGAAGCGTCGGCCCACTATGACCTGTCTAACCTGGACCCGCGCCTCGACGGCCTGACGGCCAATGCCGGTTTCACCTACACCAAGGCCACCTCGGAAGGTGACGTACCGTTCAAAGGGCGCGACCTGCCGCTGTACTCCCGTGAGGTGGCAACACTGGGCCTGCGTTACGACGTCAACCACTGGACCCACAACCTGGATGTGTACGCCCAGTCCGGCCAGCGTGCGCCGGGCACTACCAGCACCTACATCACCCAGGGCACAGCGGATGGCCAGTTCGGTGATATCCCGGGTTATGTTTCGGTCAACGTGCGCAGCGGTTATGACTTCGGCGAGCAGCTGTCGAACCTGAAGTTGGGGGTGGGTGTGAAGAACGTCTTTGACCAGCAGCACTACACCCGTTCCAGCGATAACAATGCCGGTTTATACCTGGGCGAGCCGCGTACGTTCTTTGTGCAGGCCAGTGTTGGTTTCTAACCGGGGCGCGTAGGGAAAGTCGCAGCGCAATGCTGCGATTTTTTAGGCTGCTCCACTTTCTTACAGGCGCGGTCACCAATCTGACGCAACTTTAAGGAACTGGATCGGATCGGCCCGCCACTCACCGGACACGCAGCGCCAGATGTCCCGTTGATACAACCGTATCGGCGCGTGATTGTTTGAACAGGCTAGTCACCACGACCCCGTCGTGGCGTGTTCCCTGGAGGCCCTATGACTACGGCGTCATTTAACGCTTGCCAACCTGAATGCCGGGCTGCCGGCACTCAACGTCCTGCAGAGGTTTCAGAGACGGCTTGTGAAACAGACTGCTCGCAAATACGCCATGCCCGCGAAATCCAGCGCATGAAGGAATTTGCCGGTCGACGCCGGTTCCAGGCACCGTTGGCCGACGATTTTGCGCGAGGCATGCTGGCAGTCGGACAGGACCGTAATGAGAGCGCTGAGCCACGGGTGCACGTCCGTGGTGCCCTGGAGTCGGTGATGGTCGGGTTTGAGAGTCTTGTGCAGTGGGCGAGAGGTTAAAACCGGCCTCACACACACGTGCAAATGAGCGAGCCAGTTTTACATTATGTCATTGCTATTGTTCTGCTGCCCGGAACTGTCGATTGCGTCACGCCACTCATCAGTAGTTTGCTTTCCTGGAGTCGATTGAATCTGTTCGATCACCGTGGCGATGTCCATCAGGTAAGCGCGAATCCGGAAAGGTTGGAGATTATGCATGACAATAGATGTTTCAACTCTTCCCGCGCGGCCACTGGCCGTGGTGGGGGCGCAGGCGCAAGAGACGCCGCCGTCCCCCCATGTTCATCCTCTCCCTGAAGAGTCGCCCACGCCACCCGGCACACTGTCGTCGCGACGGCCTACCGTGTCTTCATTGCGGTCCTTGGCCTTGCAGAGCTTGCCAGTGGTGCGTGCGAACCATGTGCCGCCTGGCGCGCACTCGACTGACAGCCAACTGGCGACGGTCCTGGAAAATGGATTCGGGTTGCTGCATCCCTATTTGAAGTTCGGACAACTGACGCAGTCATCCCTGCAACACCTTGCCGCGCGCGCGCTGGGGGAGAGTGACAGGCTCGATTCCATGATTCTGGCGGTGAACGAGATACTCCGTCGTCCGCGACTCAACGACGCGATCATCAATGGCGACGGTTATATCACCCGTGACAGCCTCAGGTATGCGGCCCAGGTTATGACAGGTAACAGTGCGCCGAGCGACTTCAGCGAGGACCCTTTTCATTCCCAGGGCAACGCTCTGGTTGTTCAGGCGTTTCAAGGTGAGTTCGACCGGTTGAGGGACAAGGCCAAGGATCGGACGGTGTTCTTCGAAAAATACCAGTTTGTCGAGATCGCCGCGCTCGCAGCCGTGATGGCTGACCCGAATGAGCTCGACTCGCAGGGCTCGCTGGTGCTGGAGGCGTCAACCGGGCTCCCCAGGAAGTTATACAGCGAGCATTGTGTCTACACAGTCAGGAATATTCTGGAGCGCCCCGGCTTGTTGAGCTCCCTGCAGCGAGCGGCGGCCAATGGGTTGGGCGGCCTTGTGAGCAAAGAAGGCTGGCTCAGCAATAAAAGCCTTGAGCGGTGGCTCAAGCAAGAGAAGGTGAACAAAGCCCGGTAACGCGCTGCGGTATTACACCTTGAGGATCTTGCCACTGATGGCCACACCTGCCAGCAACAGTGCTATCAGCACAAAGGCGGTGCTCAGGCTACTGCCGTGGGCGATAAAGCCGATGACTGCGGGGCCGGCAAGAATCCCGGCATACCCCAAGGTGGTGATCGCGGGTACGGCAATATGCTCCGGCATGACCTTTTGCTTGCCGACTGCGGTGTAGAGCACTGGCACGATATTCGAACAGCCTGCACCTACCAGTGCATAGCCCAGCAGCGCGGTTTCCCAAGCAGGCAAGAGCGTCGCCAACAACATTCCCACAGTGGCCAATGCGCCGCCGATCACAATCACGCGGGTCGCGCCCAGCCGCCGCACAATGGCATCACCGGTCAGGCGTCCGGCGGTCATGGTCAGGGCGAAGGCTGCGTAACCCAGGCCTGCGTAGGCTTCATCCAGGCCACGTTCGGCACTGAGGAATACGGCGCTCCAGTCAAGTACGGCGCCCTCGGCCAAAAACACGATAAAACACAGGCAACCGATAAACAGCACCACGCCGTGTGGAATCGCAAACGCCGGGCCCGAACTTTCACTGCCGTAGGGCAACAAGTGTGGCCCGGCCTTGAGCAGCGCCACCGCCATGATGACGATCACGACTAAGGTTGCTTGCAGTGGCGACAGCCCCAATCCCAGCAACCCTGAGACGCCCGCCGCGCCGACGATGCCTCCCAGGCTGAACAAACCATGGAACCCCGACATCATGGTTTTGCCACTGGCCCTTTCCACGATCACTGCCTGTAGGTTCACCGTGGAATCGACGGTGCCCAGGCCCGCGCCAAACAGGAACAGGCCGGCCATCAGCAGTGGAATCGAACTGACCGTGGCCAACATCGGCAGGGCCAGGCAGATCATGATCGTGCCAGCCGTGAGCACGCGCCGGCACCCAAAGCGCGACGCCAGCGCTCCCGCTGCAGGCATCGCGATAATCGAACCCACGCCCAGGCACAGCAACAGCAGCCCCAAGGTGCCTTCATTCAATTGTGCGCGTGCCTTGGCGTACGGCACCAAAGGCGCCCAGGCCGCGATGCCGAACCCAGCGATGAAAAAGGCAATACGGGTCGACATTTGCTCCAGCCGCCCGGGAACCACGGGCGCTGAGGTGGGGATGGCAGTCATGAAAAATCCTTGGTTTTGCGTTCTACGAACGATGTCCGGCGCGACATCCTTGCACATCAGGCCGTGTGGAGCGAGCCGGGTTCCGTGACGGGGGCTCAGGCCGTGAATTTCTTTGTACACCTTGGGAACGCAATGGCCGTCGCTGACCACACACTGGGGGCACAAGTGCGCAAGAAGCGTTTGGAAGGTGCGTATTCCCTGTGGGAACTGGTGAACCCCGGGACTCTCGTAGTGGATTACCACCTTCCAGGCTGCTTCCCCCGGACATTGTGTAATACGCTGTTGGCCCAGTGTATTGGCCATTGAACGGACTGACCGATGAAGATTTTCAGGCAGGTGGCACCATGACCCGCTTCTACGATGCGCGGGGAAATATTTATGGCGTGGCCACCCCAGCCTTTTTACGCACCCAGGGCATCAACGTGCCCGAAAGCGCCGCCCAGGCCGCGCAGGCACACGCAGATTGGGTCGCTTCGGCTATAACGTCCGAATGTGACTGGGGTTCGATACCGCGCCCGGATGCTGCCAAGGCTCACCGATGTGATGGCTTGCTGGTCGGCCCGTTCCAGGCCGAGCCACCGTTTGACCTGTTGATCGTCAACACCGACGGCTCCCTGGCCGAGCGCAGTGGTAACGGGTTGACGATCTTCGCCCAGGCGCTTACCGATCAAGGGTTGATGACCCAGGCATGTGAATTTCGGGTGCACCATCTTGCGTCCGCCACGGCGTCACCGGTGGCGACCTGGATCGAGCCCGCTGTTTATGAGCATGTCGCGGGATTTTGGTTGGCACTGGGGTTGCCCGAGTTCGGGCCAAGGGCCGTGGGCGCAGAGGGCGTCGGCCATGCGTTCCGGGAGGGCATTGAACTGAGCCATGTGCGCGCGTTGGCGGCAATCGACCCGCAGTGGACGCACTGCCAGTTTGTGCGCGTGGGCAATCCTCATTGTGTGACCTTGGTCGAGTACGCGTCGGCCTTGCCAGACAACTCGCAGATGTTGCAACCCGCTCTGTTCGAAGCATTGCAGGCGGTCGCCTTTGCGCCACCGGCGGGAAGCGGCCAGCCCTGTGTGGCCGGGGTGAACTTGCAATGGGCCGCCAGGCAAGCCGGCAATAGCGTGGTTGCGCGGGTGTTCGAGCGGGGAGAAGGCCCCACGGCGTCCTCCGGCACCAGCGCCAGTGCCGTAGCTTGCGCAGCGTGGCGAGCGGGCTGGGTAGACGCAGGCGAAGTCGCGGTGGTGATGCCGGGGGGGACTGCGCCAGTGCGTTTGCATACAGAGGCCGACAGGTTGCTGAGCGTCAGTCTGTTCGGGGTCGCACGGCCTCAGCAATGAGGCGTCTTGAACGCACCCGCCACGTACGTTGTGGCGGGGCGCCCCCGGGGGATTTCGACGCCATTATCTGATCAGGGCGTTCACACAAACTCCACTTGCACCGGCTGACGTTTCATCAACACGTTGCCGTTGCGGATCGAGTACAACGGCAGGCCCTGGCTGCGAATCACCTCGTAGTCGCTGTCCGCCGAGAGGATCAGCATGTTGGCGGGGCGTCCGGGCTCCAGGCCGTAGCGATCACCCAAGGCCAGGGCCTTGGCGCTGTTGTCGGTCACCAGGTCGAGAGCGGTTTGCAGGTTGCGGTAGCCGAGCATATGGCAGATGTGTAAACCGGCTTCCAGCACCCGCAGGATGTTGCCGTTGCCCAGTGGGTACCAGGGGTCGACGATGGAGTCCTGGCCAAAGCACACGTTCATGCCGGCTTCGAGCAATTCGTTGACCCGAGTCACGCCACGGCGCTTCGGGAAACTGTCGAAGCGGCCTTGCAGGTGGATGCTTTCGGTTGGGCACGAGACGAAATTGATACCGGAGTGCCCAAGCAGCCGGAACAGCTTGGCGCAGTAGGCGTTGTCGTAAGAACCCATGGCCGTGGTGTGGCTGGCGGTGACGCGGGCACCCATGTCGCGGCTGCGGGCTTCTTCAGCCAGCACTTCGAGGAAGCGCGAATGGGGGTCATCGGTCTCATCGCAATGCACATCCACCAGGCAACCGGTGCGCTCGGCCAGGTCCATCAGGAACTTCACCGAACTCACGCCTTGGTCGCGGGTGTATTCGAAGTGGGGGATGCCGCCGATCACGTCGGCGCCCAGGCGGATGGCTTCTTCCATCAGTTCGCGGCCGTTGCGATAAGACTCGATGCCTTCCTGAGGAAAGGCGACGATTTGCAGGTCGATCAGGTGCGTGCTTTCCTCGCGGACTTGCAGCATGGCCTTGAGCGCGGTGAGGCCTGGATCGGTGACGTCAACGTGTGTGCGTACATGTTGGATGCCGTGCGCGGCGAGGGCCTGGATGGTTTTTTTGGCGCGGGTCTTGGTGTCTTCCAAGGTGATGGTGGCTTTGCGTTCGCCCCAGCATTCGATGCCTTCAAACAACGTGCCGCTCATGTTCCAGCGCGGTTCGCCAGCGGTAAGGGTGGCGTCGAGGTGGATGTGCGGTTCGACGAAGGGCGGGATGACCAGGTTGCCGGCGGCGTCCAGGTCGTCGGCGTTCAATACAGGCGCTGTCGCCTGTGGGGTGATGCTGGCGATCCGGCCGTTTTCCAGGTGCAGATCATGCAGGCCTTCACGGTTACGCAGGCGGGCGTTGATGATGTGCATGGGCAAGTTCCTCTTGGCTAAAAAGTCAGGCAGACAGCCGCCAGATCATCAGGGCAATGCCGATGTCCAGGCGGTCATATGAATTATCCAGCGTCAGCCCGCACAGGGCTTCGATGCGCTGGACGCGGTGGGTCATGGTATTGCGGTGCAGGGCCAGGCGCTGGGCGGCGGCCATCAGGTTACCATTCTCGTGGAACCAGGCTTCCAGGGTTGGCATCAAGCTGGGGCCATGATGCGCGTCGTGGCGCAGCAACGGCCCCAGTCGCTCATTCAGAAATTGGTCGAGCAGCGCACGATCACGCACGCCGCTGAGCAACTTGAGCACGCCCAGTTCGTCATACACGCACAGCCCGGCGCGCTCGCTGAACCGTCGCGCGGCGGCCAACGCCTGGCGTGCTTCATCCTGCGCCTGGGCCAGCCGCGCAGGAGGGTGCGCGGCAGCGCTAAGGCCGACAAACAACTTGAGCGGCGCCAGGCGCAGGTTCAGTGGGTTCAGCCAGTTCGCCAATTGCTGGCGGTTGGCCAAGGCGGCGCCAGCATCCGAGGCTGGCAGCAGCAGAGTCCATTGCCCGGCTCGGCCCAGCACCGGTAATGCTGCCGACAGCTGGCGCAAGCGACGACCGATGCTGTCGTGTTGCCGGGCCAGTTGCGCCTCTACCTGCGGTGTATCGCCTTGAGCGAACAACGATTCGCTGCCCTCCAGTTGCAACTGCACAACCTGCCAATGCCCGGCCAGCGGCATATCCAATTGCGCGGCGCGGTGCAACAGCACCTCCAGGGATTGGTAGTCACCGGTCAACAAACGTTCCAGCACATCATGGCGCGAACGGCCCAATTGCTCGGACTGGATCAGCGCGGAGCCAATCGCCTGGGTCACCAGCACCATTTTCAGCGAGTAGGGCTGCTCGATCAGCGGCATGCCCGCGGCTTCGGCGGCGTCCAGTAACCGCTGGGGAATCAGCTGGATATACGCCGGCCCGGTGAGAATTACCAGGCCGGCCACTTGGCGCTGACAGGCTTCTTCCAGCAGTTGCAGCAGATTGGCGTCATCGCGCGGGTGGTTGATGCCGGTGACGAACACCAGTTCGCCCCCCAGCACCCACTCGGCGATCCCACTGTTCTCTGCCACGTAGGGCCATCGCACGCGGTTATCCAGACCGTCCTGGCCAGCGCGCAGGCGCATCGATTCCAGACCAGGCAAGGCCAGCACATCGGCGACGGTCAGGCTCATGCCTGGGCGTCAGCCAGTGGAGCGCGCACGCGCAATGCGGCGCTCAGCGCGATGTAGGTCAGCGACGCGGCAGCGATCCCCACCAACGGCGCGACCCACGGCGAGTTGAATGCCAGCACGGTGCCCACGGCATACGCCGCCAGCCCAGGCCAGTTGAACGCCGGCAGGCGCGCGTCGGCCAGGCGTGGGTACTCGCCGCGGTAGCGGTAGAAGAAGTCCGCCATGATGACGCCACCAATCGGCGGAATCACCGTACCCAGCAGGATCAGGTAGGGCACCAGCAGGTCGTACATGCCGAGCAAGGCCAGCAACGTTCCGATCACGGCGCCGGCCAGGGTGACGGTCTTGCGGCGCTTGGTGCGCAACAGATTGCAACCGGCCACGGCGAAGTTGTAGATGGTGTTGTCCTGGGTGCTCCAGATATTGAGCAGCAACATGGCCATTGCGGCCATGGCAAAGCCTTGCAGCAGCAACACTTCGACCACGTCCGGTTGCTGATAGACGATGGCGCCATAGGCCCCGACCAACACCATCAGGCCATTGCCGATAAAGAAGCCGATCAGGCTGGCCAATACCGCCACCCTGGCCGAGCGGGAAAACCGCGTCCAGTTGGTGGCCTGGGTTGCGCCGCTGACAAAAGTACCGAACACCAAGGTGATTGCCGTCGATAAGTCCAGTTCAGCGGTCGGCACCACCGCCAGCAGCCCGTCCCAACCGCCAACTTTCATCGTGGCGACCCACATCGACACAAACAGCAACAGGCCCATAGCCGGCACCGCGATGTAGGAAAGAATTTCCAGGCCGCGATAACCCACGTAGGCCGTAGCGCAAAACATTAGGCCAAACACCACCATCAGCGCCAATACGCTGCCTTGGCTTAACTCGAAATATTTGCCCAGTACCACCGCGGCGGTGGCGGTGCCCCAGGCGTACCAGCCGATCTGGGTAAAGCCGAGGATCAAGTCGCTGAGTTTGCTGCCCACTTCGCCGAAGCAGAAACGCCCCATCAAGACTGAGTTCAAGCCGCTCTTGAACGCGATATAGCCCAGGCCTGCGGCGTAAATACCCAACAGCAGGTTACCCAATGCCACCACGCCGAGCATGTCGGTGAAACTGAACGCCACCCCCAGTTTGCCGCCGGCGAACATGGTCGCGGTAAAAAATGTAAAGCCCAGCAGCACCATGGCGGTAGACGCCAGGCCCTTGCGCGCATGCATGGGGACTTCGCTTAACGGGTAGTCATTGCCTGGTTCTTGCTGCGTCATGTGCCTTACTCCCTGAATGAGTGACGCTGGCCTATTGCACCGCGCGTGCCAGGTCCGCAGCAGTGACGCGCGCACGGTGGGCGCTGTGCACCGTGCACAACATTTATAGCCAAACAGGGAGGAAATGCAGGAGGGAGTGTTCGTGATGCCCAGTGGGGCACGAAAGCAGTGCAGGGGTGATACAAAATGGATCAGAAAATAATCTGTGGCGAGGGAGCAAGCTCACTCGCCACAAGTCAACCGCAAGGGTGTTTTTTTACAGCGCAGGCTTACTCGCCGCGATAGATACAGCCGCTGGTGCAGGTCTCATGGATGCGAATCGCGCTGAGCTCTGGCAACAGTGGTTTGAGTTCATTCCAGATCCACTTGGCCAGCACTTCGCTGGTGGGGTTTTCCAGGCCAGGGATGTCATTTAGGTAGTTGTGGTCGAGGCGTTCATAGAGCGGCTTGAAAATCGCCTTGATCTCCGAGAAGTCGCGAATCCAGCCGGTATGGGGATCCAGGTCGCCGCTCAGGTGGATCGCCACCTTGAACGAATGCCCATGCAGGCGCCCGCATTTGTGGCCATCCGGCACGTGTGGCAGGCGGTGGGCGGACTCGAACGTAAACTCTTTGAAGATTTCCACGGTGTGACCTGTAGGGCTTGTGTTGCGTGGCTTTGGGGATATTGTCAGTAGTTGGTGTACTGATCAATGTACTGATTGGTCGTTGCTGGGCGTTGTTGCGGTCATCCATTCAGCGATAGCCGACTGGCGCCAGGCGACCGAATTGGGGCCTATTCTAACCTGTTTTGGGAATGTGCCCTCCCTGATCCGTCGATAAACAGTATGGCGGCCCAGGCCAGTGGTACGCAGCACCTCGTCGCGGCGCAGGAAACGATCAATATTTTCTGCGATAGCCATAGGGATACCTCGCCACGCCGTTGTCGGGTGGATTATTCATATGTCGTGTTCTTGCCGCTCCGCTACCTGCTTCAGGTTTTAAACAGATAGCCCGCGCCCGGCGGGCTGGGCTTGAGGTAGGGGCAATCTTTCTTTGAGATTCGGCCATCTCTCAAAACTGTTCCTGGTGTACTGGGTTCTGCGAAGGGATTTTCACAGTATTTTCAGCTCGGTCAGGTATCTGGCAGGCGACGCGTTTAACCGCTTGATCACGCGCCGCGCATACCGCTGGGTCAAAGCGCCTGCAAGCGCTCGCCCAGGCCTGCGTTATCCGCCAGTTGCAGAAATTCATCCCCCAGCCGCTGGCTTTCGCTCATTGCGGTCTGCCAGTACTTATTGCGGCTTTTGTCGTCGCCCAAAAAGCGTTTGAAGTCGCTGCGGTCTGGCAGTTTGCCGTGGGGCAGGCGGGCCAGGTAGTCCTTGGACGGTGCCAGTAGCAACACATCCTGCAACCCCTGTTGATTGCTGCGCCGCCAGGGCAGGCCCTTGTCGAACCAGCCGGGGATGACCCGGTCGGTGAAGTGCGGGTACAGCACGATGTCATTGCCGTGGTAGGGCAGGTCGAGGTGGTAGTCCAGCAGGCCGCCGTCGCGGTAGGTGCCTGCGCCTGCGCCAGGCAGGTCGCGCACGCCTTGCATCACCATGGGGATCGAACCTGAGGCGAGAAGCGCCTGACGCAGGTTGCCGATGTTCAACGCGAGAAAACGCGACGGGAAATCCTCCAGCGGATGCACCGGTGGCAGCTGGCGTGGGTCGTGGATGATCAGCCGTTCAAAGTGGCGCGACAACCGCGCGCGGCCACGCAGGTTATCGGCGATCACCGACGACAGGCCCAGGCCCAGGCGCCCACGGTGGTCATCGGCGAGCAGGCCGTGGCTTTTGACCACCATGATGTTCAGGCGGTAGCCGGGGTTGTCCAGCACCCTGGCATCGCGACCGGCAAGCAGGTCGTCGAGCATGCGCTGGCAACTCTGGCTGACGTCGGCCATCGTCACACCTTTGGCAAAGCTTTGTTCGTTGTACAGGCGGCCGAGGTCCAGCAGGCCTTGCACCGGGTCGGGCAGGCACGCGCTGGCAAAGCGCCAGGAGCCGATGGAGGCGCCGATCAGTGCCCGTTCCCGTGGCGCCCGGGACAGCCAGTCGCCGAACAGTGCCAGGTCCAGGCCCTGGATGCCCAGCGCCTTGGGGCCACCGGCGGCGCCGGGGAGGATGCCGACGTCGGCAGGCTTGAGGCCCTGTTCGCGAATGCGCGTAAAGGCACGTTTGCCGGCCTTGAGCGTCAGCGCGGGAAACTTGATGTGGATGGCTGTCATACCGGTCTCTATTGAAACGAGGTGTAGGAGCAAGTTGCTCGCGAAAAACGTCAACGATAACGCGTGAATCCGGAATAAACACCGTAGTCCATTGCATCGGCATGAAATTGCCATGGTGGCAATTCAGTTTCAGTTAAGTTGCAGCGGGTACCGTGGCCAGCGTAGGAATAACATCGTGTAACGGAGACTTATCATGAAACGCCTCACAGCTCTGGTCGCCGCCGCTATCATCACCTCCCTGGCGACCCAGGCCGGAGCCGTGGACCCTGACAAACCACTGACCGTGCCCGCCACTGTTACAATTGTCGCGTTCGATCAGTTGGAAGCCACTGCCCTGGCCTTGCACCCAGGTGCGACGCTGGTGGACACCGATCTGGATGAGGAATACGGCAAGTACGTTTATGAGGTCGAGCTGGAAGATCGCGACGGCATTGAGTGGGACGTTGAATTGGACGCGCTCACCGGGCAGGTTCTCAAGAATCATCAGGATACGTAATGAAGGTAAATTTACGCACCGGCAGTCGAGTTGCTTTGTTGCTGGTGGTCTTCTGCTCGGGTTTGCAGGCCCGCGACCTCAACCAGGACGAAGCCTTGGCACTGCGTCAGCAAGGCGTGATTCTGCCGCTGGAGCAGCTGTTGCAGCAGGCTATGGCACGGTATCCGGGCTCTCGCATGCTGGAAGCCGAACTGGAAAAGAAACACGGCCAATATGCATATGAAGTGGAGTTGGTGACCACCGACGGCGTGGTGCGTGAAATTAAGCTGGACGCGACCAACGGTGTGCTGATCAAAGACGAGGAAGACTGATGCGCCTGCTTCTGGTGGAAGACAATGTACCCCTGGCCGATGAACTACTGGCGGGCCTGCAACGCCAGGGCTACGCCGTCGATTGGCTGGCAGACGGCCGCGACGCCGCGTACCAGGGCCGCAGCGAGCCCTATGACCTGATCATCCTCGACCTTGGCCTGCCTGGCCTGCCTGGCCTTGAAGTCCTTGCGCAATGGCGCGCCGCCGCATTGGCTACCCCGGTGCTGGTCCTCACCGCCCGCGATTCCTGGGCCGAGCGTATCGAAGGGCTCAAGGCCGGTGCCGACGACTACCTGAGCAAACCCTTTCACCCTGAAGAGTTGCACCTGCGCATCCAGGCGCTGTTGCGCCGCTCCCACGGCCAGGCCAACCAGCCCACGTTGCAAGCCGCTGGCCTGCACTTGGATGAAGGCCGCCAGTGCGTATTGCGTGATGGCGCCGAGATCCAGTTGACCGCCGCCGAATTTCGCCTGTTGCGCTATTTCATGCTGCACCCCGAGCAGATCCTGTCGAAGAGCCACCTGGCTGAGCATTTGTATGACGGCGAGACTGAGCGCGATTCCAATGTGCTGGAAGTCCATGTCAACCACCTGCGCCGCAAGTTGGGGCGCAGCGTGATCGAAACACGACGCGGCCAGGGCTACCGGTTTGGCGCCGGCCCTGCATGAAGTCGATTCAGCGCCGCCTTAGCCTGGGCCTGATCAGCGTGATGGTGATCGTCGGCGTGGTGCTGGCACAAACCAGCCTGTGGCTGTTCGAAGCGGGCTTGCAGCGCTACCTGGAAGCCGGGCTGCGCAACGACGCCGAAAACCTGTTGGTGGCGCTGGTGCGCGGGCCCAACGGCGTACAGCTGGATGAACAGCGCTTGTCGCCGGCCTATCAGCGGCCGTTTTCCGGGCACTATTTCCGTATCGATTTTTCCGACAAGCATTGGCGTTCCCGTTCGCTGTGGGACCAGGAATTGCCCCAACTGCCAGAAGCCGGGCTCAAGGGCAACCTGCAACTGGGCCCGGAAGGCCAGCAACTGCTGGTGCTGCGCTCGGACTACAAGCGCTTCGGCCAATCGATTTCCATCAGCGTGGCCCAGGACTACACGCCGGTGCGGGAAAGCTTCCGGCTGATGCGTCAGATTGGCCTGGTACTGGGGTTGGCAGCGTTGCTGCTGGTGTTGATCCTGCAACGGGTCACTGTGCGCCGAGCCTTGCGCCCGCTGGAAACGGCGCGCAATCAGATCGCCCAGTTGCAGCAGGGCCAGCGCTCGCAACTCGACACCCAAGTGCCGCTGGAACTGGAGCCGCTGGTGGCGCAGATCAACCACCTGCTGGCCCACACCGAAGACAGCCTCAAACGCTCGCGCAATGCCCTGGGCAACCTCGGCCATGCGCTGAAAACCCCGCTGGCGGTGCTGTTGAGCGCAGCGTCGAGCGAGGCGCTCAAGGGGCACCCCGAACTGAGCAAACTGCTGCGCGACCAACTGGAGCAGGTACAACAACGCCTCAACCGGGAGCTCAACCGCGCACGCCTGGCCGGCGAAACCCTGCCGGGCGCCTTGTTCGACTGTGAAAAAGAACTGCCCGGTTTGCTAGCCACGCTGAACATGATCCACGGTGATCACCTGGACCTCAGCTACCACGTCGCGCCAGGCCTGCAACTGCCGTGGGACCGTGAAGACCTGCTGGAACTGCTCGGCAACCTGTTGGACAACGCCTGCAAATGGGCGGATGCCGAAGTGCGCCTGACGGTCGCTGCAACTGAGCACCGTTACCTGCTGGCGGTGGAAGACGATGGCCCGGGTATTCCCGAGGCCCAGCGCGACCAGGTGTTCAGCCGGGGCGCACGCCTGGATGAACAGATTCACGGCCATGGCCTGGGGCTGGGTATCGTGCGCGATATCGTCGAGGTGTGGGGCGGGGTGTTGCAGTTGCAGGAGAGTGAGTTGGGTGGGCTCAAGGTGCTGATCGAGTTACCGCACCGCTAGATCTGGCTACCCGTAGCGGACGTATTGACACCCCGCGACCCGCGGGGACGCCAACGCAGCCTCGTTTGCGCTCGGCAACTGCTACGACCCTAACTTGCAGTTGCCCGGTGAGCGTCAAGACGGTATCTACGGCTGATTCAGATCAGACGCGGAACTGATCCATCAACCCCTGCTGTTGATTCGCCAGACTGTTCAACGCCTGGCTTACCCGCGCCGATTCATTGGCCTGTTCCGACAGCGACTCGGTCACATCGCGAATGGTCGCCACGTTGCTGTTGATCTCCTCGGCCACTGCGCTTTGCTCCTCGGCGGCGCTGGCGATCTGCAGGTTCATGTCGCTGATCACCGTGACCGCATCGCCAATCTGGCGCAGGGCGGTAACGGCCTGGCCGACCTGTTCGACGCTGCCCTGGGCCTGGCGATAGCTATTGCCCATGGAGCCGACCACGTCCTCGGTGCCGCTTTGTAGTTTCTCGATCACCAGGCGGGTTTCTTCCACCGACTCCTGGGTGCGCCGCGCAAGGTTGCGCACTTCATCGGCCACCACCGCAAAACCACGGCCGGCCTCACCGGCGCGGGCAGCTTCGATGGCGGCGTTGAGTGCCAGCAGGTTGGTCTGCTCGGCGATGCCACGAATCACTTCCAGCACCGAACCGATTTTCTCGCTATTGGCGGCCAGGCCTTCGACCTGGGCCATCGCGGTGCTCATATCTGCCGCCAGGTGGCCGATGTTGGTGGTGGTCTGGTCGATCACGGTCAGGCCCTCGCGGGTGGCCTGGTCGGCATCCCGTGCGGCTTGTGCGGCCTGGGCCGCGCTGCGGGCCACGTCTTGGGCGGTGGCGCTCATTTCATGGGAGGCAGTCGCCACCTGGTCGACCTGGCGGTATTGCTGCTCCATGCCGGCGCTGGTCTGGGTGGCAATCGCGGCGGATTGGTCGGCGGTGCCACGGGCGTCCTGCACCGAGCGTTTTACCTCGGCAATGATCGGTTGCAGCTTGTCGAGGAAGCGGTTGAACCAACCGGCCAGTTGCCCCAGTTCGTCGTGTTTGTCGTAGGCCAGGCGCCGGGTCAGGTCGCCTTCGCCGCTGGCGATGTCTTCGAGCATGTGCGCCACGCCGAGGATCGGTCGCGTCACACTGCGGGCCATCAGCCACACCAGGGCCAGGCCGATGACCGCCGCGAGCAGGCCCAGGCCGAGTTCCAGTAGGGTGCCGCGGGCATTGTCAGCATCCAGCTGCGCCTTTAGGGCTTCGGCGGGGCCGACCAAGACCTGTTCCGGCACATCCAGCAGTACGCCCCACCGCTTGCCGTCGGGAATCGGCGCGAACGGTGCCAGCACCTTCAACTGATGGTCGGTGCGCAGGCTGTGGGTCTGTGGGCCACTGGCCAGCGCGCTGAGCACTTGCGCGCCGCTGACGGTGTCGACCCGATCCAGGCGTTTGCTCAACTGAGTGGCATCCGCGCTGTAGCCGGCCAGCAAACCGGTGGGGCTGAGGATGCTGACCTGGGTCTGGCCGTCGTACAGTTTTTGGCTGGCCTGTTGGCTCACGGCCTGCAGGCTGTTGAGGTTGATGTCCACCGACAGCGACGCGATGACTTTGCCGTTGACCGTGAGCGGGAACACGATGCTGGTCATCAGCACGTTCTGGCCGTTGATCATATAGAAGTAGGGTTCGATCACGCAGGGCTTGAGCGTTGTGCGCGGGCAGGTGAACCAGGCATTGGCGGGCTCACCGCTGGCGCCGATGCGGGTGTCGGCCATGTCGCTTTCCGGCAGCGCCATCGAAGTGAGCGTGCCCGGCGTGGGTTGCGACCAGTACAAGGCAAAGCGGCCTTTGTCGTTGCTGCCCAGCTCCGCCTGATCGGTAAACAACTCGTCCTTGCCATCCAGTGCGTTGGCTTCGAACACCAGGGATATACCCAGCAGGTCAGGGTTGGCCTGCAACGCGGCCTTGACCTGGCGGGTCAGGTCTTCGCGGGTGTCGAAGGCGTCCAGGAAGCGCTTTTCCGCCTGTTCACGCAGGAACAGTACCTGGCGGGAAAACCCGTGGCCGTATTGGTAGGCGTCCATGAACTGCCGACGAATACCCAGTGCTTGCGCTTCGCCTTGGGCCTCGATGCGCGCTTGGGCGGAGGTGTTGAGCATCTGCATGCTGGACGCCTGGACCTGCTCCGAACTCTGCGCCATGCGATACAGCGACAACCCCACCAACAGGGTCACGATCCCCAGCAGGCACAGGCCGGCGAGCAGGGTGATTTTCCATTGAATGGAGAGCTGCCTGAGCGACATCGGGACATCCTTAACCTGAAAACATATAGACCCAGGTTATCGGCTGCTTTGAGGGCTTCTTTATTCAAACAATCAATTGAAATCCAGAATCGGCGTCGTTTTTTGACATGCGGCTCCAGCTGCTGCAAAGTGCGCGCCCTCTAATAAGACCTCCTTGAAGCCTGCACGCGGGTTGCCACTTGATGGCCACCTGGGCGCGGGCATGCCTGTTTTTTAAGTTTCTGCTTGAGGTAACCATGATTAACGCAGTCATCGCCGCGGTCGGCACCATGCTGGTGCTCAGCTTGTCCCGCGTGCATGTGGTCATCGCCATCATCGTCGGCGCCCTGGTGGGCGGTTTGACCGGTGGCCTGGGCATCGAGGCCACGCTCAAAGCCTTCAATGGCGGCTTGGGCGGTGGTGCGACCGTGGCGTTGTCCTACGCCTTGCTCGGCGCTTTCGCGGTGGCGATCGCCAAGTCTGGCCTGGCCCACGCCCTGGCGGACAAGGCCCTGTTGCTGGTGGACCGCCAGGACGCCAGCGGCGGCAGCCACGTCAAGTGGCTGTTGATCGGCCTGCTGTGGATGGTGGCGATCGCGTCGCAGAACATCTTGCCGATTCACATTGCGTTCATCCCGCTGTTGGTGCCGCCGCTGCTCTATGTGCTGACCAAGCTGCAACTGGACCGCCGCCTGATTGCGTGCGTGATGACCTTCGGCCTGATTACGCCGTACATGTTCCTGCCGGTGGGCTTCGGCAATATCTTCCTCAACCAGATCCTGTTGGCCAACGTCGCCAGCAGCGGTGTGGACATCAGCCAGGTCAACGTGACCCACGCCATGAGCTTGCCGGCCCTGGGCATGGTGGTCGGCCTGCTGGTGGCGGTGTTCATCAGCTACCGCAAAAAACGCGTGTATGACCTGGAGAAAATTGAACGCGTCGAGCAAGTGGCGGTGCAGTACAACCCGCTGACCCTGCTGGTGGCCGGCGTGGCGATTGCCTCGGCGTTCATCATTCAACTGTGGTTGGACTCGATGATCATCGGCGCCCTGGCCGGCTTTCTGATCTTCTCGGTGTCGGGCATCGTGCGCTGGCGCGACACCGACGACCTGTTCACCGAAGGCATGAAGATGATGGCCATGATCGGCTTCATCATGATCGCCGCCTCAGGTTTTGCCGAAGTGCTCAAGGCCACGGGCGACGTGCGCTCGCTGGTGGAAACCTCGGCGGCGTTCATCGGCCACAGCCGTGGGGTCGGTGCGTTGTTGATGTTGCTGGTGGGGCTGTTGGTGACTATGGGCATCGGCTCGTCGTTTTCCACAGTGCCGATCCTGGCAGCGATTTTTGTGCCGCTGTGTGTGCAGTTGGGCTTCAGCCCGATGGCCATCGTGTGCATCGTCGGCACGGCGGGCGCGCTGGGCGACGCAGGTTCGCCGGCGTCGGACTCCACTCTCGGCCCGACCTCCGGCCTGAACATCGACGGCCAGCATCACCATATCTGGGACACCGTGGTGCCGACTTTCCTGCACTACAACCTGCCATTGCTGGCGTTTGGCTGGCTGGCCGCGATGACCCTCTGATCCCAACTGATGGGGTTTTTGTAGTGAGCGTGGGGCCTACAGAACCCATGCAAGTGGCCGATAACCTCTCAAGTCGCCTAATAAGAGAGAAAAGCCATGCGTCTGAGTTTGAAGGCCAAAGTCCTGTCCCTCGCGATCGTGCCGGTGCTGCTGTTTGCCGTGGTGATCAGCCTGACCACTGTGTGGATCCTCCAGGGCCAGGCGCGCAACGAAGTCGATGAAACCCGCCAGCGCCTGCTCAATGATGCCAAGGCCACGCTGCAAAGTTATGTGGAAGTGGCCATGAGCACCATCAAGCCGCTCTACGACGCGGCCGCTCCCGGTGATACCGCGGCGCGTGCCGAAGTGGTCAAGCTGCTCTCCAATACCGGTTACGGCAAGGACGGCTACTTCTTCGGCTACGACTCCGAGACCATTCGCCTGTTCAAGGGCAACAGCCCCGACGGCGTGGGCAAGAGCTTCAAGGACAACCGCGACCCCAACGGCGTCTACGTCAACCGTGACCTGGTCAAGGTCGGCAAAGACGGTAGCCACTACCTGCAATACAGTTCGACCCAGCCCGGCCAGACCGAGTTGGTGCCCAAGCTGGGCTACACCGAATACCTGCCCAAGTGGGACATGGTCATCGGTACGTCGGTGAACCTCGATGGCATCGAAGCCCAAGTGGCGGTGGTCGAGGCCAAGGTGGAAAAACGCATGGAAGGCGTGTTGCTGAGCATCCTCGGCGTGGCCGTCGTGGTGCTGTTGGTGATCGCGGCCGTGGGCATGTTGCTGGCCAATACCATCCTGCGTCCGTTGCACTTGATGAAAGCCAACCTCGATGACATCGCCGCCGGTGAAGGCGATTTGACCCGTCGCCTGGCCATCACCAGCCAGGATGAGCTGGGCGATCTGGCGGGCGCGTTCAACCGGTTTGTCGACAAGATCCACGGCCTGGTGCGCCAGATCACCGAAATGACCGCGCAACTGACCGGGCTGGTCGGCCAGGTCTCTGACCAGGCCCAGCGCTCGGAGCAGGCCATGGAGCGTCAGCGCCACGAGACCGACCAAGTGGCCACTGCGATCAACCAGATGTCCTCGGCGGCGCAAGAAGTGGCGCGCAGTGCCCAGGGCGCATCCGTGGCGGCGCAACAGACCGACGCAGAAGGCCAGGCCGCCAAGCGCGTGGTGGATGGCAGCATTGCGCAGATCCATGCGCTGGTCAGCGATATCCGCAGCAGCGGCGTGTCCCTCGACAGCTTGCAGCAGGATGTGGCGTCGATTGTCAGCGTGTTGAGTGTGATCCGTTCGATTGCCGAGCAGACCAACCTGCTGGCCCTCAACGCCGCCATCGAAGCCGCACGGGCCGGGGAAGCCGGCCGTGGTTTTGCGGTGGTCGCCGACGAGGTGCGCGCCCTGGCCAGCCGCACCCAGACCAGCACCCAGGAAATCCAGGGCATGATCGACCGCCTGCAAAAAGGCACGGTTGCCGCCGTGGACGCCATGCGTCGCTCCAGCGATGCCGGGGACGGCACCTCGGCCCAGGCCAACCAAGCCGGCGCGTCCCTGGACACGATGGCCCAGTTGATCGGCACCATTAACTCGATGAACGCTCAGATCGCCAGCGCCGCTGAAGAACAGACGGCCGTGGCTGAAGAGATCAACCGCAGCGTGCATCAGATTGCCGTGGCGGTGGACAGCGTCGCCGATGAAACCCAGTTGGGCGCCCAGACCTCCCGCAGCCTGGCGGACCTGGGCCAGCGACTCGGGCAATTGGTCGGCCAGTTCCGGATTTAAACGTCGCGCATCAGCAGACCGAAGCGCAGGTCCATCTCGGCCGGGAGGGGCACATACACCGTGTGCCCATCCCCCGGCGCCACCTCGATGGCCTCGCCCTTGGCGTTGTGCAAGGTGGCCAGGTCAAAGTGGACGTTGCCCGCAGGCGTCATCAGCTCCAGGTGATTGCCCACGGCAAAGCGGTTCTTCACCTTGACCTCGGCCAACTCGCCCCGGCGCTCGCCGGTCAACTCGCCCACAAACTGCTGGCGTTCGGACACGGAGCTGCCGTTCTGGTAGTTCTGGTATTCGTCGTGCACATGCCGGCGCAAGAAGCCTTCGGTGTAGCCGCGCTGGGCCAGGGACTCCAGGTTGGTCATCAAACCGCGATCAAACGCCCGCCCGGCCACTGCGTCGTCAATAGCCTGGCGATACACCTGGGTGGTGCGTGCGCAGTAGAAGTGCGACTTGGTGCGGCCTTCGATCTTCAGCGAATGCACGCCCATGTGGCTCAGGCGCTCCACATGCTGCACTGCGCGCAGGTCCTTGGCGTTCATGATGTAGGTGCCGTGTTCGTCTTCGAAGGCGGGCATCTGCTCATCGGGGCGGTTGGCTTCCTGCAACAGGAACACCTGGTCGGTCGGCGTGCCGATCCCGAGGGTTGGCTGATATTCCTGGACGATATCCCCCGTGGCGTTCTCCACTGCCGGCGTGGCCTGGTATTTCCAGCGGCAGGCGTTGGTGCAACTGCCCTGATTGGCGTCGCGCTTGTTCATATAGCCCGACAGCAGGCAGCGCCCGGAATAGGCCATGCACAGGGCGCCGTGCACAAACACTTCCAGCTCCATGGCCGGCACCTGCTGGCGGATTTCTTCGATTTCCTCCAGTGACAGCTCCCGCGACAGGATCACCCGGCAAATTCCTTGCTGCTGCCAGAACTCTACGCTGGCCCAGTTCACCGTATTGGCCTGCACCGACAGGTGAATCGGCATCATCGGGAAATGCCGGCGTACCAGCATGATCAGGCCAGGGTCGGACATGATCAGCGCGTCCGGGCCCATGGCGATCACCGGGGCCAGGTCCTTGAGGAAGGTCTTGAGCTTGGCATTGTGCGGCGCGATATTGACCACCACGTAGAAGCGCTTGCCCTGAGCATGCGCCTCGTCAATACCGAGGGCCAGGTGGGCGTGGTCAAATTCGTTATTGCGCACACGCAGGCTGTAGCGCGGCTGTCCGGCATACACCGCATCGGCGCCGTAGGCGAAGGCGTAGCGCATGTTTTTCAGGGTGCCGGCGGGGGCGAGCAGTTCGGGGGCGATGACAGGAGGCATGGGCGTGGGTCGCAAAAAGGCGCGAGGGTAGTCGAGGCAGCGCAGGGCTTTATTGATCTGGGTCTACGCTTAGCGCAACAAAGATGGCACTCCCAGGATTTGCGGCGGACTAAGCACCGGGACGCAAACGCGCGCCCTGCTTTTTTGACATGGACCGAACATGAATCAAACCAACCTGCAATTCAAAACCCTGCTGTTGTTGCTGGTCCTGGTGACCGTCGCCTTTATCTGGATATTGCTGCCGTTCTACGGCGCGGTGTTCTGGGCGGTGATCCTGGGCATCATCTTTGCGCCGATGCAACGGCGCTTGCAGCAACGGTTCGGCTGGAACCGCAACCTCACGTCCCTGACCACCTTGATGGTGTGTCTGGTGATCGCGATTCTGCCGGTGATCATCACCAGTGCCTTGCTGGTGCAAGAGGGCGCCACGCTCTATAAAAACGTCGAGAGCGGCAAGCTGGATGTGGCCGCTTATATCGAGCAGTTCAAGAACTTCCTACCGCCATACTTCCAGCATTTGCTGGACCGCTTTGGCATGGGCAACCTGGAAGGGCTGCGCGAAAAGATCGTCAAGAGCGCGATGCAGGGCAGTCAGTTCTTCGCCACCCAGGCCTTCAGTTTTGGCCAGGGCACGTTCGATTTCCTGGTGAGTTTTTTCATCATGCTGTATTTGCTGTTCTTCCTGCTGCGCGACGGCCCCGAGCTGGTGCGCAAGGTGCGCACGGCGGTGCCCTTGGCCGAGCCGCAAAAGCGCCGGTTGCAGCTCAAGTTCAATCGGGTGGTGCGTGCCACGGTCAAGGGCAACGTACTGGTGGCCGTGACCCAAGGCGCGCTCGGTGGTTTGATCTTCTGGTTCCTGGATATTCCCAGTGCGTTGCTCTGGGCGGTGTTGATGGCGTTTCTGTCGTTGCTGCCGGCGGTGGGCGCGGGGATTGTGTGGGGGCCGGTGGCCGCCTACTTCCTGCTCAGCGGTTCGATCTGGCAAGGCGTGGTGCTGGGCTTGTTTGGGGTGTTTGTGATCGGGCTGGTGGACAACGTGCTGCGCCCGATCCTGGTGGGCAAGGACACCAAGATGCCGGACTACCTGATTTTGATCTCGACCCTGGGCGGGCTGTCGGTGTTCGGTCTCAACGGGTTCGTGATCGGGCCGCTGGTTGCAGCGCTGTTCATGTCCAGTTGGGCGCTGTTTGTCGAAAGCAAGCCACGGGTCAAGTTGCCGTTGCCGTAGAGGGCCGCTTCAGGCTTGTAGCTTGAGGCTTGCCGCTGCTTCTTTGCTGCTCTTGAACGGGCCTTTGATGGCTTCGCCGTCGCGTACCAAGTACCAGCACGCAAGTAAACCCAACGCGCGAAGCGGGGCAGGGACGGCGCTGCCGATGACGGACATGATGTGTACAGTGGGCATAGATACCTCCTATCGCTATGGAGGCAACTTTACGGGGCCGGGTGCCTCAGGAAAAATCACCTGGCTCGATAGTCGACATCAATGCAAGGCGTCAATCCACCACTTGATCGAGCATGCTCACCACTTCCTGCTCACTGAGCAGGCCCTTGCGCACCAGGTTTTCTGCCAGCAACGCCAGGAATTTTGCGCTGCGGTGGCCTTCCAGGTGCTTGAGTTCGGTCAGGGCGCTGTAGACCTTGCTCGACGTACAGAGGCCAGCGGTGCGGTGCGGGTTTTGTGTGGGCATGGTCAGTCGTCCTTGTTGTTATTGAGTGGACAGGATCGATAGTGGGGGTGTGTCGTGGCACAAACATGACAGCGTGAGCCCCCGTCGGGCAAGTAGACTTTCGACGTTAATCATGTGCAATTGCCGTCAGACCATTGTCCTCAGAACGACCTTGGCACGATAAATCCAGACTTCGCACGCAAAAAAAAGGCCTCGCGCAGGGGCGAGGCCTGTTTCAGGCATAAGGCTCGAGGCTTACCAGCCGCGGCGGTAGTAGCCATGGGGAGGGCCGTAGTACCCACGCGGCGGGCCGTAATAGACTGGCGCCGGGCGGTAATAAACCTCTTGCTGTACGTACACCGGAGGCGGCGGTGCGTAGTACACCGGCGGCGGTGCGGCATACACCGGTTGCGGCTGCACATACACCGGCTGTTGCACATAGACCTCACGGGGTTGGCTGGCAACCACGGAGCCCACCACGGCAGCGCCGACCAGAGCGCCCAAGACGGCCGGGCCACCCCATCCACCACCGTGGGCGGAGGCTTGGCCTGCCATCGCGAGTGCACCAACGAGCAAGGCGATCTTGGGGATTTTACGAATCATGTTCATTCCTCGGTTGGCCCCTGCGCTTGTGGTCTGCAGTCAATAGACTCAAGTAATGTCGCGGGGATACTTTTAAGACAACGTATTTCTGAAAAACAGCACGGCCGCTAGGTAAAGGTTGTGTAAGGTCTGTACCGATTTGCTTACTCAAAGGAGTTATCCATGCAGATGCACCCCAACAAGGACACCCAACTGTGCATGTCACTGTCGGCCCGCCCCGGGAATTTTGGCCTGCGGTTTCATAACCATCTTTACGAACAGTTGGGTCTGAACTTCTACTATAAGGCGTTCAGCAGCCAGGATTTGCCCGGCGCGATCGGCGGTATCCGTGCCCTGGGGGTGCGTGGTTGCGGGGTCTCCATGCCGTTCAAAGAGGCCGCGATTGCCTTGGTGGACGAACTCGACGCGTCGGTCAAAGCCATCGAGTCCCTGAACACCATCGTCAACACCAACGGCCACCTCAAGGCCTACAACACTGACTACATAGCCATCGAGCAACTGCTCAAAAAGCACGCTGTGCCGAAAGACTCGACCTTCGCCCTGCACGGCAGCGGTGGCATGGCCAAGGCCGTGGCAAGCGCCCTGCGTGACGGCGGTTATGCCAATGGCGTGATCGTGGCGCGCAATGAGGCAGCGGGCAGGGCGCTGGCGCAGCACTTGGGGTATGCGTGGCAGGCAGACCTGGGCGAGTTGCGCCCGCAGATGTTGATCAACGTGACGCCGATCGGCATGACTGGTGGGGCTGAGGCGGATGCGTTGGCGTTTGAAGCGGATGCGGTGGATAAGGCCGAGACGGTGTTCGATGTGGTAGCGATCCCCGCCGAAACGCCATTGATCGTGCGTGGGCGGGCTCAAGGCAAGCGTGTCATTACCGGGCTGGAAGTGATCGCAATCCAGGCGTTGGAGCAGTTTGTGCTTTATACCGGGGTGCGGCCAACCCAGGATCAGTTTGAAAAAGCCGTGGCTTTTGCCCGAAATTAACATGTGAGAGGGGGCAAGCCCCCTCCCACATTGTTTACTACGTTATGCCTGTTCCAGTTGTGCGAGGCGCTCTTCAAGCGCGGCAATTCGCGCTTCCAGCTCTTCAATACGGTCTACAGACACGCCCGTCCCACGCTCCACCGGATTCCCCCGCGCTGCGATGATCACCTCGATGTCTGCCGGATCACCCAGCGCATGGGTGTAACGGTCTTCCCGCTGCCCAGCCTGACGCGGCACCAGCAGCGCCAGCCCGCGTGCAATCAGGCGCTCGAGCTGATGCACGACCTGCTCGGCGTCTTCGAAGTCATGCATGCGCCCGCTGCGGGTCAGCAGCTCATTGACGGTCTGTGGGCCACGCAAAAACAGCAACCCGATCAGGATCACCTGGGCCGGCACCAGCTCCAGGGCCTTGTCCACGCGGTGTTCCCAGCGGTCGGCACGGCTGCCCATCACCAGGCGGGTAAAACCTTGCCCTTCGAGTGCACGCAGGCTTTGGCCGACCTGGCCCTGGCTGAGGTTTGTCACCGGCTCGCGGCTGGTTTTCTGGTTGCACGCCAGCACCAGTGCGTTGAGGGTCAGGGGATAGGTTTCCGGGTTGGTCGCCTGTTTTTCGATCAGGCAGCCCAAGATGCGGATTTCCGTGCTGTTCAGGCGCGGCTCAGGGGTGTCGGTGTCGTGCTCGGCGGTCATCGCGCGTTCCCTATGCAGTGAATGGGGGCGTTCTCAATGAGTTTTCCCGGCGCGGCGGGGAAACTCATTGAGAACGCCCCCGCCAGCGTAATCCTGAAAAAATAAAAGACAAGCGCCGGGCATGGCTATAATCGCCGCTGGTTCCAACCCTGCCATTACCGATGAGACTGTCATGACTATTTCCCTGTACGCCGCCTCCATCCCAGTCTTCAAGCAAATGCTCAACGCCCTCAGCGATGTGCTGAACAAGGCTGAAGCCCACGCCACCGCCAAGAACATCGAACCCAACGCCTTGCTGCAAGCGCGTCTGTTCCCGGACATGTTCGCGCTGGTGCGCCAGGTGCAGATCGCTGTCGACTTCGCCAAGGGCGTCTCTGCGCGCCTGGCCGAGGTTGAAGTGCCTAAATACGAAGACAGCGAAGTGACCTTCGCCGACCTGCAAGCACTGATCGCCAAGGTGCTGGCCTTTGTCGACACCATCAAGCCTGAGCAGGTCGACGGCAAGGAAGGTATCGAGATCATCACCCGCCCAGGCACGCCGAAAGAGAAGCGCTTCAGCGGCCAGTCCTACCTGCTGACCTACGGCCTGCCGCAGTTCTTCTTCCACGTCACCACCGCGTACGCCTTGCTGCGTCACAACGGTGTGGAAGTGGGCAAGCGTGATTACATGGGCGCTTTCTAAGCACCCAGTCGCAAAAAAGCCCGGGGCGGTTCATTCAGAACCACCCCGGGCTTTTTTGCAGCTGGCGTTTAGGCCGGCTGTTCGTCCTTGCCCAGGCACGCGGCAGCAGTGAACAGTACATCGGTAGAGGAGTTGAGCGCGGTTTCTGCCGAGTCCTGCAACACACCGATGATGAAGCCCACGGCCACCACCTGCATGGCGATTTCACTCGGAATACCGAACAGGCTGCACGCCAATGGAATCAGCAGCAGTGAACCACCGGCCACACCCGATGCGCCGCAGGCGCAGATGGCTGCGACCAGGCTGAGCAGCACGGCGGTCGGCAGGTCGACATTGATGCCCAGCGTGTGAACGGCGGCCAGGGTCAAGACCGTGATGGTAATCGCGGCGCCGGCCATGTTGATGGTGGCACCCAGCGGGATCGACACCGAGTAGGTGTCTTCATGCAGGCCCAGGCGTTTGCTCAACGCCAGGTTTACCGGGATGTTCGCTGCAGAGCTGCGGGTAAAGAACGCGGTGATGCCGCTCTCGCGCAAGCACATCAACACCAGTGGGTATGGATTGCGGCGCAGTTTCCAGAACACGATGGCCGGGTTGATCACCAGTGCCACGAACAGCATGCAGCCGATCAGCACCACCAGCAGGTGCGCGTAGCCGAGCAGGGCGCCGAAGCCGGACGTGGCCAGGGTCGACGCGACCAGGCCGAAAATGCCCAGGGGGGCGAAGCGGATCACCACACGCACGATCAGGGTCACGCCGTTGGACAGGTCATCCAGCACGGTGCGGGTGGTTTCGCCCGCGTGGCGAATGGCGATGCCCATACCGATGGCCCAGGCCAGGATGCCAATGAAGTTGGCGTTCATCAGCGCGCTGACGGGGTTATCCACCACGCTGAGCAGCAGGCTTTGCAGCACCTCAGAGATGCCACCGGGGGCTGTGACGGTCACGTCGTGGGTCGCGAGCACCAGCGACGACGGAAACCACATGCTGGCAATCACCGCTACCACGGCGGCAGCGAAGGTGCCCAGCAGGTACAGGAACAGGATCGGCTTGATGTGGGTTTCCTGGCCGTGTTTATGGTTGGCGATAGAGGCCATTACCAACACAAACACCAGGATCGGCGCCACGGCCTTGAGTGCGCTGACGAACACCTTGCCGATAAACCCGGTGGCCTGGGCGGCCTCGGGCAACAGCAGGGCCAGCAGGATACCGGCGATCAGGCCGATAACGATTTGGGTAACCAGGCTGACGCGCATAAGTCGTTGCAACAGGGAGGGGGCAGCAGTCATAAACAGTTGTCTCTAGTTTTTTTAGTAGGACGCAGCATTGCAGGCGAAAGCGCTGTAGGAAGCAGGCGCGAAGTCTAGCATGTTGTAGGACGTGTCCCGTTTGGTGCGGCATTCCGTCACCCGCGCCTTTGGGCCTTGGTCATGTCTGGACAGACTCTGTTAATATTCGCGCTTCTCATCTTTCCTATCTGTCAGCGGGCCTTTCGGGCTGCCGTTGATGTCGTTGTTTCTGGAGTTTTCATGCTGTTTCCCATCCTGCTGCTGTCGGCCGCCGGCTTTACCGTGCTGACCACAGAATTCATTATCGTCGGCCTGTTGCCGGCGATTGCCCGGGACTTGAACGTCAGCGTGTCCCAGGCCGGGCTGCTGGTGACGCTGTTCGCTTTCACCGTGGCGGCATTCGGGCCGTTTCTGACAGCGTACTGCGCCCGTTTCCCACGCAAGCGCCTGTTTATCACCATCCTGATCATGTTCGCAGCGGCCAATACCGTCGCGGCACTGGCGCCGAATATCTGGGTAATGGCCGTGGCGCGCCTGATCCCCGCCTTGGGCCTGCCGGTGTTCTGGGCCTTGGCCAGTGAAACGGCGGTGGACATCGTCGGCCCCGAATACGCCGGGCGCGCCATTGAGAAGATCGGCTTCGGCATCGTCTGCGCCACGGTGTTCGGCATTCCGGTAGGCACGTTGATCAGCGATATGTTCGGCTGGCGCACCGCGTTTGCCATCCTTGCCGTGGTGGCGCTGGCCAAGGCTTTGCTGCTGTTTATCTATCTGCCGCTGACGAAGCCGAAGAACGATGAAGTAACGCTGCGCTCGCAGTTCAAGATCCTGCGCAGCCCGTTGATGCAGGGCCATATCCTGCTGTCGATCCTGGTGTTCAGCGGCATGTTTACCGCCTACACCTACCTGGCCGACATCCTTGAGCGCCTGGCTGGCTTCGATGGCACTCTGGTGGGCTGGTGCTTGATGGGCTTTGGTGCGGTTGGGCTGATCGGCAATTCCCTGGGCGGCCGCGCGGTGGACCGCCATCCGTTGATCGCGTCGATGGTGTTCTGCGGGTTCATGATCGCCGGCATGGTGGCGCTGGTGCCGGCGATTCACTCCACCGTCGGCCTTGCAGCGGCGATGGCGGTATGGGGCGTGACTCAGGCGGCCATGTTCCTGGTCAGCCATGTCCGGCTGATGAAGGCTGCGCCTCACGCACCGGCATTCGCCGCGTCGCTGAACATTGCCGGCGCCAACCTGGGGATTGGCCTGGGGGCGTTGGTCGGTGGGCATGTGATCGACACCTTGGGCCTGGGCAGCCTGGGCTTTGCGGCGTCTGGGTTTATCCTGGTGTCGATCCTGCTGGCGCTGTGGCTGATGACCGCTAAACCGGGGTCGACCTGTGCCACCTAGCCGTCAGGGCAGGGCGGTAAACAATTCGCGCCTTGCCCCTTCGGTAATCGCTACGATGCCGGGGTGCTTGACCTTGCGCTCCACCGAGATCGCATAGAACGACTCGGTGACTGCATCGGTCTGGCCAATCAGCGCCACGCCGTACTGGCGCACCACCTCATCGGCGATCACGCTGGGGGCGATAAAAATCCCGCTGCCGGATTGGCCAAACGCCTGCATCAGGGCACTGTCGTCGAATTCGCCAATGATCCTGGGCTGGATCTGCTGCTCGGCGAACCAGCGCTGCAAACGGCTGCGCACGACGGTCTCTGCACCTGGAATCAGCAGCGGCGCGCCGTGCAGGCACTGTGGGAAATCGCCGCCATGTTGGTCAGCCAGTGCCTGGGTGGCAAAAAAGCTGATGCCGCATTCCCCCAGTTTCTGGCTGTAGCCCTTGATATCCAGGTGGGAGGGCATGGGGCTGTCGGAGATCACCAAGTCCAGGCGCTGGATTGCCAGGTCGGCCAATAACCGTTCGAGTTTGTCTTCGCGGCAGGTAATGCGCAGGGGCTCGCTCAGCTCCATAGTCGGCGCGATCAGCCGGTAGACGATGGATTTAGGCACCACATCCGCCACCCCAACCCGGAACACAATCTGCTGTTCATTGGGTTGCGCGCGCAGCATCGCTTCCAGTTCATTGCCGGTCTGGAACATCTGCTCGGCGTAGGGCAGGGCCTGGCGCCCGGCTTCGGTCAGCTCCAACTGGCGGCCGACCCGTTGAAACAGCGCGATACCGAAGGTTTGCTCGAGCAGGCTGATCTGCCCGCTGATGGTCTGTGGCGTGAGATTCAGTTGCTCACAGGCGCGCACAATACTGCCGGTCTTGGCCACGACCCAGAAGTAATGCAACTGTCGGTAATTGAGCATTGGAGGTCGTCACTTCGTAAAAACCGAAGTATACGCGAGAAAAATACGAATTTTACTGAAGTGTTCGCCTGCATAGAATGCCTCGCTATCGCGGGGCCACTATTTGGACCCAATGGTTCTAACGAGGAATACATTATGAAGCTCAATTCCCTGGGCGCGGCATCGCTGCTTGCGCTTTCATTGGTGATGATCAGCGGTTGCGATCAGGTCGAGAAAAGCGCGCAGCAAGTGTTGGGCAAGGCTACCGAGTCGGCCAAGCAAGCCATTGATGACACCCACAAGGCCGCCGAGCAGGCATTGAGTGAAGCGACACAAGGCCTGATCAGTCCGCAAAAAAAGGACGAACAGGAAGAAAAAGAGTCTGACTCGAACAGTAAAGAAGCTTAATTTCCCGGCACAACCTCAGGACTGACCTATGGATTACCTTTTACAACTGGCCGCCAGCCCCACCGCCTGGGTCGCACTGGCCACCTTGATCGTCATGGAAATCGTGCTGGGCATCGATAACCTGATCTTTATTTCGATCCTCACCAACAAGTTGCCCGAGCAGCACCGGGCCAAGGCACGCCGCATCGGGATCAGCATGGCCTTGGTATTGCGCCTGGGCCTGTTGAGCACCATCGCGTTTATCGTGCAGTTGACGGCGCCAGTGTTCGAAGTGCTCGGCCAGGCGTTTTCGTGGAAGGACATGATCCTGATCGCCGGTGGTCTGTTCCTGGTGTGGAAGGCCACTACCGAGATCCATCACAGCATGGACCCGGAGCCCGAAGAGAAGGCAACGGTCGGCAACACCGTGGCCATCGGCTTCGCCGCCGCGATCGGGCAGATCCTGTTGCTTGACCTGGTGTTCTCCATCGACAGCATCATCACTGCCGTGGGCATGACCGAGCACTTGCCGATCATGATCATTGCCGTGGTGACCTCGGTGATCGTGATGCTGGTGGCGGCTGAGCCGTTGGCCAAGTTCATCAACGACAACCCAACCGTGGTGATGCTGGCCCTGGGCTTCCTGATCATGATCGGCATGACGCTGATCGCCGAAGGCTTTGGTGCCCATGTGCCTAAAGGCTACGTGTATGCGGCGATGGCCTTCTCGGCGGCCATCGAGTGCCTGAACATCGCACGTCGCAATCGCCACAAGCGTTTGCTCGCCGCCCGCCAGTAATCGCGCAAGTACAAACAGGCCGGCTGCGCTCACAAGAGCCCAGCCGGCCTTTTGCTGTCTGCTAGAATCCGCGCACTTGATAGCTTGAGGTCCACCATGAACGAGCCGATTCGCCTTACTCAGTACAGCCACGGCGCAGGTTGCGGCTGCAAGATCTCGCCTCAGGTGCTGGAAGTGATTCTCGCCGGCAGCGGCGCACAGAACCTCGACCCCAACCTCTGGGTAGGCAACGCCTCGCGGGACGATGCGGCGGTGTACGCCATCGACGACGAGCGCGGCGTGGTCTCCACCACTGACTTTTTCATGCCGATTGTCGATGATCCCTTCGACTTCGGCCGCATTGCCGCCACCAATGCCATCAGCGATATCTACGCGATGGGCGGCGACCCGTTGATGGCCATTGCCATTCTCGGCTGGCCAGTGAACGTGCTGGCGCCGGAGATTGCCCGGGAAGTGATCCGAGGTGGCCGCTCGGTGTGCGACGCGGCCGGTATCCCCCTGGCAGGCGGCCATTCCATCGATGCGCCGGAGCCGATCTTCGGCCTGGCCGTGACCGGCATCGTGCAAAAACGCCATATGAAACGTAACGACACCGCCACCGCCGGCTGCAAGCTTTACCTGACCAAGCCCTTGGGTATCGGCGTGTTCACCACCGCCGAAAAGAAAGGCAAGCTGCGCGAAGCCGATATCGGCCTCGCGCGCGACTGGATGTGCACCCTCAACAAACCGGGCAGCCGCTTCGGCAAGTTGGCCGGCGTGACCGCTATGACCGACGTCACCGGTTTCGGCCTGTTGGGCCATCTGGTGGAAATGGCTGACGGCAGTGGCCTGACCGCACGTATCGAATATGAAAAAGTCCCACGCTTGCCGGGGGTCGAGTACTACCTGGACCAGGGCTGTGTGCCCGGCGGCACTTTGCGCAACTTCGACAGCTACGCCAGCAAGCTCGGGCGAATCCAGGAGTTGCACAAGCGCGTACTGTGCGACCCGCAGACCAGTGGCGGCCTGCTGATCGCCGTCACCCCTGAGGGCGACGCCGAGTTCCACTCCGTGGCGGTTGAACTGGGCCTGAGCCTGGAGCCGATCGGCACACTGGTTGAGCGACAGACCAACGCGGTAGAGGTGTTTTGATGGCAACTGACATCACCGATTACCGCGACATTTTCCTCAACGACCGGCCGATGATGGATACCCGCGCGCCGGTGGAATTCATCAAGGGCGCGTTCCCGGGCGTGGTCAACCTGCCGTTGATGAACGACGACGAACGCCAGCGCATCGGCACCTGTTACAAGCAGCAAGGCCAGCAGGCGGCGATTGAGCTGGGGCATCAGTTGGTCAGTGGCAAGGTGCTTGAAGAGCGGCTGGCACGTTGGACGGCATTTGCCCGTGCCAATCCAGACGGTTACCTGTATTGCTTTCGGGGTGGCTTGCGCTCGCAACTGGTGAAACAGGTGCTCAAGGACGAGTCAGGCATCGACTATCCGCGGGTCGGCGGTGGCTATAAGGCCATGCGCACGTTCCTGCTGGAGACCGTGGACCAGGCGGTCGAACAGTGTGATTTCGTGTTGTTGGGCGGCCTGACCGGCAGTGGTAAGACCGAGGTCATCAATCAGTTGAACAATGGCCTGGACCTGGAAGGTCACGCCAATCACCGGGGCTCAAGCTTTGGCAAACGCGCTACGGGCCAGCCGTCTAACATCGACTTCGAAAACCGCCTGGCGGTGGACGTTCTGAAAAAACGCGCAAAAGGTATCGAGCAGTTTGTGCTTGAGGATGAAAGCCGCATGATCGGCAGCTGCGCGTTGCCGCTGAATCTGCACCGAGGCATGCAGGTGTATCCGATGGTGTGGCTGGAAGAAAGCCTGGAAAACCGCGTCGAGCGGGTCTTGCGCGAGTACGTGACCGACCTGAGTGCACAGTTCAATACAGCGTTTGGCGAGTCGGGTTTCGAGCTGTTTGCCGAGCGTTTGACCCAGAGCCTGGCCAATATACACAAGCGGTTGGGTGGCGAGCGCTATCAGCGCTTGCATGGGCTGATGCAAGCGGCGCTGGCAGAGCAGGCCCGCAGCGGCAGTGTGGACTTGCATCGCGGTTGGATCGTCGGGCTGCGTGAGTATTACGATCCGATGTACGCCTTTCAGCATGAGAAGAAAGGCGCACGGATTGAGTTCTCTGGAGAGCAGGCAGCGGTGGTGCAATATTTGCGCGAGCGTGGGGCTCGGCGCGGCTGATCGAGACGCTTCAACTTAAAGAATGACCGCCCCGATCAACCCGCACACCACGCCCACCAACATGGTCAATACGGCCACCGTCACCAGCACCCGCGCATCGAAATCCTTGCGCAGCATCAGCAGCGACGGCAGGCTCACGCTGGGCAGGGTCATCAGCAAGGCCACGGCCGGGCCGGTGCCCATGCCCAGGGCCATCATGGTCTGCACGATGGGGATCTCTGCCGCGGTAGGAATCACAAACAACGTGCCGACGATCGCCAGCGGCACCAACCACACCAGGCTGTTGGCCATGGCACCGTCCACATGGGGGAACAGCCATACCCGCGCCGCGCCCAGGATCAGTACCGCCAGGATGTAGATCGGGATCGTGCTCCAGAACAACTGCCACAGGGTGCGCAACCAGCGGCTCAGGAACGGTTGCGACTCTACGTTGCTGGCGTCGGCGACAGCGTCCAGCGCGGCCTCTGGCACTTGGTCCGGGCGCGCAATACGCTGCGCCACCAGGGACACGCCCACCACCAGCACAATCCCCGCCACCAGCCGCAACGCGGTAAAGCCCCAGCCCAACACAAAGCCCATGAACACCAGGGTGGCCGGATTGAGCACCGGGTTGGCGATCCAGAACGCCAGCGCCGCACCCACCGACACCTGCTGGCGGCGCATGCCCGCTGCCACCGGTGCTGCGCAGCAACTGCACATCATCCCTGGCAAGGCGAACAGCCCGCCACGCACGGTCGAGCCCAGCCCTGCGCGGCCGAACAGGCGCAGCAACCAGTCGCGGGGGATCAATACCTGCAGCAGGGAGCCGAGGATCACCGCCAGTACAGCGGCTTTCCAGATCGCCAGGAAATACACCTGGGCATACGCCAGTGCCGCCGCCAGGGGCGAGTTTTGCTGATCATTGAGAATCGACGCGCCGATGCTGTGGTTATCGGCGGCGACAAACGCCTTGAAGTAGTAGGGCGACCACTTGACGTAGTAGAGGCCTACACAGGCCACCAGCAGGAACAACGCTGGTTTCCACCAGAACGACCAGCCCCGGACGGGCTGGGTGGAGGAGAGGTTAGACATGCTGATGATCCGCCGATGAGTCAATAGCCACGCATCATACGCTGTCAGCTATCGGCGCTCACCTGCGTCGGTTCCGGGCAGCTTTCTTCGCCGCCGTTCAAGCCCTGCTTGTAGTTGCGGCTGAGCAGCGAGGCCTTGCCGTTGTGCCAGGTCAGCGTCAGCACGTACAGCGTGTCGTAGTCGCTGCCGGACCAGTCGTCGGTGATGGTGTGTTTTTCACCGGACGCTTCACTTGCCACCTTGTTGATCAACTCCGGCAGGTAACCGTGGGACCAGGCGGTGTAGATCGTGGCGTTGTGATACTTGTCTTCGACCAGTTCATCGGCCAGGTCGCTGGTGTCATTGGCGGAGAACTGGATATTCACCGGCAGGCCCAACTTGATGGCGCTGGGGCTGATGGTCATCAGTGGGCGAATATAGCTGTAGGAGTTATCCAGCTCGCCTTCCTCGACATTGCGCGTCGGGTTGGCGGCGAACACGAAGTTGGCCTTGCCGAATTTTTCCGGCAGCAGGGTGGCCAGGTTCATTGCGCGGTTCAGGCCCTGGCAATTGAGTTGGCCCAGGCCGCCGGCCGGTTTTTCGCCGTGGCGCAGGAACACCAGGGTTTGCACGCCGTCTACCGGTTGGGCGCGGCTTTCACGGGCATCGAGGGCAGCAACCATGGCGCCACTCACCAGCAGCAGCGGCAACATGATGTACGAATAGCGTTTGAGTCGTTGCACAAGGCGAAGAGGCTTGATCGTCATTGTAGGTTCGAGTCTTCGTGCGTCGCGTTAAGGCGGACAAGCCTGGCCCCAATGACGCCCGGGGCGTCCTGCGGTGTTCCCTGTCGATATAGCGAGGTGCCTCCATTCACCGTTCAAGCGCACTTATGAGTGCACGCGGGCGTATTGGTTCGCCCATGCGGGATAATAGCCCGCTGATGTTGCGCATTGATGACCCAAGCAGGACACCGGGCAGATGTCTATCATGGGGACTTTCTGCCTAGCCAGGGACTTCCCGATGAACCCACTCGCCGCGTTCCCGATTAATAGCAAATGGCCTGCTCAGCACCCAGAGCGCTTGCAACTGTACTCGTTGCCCACGCCCAATGGGGTAAAAGTCTCGATCATGCTGGAGGAACTGGGCCTGCCCTATGAGGCGCACAAGGTCAGTTTCGAGACCCAGGACCAGTTGTCCCCCGAGTTTTTGTCCCTGAACCCCAACAACAAAATCCCTGCGATCATCGACCCCGACGGCCCGGCCGGCCAGCCGTTGGCACTGTTTGAGTCCGGCGCGATCCTGATCTACCTGGCAGAAAAAACCAGCCAGTTGCTCTCCGAAGATCCGGCGACACGTTATGAAACGATTCAATGGCTGATGTTCCAGATGGGCGGCATCGGGCCGATGTTTGGCCAGTTGGGTTTTTTCAATAAATTTGCCGGCAAGGCCTACGAAGACAAACGCCCCCGAGACCGCTACGCCGCCGAATCCCGCCGCTTGCTCCAAGTGCTGGAAAAACGCCTGCTCGGCCGTACCTGGATCATGGGCGATGACTACAGCATCGCGGACATTGCGACCTTTGCGTGGGTCCGCAACCTGATTGGTTTTTATGAATCGGGCGATATTGTCGGCATTGCCGACTTCCCTAACGTACTGCGCGCGCTGGACGGCTTTGTTGCCCGGCCAGCAGTGATCCGTGGCCTGAATATTCCGAGCTGACGCATGCCGACTTTCGATTTCAAACAACTGGATGTCTTCAGCCGTGTGTCGCTCAAGGGCAACCCGCTGGCAGTGGTCCTGGGTGCCGACAGCCTCAGCGACCAACAGATGGCGGACTTCGCCAAGTGGACCAACCTCAGTGAAACCACGTTTTTACTGACGCCGCGCGATCCTCGCGCTGACTACCGAGTGAGAATTTTCACCACGGTGCATGAACTGCCATTCGCCGGGCACCCTACGCTGGGCAGCTGCCATGCATGGCTGACGGCAGGTGGGGTGCCCAAAGGCGAGGAGATCATCCAGGAGTGTGAAATCGGCCTGGTGCGGATCCGACGTCAAGGCGATGAGCTGGCGTTTATCGCGCCGCCCTTGTTGCGTTCCGGTCCAGTGCAAGACGACGTGCTGGAGCGTGTGCGTCTGGGGTTGGGCCTGGCGCCGGGCCGTATCGTGCGCAGCCAATGGGTCGACAATGGCGCGGGGTGGCTCGCGGTGATGTTGGCTGATCGTGATCAGGTCCTGGCGTTGCAGCCGGATTATTCACAACTCAAAGGGCTGGCCGTTGGGGTGATTGCGCCCTGCAACCCTGTTGACGACGACGTGGATACCCAATTTGAAGTGCGTGGCTTTGTCGCAGGCGACGGCGCTCCGGAGGATCCGGCCACGGGCAGCCTCAATGCTGGCGTTGCCCAATGGTTGTTAGGTGAAGGGCTGGCGCCGGAGCGCTACGTGGTCAGCCAGGGCACGGCCATGGGGCGCGCGGGGCGTATCAGCGTCGAGCGCCAGGGCGATGAGATCTGGATCGGCGGGGCCGTCGCGGTGTGCATCGAAGGGCGTCTACAGCTCTAGATCAATACATTATTGCGAGCCTCGCAATACACTGTTGGCCCCTTGGCATTTGTGCTGCCGGGGCCTGGGGGCATAAGCTTTCGCCCCAAAGTTTTAGTCTTTAATGCCAGGAAAACCATGACCAGCCAGTTCCCTCAAGCCCGTCCACGCCGCCTGCGCCGCTCTCCGGAGCTGCGTGGCTTGTTCCAGGAAACCGAGTTCACCCTCAACGACCTGGTGCTGCCGATTTTCGTCGAAGAAGAAATCGACGATTTCGTGCCGATCACCAGCATGCCGGGCGTGCAACGCATTCCCGAGAAGAAGCTGGCCGCCGAGATCGAGCGCTATGCGCGTGCAGGCATCAAGTCGGTGATGACCTTCGGTGTGTCCCACCACCTGGACGCCAGCGGCAGCGACACTTGGAAAGAGCGCGGCCTGGTCTCGCGCATGTCCTCGATCATCAAGGACGTTGTGCCGGAAATGATCGTCATGTCCGACACTTGCTTCTGCGAATACACCGACCACGGCCACTGCGGCGTGATGCACGGCGCCCATGTCGACAACGACGCGACCCTGGTCAACCTCGGTAAACAAGCCGTGGCCGCGGCCCGCGCCGGCGCCGACGTGATCGCCCCGTCGGCTGCGATGGACGGCCAGGTCCAGGCCATCCGCCGTGCCCTGGATGACGCCGGTTTTACCCACATTCCGATCATGGCCTACTCCACCAAATTCGCCTCGGCCCTCTACGGCCCGTTCCGCGAAGCCGGCGGCAGCGCGCTTAAGGGCGACCGCAAAAGCTACCAGATGAACCCGATGAACCGCCGCGAAGCCGTGCGTGAATCGCTGCTCGATGAACAGGAAGGCGCAGACGCGCTGATGGTCAAGCCGGCCGGTGCCTACCTCGACATCATCCGCGACATCCGCGAAGCCTCACGCCTGCCGGTGGCGGCGTACCAGGTGAGCGGTGAATACGCGATGATCAAGTTTGGTGCCCAGGCTGGGGCGATCGATGAAGATCGCGTAGTGCGTGAGACCTTGGGATCGATCAAGCGCGCGGGTGCGGACCTGATCTTTACGTACTTTGCGATGGATCTGGCATTGGCTGGGATCTAAGGGCGGCACTTAACAGGTAGGGCGAGCAACGTGGGTCGTTCGCCCTGCCTGTTAATCCTCTACGTTGAGCCGTTTGCTTTTTTTCTTGGTTTTCGGCAAGCACTGTTGAGATCAGCAACTCAACCCTAACGGGTCCACCCATCCCGTCGGGTTGGGCGCGTACCGGTACACGTTGATCCCGCCGGCCAACTTCACTGGACCCTGCGTCAAGTAACGACCCAAACCTGGATCGTAGTAGCGATGGCGGCTGTAATGCAGCCCACTTTCCAGGTCGAAGTATTGGCCTTGAAAGCGCAGTGGGTTGTCGACTTTCTCGATGTCCAGACGGCTGATCTGGCCGTAGGCGCGGTAGTGGGCGGACCAGACGAACTTGCCCTGTGGGTCGGTGAGTTCCTGCGGTGTACCGAGGTGGTCGAGTTGATAGTGATAGGGCTGGGTTTCGTCCGGGCCAAATCCTTCCAGCAAAGCCAAGGGGCGAAAGCTGTCTGGCTCATAGACAAAGCTTCGATGACGATCCGCTTGATGCTCGGCAATCAGCTTGTCGCCTTGCCAGAAAAACTCCGTTGTTAAATCGCCAGCGGTCTTGCTGATGCGCCGCCCAAACGGGTCGTAACGGTAGCGGGCGGTTTGGCCGTTGGGTTGGGTAAGGCCGATCAACCGATGCTGGCAGTCGTAGTGGTACTCGGTGACGAGTTGATGGCCGTTGCCTCGGCGTTCACTGATCAGGTTGCCGAACGCGTCGTAGTCATAGTGCCGGTCGCCTTGGATCATCAGGCGGTTGCCGGTGACAATCTCGGGGCCGGGGCGGTCTTGCATGAGCAGGTTGCCGGCCGGGTTGTGGCCGAAGCGTTCCTGCAGGTCTTGTGAGTGGTCGGCGCGGGTCAGGCGGTTGAGCGAGTCGTAGTGGTAGTGATGGTCGCCTTTGCGGGTGTCGAACAGGCGGGTGAGGTTGCCGGAGTTGTCGTAGCTGTAGTGGCGGCGGTACAGAGCGCCTTCGACGTTGCAGACTCCGTGATGGAACAGGCGCCCATGCTTGTCGTATTGGTAACCGCTGAGCAGCTTGCCTTGACCACGTTGGTGTTCACGGCCAGCGTTGAACAGATGCGAGGTGAGCGTTTTGCCATTCAACTCGACGGTGGCGAGATAACCGCCTTTGTCATGGTTGAAGGTGAGACGATTGTCGTCCGGCAGGCGCAGGTGTTGAAGCTGGCCGCAAGCGTCGTAGCCGTAGTGCAAGGTGCCCCAGCCTTGGTGCTCGGCGATGAGGCGGTTTTGGGTGTCGTATTCGTAGGCGAGAGCCCAGTGGCCGTCGTCAACGCTAAGCAGGTTTCCCCGCCGGTCGTAGGTGTAGTCGATTTTGTTACCGTCGGGCAGGTTTTTTCTTACGAGACGACCGGCGTGGTCGCGCTGGTAATGGGTTATTAGCTGGCTGCCATCGTCGCCATATTCGGTTTTTTCCTGCAGGTTGCCGTTGAGGTCGTAGGCGTAGGCTGTGCGCCGACCGTCAAAGCCGATTTCCTGTTGGATCAGGCCGTTGGGGTGGTAATCCAGTCGGTAGGTTTCGCCAACTTCGTTTTCAATCTCGCTCAGCAGTAACTGCACGTTGTCGTAGCGGTACTTGACCTGGGTGCCGTCAGCGTTGATGCGGCGGCTGATCAGGTGCAGGCCGTCGGCGTATTCGTAGCGGGTGACGTGGCCCAGTTCATCGCGTTCGGTGGTTATTTTTCCGTAGGGGTTGTAGCTGTATTCCCGCGTTGCACCGCCGGGAAGCACGATGCGAACTAACCGACCTACGCTGTCCCACTTATACTGAGTCAGCGCGCCCTGTTCATTCTCGTAGGCAATCTGCCGGCCTAGGTCGTCGTAGCGATAACGCTTGAGGCCGCCATTGGGCAGTTGTTCTTCAACCAACTGGCCGCGTTCATTCCACACTAACCGCTGACAACTGTGATCGGGATACCAAACGCCAACCAGTTGCCCATATCGGTTGTAGCTATAGTCGGTGATATGGCCATCAGGGTCGGTCTTACGTGTAACGTCGCCCTGATCATTGCGCTCATACGTCCAAACCGCTGAACCTTGCCGCACAACCCGTACGAAACCGTTGTCATGCTCGTAGCACGTCGGCTCATCGTCTCCCGGAAACAGCGCCACCAAGCCCCCAGCTTCGTCGTATTGATGCGCTGTCACCGCGCCTAGTGGATTCTGTTCGACCGTCAACCGACCCTTGTCATCGTAGGATTTGAAATGCTGGGCGCCGTTTGCATCGATGCGCTGTACCCATCGCGCCCGGTTGTCATGGACATGCACTTCCTGACTGCCATCGGCGCTATGAACGATAACGCGGCCGTCATCCCCCCAGGCATACCGCGTGTCCATCTGCGAAAAACTGGCCCAATGCCGGACACATCGCGCCTCCTTGCCAGACCGTTCCCACGCCCAAAAGAAACTCGCCCCACCGGCCAGCCTGTGCTCGAGAATGACGTGCTGATCGTCGTAGTGATACACCTCGCTTTCGCCTATCGCATTGGTTGCACAAACCAGTCGGCCGATGTCGTCATAGGTGTAGGAAACAACACGCTGCCTGGTGACCCAGGCGCAAGGTTCATGTTCCTTGGCCCGTTGGACCTGGTAGTCCACCGCCACGATGCGGCTTGATTCATAACGCAAGAACAGCGAGCGCCCCGCGGCGTTGTCCAGCCGCTCAATACGCCCTAAATAATCCCGGTAAATCCGCAGCCGGTTGCCATACGCATCGCTGATCGAGACCAACACCTCGTCGCGAAAGTGATAAAACCGCGATGCGTGGGCCAGCACTAATTCATCTGGAAAAGCCCCCAGGTAAATCGCTGCTTGCGCCAGGCTATTGGTGATCGCCGGTCTGGAAACAGTGGGCGAGGGCAGGGTGATGGAGCGATGTTCGTGGTCCGTCCACACCACAGCATCGCCTGAGACGACAAGCCGATGCGCCAGCGAATGACGCCAGCCGAATCCCAGCCCCGCATCCACTTCCACCGCACGGGTGCAGTACAGCCGGGTCCACTCGAACGGCAAAATTCCGTCCAACGAACCATCGACGAGAGTGAGCAATACTTCGCCGGTGACCGTCGACACCAGGCGTCCGTTAGTCAAGGTCTTATCCGAGGCGGCAACAGCATCCCCCTTGGGATTTGTCGCCACGTCCTGCATCGTACTAACCAGGTTTTTTACGAAAACAACCATCTGCAATCCCTCGCACTGTGTATTCAGGCGAGGGACTTTGCAGAGGTTTTCAGGGCAGGGATGTAGAGCTCATCTGACGCTTATGTGGGAGGTTTCAGCGGCTTTCGTCAGCCTCAAAACCTTTAGCGCTGTGCGAGCGCCAAATTCAACCCCAGCCCGGCAAACGCTGCTGCAAAACTGCGGCGCAACCAGTTCTGCACCCGCAATGATCCCGCCAGTGCAGCCGAGAGCCGCGTATACGCTGGCACGCTTGCCGGCGGTCAGGCCTGTGGAAATGGTGTAGATCACGCCTGTGCCGGGGATCCGCACGACGATCAGGCACGTGATGAGGAAGTTCAGGCTGAGCATCGCATTCAAACGCCTTGTACGAATGAGCGATGACAGATCCTGTCACGTTCGGCCCGCGCTGGCGAGAGGGCAGGTTGGCGAACCCGCGTTAGACTTACCGGTCCATATCCGCAACGCCCGGCCCATTGCTCTTCAAGGAAAGCCCCATGTCCTCACGCCGCCTGATCCTGTGCCTTATCCCCTTGTGGGTGCTGGCCGGTTGCTCCACCTCACGCGGTCCGCAACAACCGGAACGCAGCGAGGCCGAGGTGAAGGCGCAGATTGTGCGCCTGCTCCCGGCCAAGGTGGCTGATCGCAATGGTTGGGTTCAGGATATCTACACGGCTTTCGACACCCAGAAAATCTACCCCAGCACCGAGAATATCTGCGCTGTGCTGGCGGTGACGGAGCAGGAGTCCACCTATCAGGTCGATCCGCCCGTGCCCGGTTTGGGCAAGATCGCCCAGGACGAAATCCTGCGCCGCGCCGGCAAGGTGCATGTGCCAGCCTTCGTGGTGCGCAGCGCGCTGCAATTGAAGTCGCCCAGCGGCAAGTCCTACGCCGACCGGTTGAGTGCCGCACGCACCGAGAAAGACCTCAGTGGCATCTTCGACGACTTCATCAGCATGGTGCCGCTGGGCAATACACTGTTTGCTGGTTTCAACCCGGTGCACACCGCTGGCCCGATGCAGGTCAGCATCGAGTTTGCACAGAAGCAGGCGCGGGGCTATCCCTACACGGTGGATGGCTCGATTCGTCGTGAGGTGTTCACTCGGCGCGGCGGCATGTACTTCGGCATCGCGCACTTGCTCGGTTACCCAGTGCACTACGACCAGCCGCTGTACCGCTTTGCCGACTTCAATGCGGGCTGGTATGCCAGCCGCAATGCAGCGTTCCAGGCTGCCGTCAGCCGCGCTTCGGGCACCGAGTTGGCGCTGGATGGGGATTTGATTCGCTACGGCTCACTGCTGCCCGGCACCACCGAATTGGCGGTGCGCGCCTTGGGCGCCAAGCTGGATATGCGTAACCCCAGTATCCGCAGCCAGCTGGAGCGCGGCGATCAGTTGGGTTTTGAGGACACCACGCTTTACACGCGTGTGTTTGCCCTGGCCGACAAGGCGAATGGAAAGCCAATGCCACGGGCGATCCTGCCGGGCATCGTACTCAAAAGCCCGAAGATCACCCGCAACCTCACCACGGCGTGGTTCGCCAAGCGCGTGGATGAGCGCTATCAGCGCTGTATGAAGCGCTGATCAGGGGCGGCGCCGCACAAACTTGCGCCACAGCCATACCCACAACCACACCACCGGGAACGCCAGGATCACGAAGGGCAGTACATAGCTGGCGCGCTCCAGGGCGTCGGCTGTGCCTTCCACCATGTTCGTGCCCAGGTTGCTGAACATCCGACTCAAGCGTGACGGTTGGTTCGCGCCGTCCGAAGAGCGGAAGTTGAGGGTGACGCGGTTGGTATCCAGGCGGCGCTGCTGGCCAGCGGCAATCTGGGCCAGTGCCTGCAGGTCGTTTTCGATCCCGGCCTGTTCCTTGCTCAAGGCGATCAGGTCGCTGACGGTGATGTCCTTGCGCTTGGCCAGTTCGTCGAGGCGTTGCTGCTGCGCTTGCAAGCGCTCCTGGCGGCGATGGACATCGGACACTGCATCGGCCAGGTCCTCGGCGGTGGTGATGCGCTGGCCGAGTGTGCCGCCTTCCGCCGCCATGGCGACCATTGGTTCTACACCGGTGGGCGCGATGCGCAGGATGATCTCGCCACCATTACCATCTTCGGTAATGCCTAGGATATTGCAGGCGCCGAAGCGTGCAGTCTCGCAGGCTTCGCGGGTGGCCTGCATGCGCGGTGCAAGCAGGGTGCCGGGCAGGGCCAGGGTGAGTTCATGCTCATAGGCCAGTTGTGCGCCGGCCCGGCCTTGTTCGCCACTGAACGCGGCGGCACGGGAGTGGTCCTTTGGTGAGCAGCCGACCAGTAGCAGGCTGGTCAACAAGAACACGAGAGGCACGCGAAGCGGGCGAAGGTTGCCGTCCAGATGGCGCATTGCAGTTCCTTGAGGTGTGCGGGGAAATGGGCGGCGATTAAAGCGGGTCTGGCGGATTAACGCAAAGTATCGTGCAAGATTTGCACGGCTGATGGTGATGGCTACCGCAGAAGGGCTGGGGTACATCTCAGGCCTGACGCCAAGGAAGAACCCGCCATGATTGCCCACGCCGTGCCCGAAGGCTTTGTCCCACTGCCCCGTAGTAGCCCGCTGCTTGATCTGCTTGGCCCGGCGTATTGCCGGGGGGAAGGCCTGCAACTGGAGGTCGGCTTGCGGGCTGACAATCGCCATGCCAACGGTCGCGGCACGGTACATGGCGGGGTACTGGCGACGTTGGCGGATATTGGCATGGGCTATGCGATGGCGTTTTCCAGTGAGCCGCCGTTGCCGCTGATTACGGCGAGTATGACGGTTGATTACCTGGGGGCGGTGCAGGTTGGGGAGTGGATTGTGGTGCGGTTGGAGCATCACAAGCGAGGGCGGCAAATGGCGTTTGGGACGGTGAGTTTGCAGGTGGGGGAGAAGGTAGTGGCGCGGGCGAATGCGGTGTTTGCCGTGCCTCAATCTGACAGGTGATGAAGCCCCACCCCACATTTGGAGTGTGTTTCTTCAGGAAAGCTGTGTAAAGGAAAGGCCCGGTTTTTGTGGAACCGGGCCTTTCGTGTGTTGCTCTTGTGAAAAGGGCCGTTACGCAGCCCGGCGCGGGGCAAGCCCGCTCACCACAACAAGCCCTTCAACACACACGCACGATCGTCAATATCAGCTGCGTTCCAGAGCCAGGGCTACGCCCTGGCCACCGCCGATGCACAGCGTTGCCAGACCTTTCTTGGCATCGCGCTTGATCATTTCATGCAGCAGGGTCACCAGCACGCGGCAGCCTGAGGCGCCGATGGGGTGGCCGATGGCGATCGCGCCGCCGTTGACGTTGACCTTCTCAGCGTCCCATTCCAACTCTTTGCCCACGGCCAATGCTTGAGCGGCGAAGGCTTCGTTGGCTTCGATCAGGTCCAGGTCGCTGAGCTTCCAGCCGGCTTTATCCAGGCAACGACGGGTGGCCGAGACTGGGCCGATGCCCATGATCGCCGGGTCGACGCCGGCGTTGGCGTAGCTGGCGATGCGCGCCAGTACCGGCAAGCCCAGTGCCTTGGCCTTGTCGGCACTCATCAGTAGCACGGCGGCGGCGCCGTCATTAAGGCTGGAGGCGTTGCCAGCGGTGACGCTGCCGTCTTTCTTGAAGGCCGGCTTGAGCTTGGCCAGGGAGTCGGCGGTGGTGCCGGCGCGAGGCTGTTCATCCACGGCGAAGGCGACTGGATCACCCTTGCGCTGGGGGATAAGGATCGGTGTGATTTCGTCCGCAAAGCGCCCGGCGTCGATGGCCGCACTGGCTTTTTGCTGGGAGGCGGCAGCGAAGGCGTCCTGGGCTTCACGGCTGATGCCGTACTTGTCCACCAGGTTCTCGGCGGTGATGCCCATGTGGTAGTCGTTGAACGCGTCCCACAGGCCGTCGGTGATCATGCTGTCGATCATCTTGGCGTGGCCCATGCGCAAGCCGGTGCGCGCGGCGGGCAATACGTACGGGGCCAGGCTCATGTTTTCCATGCCACCGGCGATGATCACGTCTGCGTCGCCGCAACGGATGGCCTGGGCGCCGAGGTGCAAGGCCTTGAGGCCCGAGCCGCAGACCTTGTTCAGCGTCAGGGCAGGTACCGCATGGGGCAGGCCGGCGAGGATCGAAGCCTGGCGCGCGGGGTTCTGGCCGCTGCCGGCGGTGAGCACCTGGCCGAGGATCACTTCATCCACTTGGGCCGGGTCCAGGCCGGTCTGCTCCAGCAGGCGACGGATCACGGCGGCGCCCAGTTCCGGCGCCGGGATGCTGGCCAGTGAACCCTGGAAGCTGCCCACGGCGGTGCGGGTGGCAGCAACAATCACGACGTCTTGCATGGAATCTGTCCTCACTGGAAGTGCATTTCTGGAACGTGGTCCGGGACGATCAGTTTACCGGCGGTCTTGCTCACAATCTCTTCAACACTGACGCCAGGTGCGCGTTCCTTGAGGACAAAAGCGCCATTTTCGATCTCCAGGTACGCCAGGTCCGTCAATACACGCTTGATGCAGTTGGCGCCGGTCAGTGGCAAGCTGCATTGGCTGAGCAACTTGGACTCACCGTCCTTGGACGCGTGGGTCATGATCACGATGATGTTTTCGGCGCCGGCCACCAGGTCCATGGCGCCGCCCATGCCTTTGACCAATTTGCCGGGAATCATCCACGAGGCGATGTTGCCGTGTACGTCGACTTCAAACGCGCCGAGTACGGTAAGGTCGACGTGGCCGCCGCGAATCATCGCGAAGGATTCGGCAGAGGAGAAGATCGAGGCGCCGACACGTGCGGTGACGGTCTGTTTACCGGCGTTGATCATGTCGGCATCGATGGTGTCTTCGGTGGGAAACGGGCCCATGCCGAGCAGGCCGTTTTCCGATTGCAGCATCACTTCCATGCCTTCGGGTATGTAGTTGGCCACCAGGGTTGGAATGCCGATGCCGAGGTTTACGTAGAAACCGTCCTGCATTTCGCGGGCGACGCGTTGAGCCATTTGTTCGCGGGTAAGAGCCATTTTATGAGTCCTTATTGTTCGGGCTGGGGGCGGATTATTTGCGCACGGTGCGCTGTTCGATGCGCTTCTCGAACGTGCCGCAGATGATCCGGTCGACGTAGATGCCAGGAGTGTGGATCTGCGCCGGGTCCAGCTCGCCCGGTTCGACGATTTCCTCGACTTCGACCACGGTGATCTTGCCGGCGGTGGCGGCCAGCGGGTTGAAGTTCTGGGCGGTGTGGCGGTAGATGACGTTGCCGAAGTGGTCGGCTTTCCAGCCTTTGACGATGGCGAAGTCGCCGGTGATGGATTCTTCCATCAGGTACGGGCGACCGTTGAATTCACGGGTTTCCTTGCCGTCGGCAACCGGTGTGCCGACGCCGGTGGCGGTGAAGAACGCCGGGATGCCCGCACCGCCTGCGCGCATTTTCTCTGCCAGGGTGCCTTGAGGGGTGAGCACCACTTCGATTTCGCCGCTGAGCAATTGCTTCTCGAACAGGGCGTTTTCACCCACGTAGGAGGCGATCACTTTGCTGATCTGCTTTTCTTCCAGCAGCACGCCCAAGCCAAAACCGTCGACGCCGCAGTTGTTGGAAACCACGGTCAGGTCGCGGGTGCCTTTGCGCTTGATCTCATTGATGAGGTTTTCTGGAATGCCGCACAGGCCAAAACCACCGGAGAGCACGGTCATACCGTCTTCCAGGCCTGCCAGCGCTTCCTCGTAGGACGCCACGCGTTTATCGAAACCTGCCATATGCACCTCTATTTATTGTGTGTGGGTCTGCCAATGGATCGAGTGTTGCGCCGACGGATTGATTTGTTAAGTTGTTTTTTAAGGTTGATTGATTTAGAAAACAGCATAGTCCATTGCCGTTCGGAGTAGCGCCATGACCGTTAAGCAGATGCGTGCGTTTCTCGCTGTGGCCCAAAGCCTGAGTTTTGCCGCCGCCTGCGAGCGCCTGCACCTCTCTCAATCGGCGCTGAGCCTGACCATCAAGGGCCTGGAAGAAGGCTTGGGTGGCCGCTTGTTCAGCCGTAACACCCGTAACGTCGCGCTGACGCCGGAAGGCGAGTCACTGTTGCCCCTGGCGCGGCGGCTGATTGCCGATTGGGACAATACCGAGGACGAACTGCGTCAGCGCTTCACCCTGCAACGTGGACGGGTCACGGTGGCGGCGATGCCATCGTTTGCTGGCAATTTGCTGCCGCCGATCCTGAAGATATTCCGTGCACGTTACCCTCAGGTGAATGTGACGGTGCACGACTTGATCAATGAACAGGTACTGGAGATGGTGCGCGACCGTCAGGTGGAGCTGGGCGTCGCGTTTGAGCCGTCGGAAGGCTCGTCACTGGCGTTTACCCCACTGTACCTGGACCGCTTCATTGCAGTGGTGCCCGGCGACTCACCGCTGGCGCAGTGTGCCGAGATTGATTGGGCGACCTTGCTGGAACAGCCGTTCATCACCTTGCAGCGACCCTCCACAGTCCGGGTGATGCTGGAAGAGCATTTGGGCGCCTTGCAGATGAAACTGCCCGTGGCGCTGGAAAGCCATCAACTGGCAACGGTGGGCAAGATGGTTGCCAGTGGCCTGGGCGTCAGTGCCGTGCCTGCATTGTGTGCACGACAGATGGAAGAGGCGGGGGCCCATTGCATCACCTTGAACAGTCCGGTGATTGAGCGGCCGATTGGTGTGCTGACCAAGCCGGGGCATGAGTTGTCGGCGGCGGCGCAAGTGTTGTTTGATATTTTTCGAGATGAAGCGGGGAAGGGGCGGTTTCCGGCATTGTCATAAAACGGTAGTTAAAAAGCCCGCTCGAACTAACGAGCGGGCTTGAATGTTTAATGCTGAGTGATCAGCAGTATCTATCAATCACTTTAACCTGCGAATGGCCTTTAAGGTTCTGCCATTCAGTATTGAGTGTGTGAAAGACCTGCTCGATAAAGTTGCGATCAGCCGCAGCCTTCTTGCCGACATAACCCTGGCCGCGGCGGTACACCTTCAGGCGCGCTGCCAGTTCACGGTTGGTGCGGTCAAACTCGGCTTCTTCGGTGTTGGGCGCCAGGCAGTCAAGTTGCACTTCGCCCGATTTGCCAATCCACAGGATATGGTCGTCGAGTGTGTCTTTCTGCGCTGCGAACATCTCAGCCAATTCATCGATAGTTGGTTGGTTGTTCAGATTCATGTGTAAGCCCCTTGACCAGTTGGCGATCTATCAGTTGATTCCGTTAAAACTGCTTAGTTGTCTCCGGTTCTGAAAACCGGGCGTCAGTGACGGTCTGCCGAATACGGGCAGGGTCTTGAACCTGATGCATGTAGTCTTGCTAATGAACGGCTACGCCATGGTTTCATAACGAAGACAAGCAGCGTTTGAGCTCCTTGTACCCATCCCTTGCGGGGCAGGTCAGCTTCATCAATCTGCCTTGTGGGCAGTGCACATCCGGAAAAAACAGCTCGGCGGTCAGACGAGCGCTTTCAAAACACGTGTTACCAACGCTCCCGATGCGGGAGACGTCTCGATAATGCAAGGACAAAAAGGTTACGTCAACGATTATGTAGTGAATATTTTCTGTCACTACATAAATTGTCGTGGGGACGGGGGAATGCGGAAGAACGTGACTTGGGCGTCATTTTTTGGAGGTAATGGTCAACCCGTAAATGGGCCTTTGGGGCGAGCGGGCTTGCGGCTGGTCAGCGCAATCGTTCGGCAAGCAGGGGTAACAACCGCTCGCACGACGCTTGGATCTTTACCTGCAACCAATCATCCCCGCGGGTCTTGCCGAGGTTGATGGCGATTACCGGTTTGCCTTGTTCGACCATGGCCTTGCACAGGCGAAACGCCGAATACGCCATCAGCGATGAACCCACCACCAGCAATCCCTCGGCGTGCTCTACCGCAGCCATCGCCTTGGCTGCTGTGGCCTGGGTGACGTTTTCGCCAAAAAACACCACGTCCGGCTTGAGCCGCTGGCCATTGCAATGGGGGCAGTGGGGGACTTGGAAGCGCGCTTCAAACGCAGGATCAAGCAGGGTATCGCCATCCGGTGCCTGCACCGCATCGACGCCAGCCAGGTAGGGATTCTGGCCTTCCATCAGGCGCTGGATCACATCGCGCTCGCTGCGTTGCTGGCAATCCAGGCACAACACCCGATGCAGGCTGCCGTGCAGTTCGATCACGTCGCGGCTGCCAGCCTGATCATGCAGGGTGTCGACGTTTTGCGTGATCAGCCCGCTGATGCGCTGATGCTGTTGCAGCGTCGCCAACGCCAGGTGCGCCTTGTTCGGCTCGGCAATGCGCACCCTCGGCCAGCCCAGCATCGCCCGCGCCCAGTAGCGGCGGCGTGCCTGCGCGGTGGCGAGGAATTCCTGGTACATCATCGGCGCCTTGCCACGGCGCACACCTTCATTGTCGCGGTAATCGGGGATGCCCGACGACGTACTGATACCTGCACCGGTCAATACCAGAAAGCGCCGTTCGGCCATGGCGCGGTGCAGGGTGTCGAGGTGGTCTTGTTGATGTTCCAGGCTGTCGAGCATGGGATCCCCTATTCGCCGCGGATGTATTGCTCCAGCTGCTTGATCAGGTCGGCTTGCTCGGCGATGGCTTCTTTGACCAAGTCGCCGATGGATAACAGGCCAAGCAGTTTGCCGTCCTCGACCACGGGCAAGTGACGCAGGTGGCTGTCGGTCATGATATTCATGCATTCCTCGACACTTTTGTGGGTGTCGACGGTGATCACCGGGGAGCTCATCACCTCGTGGACCTTGGTGGTGACCGACGACAACCCCTTGAGCATGATTTTACGTGCGTAGTCGCGTTCGCTGATGATGCCCACCACCACGTCGTCCTTGACGACCGGCAAGGCCCCGACGTTTTTTTCCGACATCCGCACCAGCGCTTCAAACACGGTGTGGTCCCATTTGATCGTATGGACGTCCTGGTTTTTATGGTCCTTGGCTTTGAGCAATTGTGCGACGGTTTTCATGGCAGCCACTCCGGTGTTGTTATTGGGACGTCAGCGGGTCACCTACAGAATCCTAGACGGGCTGCGGCACCGCAAGGTCCAAAGCGGCGCTAAACCCGTCGAAAAACGTCATTCGCCGGATTTTTTCCGTGTTTACCCAGCATTTGTCGGCTTTTTAGCTCGCTTGGAGCTGGCGGCGGCCTTGCGTGGGGCGGCCTTGCGCTTCTTTTTCCACGGTGCGGCGCCTTTACCCGCCGGGCTGGCCGGGCCGCTAATGGTCATGCGCATGCCATTGCAGCGCGCCACCTGCTTGCTCATCCACGCCGCCTGCTTGGCGACAAATTCTTCCAGGCTCATTTCACCGCTTTGCACCATGTCCAGCGCCTGTTCCCAGATGGCGGTGGTGCCAGGGTCGGCAATGGCCCTGGGCACAGCGTCGATCAGGCTGAACGCCGCCGGTGTGGCCGACAGCGCCTTGCCGTTTTTCACCAGGTAACCTCGGTCGAGCAGCCCTTGGATAATCCCGGCGCGGGTGGCCTCAGTGCCGATACCGGTGGTGTCCTTGAGTTTTTGCTTGAGCAGCGGGTCTTCCACCAGCTTGGCGACATTTTTCATCGCCTTGATCAGGTCGCCTTCGGTAAAGGGTTTGGGCGGTTGGGTCCACAAGTCCTTGAGATGGACCTTGGCCACGGCATAGTCCTGGCCCTGTCCCAAGGCGGGTAAGGCTTGTGGTGCGGGCGCTTCACGACCCTTGGTCGGCGCCAGTGCTTCGGGCAGGGCGCGTTTCCAGCCCGCTTCGATCACCACCTTGCCCACCGCGCGCAAGGCAAAGCCAGCGCAGTCGAAATCCGCCTGGGTGCGGTCGTATTCATGGTTGGGCAGGAACTGCGCCAGGTAGCGCGCACGAATCAGCGTGTACACCGCACGATGCTTGCCCGTGAGCTGCCCCACATCTTTGCCGGCGCCGGTGGGAATGATGCCGTGGTGGGCGCTGACCTTGGCGTCGTTCCAGGCCCTGGAACGGCGCTGGGGGTCGATATGGGGCATCAGCTCGTTGACCGCCGCGTCGGCGCGGCCCAGCGCGGCAAGAATCTTCGGTGCCTCGCTGTGCTGGCTCACGGGCAGGTAGCCGCAGTCGCTTCGCGGGTAGGTGATGACCTTGTGGGTTTCGTAGAGGGACTGGGCGATATCCAGGGTTTCCTGGGCGCCGAGGCCGAGTTTCTTGGAGCAGATTTCCTGCAGGGTGCCCAGGTCGAAGGGCAGCGGCGCCACTTCACGCATGCGTTCGGTGCGAAGTTTCACCAGGCGTGCGCTGGCGGCGTTGGTCATGGCGTCGGCGGCTTCACGGGCCAGTTGCGGGTTGAGGCAGCGGCCTTGATCGTCGCAGGCGTCTTCGGCAGCGCGCCATTGCGCGGTGAATGTCATGCGGTCGTGGCGCAGGTCCACATCGATGGCCCAGTACGCCACGGGCACAAAATCGGCGATGCTGCGATCGCGGTCCACCACCAGGCGCAAGGTCGGGGTTTGCACCCGGCCCACCGGCAGTACGCCTTGATAGCCGGACTGACGCCCCAGCAGGGTAAACAGGCGGCTCATGTTCATGCCGATCAGCCAGTCGGCGCGGGAGCGGCCAAGGGCCGAGTGATACAGGCTGAAGGTCTGCGCGCCGGGCTTGAGCGCGGCCAGGGCCTTGCGAATGGAGGCATCGTCCAGCGCCGACAGCCACAACCGCTGGATCGGCCCGCGATAGCGGCAATGCTCCACCAGTTCACGGGCGATCATCTCGCCCTCACGGTCGGCATCGGTGGCGATCACCAGTTCCTGGGCTTCCCCGAGCAGGCGCTTGACCGCCTTGAATTGGCTGGCGGTCTTGGGCTTGACCAGCATTTTCCATTTTTCCGGGACGATCGGCAGGTCGGCCAGCACCCAGCGTTTGTACTTGGCGTCGTAGGCGTCGGGCGGGGCGGTTTCCAGCAGGTGACCGATGCACCAGGTGACAGTGACCCCATTGCCCAGCCAGCAGCCGTCACCCCGGCGACTGGCGCCGAGCACGGCCGCGATATCCTTGGCCTGGGAGGGTTTTTCACAGAGGTACAGCCGCATGGTCAGCCCATTCTTTACACAGTTGAATGGAGAGCAGGATGGGCATAAGAAGGGAATTGATCAACCGTTATCTGTATGGATGTACAGCTTTAAGTTTCAAGCTACAAGCCGCAAGTCAATGCCGATTCGCTCTGACTTGCCGCTTGTAGCTTGCCGCTTGTAGCTTGCCGCTTGTAGCTGCTTAATTATTATCAATATCCACGTGCCGCGTTTCTTTGAGGCAGAACAACCCCACGATCAGGCTCACCCCGGTAATCACCACCGGGTACCACAAGCCATAGAAGATATCCCCGGTGTACACCACCAGCGCAAACGACACCGTCGGCAGGAACCCGCCAAACCAGCCGTTACCGATGTGGTAGGGCAGGGACATCGAGGTGTAGCGGATACGCGTTGGGAACAATTCCACCATCAGCGCCGCCAACGGGCCATAGCACATCGCCGCGATCAGGATCAGCGCCACGATCAGCACCACCACCATGACTTTGTTGACCTGGGCCACATCCGCCGAAGTCGGGTAACCGGCCAGGGTCACGGCGCCACGCAGGGCTTTTTCGTCAAAACCGTCGATACGCACTTCGCCCACGCTCACCTGCACCGGGCTGCCGGCGGGTGCGGCGGCGCTGCTGTAGGGCAGGCCTTGCTTGACCAGGAAGGTCTTGACCTTGTCGCACGGGCTGTCAAATTTCGCCTTGCCCACCGGATCGAACTGGAAGGTACAGGTGGCTGGGTCGGCCAGCACGGTGATCGGTGCCTGTTGGCTGGCTTGGTCCATCGCCGGGTTGGTGTAGTGCGCCAGGCTCTTGAAGATCGGGAAGTACAACACGGTCGCCAGCAGCAGGCCGAGCATCAGCACCGGCTTGCGCCCGACCTTGTCCGACAGCCAGCCAAAGAAGATGAAGAACGGCGCGCCGATCACTACGCTGATAATCAGCAGCATGTTGGCCAACGCCGGGTCCATCTTCAGGAACTGCGTGAGGAAAAACAGCACATAGAACTGCGAGGCGTAAAAGGTCACCGCTTGCCCACCGTTGATGCTGAACAGCGCAATCAGCACCACCTTGAGGTTTTCCCATTTGCCGAACGACTCACGGATCGGTGCCTTGCTGGCCTTGCCTTCCTCTTTCATTTTCAGAAAGGCCGGTGACTCGTGCAGGCTCATGCGGATCCAGGTGGAAATGCCCAGCAGTACGATGGAAAACAGGAACGGAATCCGCCAGCCCCACACTTCGAACTGGTCACCGGTGAAGTAACGGCAGGCCAGCACCACCAGCAGCGACAGCAACAGGCCGATGGTCGCCGTGGATTGAATCCAACTGGTGTTGAGGCCACGTTTGCCGGCCGGCGCATGTTCGGCCACGTAGGTGGCTGCGCCGCCGTACTCGCCGCCCAGCGCCAGGCCTTGCAGCATGCGCAGCACGATCAGGATGATCGGCGCCGCGATGCCGATGCTCGCGTAGGTCGGCAGCAGCCCGACGCAGAAGGTGGCGACGCCCATCAGGATGATGGTGACGAGGAAGGTGTACTTGCGCCCGATCATGTCGCCCAGGCGCCCGAACACCAGTGCGCCGAACGGGCGCACCACAAAGCCGGCGGCAAAGGCCATCAGGGCAAAGATAAACGCCGTGGTGTCGTTGACCCCGGCAAAGAACTGTTTGCTGATCACGGCAGCCAGGGCGCCGTAGAGGAAAAAGTCATACCACTCGAACACCGTCCCCAGGGACGAGGCGAAGATGACTTTTTTTGAATCGTTGGCAGTGCTCGCGGTGTTGACCGTCGAGCCCAGGGTTTGAGCATGTTCTGACATCGGGTAGCCCTCACAGTGATTATTTATTGTTGTTCCACTGTCGGCGCCAACCTCGGCGCCGGTCTGTTTCCGTTCCTCTGTAGAAGCGAGCTTGCTCGCGAAAATCGTCAACGATTACGCGGGGAACCTGGATGAGCGCGGTGCTGTTGCGTTTTTCGCGAGCAAGCTCGCTCCTACGGTGTTCGGTGAAAGGATCAGCTGCGCTGCTTTCTCCGCGATCATCAGCGTGGGTGAGCAGGTGTTGCCGGAAGTGATGCGCGGCATAACCGAGGCATCTGCGATACGCAGGCCGGGTACGCCATGCACGCGCAGTTGCGCATCGACCACGGCGTCTTTGTCGCTGCCCATGCGGCAGGTGCCCACCGGGTGGAAGATCGTCGTGCCGATACGAGCGGCGGCTTCGTGCAGTTCTTCTTCGGTTTGCAGCGAATCGCCGGGCAGGTATTCCACCGGCTTGAACTGGCTCAGGGCCGGCGCGGCGACGATGCGTCGGGTCAGGCGAATGGCATCGGCGGCCACCCGCAAGTCCTGCGGGTGGCTGAGGTAGTTGGGCCGGATCAATGGTGCGTCCGCCGGGTTGGCCGAGCGGATATCAATGCGGCCACGGCTTTGCGGACGTAGGTCGCAGACGGATGCGGTAAACGCCGGGAATGCGTGCAGCGGTTCGCCGAAGCGCTCCAGGGACAGTGGCTGCACGTGGTATTCGAGGTTGGCCGAGGTCTGCTCCGGCCCCGAACGGGCAAATGCGCCGAGCTGGCTGGGCGCCATCGACAGCGGGCCGCTGCGGTCATACAGGTAACGCAGGCCCATGCCCATTTTGCCCCATACGGTGCCGGCGATCTGGTTCAGGGTGCGGGCGTTTTCCAGCTTGTAGATCAGGCGCAGTTGCAGGTGGTCCTGCAAGTTGCCGCCAACGCCCGGCAGTTCATGCAGCACATCAATGCCCAGCGGTTTGAGCACGCTGGAGGGGCCGATGCCGGAACGTTGCACAATACCCGGCGAGCCCACGGAGCCGGCACACAGCACGATCTCCTTGCGCGTCTTCCAGCTCATTTGCTGGCCGCTTTGACGCCCGACCACTGCCGAGGCGCGGCCGTTTTCCAGGACCACGCGGTCGACTTCCACTTCGGTGAGGACCGTGAGATTGGGGCGTTGGCGAATCGGTTTGAGAAACGCCTTGGCTGCATTCCAGCGCACCCCGGCTTTCTGGTTGACCTGGAAGTACCCGCAGCCCTCGTTATCGCCCTGGTTGAAGTCGTTGATATTGGCAATGCCGCTCTGCGCCGCCGCCTCGCGAAAGGCATCCAGGATCGGCCACGACAGCCGTTGTTGCTCGACACGCCATTCACCGCCATCGCTGTGGAACTGCGAAGCGCCGGCAAAATGGTTTTCGCTCTGTTTGAACAGCGCCAGCACGTCTTTCCAGGCCCAGCCTGGGTTGCCTTCTGCTGCCCAACCGTCGTAGTCCTGGGCCTGGCCGCGCATGTAGATCATGCCGTTGATGGATGAACAACCGCCTAGCACTTTGCCCCGTGGGTAACTCAGGGCACGGCCTTGCAGGCCTTCCTGGGCTTCGGTCTTGAAGCACCAGTCGGTGCGCGGGTTGCCGATGCAGAACAGGTAGCCGACGGGGATATGGATCCAGGGATAGTTGTCGCGGCCACCGGCTTCGAGTAGCAGCACGCGGTGGGCGGGGTTGGCGGACAATCGATTGGCCAGCAGGCAGCCAGCGGGGCCGGCGCCTACCACGATGTAATCGTATTCAGCAGTTGCAAGGGGCATCTGAAGGTCTCGCTTGTTTTTCTTATTGGTTCCATCCTAGTTGTTAGTTTTCGTCTTAAAAATGTTAGTTTTTGCCCAGCTGCTGTGCGTTTTTAAACAGCGCTGCCCTGGCTGATGGAATGGAGGCGACATGTTCGACTGGAACGACCTGCGATACTTTCTCGAGCTGCAGCGCAGCGGCCGGCTGCTCACGGCCGCGCAGCGCCTTAAAACCACCCACGCCACGGTGGCCCGGCACATTGAGGCCATCGAGAAAAGCCTCGGCACCGCGTTGTTCGTGCAGCATGCCCAGGGCTACGAGCTGACGCCTTCCGGCGAAGCCTTGCTCAAGCACGCCGAAGCCATGGAAAACGTCGCGTTGCTGGCCGAAGACGAACTCACCCATTCCGCCGCGCCCCTGGGCAAGATTCGCCTGGGCGTAGCCGAAGGCCTGGGGGTGATGTTCCTGGCCAGTCGCATGGGCGGGTTGTTTGAGCGATACCCAGGGCTGGAAGTGGAGTTGGTCGCCGTGCCGCGTTTTGTCAGCATCCTCAATCGCGAAGCGGAAATCAGCATCCATTTGGAACGCCCCAGCGTCGATCAACTGGTCACGCGCAAGCTCACCGACTACCGCCTGGCGCTCTACGCCAGCCGCGCCTACCTGGAACGCAACCCGCCGATCGAAAAGCGCGAAGACCTCGCCGCCCATTCATGGATCGATTACGTGGACGACCTGCTGTTCAGCCAGGAACTGAAATTCCTCAGCAGTTTTTGCCGCAACCCAAAGGTGGTGTTCCACAGCACCAGCGTGATCGCCCAGCATCAAGCGGCGCGCTCCGGGTTGGGGATTGCAGTGCTGCCGTGCTTTATGGCCGCCGGCGACAAGGATTTGGTAGCGTTACTGCCGGGGGAGGGCATCCAGCGCAGCTACTGGATCAGTTCGCGTCGGGAGCTGCACAAATCGGTGCGGCTGCGGGTGTTGTGGGACTACGTGGTGGAGCTGTGCGCGCGGGAGCAGGGGTTGCTGCTGGGCGAACCTTGACTGAAGAAACCGGGTGAAAAATGTGGGACGGCGGTGCGACGATTCGACTTGCCCCCGATGGCTGGGTGTCTGTCACAGATGTTCCAACTGAACCACCGCCATCGGGGCATGGGTGTCCACACAACTTCCCGTGGATGCTGAATCTATGGCAAATGAGCTGTTGTAGTGAGCGGGCTTGCCCCGCGCTGGGCTGCGCAGCGGCCCCAACAAGGTCGCCGCAGAGTGCCAGAATCAATCGAGGTGAACGTTTTGGGGCCGCTTCGCAGCCCAGCGCGGGGCAAGCCCGCTCACCACAGCGTTATGTGTCTGCCTTTAAGAGCTGTGTAGATACCTATGGCTATCGAACTTCCCGTGGATGCTGAATCTATGGCAAATGGGCTGTTGTAGTGAGCGGGCTTGCCCCGCGCTGGGCTGCGTAGCAGCCCCAACAAGGTCGCCGCAGAGTGCCAGAATCAATCGAGGTGAACGTTTTGGGGCCGCTTCGCAGCCCAGCGCGGGGCAAGCCCGCTCACCACAGCGTTATGTATCTGCCTTTATAGAGTTGTGTAGATACCTACGGCTATCGAACTTCCCGTGGATGCTGAATCTATGGCAAATGAGCTGTTGTAGTGAGCGGGCTTGCCCCGCGCTGGGCTGCGTAGCAGCCCCAACAAGGTCGCCGCAGAGTGCCAGAATCAATCGAGGTGAACGTTTTGGGGCCGCTGCGCAGCCCAGCGCGGGGCAAGCCCGCTCACCACAGCGTTATGTATCTGCCTTTAAGAGTTGTGTAGATACCTACGGCTATCGAACTTCCCGTGGATGCTGAATCTATGGCAAATGGGCTGTTGTAGTGAGCGGGCTTGCCCCGCGCTGGGCTGCGCAGCAGCCCCAACAAAGTCGCCGCAGAGTGCCAGAATCAATCGAAGTGAACGTTTTGGGGCCGCTGCGCAGCCCAGCGCGGGGCAAGCCCGCTCACCACAGCGTTATGTGTCTGCCTTTAAGAGCTGTGTAGATACCTATAGCTATCGGGGATAAGCCCGCACATGGGGCCTCTGCTGTTGGTTCAATCGCGCAATTCGAATGCAGCACTGCCGAGCCTTTCGCCATTCACCATCACATGCACCACATGCCGACCAGGATAGTGCTTGCGCGTGGTCAGTTCACGGATGTGCTGCTCGCGGCTGATGCGCTGCTGTTCCCCGGCCCCCAGCGTAAACGCCTTGAGCTTGAACACTTTGCTCGCGCTGTGCCCGGCGCTTTTGACGTAGTCGATGGCGTAGTCCACCACCAGTTTCTGTGCAGTGGCCGCCGTGGATTCCAGGTTGAACGACAGGCTTATCCGTTCCCCCAGCCTGATCACCGCCGGCGTCACGCTCAGATGATGAATGTTCACTTCAGCTCTGGCCCCCGCGCCCATGAGCGTCAGTGCGCGGGTGTTGCCTTGCTTGATCAGGCTGCGCAACGCATGGCGGGCGATCCAGGCAGTGTGGGGGTTATCCAGCGACCAGCCTTCGATCAGGCCAAGCACCCAGTCGGGGTGGTCCTTGGTGATGTCGTTGAGGTGGTTGGCCACGGACTTGCGCACGTAGAGGCTCGGGTCGGCCTTGAGGTTGTCGAGGATCGAGGCACACAACGCGGGGTTGGCCTGCACGTTGGCCAGGCGAAACGACCACGGCAAACGCGGCCGCGAACCTTCGCTGGCCAGGCGGCGTACGTGGTCGTTGTCATCCCGCGACCACTGCTGCATCACCGCCAGGGTGCGCGCAAAGTCGTGCAGCAAAAAATGGCGAATGGCGAATTCGGCCGAGCCGAACGTGGTGAAGTGCTTGAGCGCAGCCATGGAGCGCTTGAAGTCGGCCAGGCCGTAACTCGCCACGTAGTGCGGCAGGAACAGGCTGACAAAGCCGCTGTTCAGGCGCGGCGCCAGGGCGTAGAGCAGCGTGAGGCTTTGCGGGTAATCCAGCGGGATCACTGCGTGCAGGCTTTCGCTGACCCGCGCCATACGTTGCATCACCGACAGCTCGGCCAGCCCGGCAGTGGCGTGCTTGAGGAAGCCTCTGGCGTCGAATGCGGGGTACACCGCCGTCATTTCAGTGGCGATGTGTTGCAGACGTTCGACGTTGAAGATGTCCTTGAGGGCCGGGGCGCTTTGGTCGGTCATCGGTGATTCCATGGCGGTTGAGTCAGAGAAACCAGCGGTATTCGCGGGCGTGGATCTCTTGCTGGAAGGCCAGGTGATCCTGGCGTTTGTTCTCGCAGTACACGTCGACAAATTCGGCGCCCAGCTTATCGCGCAATACCGCTTGATGCTGCATGGCGCGCACGGCGTCGAGCATTTCCACAGGGAAGTCGGTGCCGCTGGCGCGGTCCTCGTTCAGTGGCGCGATGGGCTCCTGTTTGGCTTCGAGGCCATGTTCCAATCCGACGAGGATCGCCGCCAGCACCAAATACGGATTGGCGTCGGCGCTGGCCAGGCGGTGTTCGATGCGCAGGTTGCGCGGGTCGGACTCGGGGATGCGCACGCACGCGTCGCGGTCTTCAAAGCCCCAGCAGGCGCGGGTAGCCGCGTTGACCGTGCCGCCCAATCGGCGGAAGGCGTTGTGGTTGGGCGAGAAAATCGGCATGCAGTGCGGCAGCAGTTCCAGGCAACCGGCCACGGCGTGACGCAGCGGTTGCTGCTGATGCGCCGCCAGCAGGTTATTGCCGGCGCCGTCGTACAGGCTGACATGCACATGCATGCCACTGCCGGGGAATTGCAGGTAGGGCTTGGCCATGAAACTGGCGCGATAGCCGTGCTTGAGTGCCACGCCACGGGTGCTGCGGCAGAACAGGGCGGCCCAGTCGGCGGCGCGCAGGCCGTCGCCCTGGTGGCCGAAGTTGATCTCGAACTGGCCCGGACCGAGTTCGGCGGTGATCACCGTGATGTCGATGCCTTGGTCCTTGGCGGTCTGGGCCATGTCGTCGAGCACGTCGCCGAAGCGCGACAGCCGTTCGATATGCAGGTTGGGCTGGTCGTCGGCGTCATCGCTCAGCGGGTCGCGGGCGAATTGCGGCAGGCCGTGGTCGAGTTTCTTGTCGAACAGGTAGAACTCCAGTTCGAACGCTACCACCGGGTGGATGCCCTTGTGATGCAGGCGCTCCAGCACCTTGGCCAGCACTTCCCGAGGTTCGAATTCGATGGGGGCCTCGGTGCCGTCGGAGGTGATCAGCATCTGGCCCAAGGGTTGCGATTCCCAGCTCACTGGCTTGAGCGTGCCTGGCACCAGGCGGCGGTTGGCGTCCGGATCGCCGTCGTTGAAGCAGTAATCGCCGATCTTGAACAGCCCGCCTTGAGCCCCCAGCAGCACGGCATTTTGCGGCAGCTTCAGCGGGCTCCCGGCGGCGACCTTCTCCAACATCTCGATGGGGTAGCGCTTGCCGTAGAAATGCCCCGGGATGTCCAGGGCTATCAGGTCGACGTAACGCACATCGGGATGGTTCTGGCGAAAGGTCCGTACTTCGGCCAGTAACGTGGCGGCATGGCTTTTCACGGGTGCAGCTCCTAGTTGTAAACCCACAACACGCGGGCGGGCAGGGCGGTCAGGTTGGCGTAGCGGCAATGGGCGAAACTGGCCAGGTGGAAACTGTCGCCGGGGCCGAGGGTGACCGAGTCGGCCTCGCCTTCGACCCACAGCGTCAGTTCGCCTTCCAGCACAAAACCGGCCTGCTCGCCGCGGTCGCTCATGGTCTGTTCACCGCTGTTGGCACCGGGCGCCAACAGGCTGTCGAGCATCGAAAAGGCGCCGTTCATGCTGGGGGAAACCAGGATGTCGGTGATGCCATTGGCGTAATACACCGTGCGCCGTTCGTTGGGGCGGGTGATCCAGTCCACGGCCTTGGGCTTGGGTTGGCTGTAGAAATAGGTGGTGGGCACGTCGAGGGCGTGGCTGATGGCAGTGAGGTCCGCCACGGTCGGGCGCGACAGGCCACGCTCCACTTGGGACAGGAAACCCACCGAACGCTCAATCTTGTGCGCGAGTTGGGCGAGGGTGAGCTTCTTGTGCTTGCGCAGGTCATGGATCAGCGCAGCGAGGGTGGCCAGTTCTTCTTGTTGGTTCATGAAAATTATGTCTTTAAATTTCATGAAAAATTACAGCAAAAATTTCACAAGGGCAATGGGTGGCCAAGATTGAAAGGCACACCCCTGTAGCGAGCGAGCAAGTGAATGATTCTGCGCCCCCGCGGTCGGAACTTGGGTACGCGTCATTCATTGAAGGAGCACCCATGAAGTCCAAAACCCTAGCTGCCTGCCTGTTGGTCGCCGCCAGCCTGTCCACCGCCAGCTTTGTGGTACAGGCCGGTGATACGCCCCAGGAAACCGTGCAACCTTCAAACATCAACACCCGTGACCTGAAGGAAGGCGACCGCGCCCCGGATATTCTGATGCGCAAGGAATCGGCCGTCAGTGACTGGAAAAAACGCGGTCTCAAGCAGCCAGAAGACGAAAGCCAATGGACACGGGTAGGCGATAAGTACGTGCTGCTCAAGACCACCAACGGCACCATTCTGGAGATCACGCCCGTCAAGAAGTGACCCTCCTTTTTGCCTTGTTCTTGCGTTAAGGTAACCGGCCGCAATGGTCGCGTTACCTTCAAAGAATGAGAGCAGGATGCTTGCCACAATAAGAAACTACCCCCGCACCGTACACCTGTTGCTGTGCGCCACATTGCTGCTGACGTTGGCCAAGGCCATCACGTTTCCGTACCTGGTGATCTACCTCACCCACCATTTCGCCCTCGACATCACCCAGGTTGGCCTAGTGATCGGCAGCTCGCTGATTGTCGGTTCGTTGCTCAGTGTCTATGGCGGGTTTCTCGTCGACCGCATCAACAGCTATCGCTTATTGCTCTGGATGAGCGTGCTGTTCGTGTTGGGGTTTGTCGGCACGCTGCTGGCGCAGAACATCTGGGCGTTTTACAGCTGCCTGATCCTGATCAACCTGGCCTATGCAGTCATCGATATCGCGGTGAAGGCCGGCTTTGCCAGCCTGCTGCCGGAAGATGCGCGCAGTGAAGTGTTTTCCATCAAGTACACCCTCACCAATATCGGCTACGCGGTCGGGCCGTTTTTCGGGGCGATGGTCGCCAAGTTGGATATCAGCCTGCCGTTTATGTTGTCGGCGTTACTGGGGGCGGGGTTTTTCCTGCTGTATTGGCGTTGGGGTGATCGCACGTTGACCACTGTCGACGTGGCGCAAAAACCGGTGTCGTTTCTCGCCGTTGGCCGCGTATTGCTGCTCGACCGTCGGCTGGTCTGTTTCACGCTGGGCGGCGTGTTCAGTGCAGTGGTGTTCGGCCAGTTCACCGCCTACCTGTCGCAGTACCTGGTGACCACTACCACGGCGCAATATACCTACACCGTAATCAGCGCCGTACTGACGACCAACGCGGTGATGGTGATCGCCTTGCAATACGTGATTGGTCGTCGCATTTCCCACCGTCACCTCAGCCAGTGGCTCATCTTCGGCTTGAGCATGTTCATGCTCGGGCTGATCGGCTTTGCGTTGTCCACCAGCGTGCTGTGGTGGGTACTGGCGATGGCGGTGTTCACGGTGGGGGAGATTGTGGTGTTTCCGGCCGAGTACATGTTTATCGACCGCATCGCGCCGGACCACCTGCGAGGCATGTACTACGGGGCGCAGAACCTGTCCAACCTCGGTGCCGCGCTGGGGCCGGTGCTGTGTGGGTTGGCGCTGGCCAACCTGCCAGCACACAGCATGTTCTACATGCTCGGGGCGTTTATTGTGGCGGGCGGGGTGTTCTATTTCATTGGTTCGTCGTTGAAGGCAAATCCTCCAGCGTGAGTTTGCCCATGGTGTTGCATTGCAGCTCGTAGCGTAATTCTTCCACCATCTTTTCCACTTCCTGCGGGGTCTGCAGCCGGTTGGTGCTGATCCCGGTCACGACCAGGTCAACCCGGCCGGTATTGGCGTCGTAGACTTTGAGGGTCAAGGACGCGTCCCGGCACAGGGTGAACTCGCAGGTCAGCGGCGACAGGCCTTCTTCGATGCAGTTTCGCAGTTGGGCGAGGGTAAACATGCTGGTTCCTTCAGGGCATTCGGGTCGATGACCTAAAGGTTATTGACTGCATCCCCGCGCCATAAGGCGAATTCGCACTAGCTGCACTAGTGCATTTGCATGTTCAGGGCTTGTTTTTCAGGCGCAGTTCACCGGCAAACAGCCCGCGTTCACGGGCCCAGACGATGGCGGCACTGCGGCTGTGCACCCCCAGCTTGGAGTACACCGTGGCCACATGGTTACGCACGGTGTTGGGCGCCAGTTTCAGGCGCGAGGCGATCTCTTTGTCGGCCAGGCCTTCGCAGATCAGTCCCAGCACATCACGCTCGCGGGCGGTGAGGTCGGTGAAGCTGATGTTTGGCAGGTTGGGGCTGTTGACGCTCTTGGCGTTGGCCAGTTTTTCGATCAGGGTCTGGCTGAACCAGGAGGCGTCCTGCATCACTTCCTCGATGGCCGCCACCAACTCCAGCTCCGAGCGCTTGCGTTCGGTGATGTTCATCAGCACCAGCAGGTAGCAGGGCACGTCCTCGATGCTCACTGTGTCGGCGGACACCACGCAATCGATCACCTCGTTGCCCTTCTTGCGCACCTTGAGGTCCTGGCCGTCGAGGTTGCCGGCCTTTTCCAGCGTGGTGAACAACTGCGTGCAGGCCTGGGGGCTGTCGATAAAGTCGATGTCTTCGATGGATTTGCCGATCAGTTCTTCACTGATATAGCCGGTAATGCTCATAAAGGCTTCGTTGACGTCCACCACCTGGCGGTTGGCGGCATTGCACACCAGCGTCGGCACCGGCGTGAGGCGGAACGACTTGGCGAAGCGCTCTTCGCTTTGGCGCAGGGCCACTTCGGCCTTGCGTCGCGGCTCCAGGTCGGTGAACGAAAACAGCATGCAATCCTCTTCGTTCATGTCCAGCGGCTGGCCGGCGACGATCACCAGTTTGCTACCCCCATCCGGCAGGCGCAGTTCGGCTTGCATCTGCGGGATGGTCGAACCTTCGCCCAGGCGCTGGATGGCCAGGTCCTTGCGCTCGGCCTGTTCCAGCACGTCCAGCTCATACACCGACTTGCCGATGACTTGGTCGCGGTTGTAGCCGGTCATCTCCAGGAAGCCTTGGTTCACCTTGATATAGCGCAGGTCGCTCAAGCGGCAGATCACCGCGGGTGCCGGGTTGGCGTTGAAGGTTTTTTCGAAGCGCTGCTCGGCGCTGGCCCATTCGGTGGCGTCGCTGAGGATCAGCACCAGTAACTCCGGCTCACCGTGGGAGTCGGTGATGACCAGGCTGCGCAAGCGGTGGACCCAGGTTCTGTCCGGGTCGGCGGTGGGCGTGACTTCCACCACCACGTCGCTGAATTCGTCCCCCGCCGCGGCGCGGGCCAGGGGGTAGTTATCCAGCTGTAGGGGGTGGTTATTGCGATAACGCAGGGCAAAACGCTCGGCGTATGCCTGGGTGTTGGCGCCCAGTGCCTGGACATCATCCACACCGTGCATGGTCAGCGCCGCTTCATTGGCCCACAGGATGGTCTGGTCGACTTCCGCGAGGATGATCCCGTCGGACAGGCCGGAAATGATCTGCTGCAACTGGCGACGGTTGGTTTCTTTGGCAAGCACATCCTGGGTCATGGATTCTCCGCGTTCTTTTGGGGGGAGTGGGGCGCATGGGAGTACGACATCCGGGCTTCAGGATAGTGCAGAGAAATCGTGATGGCTGGGGTGCGAATGCACCAGTTCGCCTGGTGCATATGGGCCACGACTGAACGGATGTCGTTTCGCCACACTCACACCCATCAAGGCGCATTGCCTTGCTCCCATCACTTGTGAAGGACCTTTGTATGACCACTGTCTATGAAACAAACCGTTCGTTGTTTCGCGTGTCCTGGAGTTCGGTATTGGCCGGTAGTGCAATTGCACTGGTGACCTACCTGGTCTTGAGTGTGCTCGGCACCGCCATCGGCGCCAGCGCTGTCAACCCGATGGAGGCGGGCAACCCGCTGAGTGGTTTCGGCACGGGCGCCGGCATCTGGTTGTTTGTGTCGACCTTGGTGGCTATCGGCTTGGGTGCCTTCGTGGCCGGGCGCACCGCCCCAGATCGAGGCGGCCTGCATGGCGTACTAACCTGGACCCTCACCACCTTGCTCACCACCTGGCTGTTGGCCGGCCTGGCTGCCAGCGTGGTCGGGACCGCCGGCAATGTGGTGGGCAAGGGCCTTTCCGCTGCCGGCAGTGGTATTGCCGCCGCCGCCCCAGGGATCGGCAACAGCATCAAGCAGCAGTTGAATGAGCAAGGCATCCAACTGGACTGGAACAGCCTGCAAGGTCAGCTTGATACGCTGCTCAAGCAGAGCGGCAAGGCCGAATTGGACCCTGCGAATGTGGAGCAGAAAACCGACCAGGCGGCAGCGGATGGCAAGCAGTCGGCGACGGATGCAGCGACCAATCCCGCACAAGCCGGTGACGAGTTGAAGCAGTGGTTCGAGCGCGTTAAAGCGTCGGGCGAGCCGGCATTGAATGCGGCCGATAAAGACGCGCTGGTCAACATCGTTGCCGCGCGTACCGGCAAGAGCAAGGCTGAGGCCACTCAGATTGTCGACAACTATGCCCAGGCGTATCAGCAAGCCATGCAGAAGGTTGATGAGCTGAAGCAACAGGCTGAGCAGAAGGCCCGTGAGGCGGGTGAAGTGGCGGCCAAGCAACTGTCCCGCGCGGCCTGGAGCACCCTGGCGATGCTGCTGTTGGGCGTGGTGCTGAGTTTCTTTGTGGGGCGTATTGCGTTGACGACGCGTCGGGTGCCGTTGGCGTGATCTGAATGTGCGGCAAGGATGCCGCGTTTGATCTTCAGCAAAACGCCAGCCCCCAGCACTCTACCTTTGAAGCGGCAGTGCCTGGGGGGCATATTTAAGAAGGTATGGCTTGCCTGTGATAGACGACTCCCGGCCTATAAATGTGCAGGTCTACGGAGCCACTGCAACAGGCAAGCTTTACGTTATGCGGCCAATCGGCCCACCAGAGGCACAATGATCAATGTGCTCAACGCCATTGAAATTACATTGCCGATGTAAGGATGAAAGTGTGCGGGCAATCGTCCAGCTATGGCGTATGCCAACGGCGGTGCAATCAATGCGCCGAGCAGCGCGCTAGAGCCCACCACTATCCAACTTCCGCCGTAGGTCAACACCGCCGCAGGTACCACCGAAACCAGTGGCACATAGGTTGGATACCAGCCGTGCTTGATCCATTGATGTCGCCAGATCACAACACCGATTGCAGATGTCAGTGCTTGCGCGCCGACCAGGTGCAAGATAAGGCCTGAACCATAGCCAGGGCTCAAAGGGTTGAGCGAATACGCCAGTAACACACCCACCAATAAGCCGAGACTCGCCAGTTCATTACCAAAGAACGGGGCTTCGGAAAAGTCCGCCAACACCCGACGCAGGCTCCATACCACACCGTAAGTGGGTGGTTTGGTGGGGGGCGGTTTGTTCGGTGTGATGTAATCGGAGCGCACCAGTGCGGGGATGCGTCGGCAGACTAAAAACGCAATAACGCTGCCGAATGCCATACCCAGTACATTGCCAATGACCACCGGCAACTCCAGCGGTATACACACATAGTTTACGATCAATAGGCACGCTGGGGTCACCAGCACTGCCCCTAACATCGCACCATTGAGCGCAACTTTCCAACCCCCACCGAACATCAATACCATCGCCGCCGGCAATGAAACGAATGCTGCGAACGTCGGTTGCCAAGTCTCAGCGGTGACGCTCCAACCCCACAGCAAGTTGCTCAGCAGCAGCCCCAAGAGTGAACTGGTTATCAGCCAAGGCCACAGCCCTGTGCCGTAGGAAATGGAAAAGCCTTGCCAGGCTTTGCCACGTTTTCCAGCCCACCAGGCCAGATAGGCACCCGATATAAGTCCAAGGGAAGCGAGTTCGTGCTTATAGAACGCTACTTCGCTGATATCCCCCACTACCCAGCGCAGCCATGCGGCCGGATGGGGTAGGTTTGCCAACATCTCGCTATACGCCGGCCAAGAACCCTCATAGGTGATTAAGACCCAAATGACCAGCAGTAAGCTTATCGAGCCTAAAACGAGGGCCGTGATATCCGCTCGTGAACGAATAGATGCAGTCTTGGTAAATGACGTCTCCATTATGCGCCCTCCGGTTAGCGCGGCAGGGCAGGGTGTCGGGAGTACCCAAGCATCTGATCGTAGATGTCATTGCGTCGGTCACGTTGCAGGTCGTTGAGGCTGTTCCATATAGGCGCACTACGCGCACTGGTGATATCGATATCTGCGAACAGGATTTCCTGGCGATTGGCCGAAGCGACAGCACCTATGGGCCAGCCATTGGTTCCCGCGATCAACGAGCATCCCAGGTAGCGGGCGTCTCGTTCTTCGCCAATGCGGCTGGCGGCAGCGATAAATACATTGTTAACGTGGGCGGCCGTCATCGTCAGGTAGGACGCCATGCATTTGCCCGCCTCATCGAACAACGGCGCAGGGGTCCACACCCAGTTGTTCAGGCTACAAATAATATCCGCGCCTTGCTGGCTGAGAATACGAGGGACTTCAGGGAACCAGATATCCCAGCAAATCAACAGGCCGATGCGCCCAATCGGCGTTTCAAACACTGGAAAACCGGTATTGCCTGGGGTGAACCAAAGCTTTTCCATGTTCCATAAATGAGCCTTTCGGTATTTGCCGATAAATCCTTCAGGTCCCATTAGCACTGCGGTATTGAACAGCTGCCTACCCTCGATCTCGCTCAGTCCGGCGACCAGGTACACTTGATGTTCGCGAGCAAAATCTGCCCACGCGCTTACACTGGTGCCCTCCGGAACCGCTTCGGCATGATCGAAGGCGTCCTGGCGACTGCTGAAGAAATATCCGCAATTGGAAAGTTCGGGCAACACGATCAGGCTGGCGCCGCCGTTTGCGGCCTCCGTCGCAAGTGCAAGGCTTTGACGCAGGTTATTGGCGCGGTTTGCGATGCCTACCTGAGGGTCAAGTTGAATGACAGCAACTCGCGCAGGGCTGATGGGTTCCATCATGGAAGTAACCTCTTATTGTTATGCAACCGACGGTGGTTGAGTGTTTATAAGAGGCGATGCGGTGTTTAATGGGCAGTCGGATGCTTCCCACTGCTTTGTAGTCTGATTCTCTTGTTTGTTAATGATCGGTTTGATATTCGGGATAGTCCTGCAAAGTAAAACCACCGTTGAAATGGGCGTGGGTTTTGTCGCAGATATTTATGACCGTGTCGATAGCTCCCCTGAAACAAGGCTCAGTCCATCCCGCATCGACCGAAAACAACTCGCCGCAAAGATACAGTCCGGATTTGTAAGCGTAGTCTCTGTTGTATTTCATCAGGTTTACCGCGTCATAATAGGTGCCTGCACGGTAGAGCTTTGCACAACCCAGGGCATGTTTGTCGTTCATCCAACGCTGAACGATGGCTTGTTCGTGTCCGATGTAGGGAGACAGTTTCTCTATTTCCCTTCTTGTAGACATATTCCAGTAGATCGAACGGCTGCGCTGCCAGGGGTTGGGAAGTCTGAAGTGACTAATTCAAATTCGCTAGCGTAGTAGGCCATCAGTGCACGTCCATCTTTTGGATGCTGTTTTGACGTGTTGAAAAAAGGCATTCTCATGGCGCCCATTTCAAAAGAGGGGCTGCCGGTAGTTTCAGTATTGTTGTTTCCAAGGGCTGTTAAATGTCTGCCGCCAATATGCTTCGATTTTTCAAACAAGGTGATATTCTTGAGTCCGCACCTGTGCAATTCTCGGGCAGTTGTTAAACCTGTAATCCCGGCACCAATAATGCCTATTTTATGACCTGTGTCGGTAGCTTGCGCAACTCCGTTTTCCTGTTCTACGAGGGTTCGATAGTCAAAGCACAAGTCCGGCGGGTTAGGGAATGTGGCTCTCCATTTATTGTTCGTCGAGCGTTTCCCTCTGTGGTGTTGATTGGCAACGTCGGCAGGATAATTGAAGCCGGTTCCGATGGTCATCTTGATAGTGCCTGTCTTTAACTAATGAAGTCCTTTTAGCGTGTACGTGTTTTCCAGTGCCTGAAAATAAGCAGGCGGTGCTTTTGGGTTAAGGAATGTCGTGGTTTGTTGTAGGTGGTCAGCCATCAACGGCGACTGACGGTTGTCCGGCACTCCTTCAGTCAGTACGCGGTGTCTTCAGTTGTCTCGCACTTGCCAAACCCGAGCGATTCTGGGAAAACCCCAGCCTTTGCGTATTCAATGAGAACCCCCATGCACGACGACGAACTCCAGATCACCGACATCCGCCTGGGCGACGGCAAGGCCGTGGTCAAGGGCGCGCTGATCACCACCCAGTACACCGGCACTCTGGAAGATGGGACGGTGTTCGATTCGTCGTGGGAACGGGGCAAACCGTTCCAGTGTGTGATCGGCACCGGTCGTGTCATCAAGGGGTGGGACCAAGGCTTGATGGGCATGCAGGTGGGCGGTGTGCGCATGTTGTTCGTGCCGGCGCACCTGGCTTACGGCGAGCGCTCAATGGGCGCGCATATTAAGCCAAACAGCAATCTGCGCTTTGAGATTGAGTTGCTGGAAGTGCTGACGCGGGATGATTGAATCGTTTCGACACAAGGAGGCTGCATGGACATACTTCACGCAATGCGCGACAGCTGGGGTTGGGCGGGCATCGACCCTGTTGAGGTCGTAGGCGCTACGGCGTTCGGCAATTTGATGGTCAGGGACGAACAGGGCCGCTACTGGCGAGTGTGCCCCGAGGCGCTTTCCTGCGAAGTGATCGCCCAGACCCGCGAGGCCCTGGATGAAGTTTCCAAAGATCAGGTCTTTCTGCACGACTGGTACCTGCAACCGATGGTGGATCAGGCCGAGGAGATGCTGGGGCCGTTAGCGCAGGGTGAGGTTTACCATTTCGTTATTTCGCCGGTTTTGGGCGGCGAATACGCCATCGAGAATGTGCGTCGACTTGATCATGTCGAGCAGCTTCGGTTCTGCGGTGATCTGGCGCGCGAGATCAAGGATTTGCCTGACGGCGCACAGGTGAAGCTCAGGATTGTGGATTAGTCGCTTGTAAGGACAGCACCTCATGGATATGGCTTGCATGACTCAACTTCCTCTGAGCACCTTCCCCGGTATTCGAGTCGTGGCGCTTACCGTGGCTGACGATGTCGAGCTACAGCATTTTTTCGAGCGGGCGCCGGTTTACTTCATCGCGGTCAACGGCGAGCCTGCCACGCCGACTGAAGCACGCGACGAGTTGCTGGGGCCGTTGCCGGCGGGGTGGACGTGCAGTCGGATGTACTGGTTTGGCTATCGAGACGCTGAGGATCGCTTGGTCGCCGTGGTCAATATCGCGGCGGATTTGCTCGCGCAGGGGGTATGGCACATCGGCCTGCTGCTGGTCGATTCGCGCCGGCATGGCAGCGGCCTTGCGCAGCACCTGCATGCGGACCTTGAGCGCTGGGCGATAGAGAACGGCGCCCAATGGCTGCGGTTGACGGTGGTGGTGGGCAATACCTGCGCCGAGCGCTTCTGGCCCAAGCTTGGGTATGTACCGGTGCGCACTCGTGATGGGGTTGCGATGGGGCGGCAGGTTAACAGGGTGTCGATTCAGATCAAGGCGTTGGCGGGTGGGAGGGTTGAGGACTACCTGGCGTTGGTTGAGCGGGATCGACCAGGCACACCCTAGACAACTGCCGGTGAGCGAAGAATCTATGGCGAATGGGCTGTTGTGGTGAGCGGGCTTGTCCCGCGCCGGGCTGCGAAGCAGCCCTAAAATCAGACTCCGTGGTTTAGCTGGGTTATCGCGATGGCCTTCCTTATTGGGGCCGCTTCGCGCCCCAGCGCGGGGCAAGCCCGCTCACCACAACAAGCCCGCTCACCACAGGGAGGCTTTTCAATTTTAAAATTGTGTGGATACCTAAGGCTATCGCAGCGGTGCCACCATTCGACAAGCCAGCTCCTGCATTTGATTTTCTGCGTGTCCAGAGCCGGTTCCTGAACCCCTCCTGAAGAATCTTCTTATTCACCATGCGGAAACTTTCCTACGGTTTACTCTCCTGAAATCGGGGCGTAAGCTTCGCGCGTTTTCATCAATAGCGGAGACCCTCAGTGGGTACTTGTTCGAGTGACAGTAGTCGGCCGGTTTCGGTAACCGGCACCGGCTTGGCAAGGTAACGCGCATTTATCCGATGCCGTTGTCTCGCCACCAAAGCGAGAAGCGGCATCAAGGCAGCGGCCAGTCCTGGCACTGTTTCGATCCTCTCTCATCGACGCTGACCAGCACCTGACTGACCTCGGGATGCTACGGACGCGCCTGCCTTTTTGCGGCGGGCGGGCCAAGCCGGCTGTGCCTGTCTGACAGGCACGGTGCGGATGGGCAGTACCTGCACGACGGTTTTTTCCTCGCGCAGGAGTAACACCATGAACCTGACTCTGTTGAAAGAGTTCTTCGCCGGCTTCCTGCGGACCCGGCACATTGCCCGGCACTTCCGTCGCCTGGCCATGCTCGAAACCGTGACCGACGCCAGCGTCAGCCGCGAAGTACCGCCGACCCTGGCGCACACCCTGGTGGTCGCGGCCAACAGCAGCACCGTGCAGTTGCTCGGCACGTTGGGCAGCCATGCCGAAGGCTTGAACACTCAGGAAGCCGATGCCCTGCGCGTGCAATACGGCCTCAATGAGGTCGAGCACGAGCAGCCGTTGCCGTGGTGGGTACACCTGTGGCACTGCTACAAGAACCCGTTCAACCTGCTGCTGACGTTGCTGGCGGTGATCTCCTGGCTGACCGAAGACATGAAGGCCGCCACGGTGATTTTCTCCATGGTGGTGCTCTCGACGCTGCTGCGTTTCTGGCAGGAGGCCAAGTCCAACAAGGCTGCCGATGCCTTGAAAGCCATGGTCAGCAACACCGCCACGGTGCTGCGCCGCGATGCAGCCAAGCGCATCGAGTTGCCGATCAAACAGTTGGTGCCCGGCGACCTGATCGTGCTGTCGGCTGGCGATATGATCCCCGCCGATTGCCGCGTGCTCGGTGCCAAGGATTTGTTTGTGAGCCAGGCGGCGATGACCGGCGAATCGATGCCGGTGGAGAAGTTCGCCCAGCAGCAAGACGCCAACACCCGCAACCCGCTGGACCTGGACAACATCCTGTTCATGGGCACCAACGTGGTGTCGGGTGCGGCGACGGCGGTGATCCTGACCACCGGCAACAGCACCTATTTCGGCGCCCTGGCCCAGCGTGTGACCGCCACCGACCGTGCGACCACCTCGTTTCAGCAAGGCGTGAACAAGGTCAGTTGGCTGCTGATCCGCTTCATGTTTGTAATGGCGCCGCTGGTGCTGTTCATCAACGGCTTCACCAAGGGCGACTGGACCGAGGCGCTGCTGTTTGCGCTGTCGATTGCCGTAGGCCTGACCCCGGAAATGCTGCCGATGATCGTCACGTCCACCCTGGCCAAGGGCGCGGTGTTTTTGTCACGCAAGAAGGTCATCGTCAAGCGCCTGGACGCGATCCAGAACTTCGGCGCTATGGACGTGCTGTGCACCGACAAGACCGGCACCCTGACCCAGGACAAAATTTTCCTGGCGCGGCATGTGGACGTGTGGGGCGAAGAGTCCGACGACGTATTGGAGATGGCCTACCTCAACAGCTACTACCAGACCGGCCTGAAAAACCTGCTGGACGTGGCGGTGCTGGAGCATGTTGAGGTGCATCGCGAGCTGAAAGTCGGCACCGCGTTTCACAAGGTCGATGAGATCCCGTTCGACTTCAACCGCCGTCGCATGTCGGTGGTGGTCGCCGAGCAAGGCTTGCCGCACCTGTTGATCTGCAAGGGCGCCGTGGAGGAAATTCTCTCGGTGTGCAACAGCGTGCGCCATGGCGACACCAGCGAGGCACTGACCGATGAGTTGCTGGCGCGCATTCGCCAGGTGACGGCGGCATTCAATGAAGAAGGCCTGCGCGTGGTGGCCGTGGCGGCACAACCCATGACACCCGGGCGCGATACCTACAGCCTGGCGGATGAAAGCAAGCTGACGCTGATCGGCTACGTGGCGTTTCTCGACCCGCCCAAGGAAAGCACCGCGCCTGCGCTCAAGGCCCTGAAAGCCCACGGTGTGGCGGTCAAGGTGTTGACCGGCGACAACGAGTTGGTGACGGCCAAGATCTGCCGCGAAGTGGGCCTGGAGCAACAAGGCCTGTTGATGGGCAACGACATCGAGGACATGACCGATGCCGAACTGGCCAAGGCCGTGGAAATGACCAATGTGTTCGCCAAGCTGACCCCCAGCCACAAGGAGCGCATCGTCCGGCTGCTCAAGGCCAACGGGCATGTGGTGGGTTTCATGGGCGATGGCATCAACGACGCGCCGGCGCTGCGCACGGCGGACATCGGCATCTCGGTGGACAGCGCGGTGGACATCGCCAAGGAAGCGGCCGACATCATCCTGCTGGAAAAGAGCCTGATGATCCTGGAGGAGGGCGTGCTGGAAGGCCGCCGTACCTTCGCCAACATGCTCAAGTACATCAAGATGACCGCCAGTTCTAACTTCGGCAACGTGTTCTCGGTGCTGGTGGCCAGTGCGTTTATCCCGTTTTTGCCGATGCTGCCAATGCACCTGCTGGTGCAAAACCTGCTGTATGACATTTCCCAGATTGCGATTCCGTTCGACAACGTCGACGAGGAGATGCTGGCCAAGCCGCAACGCTGGCAACCGGGGGATGTGGGCCGTTTCATGCTGTTCTTCGGGCCGATCAGTTCGATCTTTGACATCACCACGTTCGCACTCATGTGGTACGTGTTTGATGCCCACACGCCAGACCATCAGACGCTGTTCCAGTCGGGCTGGTTCGTGGTGGGGCTGCTGACCCAGACGCTGATCGTGCACATGATCCGCACGCCGAAAATCCCGTTCCTGCAAAGCCGTGCGGCGATGCCGTTGATGGTGATGACCGGCGTCATCATGGCTGTGGGGATTTTCCTGCCGATGGGCCCGCTGGCGCACTACTTCAAATTGCAGGCGCTGCCGTCGCTGTACTTTGTGTTTTTGCCGGTGATTCTGCTGGCGTACATGGCGCTGACCCAGGCGGTGAAGGGCTACTACATCCGTAAGTTTGGCTGGCAATGAGCAGGGACGATTTCCTATGCAAGCAATCAACAACATCAACCTCAATTCCCTGATCGACACCCTGGTCAGCCTTACCGCTGCGTTTATCCTCGGTGGGTTGATCGGCTTCGAACGCCAGTACCGCCAACGCACGGCGGGCCTGCGTACCAACGTGCTGGTAGCGGTAGGGGCGGCGATATTTGTCGACATGGCCAACCGCCTCGGTGGCGCAGAAGGCGCCGTGCGGGTGGTCGCGTATGTGGTGTCGGGCATCGGCTTTCTCGGCGCCGGCGTGATCATGCGTGAGGAAGGCAATGTGCGCGGGCTCAACACGGCCGCCACGCTGTGGGCGTCGGCGGCAGTGGGCGCGTGCGCGGGTGCCGACCTGGTGCTTGAAGCGCTGCTGGGGACATTGTTTGTGCTGGCGGCCAACACACTGCTGCGGCCGATCGTCAATAACATCAACCGCCAGCCGCTGGATGTGGTGTCGGCGGAGGTCACCAACATTCTCTATGTGATCGCCCGGCGTACCCAGCAAACTGCAGTGCTGGCGTTGCTGGAAGCGGAACTGGCGCGTTGCAACTATCCAGCCAGTGATGTCGACGTGCGGCCGTTCGGCGCTGAGGAAGTGGAAATCGAGGCCACATTGGCAGTGACGTCGGTTGACGGCGATGAACTGGACGCTCTAGTGGCGCGAATTTCCAGGTCGACCCTGGTGGTGCAAGCGTTCTGGAGCCCGAGCACCACGGAGTAGCGTTGTGGAATAGGGTTGCCTTGCTGAGGAAAAGTCCTACAGATACGCGAGATTATCCCTTCCTTTGAAAAAACACCCGGTTGTTAAGGTTGCGCACTTGCGTCTGCCCAGGAATAAGGCGCGGTTTACGTAATTATCGGTTTTTCAAAAGGAGGGGCCTGTACTGCCTGAAATGTCGTAGGAAGTAATGAGTACCGTTTGTCGGAACTGTTACTTTTCACAGGTAGTTAGGTCTCGCGTGATATGTAAGCGTACTGATCTTCCCAGGGGAGTCTTATGAGCAACAAAGCTTTAATTGTGGATGATCACCCTTTTATACGCGCCACGGTCAAGTATCTGCTGAAGCAGGAAGGCTTCGACACCATCTACGAGGCGGGTAACGGTGCCGACGCCATGCAGCTTGCTCGGGAGCTGCGTCCCGACTTGGTCATCCTTGACCTGGCGATGCCCAAACTTGGCGGCCTGGAGGTCATCAGCCGGATCAAGGCGCTGGACCTACCCTGTAAAATCCTGGTGCTGACCTCGTATCTGGCGGTGTTTTTTTCTACCCGCTGCATGCGTGCCGGTGCGATGGGTTTTGTCGCCAAGACCGGTGAGCTTGACGAGTTGCAAAAGGCAATCCGGGCAATCAGGTCTGGCTACAGTTGCTTTCCCAGCCTGCCTACCAGCTCGGTGCGCCGCGACGATCTGCAGTCCACCGAGCAGGAGATGGTGGAGGCGCTCTCTGACCGTGAATTGACTGTTTTGCAAAAGCTGGCCCTGGGCCTGGGCAATAAGGATATCGCCGAGGACATGTTGCTGAGCCACAAGACGATCAGCACCTACAAGACGCGGCTCAAGGAGAAGTTGCGGATGTCGTCGGTGGTGCATCTGTCCAAGTTCGCCCAGCGCAATCATTTGATCTGAAATGACCACCTCCCGGCTGATGACACTCACGGCCATCCTGCTGATGGGGTTGTTGCCCGCAGTGGTAATGGCCCTGGATGAACCGCATAACCTGAAACTACTGGGCCATTCCGCGCTTGAAAACCCTTCGCTGGCACTGGACGAAGCCGACTGGCAGTGGTTGCGCGAGCGGCGGGTGCTGGCGATGGGGGTGTCCAAGCCCGATTACGCGCCCTTTGACCTGAGCAACAATAATCACGAGTTCGAAGGCATCACCGCCGACTATGCGGCGTTGATCGGCCAGGCGTTGAATATCGTCATTGAGGTACGACGTTATGACACCCGAGATGATGTAATCGCAGCCCTCAAGGCGGGCACCGTGGATTTTGTCGGGTCGGCCAATGGGTATGAGGCGGCCGACCCACAATTGGTGCTGTCGCGCTCCTACGCCAATGATCAACCTGCGCTGGTGACACGCGTAGGAGACAGTCACGCGTTAAGCAGCGATCTTTCGGGCAAGCGCGTGGCGATGCTCTACCACTACATGCAGCCTGATGTGGTCCGGGCGTTCTACCCTCATGCGCAATTGCTGTTGTTTGCCTCGACCTTCGAAGCCATCGGGGCCGTTGCGTTCGGCCAGGCGGATGTCTACCTGGGGGATGCCATCAGCACCCGCTATCTGATCAACAAGAATCACCTCAATAATGTGCGCATGGCGGATTTTTCCGCGCTGGAGGTTAACCCGTTCGGGTTCGCCTTCACCAAGGACAACACGCGCTTGCTGCGCATCATCAACACCGCGCTGGCCGCTGTTCCGGCCAACCAGCAGATGGATATTCTGCGCCGCTGGAGTGCCGGCAGCAGCGGGTTTCTGGAGGCCGATCGACTGCGCTTGAGTGGCCGTGAGCAGCGCTGGCTGGAGAAGCATCCGCGGGTAAAAGTTGCCGTGCTCGACAAATTTGTCCCGTTGTCTTTTTTCAACGAGCAGAGGCAGTTTGAAGGGTTGAGCGCCGAAGTGCTGTCGCGCATCAGCTTGCGTACGGGTTTGAAGTTTGATATCGAGCAGGACAGTTCGCTGCCTCGGCAAATCGACAATGCCAATGTCGGCCTCGTTGACATGATGGCGGTTGTCACGCCGAGCGCCGAGCGCTCCGACAAGATCCGGTTCACCCGGCCTTACCTGTCCAATCCTTATGTGCTGGTGGTGCGCGCCGACGATGAGCGCGTGGTTACGCCGGAGAACCTGTCTGGCAAACGTCTGGCATTGATCCGCGGCGATAGCCTTGCTGCGCAAATCAGCCGGGACTACCCCGACATCAGGTTTGTCGATGTCGTGAACCCTGAGCAAGCCATGGAGTTGGTAGCCAATGGCAATGTCGATGCAGCCGCGGTCTTGCTGATCAGTGCGCGCTACAAAATTGCCCGTCATTACCGCGACCGCCTGCGTATTACCAGCACTGTCGGCGCAGAACCTGCGCGGATTACTTTTGGGGTCAGCCGCAGCCAATTGGAGCTGTATTCGATCCTCGACAAGGCGTTGCTGAGCATTTCACCCGAAGAAATGGACGAGCTGACCAATCATTGGCGCAGCGAGATCATCATCGAAGACAGTTATTGGATACGTCATCGCAACGTCATCATCCGAGGGTTTGGCTTGGCTGCGTTGCTGCTGTTGATCACCCTCGGCTGGGTGTTCTACCTGCGCAACCTGATTCGCAAGCGCGCCCAGGCCGAGCGCGCCTTGAGCGACCAGATGCGGTTTATGAGCGTGCTGATCGACGGTACGCCCCACCCGATTTACGTGCGCGATCGCCAAGGCCGGTTGATGGCTTGCAATAACGCTTACCTGGATGTGTTCAGCTACAAGCTCGAAGACGTGATCGGCAGGACCGTGGTGGAGACCGATACCGGCAACCCTCCCCAGGCCGAGTCGTTCCATACCGATTACTTGCGCTTGATGGAGCAGGGCGAGCCGCAGATCCTTGATCGCCTGCTCAAGGTGCCCAACGGCGATGTGCTGACCATCTACCAGTGGATGCTGCCGTACCGTGATGGCGACGAAAAGGTCGTAGGCATGATCGCCGGCTGGGTAGACGTGAGCGAACGCCAGCGCTTGTTGGGGCAGTTGCAGGAGGCCAAGGAAGAGGCCGACGCCGCTAACCGTGCCAAAACCACGTTCCTGGCGACCATGAGTCACGAGATCCGTACCCCCATGAACGCGGTGATCGGCATGATCGAACTGGCCCTGAAAAATGCCGAGCAGGGCCGGGCTGACCGTGATGCACTGGAGGTCGCGTCGGTGGCGTCCCGGGGCATGCTGGAGTTGATCGGCGATATCCTCGATATAGCGCGGATCGAATCTGGCCATCTTTCCCTGAGCCTGGAGCCGGCTAATCTCAAGGAGCTGTTGGTCTCGGTGGCACGGGTGTTCGAGGGGCTGGCACGGGACAAGGGCCTGGCCCTGCACGTGGAGATTGACCCGTTGATCGACCGTCCGGTGCTGATCGACCCGCTGCGCTTTAAGCAAGTGGTCTCCAATTTATTGGGGAATGCCATCAAGTTCACCGTCACCGGCGAGGTGCGACTGGGCGCCCAGGGCGTATTGGCGTTTGCGGGCGAGCACCTGCACCTTCGGTTATGGGTGCAAGACACTGGCATTGGCATCAGTGCCCAGGACCAACAGCGACTGTTCAATCCGTTTATCCAAGGCAGCAACAACGAGCAATCCTCGCGCAGCGGCTCGGGCCTGGGCCTGGTGATCAGCCGCAACCTGTGCCAGATGATGGGCGGTCAGTTGCACTTGAGCAGTACGCTGGGCCAGGGGACGCGCGTGGATGTGACGTTGGCCTTGGCGCTGACTGCTGCGGTGCCGGCCTCGTCGCCGGTGCCGCAGATCCCGCCCGCTCGTGCGCTGAGCATTCTGGTGGTGGACGATTACCCGGCCAACCGTCTGCTGCTGGCGCGGCAATTGGGCTTCCTGGGGCATAGCATTGTTGCGGCGGAAGACGGCATCCAGGGTTTTGCACTGTGGCAGGCCGGGCAGTTCGATGGCGTCATCACCGATTGCAATATGCCGCTTAAGGATGGCTATGCGTTAGCGCGTGATATTCGTGCGCAAGAACGTCAGCATGGGCTCAAACCCTGCCTGTTACTGGGGTTCACCGCGAATGCCCAACCCGAAGAAACCGAGCGCTGCCGACAAGCCGGCATGGATGGTTGCCTGTTCAAGCCTACCGGGCTTGAAGACTTGCGGGCGGTGCTGGCATCGCGCACGGCCGACGTCCAGGTGCAAATAGAGGGCGCCGCGTTTGATTTAAGTTCGCTGATCACGCTGACGGAGGGCGACAAGGCCGCGCTCGAGGAGTTGCTGATGCCGCTGCTCACCAGCCTCGCCGACGACCGTGCGTTGCTACCTGAACTGGCGAGCCAGGCGAAGTTTTCCAAACTCTATGATTTGGCCCATCGCGTCAAAGGGGGCGCACGCATGGTCAAGGCCCAGGCGCTGACCAACGGGTGCGAGACCTTGGAAGGCGTGTGTGAACGACAGGACGGCGATGCGCTGGGCGCTACGGTCGAGGCGTTAGGGGCGGCTATCGATGACTTGCATCACAGTCTGGCCCGATACTGCAATCAGGCATGACGGGGATAGATGGTCATTCGATGGATTTGGGAGAACTCCTACATGAAGGGGGAACATGCCTGATTTTGTCTGCGGGATATGTCTGGAAAATGGGGCGCTCACCGACGAGCGCCGCCTACCCAGGGATTTGCCATGCCGAACAAAGCACTGACCATCCTGATTGCCGATGAACAGCACCTGCAACGGTTGTACATCGAAAAAATGCTTAACCAGTTGGGGTATCACCGAGTTGTCCCGGTACAAACCTTCGACGAAGTCCAGATACTCACGGCTATCCCGGCCGAGCCCTTTGATGTACTGATCATCAACGCCGGGCTGACGGTCCATGCCTGCGGGCCCCAACCCCAGGCACGGCATGTGCTGGTCTATGACCATCTGGACCTGGGCGCACCGCCGGATGCAACGCCGCAGGTGTTGGTTCGCCTGCCGGGCGTGCCGGACAACGTCAACCTCGAACACTTCATGGATATCATCGACCCGCCCGAGGCCGCCGTGGGCCTTCGGGTATTACCGTGGCTGCGGGAACTGTCCCGCAGGCCGGTGACCGGGGTTTAGTCCCACTTCGGGGCAATGCCCTTGGGGCTGGTCAAGCGGTGGCCGCGCTCAAGGCCAGCGATGTCTGCCAGTTCGGCAGCGCTCAAGGTCAGTTGCAGGGCCTCGAGGTTGCTTTGCAGGTTGGCGCGCTTGGTCGATGAGGGGATCACCGCATAACCGCGTTGCATGGCCCAGGCCAGCACGACCTGTGCCGGGGTAGCCTGGTGGCGTTCGGCGATCTTTTGGATCACCGGGTCTTTGAGCACTTCACCGTAGGCCAGGGTCATGTACGAGGTGATCTGGATGCCATTGGCCGCGGCGAAATCCACCACGTGTTGGTTTTGCAGGTAAGGGTGCAGTTCGATCTGGTTGGTCGCGATGTGCTCGGCGCCCACAGCCTCGATGGCTTGCTTCATCAGGTCGATGGTGAAGTTGGAGATGCCGATCTGGCGGGTCAGGCCCATGCGCTTGGCTTCCAGCAACTGGCCCATGAATTCGGCGACGGGCACCTGGTCCTCCGGCGATGGCCAGTGGATCAGGGTCAGGTCCAGGTAGTCGGTCTGGAGCTTGCGCAGGCTTTCCTTGAGGCTTGGGATCAACCGGCCTTCGGCGAAATTGGCGATCCAGATTTTGCTGGTGATAAACAACTCATCCCGTGGGATGCCACTGTTGGCGATGGCTTGGCCAACGTCCGCTTCGTTCTCGTAGATCTGTGCGGTGTCGATGACGCGGTAGCCCAGTTCCAGGGCATTGCTGACGGAGTCGATGACGACCTGGCCTTGCAGGCGAAAGGTACCGAGACCGAAGGCGGGGATGGACTGTGTAGGAATAGACATTGGAAACTCCATTGGGGTTGTAGGCAATGGAGTTGAGTATCGGCGCGTCGTTCCTTCGGAAAAACCGCCGAATCCGAAAATGACTCTTTACTGCACGTCACGAATGGCCGGTGCCCTGGCGCTTGCGATGAGGCGCCGTACCGCTGTGGCGGCGCCTTGATTGATCAGCCCTGGGCGCGCAAACGCTCGGCGGCATTGCGCAACAGGTGCTCGGTACCTTCCCAGCCCAAGCAGCCATCGGTCACCGATACGCCGTATTTCATCGACGGGCTCAATGGCTGGCAACCTTCGAACAGATGGCTCTCGAGCATCATGCCGATCAGCGAGGTGTCACCGTGCAAGCGTTGCTCCAGCACCTCGTTGAACACCGCTGGCTGGCGCAGCGGGTCTTTGCCGCTGTTGGCGTGGCTGCAGTCGACCATGATCCGGGGGGCCACCTTGGACTTCGCCAAGTCATGCTTAACCTGCGCCACGCTTTGGGCATCGTAGTTCGGCCCACGGTGACCGCCGCGCAGCACCAGGTGCGTGTCGGGGTTGCCGCAGGTCTGGATGATCGCCGGGTGGCCTTGGCTGTCGACGCCGAAGTGGCGGTGCGGGTGAGACGCCGAGCGCATGGCGTCACAGGCAATTGCAACGCCGCCATCAGTGCCATTCTTGAAGCCTACGGGCATGCTCAGGCCGCTGGCCATTTCGCGGTGGATCTGCGACTCGGTGGTGCGCGCGCCAATCGCTACCCAACTGAGCAGGTCATCGAAGTAGCCGGCAGCTATGGGTTGCAGCAGCTCAGTGGCGACCGGGAGGCCAAGGCGCAGCGTTTCCCGCATCAACTCGCGGGACAGGGTCAGGCCAGCGGCCATGTCATCGCTCCCATCCAGGTGCGGGTCATAGGCCAGGCCTTTCCAGCCGATGGTGGTGCGCGGCTTTTCGACGTAGGCACGGATCACCAGCAGCATCTGGTCGCCGACTTCCAGGGCCAGCTTCTTCAGGTTGCGAGCGTATTCCATGGCCGATTCCGGGTCATGGATCGAGCACGGGCCGACAATCACCAGTAAGCGTGAGTCGTCGCCATTGAGGATGGCGCGCACAGCTTGGCGATGGGCGTGGATCTGTTCATTGAGGAACGGGCTGAGGGGCAGCTTGTGCTTGAGTTCGAGGGCGCTGGGCAGGCGCTGGGTCAGGGCTTCATTGGCGCTGGTCAGGGCGCTGTTCATGGCTGTACGGGGCAGAGCGGCGACGGAGGAGTTCATATTCAAGGCTTCCTGGGCAAGCGGCGGGCGGTTCCCGCGCGCTTGGCCTACTGGGGTGTTCGACAATTGGCCGTACTGGCTACGTGTGTTGGCTTGCCACCAATAGGTGACCGATCGGAGGCGGCAGGCTGTCCCGAGCGGAGCTTGCTAAATCGCCATGCGGTGGAAGTGTCGTAGCGGTAATAAGTGGCGTAGTTCATGTCGTGATTCCTTTAAGTGTTCTTGATCAAGCTAAAAAGTGTATGGAGACCTGAAAAACAAAACCCCCGGTCGGGGAGCCGACCGGGGGTTAGATTTCTCTGGTAGGCGACCCCTTGAACAGTGGGCGCCGATTTCAGGTATCAGGCGCGCCAGTGGCTAAACCAATACCCAAAATAAAAGCTGGCAGCTGCGCTCGAACCGTTCACGCGGGTAGCCGATACCGAGCGCGTGGCGCTGGCAGCAGGGCAAACCTGAGTGTGGGTGAGTTGCAACATGGTGTATCTCCAAATGATGGGGGGAGCTTACTAGAGGCACACGGGGAGATTCAATCAGTAATTTCTATTGCGTGAGGGGACTTACGGCTATGGGGGGCGTGCCGATATGCTGATCACACGTTGATACTTATTGCTTGGACGCGACCATGACTGATCTGACCATTGCTGCTGCTCAATCCATTTCCATTGCAGGCGATGTGCCGGCCAACATCCAACGGCACTTGGCATTCATGCACGCGGCGGTGCAGCACGGTGTGCAGTTGCTGGTGTTCCCAGAGTTGTCCTTGACGGGCTATGAACCTTCGCTGGCGGCTACTTTGGCGATTGCCCCCGACGATGCGTTGTTGGCGCCGCTGCGGGAAATGGCGCAGTCGCTGCGACTGACAGCTGTAGTGGGCGCGCCGCTCCGATTGGCGCCAGGGGCCGGCGTAGTCATTGGCGCGCTGGTGCTCGGGGCGGACGGCTCCCTGGCGGTCTACACCAAGCAGCATTTGCATGACGGCGAGGAAGCTGCGTTCGTCGCGGGGCAGGGCGGTGCGGCCCTTGAACTTGAGGGTGAGCGAATTGCACTGGCGGTGTGTGCAGACTTTTCCCACGCCAGTCATTCGCGCGCTGCGGTGCAAGCGGGCGCAACGGTTTACGCCGCCGGCGTGTTGATCAGTGAGGGCGGTTACGCCACGGACAGCGCGATGCTTCAAGGCTTGGCCGCTGAACATGGGCTGCTGGTGTTAATGGCTAATCATGGTGGCCCATCCGGTGGCTGGGCTTGTGCCGGCCGCAGTGCAATCTGGGCCTCTGACGGCCGTTTGCTTGCGGCTGTACCAGGCGTAGGCGATGCGCTGGTGGTTGCCCATCGGGATGACGGCGTGTGGGCCGGCCAAGTGGTAGCCCTCTAAATGGCCTTTCACTTGCGTGCAGCGACGGACCAGGACCTGCCGTTTGCGCGGGCGCTGACCTATGAGGCCATGCAGCGTTACTACGTGCAGTACGGGTTGTGGTGGTCCAACGATGGCTTCGACACCGCCTGGGCAGGTAGGCAGAACTGGCTGATTTGCCGTGACGACAGTGTGTTGGGTTTCATCAGCCTGAGTCGTGACAGCCGGGCGCTGTATATCCGCGAGTTGCATCTGCTCGAAGCGTGCCGAGGGCTTGGCGCAGGGGGTTGGGTGTTGGAGGAGATGGCGCTCAAGGCGCAGGCGCTGGGTCTTTTGCGCTTGACTGTGTTCAAGGCGAATCCGGCCAGGCGGCTCTATCAGCGTATGGGGCTCAGTATCGTGGGTGAGGAGGATTGTTTCTGGCGTATGGAACGGATCTGCCGCTCGAGCTAAACCATGCGTGTAATCCTAATAAGCGCATACTGTGCTCAGGAGCTGACTTCCTGCTCGTTGTTTTGGCCATCAGTCTCAGGAAGGATGATCCCCTCTTTCATGCCCAAAAGGACCGCTACCTTATGGGCCTCTCCACGCCGTCCCTTTTTGCGCCCAGCGAGCACTTGATAGGTGGTTGCCGGATCAACGCCATGTTCACGGGCGAACGCTTGAACTGACTTTCCTTGATGTTCCAGCCAGGCCTTGGCTTGTGCAGCAGTGCGGATTCCGGGCATAGTTCAAAACCGTTCAAGTTTGTTTAACTAAGAGATGAGTGTGTCACCTCTTGGGGTGTGCCAAATAGGATCATACATCCAAATGAGTGGAATCGGTTCGCGTTTGAGGCAAGAAAGAGAGCGACTTGGTCTGTCGCAAAAAGTATTTGGTGAAATAGGCGGCGTTGAAGCCAACGCACAAGGTAAATACGAAAGCGGGGGGCGTGCGCCCAAAGCCGACTATTTGTCCCGTGTCGCCGAAAAAGGAGTGGATGTGCTGTTCGTGCTGACCGGTACGGCCACGCCGATTCAACTGGAAAATCTGAGCCAGCTCGAAGAGAAGGTCCTCGGGGATTACCGCGCGATGTTCAAGGAAGACCAGGATGCGATTCGCCGCCTGACGTCGACCTTGGCCGAACATTCCGTTTCTCAGAATGGAAAAGCCAAGGCGCAACCCAGGGATTCCTGACTCGTCATCCAGCAAATTGAGCCGTCCGCCTTCCGGCGGGTGGCTGCTGCTCATCCAAACTCTATATATATGACGCTTGCAGCTAGGTCTGCGCCTTGGTTTTTTGCTAAGGTGTTCAGCAACCTATAAGACCATTTCGCGAGGTGTCTGCTTGATTAGGGTGCTAGTAGTCGATGACCATGATCTCGTTCGTACAGGCATTACACGAATGCTGGCTGACATCGATGGCCTGCAAGTAGTCGGCCAGGCCGAGTCGGGAGAGGAATCCCTGATCAAGGCTCGGGAGCTGAAACCCGATGTGGTGCTGATGGACGTGAAGATGCCTGGAATCGGCGGTCTTGGTGCCACCACCAAATTGCTGCGCAGCCATCCGGACATCAAAGTCGTGGTGGTGACCGTATGTGAAGAAGACCCGTTTCCGACCCGTCTCTTACAGGCAGGCGCTGCGGGGTATCTGACCAAGGGCGCGGGCCTGGCCGAAATGGTGCAAGCCATTCGCCTGGTGTTTGCCGGTCAGCGCTACATCAGCCCGCAAATTGCACAGCAGTTGGCAATCAAATCCTTCCAGCCCAGCAGCGACTCGCCGTTCGATGCGCTGTCTGAGCGGGAGATCCAGATCGCCTTGATGATCGTCGGCTGCCAGAAAGTCCAAACTATCTCTGACAAGCTCTGCCTGTCACCCAAGACCGTGAACACCTACCGTTATCGCATTTTCGAGAAGCTCGCCATCAGCAGTGATGTTGAATTGACCCTGCTCGCAGTGCGCCACGGCATGGTGGACGCCAGCGCCTGACATGACCACACCGTTTGATCCGAGTGCCTTTCTCTCAACCTGCAGTGGCCGCCCCGGCGTGTACCGCATGTTCGACAGCGAGGCTCGCCTGCTTTACGTCGGCAAAGCCAAGAACCTGAAGAACCGCCTGGCGAGCTACTTTCGCAAGAGCGGCCTCGCGCCGAAAACCGCCGCATTGGTGGCGCGCATCGCCCAGGTCGAAACCACCATCACCGCCAATGAAACCGAGGCGCTGCTGCTTGAGCAGACGCTGATCAAGGAGTGGCGGCCGCCCTACAACATCCTGCTGCGTGATGATAAATCCTACCCCTACGTGTTTTTATCCGACGGTAACTTCCCACGCCTGAGCATTCACCGTGGGGCGAAGAAGGCGAAGGGCAAGTATTTTGGGCCTTATCCCAGCGCTGGCGCGATCCGGGAAAGCCTGAGCCTTCTGCAAAAAACCTTTTTTGTGCGTCAGTGCGAAGACAGCTTCTACAAGAACCGCACTCGGCCGTGCCTGCAATACCAGATCAAACGTTGCAAGGCGCCCTGCGTGGGGCTGGTGGAGCCGGCGGAGTACGCCGAGGATGTACGCCATTCGGTGATGTTCCTCGAAGGACGCAGCAACGCGCTCACCGACGAGCTCTCCACGGCCATGGAACAGGCTGCCAGCACCCTGGATTTTGAGCGGGCCGCAGAGCTGCGCGACCAGATCTCCCTGCTGCGCCGGGTCCAGGACCAGCAAAGCATGGAAGGCGGCACCGGCGACGTCGACGTGATCGCCGCGTTCGTCAACCCCGGCGGCGCGTGTGTGCACTTGATCAGCGTGCGCGGTGGGCGTGTGTTGGGCAGTAAGAACTTTTTCCCGCAGACCGGTATCGACGAGGAGGTGGCCGAAGTCATGGCCGCCTTCCTGGGCCAGTATTACGTGAGCAGCCCTGAGCGCGACTTGCCATCGGAGCTGATCGTCAACGTGGTGCACGAAGACTTTCCTACGTTGATTGAAGCGATCCACGAACTGCGCGGCCGCGAACTGGACATCAGCCACCGCGTACGCGGCACCCGCGCGCGCTGGCAGCAATTGGCAGTGACCAATGCCGAGCAAGCCCTGAGCGCGCGCCTGGCCAACCGACAGCATGTGGCCGCACGCTTCGATGCCCTGGCCGAAGTCCTCAACCTGGACGAGCCGCCACAGCGCCTGGAGTGCTACGACATCAGCCACTCCAGTGGTGAAGCCACCGTGGCCTCCTGCGTGGTGTTCGGGCCGGAAGGGCCGATCAAGTCCGACTACCGACGCTACAACATCGAAGGCGTGACCGCCGGGGATGACTACGCCGCCATGCACCAGGCCCTCACACGCCGCTTCAGCAAGTTGAAGGACGGCGAGGGCAAGTTGCCGGATATCCTCCTGGTCGACGGCGGCAAGGGCCAATTGTCTATGGCCCGTGACGTGCTCAACGAACTGGCCGTGCCGGACCTGATCCTGCTCGGCGTCGCCAAGGGCGCTACGCGCAAGGCCGGTTTCGAGACGTTGTACTTGAATGATGCCGCCCATGAGTTCACTTTGAAGGGCGATTCGCCCGCGCTGCATTTGATTCAACAGATTCGCGACGAAGCCCACCGTTTCGCCATTACCGGCCACCGCGCGCGCCGTGGCAAAACCCGGCGAACCTCAACCCTGGAAGGGGTGGCAGGGGTCGGCCCGACGCGACGTCGCGACTTGCTTAAACATTTTGGTGGCTTGCAGGAGCTGTCCCGTGCCAGCATTGACGAGATAGCCAAAGCACCCGGTATCAGTAAAAAGCTCGCTGAGCTGATTTATGCCAATCTGCACAGCGAATAGAATGCCTTTCCACCTCGTAGCCAGTTGTGCCGATGAATATCCCTAATCTGATCACCGTTCTACGCGTCTTGCTCATCCCGATTTTTATTTTGCTGTTCTATTTGCCGTACGAATGGAGCTACCTGGCCTCCAGCTCAGTGTTCGCCTTCGCGGCCGCCACCGACTGGCTCGACGGCTACCTGGCCCGTCGCCTGGAACAGAGCACGCCGTTCGGCGCGTTCCTCGACCCTGTGGCCGACAAGCTCATGGTGGCCGTCGCCCTGGTCCTGTTGGTACAGGAACATGGCAACCTGTGGCTGACCCTGCCGGCTGCGGTGATCATCGGCCGCGAGATCGTCGTCTCGGCCCTGCGCGAATGGATGGCCGAAATCGGCGCCCGTGCCCACGTAGCCGTGTCCAACATGGGCAAATGGAAAACCGCTGCGCAAATGCTCGCACTGGTCATCCTGCTGGCCAACCCGTCGGACTTCACCTTCTGGGTCCTGCTGGGCTACGCCTTGCTGCTCATCGCTGCTGGCTTGACCTTATGGTCCATGCTCCAATATCTACGCGCTGCCTGGCCGCATCTGCGTACCGAGGTTGAAAAGAAATAAAACTTTTTTGAATCAAGAGGTTGACGGGTGCTCAGGATTCTATAGAATGCGCATCACCAAGCGGGAATAGCTCAGTTGGTAGAGCACGACCTTGCCAAGGTCGGGGTCGCGAGTTCGAGTCTCGTTTCCCGCTCCAAATATTGCGCTACAGAGTTTCACTGAATTCTGTAAGTGATTGAAATCAGGGCCTTTAGGCCCTTTTTTCGTTCCAGCGGGAACCACTAAAATCCAGCTCCATCCAGTGCTTTTAAGTCCCGATTTAAGTCCCGAATGAGGATCTTGGATTTGGATGTGCACTGAATCGGTTTTTTGCTGGAGCAGCTTGGATAGCGAGACGAGCATCTGGCCCTGACTCTGTTCAGGAGCTCGCGATGGCACTCTCAGATACCACCGTTCGGCAAGCCCGAATCACCGGCAATGACTACACGATAGGCGACACGGATGGGCTCGCGCTCAACGTGACCGCGCGCGGCGGGAAAATCTGGCGTTTCAGATATTACTGGGCGGGTGTGCAGAAGCGCATGTCTCTCGGCAGTTATCCGCAAATCAGTCTCAAAGAAGCCCGTACTCGACGTGACGAGGCGCGCGCCTTGGTCGCCCAAGGCATCAATCCCTATGAGCACCGTAAACAACTGCGTCGTGCTGTTCGTTTTGCGGCAGAGCATACCTTCGAGGCCGTGTTCAATCAGTGGGTGGAATTTCGCAAACTGAGCCTGAAGGAAGGCCGCCAGAGCACGCTCTCGCAAATCTTGAGAATCTTCAATAAAGACGTCCTGCCCACGCTGGGTGGGCGGTCCATCTACGATATCAATCGTCACGATCTGTTGGATTTGCTGAGCAGGATTGAGCAGCGCAAGGCCTTAACGACCGCCGAAAAATGCCGGACCTGGTTCAACCAGTTGTTCCGCTATGCGCTGGTGAAGATCGAGGGGCTGGAACACAACCCAGCTTCAGACCTTGATGTGGTCGCACTTCCAAAACCTCCCGTGACGCACAATCCATTTCTCCGAATGGATGAGCTTCCGGCATTGATGGCTGCTCTTCGAAACTACGGTGGCGCCAACCAAACTCGGCTTGGCCTTCGGTTGTTGTTGCTGACCGGTGTCCGCACGGGCGAATTGCGCTTGGCGACACCCGACCAGTTCGATCTGGAGAAGCGCTTGTGGGTCATACCGGCGGAAGTGGTGAAACAACTCCAGCTAGCGATGCGGAAGCCTGGTAAGCAGACTCAAAATGTACCACCTTATATAGTGCCGCTGTCAGTTCAGGCGCTGGAGATCGTGCGTCACTTGCTGGACCAGGTTGTCCCCGCACAGCGCTACTTGTTTGCGCATCGAAGCGACCTGAGCAAGCGTATCAGTGAGAACACGCTGAATGGCGCGTTACGTCGCATGGGGTACGCCGATCAACTTACCGGGCATGGTATGAGGGCGACGATCTCGACGGCGTTGAACGAGATCGGATACCCGAAGGTTTGGGTGGATGCTCAGCTTTCTCATGCCGATCCGGACAAGGTGAGTGCGGCCTACAATCACGCGGAATATGTCGAACAGCGCCGGACCATGATGCAGGATTGGGCGAACCGTCTGGATCTGTGGGGGCAGGGCCAGCTGAAAGCGGCAAGCTCTCCGCTTACCATCCGTTTGGAAGGGGCCCCTTCGTTGCCGTCGCTTGAAAACGCGAGCGCGAATTCCATTCAGTTCAACGTCACCTCTCCAATGACAACCGTCTCGGCGTCCAAGGCGTCGATTAACAACGAGCCGGCTCTTGTCGCGTCGCACCAGTCGCCTGTCGTACCTCTTTCGGTGCCGACTGAAAAACCGCACCAATCTCACGTGTCTGACATCCAGCGCGAACGTGCCGAGATGCTAGCCACCTATGAAGCTTTGAATAATTTGCCGCTGCTTGTCTTCGCCAAACTGGCAGGCAAATCCAGAGATCAGATCAACCGCGATATCAAGGCTCGGCGCCTGCTGTCGCTGAGCCTGGGGAATCGCGGTCAGCGCATTCCCGATTGGCAGCTTGATCCATTGCGGCACAAGTTGGTACTTGCTGCATTAGAGCGGTTTCCGGATGTCGATGCGTGGCGGCTTTATCGGACGGTCTGTGAGCCTCATGAGCGATTTAAGGGTCGTTCGCCAATCGATGCGCTCACTCTGGAGAATTTCGACGTGACTGTGCGAATCGTTTGCAGTGCGCTGGGTTCAAGCTGAGGTGCTGTTTTCGTGCTGTGATAACGGATGTCGCTTCTTGCTTGGGTCCATCTAGCTCGGGCTGCCCTAAATGCGTGGACTTCACGCGTTGCCTGAGGTGCGGCGGAGATGGTCGGCAAGAGGCGTCTTTTACGCAGGAATACATCCTTTTGGCATCTTGCTCCCGCCCTCTCTTGTCAGCTCTTCATCCCGAAGGAACTTGACGCACACGGGTTCAGGATCATGTTCGTCAAGATTTTCGATTCGTCCGCTCGGCATAAAAACGGCCTTTGCAATCAGCGCTTGTGAAGTGCTGTTGGAGGCATTGGTTGAAATAAACAGCTTGGGTGTTTTGCTCATGGCTTCGGCTGCAGACCGTAGACGTCACACCCAGACGCTGATGAGCCGGTGACACGATCATCAGCGCCACAAAAGCGTGGTTGAAGAAGTCGTGAGTGAGTACCAGATAGCCTACGCAATGTCCGGCATCGATTGCTATCAGGCACTGCTGACGAAAGACGGCTTCATAGATAAAGACGTGACGAGTGCAGAGGGAAGTTGCGTAGGTATCCAGTTCGATCAATATGCGTGAACATCGTCGGGCATCGCCTGGCGGATAATCCAGCGGGTGCTTGAGGGAAGGTTATCGATGCGCAGCACTGGAGTTATCCTCCTGAAATTACCCGGTGCGAGATTGCGTCAGCAAATGTCGAAAAAACAAAGCCTATGATGAAGTGCAATCGATGATGGTCCAGCCCGTCTTGCGAATGAGGTCGAGTTCTCTATCTTTCAGGGCATCCTTTCGCAGGGCAAGACAGTAGGTTTTCTTGCTCGATGCCAACGGTCTTTAGCTGCTCCATAAGCTCACGGTACGCCGTCTTGATCGTGTCCAGCTCTATTTCTAACGCGTCTCGATCTGCTTTTAACGTCAAGTAAGTACTAATGCTAATTTTTTGGTTATCCGCTGAAACCCCGCCGAATAAAAATGCTGGCCGTTGATCTGGGTAATAATGAAACATCCACCATTTAAGGTCTATGTGCCTCACGGTAAGAAGTCTACGGTCGAGGAGGTTGTCTGAAGTAGTTGGCGACCCGAAAATACCGTAGGGAAGCTCATGATTAAGGATGGCATCGAAGATTTTTTCGGTGTTAGCTGGAAGACATGGCCATTGGGGGAAAGTCAGTGAAAGTAACTCCGGGTGGTTCCATTCTGCTTCGAGAATCTGGCTTTCATAGGGCATCAGATTACACCAGCGTATAGCCGCCTCTATAGGGCGATAGAATAATTTTGTAAAGGGGTTTAAATCATCATTGCTATAGTTTACGTGCATGGCGGTTCCTCCTGTGTAGAAGGACAGCCCCTCCAGTAAATGAACAATGCCTATATGGCTTGCGCTTCCTTTCGAAGTCGTCCCTTTCATTTCTAGAAATGCACTAAAATATCAGTCGATAATTTATATGTTTATACAAAGATTTTTTACGGTTCCAAATCGAGGGTACATGTTGAGTTCGTTTTCTCGGAGTCGGGCTTGGCACTAAAATGATTGGGTGGCACAGCGATTCACTTAGTAATCTTGGACGCCGACATTATCGCTAGGTTGTTTGGAGCAACCCTGCACTGCGTGGTAATTGAAGTATCCTGACCGCGCAGATGACCGTTGCTCGTAAGGAAATCTTCGACCCGGTGCTGGCGATCATTCCCTATGACAATGAAGAGCAGGTCATCGAAATTGCCAACGACACCGTCTAAGGCCTGGCGGCCTATTAGCAGTCAAGTGGTACCCAGCATGCCCGCGCAGTGGCGGGGCGCATGCGTGCCGGTTCGGCTGAACTATGCGAGCGGGGATATCTTTGCGACCTTCGGTGGTTACAAGCAGTCTGGCAATGGCGGCTAGTGCGCGGCTTGGGGGGGGGGCACGACTTCCTCGAGATCAAGGGCGTGGTAGGCTGGGGCAACTGACATCCGCAGCTCGCTGTTCAAGAACGAATGAGCCCAGGCGTACGAATGGTTCCCCTTGATAGGCCTGGCCTGTCTTTACCATTCAGGTATCGGCAATCTATTCACTGCTCCCCTCGATTGGCTGTCCATAGAACTCGACAGCGTGGCTTGGAGTTGCTACTTCTTTTGTTCTTGATACAGCTTAAAAACAAGTCCAGAATCAAGTCCATTCCTGTTTTAGGAATGACGGAAACCCTTTAGATTTCAATGAGTCGGACGCCAGATACGAGTCTCGTTTCAGAGGTCGAGGGGGCAGTGCTGGTCGTGGGGTCGGCGGTGCCCCATCCCTATGACTTGCACCTGGGTTACTACTCGGTCCATACGAGCGAACAGGCGCTGATCAAAGGCGAACAGCGCATCCGCGAGCTTGAGCGCCAATTGTCGGACGCGGGGGACCGGCGTTCACCCTCCGGGACGGTGCCGATATTTGGTTAGAGCCATGCAAGCGTAGCCATCCACCGAGTACCTATCGGTGGCTGCGATAACGGCGACCAATCTGTGTATTGACCCTTCAAGGTTCCTGCTTCCCGGCCGATATATGCCTTAGCGTTGCGAGCAGTCTCCCTCGACGTACGCCCATGCTCCAGACAGCCTCACCAAAAATAATTAAAGAGGGTAGCCATGACCATTTTACAGCGGGTGATCGGGGGCTTTGCGGTGCTTGTGCTGTTGCTGCTGGCCATGGCCGGAATCAGTTATCAAAGCACCCATTCCATCAGTGAGCGCCTGGGCATTATCACCGGCCAGTCGGCACCGTTGAGTCGCGCGGCCAGTGAGCTCTATGTGCATATCCTGCGCGCCAATCAGGCGTTGCTGGCCATACTGATCAGCAACGATCTCAAGCAGATCGACGCCGGCAAGCAAGCGTTCACCGATAGCCTCGACCAGTTCAATCGGTTACTCGACAGCACCGCGGTGTACGTCGTCGACCGGGACGAGTTGAAGGCCAGTCTCGCTCAACAGCGCCAGTGGGTGAACGCCTATGCCGAACAGGCGCAAACCCTGATGGCCTCGCACCGTGAGCATGTGCAGCAACTCGCGCTGACGCGTGTGCTGCAAGGCTACAGCAGTAGCCAGGCTTCGCAGTTGACGGGTTATTTGCGTGACGAGATTGCCCGCGCCCGCAGTGCCGGCGATAACCAACAGGTCGCGGCAGCTGAAAAGCTGCTGTTGGAAGTCAACAAATCCTATGACGGCCTGGCGGCGCATGCTGCCACGCCCGCCATCGAGACCCTGCAACGGGTGCTGAACCTGCAGGACGAAGTCATCAGCACACGCCTTCAGGCGTTGTTGGCCGTCGACCCACGAGGTGGACGGATTGCCGCCGTGATGGTCAATCGCCTGCTCACGGACCTGACCGGAGCCGACGGTGTGTTCCATGCCTACCAGGCAGAGGCAACACTGGGTGCCCAGGTCATGCAGCAACGCAATGCGGTGGAAGCCGCGCTGCAATCGACCCTTGGCAAGATTGGCGAGTTTGGCAGCCAATCCCTTGAGGTCGCCAATCAAGCCAGGGACGCTGCCAACGCCACCATTGGCACCAGCCGCAGCCTGTTGTTGATCGCCTGTGTACTGGCAGTGCTGGCCGCGGTGCTGATCGGGCTCTGGGTGGCGTTCAGCCTGCGCCGGCCGCTGGCTGCGTTCCGCGAGGTGCTCAAACAACTGACGGCGGGGGACATGCGCGTCAGTTTCGACGTCTCGCGCAAGGATGAGTTTGGAGAACTGGGCGGTTACCTGAACGAGCTGACCATTGCCCTGCGCACAACCTTCCGTGAGCTGATCAGCTCCGCCGACGCCCTGGCGACCACGGCGGACAACAATGCCTTGAACAGCGAGCAGACTACCCGTGTGGTGGATGAACAAAAGGACCGGTTGCATTCGGCGGCCTCGGCCATGACTGAAATGGAAAGCACCGTCGAAGAGGTCGCGCGGCGCGCCCAGGACACCCGCAAGGCGGTGGACGACACCAGTGACCTCACAAACGAGGTGCAGGAGCGTGTGGCCGAGACCATCGTCAATATTCGCCGTCAGGCCGAGCAGGTGAACAAAGCCACAGCAGTCACCGACGAGTTGCAGAAGTACGGCCACACGATCGAGGGCATTGTGGTTGCCATTCGTACCATCGCCGAACAGACCAACTTGCTGGCGCTCAATGCCGCCATCGAAGCGGCGCGCGCGGGCGAGCAGGGCCGAGGGTTTGCCGTGGTCGCCGATGAGGTGCGCTCCCTGGCGAGTCGCACCCAGACCTCAACCAGCGAAATCCAGGACATGATCGGGCGAATGCAGGAAACGATTCACTCCGTTGTCCAGGTGATGAACGAAAGTCAGCTGCAATCGAGCCATTGCGTGAACCTGGCCTCCGGTGCCGGGGAATTGCTGCACTCGATGAGTGAGGCGGTGGGCACGATTCGCGACATGAATATTCAGATCGCTGCCGCCACCGAGGAGCAGAGCGCTACGGTGGCGCAGACCAGCCGCATGGTCATCCAGATCAATGACTCCGCACAGCAGACCGCGCAAGGCGCCGAACAATCGGCCAGCAGCAGCCAGCGCTTGTCGAGCATGGCCAAAGTGCAGCGTGAATTGCTTCATCAATTCAGCGTTTGATCCTCGGGAGCTAGAAAATGAACGCATGGTTGAGATGTTTCCTGGGGGCGGCGTTGCTGGCCAGTGGGCAGGCCCAGGCGGCCACGCCGCTGGTGGGCGTGGCGATGGCCAAGTACGACGATAATTTCCAGGCCTTGCTGCGCAATGGCGTGCAGCAAAAGTCGGCGGCGATGGATATCGATATCTTTATGGAGAATGGGCAGGACAATGCTGAATTGCAGATGCGCCAGTTCCGCAACCTGATCCACTCCAAAGTCGATGCGATTATCGTGGCCGTGGTCGATGGCAAGAGCACGGCTCAGATGATGCGCCTGGCGAGTGAAGCGAATATTCCACTGGTGTTCGTCAACCGTAACCCATCGCCTGAAAAGCTCACCGCACGCGCGGCGTTTGTCGGTTCCAACGAACTGGAGTCAGGCACGATGCAGATGGAAGAGTTGGCGCGCCGTGCCGGCTACAAGGGCAACGTGGTGATTCTGGTCGGCGACCCCGCCAATGCGTCTTCCCTGATGCGCACCGAGGACGTCGAGAAAGTCGTCGCCAAATACCCGGACATGAAAGTCGTGCAGAAAAAAGTCGCCAACTGGGAGCGCAGCCAGGCCGCCACGGTGGTCATGGACTGGGTGAAGCAGGGCGTCGATTTCTCGATTGTCGCCGCCAATAACGATGAGATGGCAATCGGCGCGATCATGGGCCTGGAGAAGGCCGGCAAACAGGCCAAGGATTACTGGGTCGGCGGCATCGACGGTACGTCGGATGGGCTCAAGCTCATGGCGGATGGGAAAATGGCGGTCAGTGTGTTCCAGGATGCCGTGGGTCAAGCGAGCGGGGCGGTTGAGGCGGCTGTTCATCTGGCCCGTGGCGATGGGTTGGAGGCGCCGATTATCTGGGTGCCGTTCCAGCTGATTACCCCGGAGAATCGCCAGCAGTTCGAGTGACTGGCAATGTGAATCTGCTCAAGGGGCGGGCTCGGTATAACCGGCCCGCCCTTTTTGCGCGTGGAGCATTCTCGCTACTTGAAGGCTACTTGAAGTGCTTGTCAACGTAAGACTGGATCTCCTGGCGCATGAAGCGCCCGGATGCATCCGCGCGTTCTTCCCAGCCGAAGACACAGGCGGTGACGATGCCGTCGAAGCCGGTCTTGGCCAGAGCACTGAAAAACACATCCCAGTCGATTTCGCCCTGATGCATGTCCATGTGCTGATGCACCGTCACTTTCGCGCCAGGCGGGTTAACGATATAGCGCAGGCCTGACGAAGCCTTGTGGTTATAGGTGTCGGCAATGTGCACGTGGGCGATCATCGAGCCCGCATCGGCGATCATCTGCGCCATGTCGTCCCCGAAGTAAAAGGTGTGCGGCGTGCAGTACAGGAACTTGACGTTGTTGGAGTTGATGGTTTTAAGCATGTCCAACGCCGGGTGCAGTGTCTCGCACCAATCCTCGGGATGGGGCTCGACGTTGAGGGTCACGCCTTCTTTCTCAAATATCGGCACCAGTTCTTCCATGGAACGCCACCAGGCGGCTTCGCTGGATTCGTGGCTGTGGGAACCGCCGCAGCAACTGACCTTGTGCCCCCGATCCGGTGAGGGGCCACGGCCGAATTCCGAGTTCATGGTGGTGCAACCCATCTCCACGGCGATCTGTATTGCTTCTTTCCAGTAATTCACTGCGGCGCGACGTTCATCCTCGTGGGGGCTGGCCCAGCGGTACATGGGCAGCAATGAAGCGAGCTGCACATTGTGGTCGCGCAGGGCCTTCTTGAACGCGGTGATGCGCTCCTTGTGGGCACGGGGTCGGACCCACCAGGGCAGAAAGTCGTCCCTGGGCGAGAGCTCGATGTATTCATAGCCGAGTTCGGCGGTCTTGCGGCACAGGTCCGGCAGGCTCAGGTGGCGGTGCATGTAGGGGTCAAGGGCGATTTTCATTATTGTTCTGGTCGTTGTTCTGTTCGGTGTTAACGCGGGCAGATCCTCAATAGACGACCCAGGCTGAGTCGTTGTCGGCCGACAGCACGCAGCGCTCGACCCAGCGCACCCCTTCGACGCCCGCGTCGATGCCCGGATAGCGCACTGCGCTGAGGGCTTGGGTATCGGCGCGGTCAGTCGCATCCATGGCCAGGGCAAAGCGGTAATAAAGATTGGCCCAGGCTTCGAACAAACCTTCGGGATGGCCACCGCCAATGCGATCGTCGAGCAGTGCATTGGGGTGCAGGTAGCCCATGCCGCGCTCCAGTATTTGCGCGGGCTGCCCTTGGACCTCGAAGCTCAATTGGTTAGGGCGTTCATCCCACCATTCGAGGCTGGCACGCGAGCCAATGACGCGGATTTTCTGGCCGTGCATGGAGCCTGCATTGACCGCGCTCGACCACACCATGCCCATCGCGCCACCTTCGTATTCCATCAAGGTGTAGGCGTTGTCTTCCAGGGGCGCGCGGCTGGCGACGAAGCTTTGCCGGCTGCACATCAGGCGTTTGATTTTCAGGTCCGGCAGCATCACTTCCGACAGGTACAGCGGGTGCGTCCCAACATCGCCCAGCACGTAGCTCGGCCCCGCCTGACGCGGATCGACACGCCATTGCGTCGCCTGGCTCTGGGCCTCCACCGGTGCGCTGTGGAAACCGTGGGCGAACTGCATGTGCGCACCATGCGCACCTCGCCCAACTCACCTGCGGCGATCATTTCCCGGGCTTGTTCGATCAGTTGATGGCCGGCATACCCGTAGGTCACACCGACGATGCGGTTATGTTTATGCGAAAGTTCGCGCAGGTTTTCGGCCTGCTCGACCGTGAAACACAGCGGCTTTTCACACACCACGTGCAGCCCGGCTTCAAGCGCCGCCTTCGTAATGGCGTAGTGCGTGCCATTGGGCGTGGCGATCGACACCGCTTGAATGCCGTCTGCCCGCTGGGCTTCCTGTTCGAACAGGCTCAGGTAGTCGGCGTAGCAGCGTTCGGGATCGACCCTCAGTTGCTCGCCGAATTCGCGGCCACGTGCGGCATCGATATCGAATGCGCCCGCCACCAGCACGAAGGTGTTGTCACGCAGTGCGGCGCAACGGTGGATGTAGCCGATCTGGCTCTGGCTGCCGCCGCCGACCATTGCCCAGCGGATAGGTTGGGAGATACGTTTGCTGCCGTTGATCATGGGGTGTGCCTCGTGTGGGGTCAGAATCCGACGGTTGCCAGGTAGGTGCGACTGGATCGCACATCTTCCAGGCTGCCATTGGCGTTGCGAGGGTCGCGTTCCTGCTCGACGGTGATGTAGCCCTCGTAGCCCAGGGTTTGGATAAGCCGGTACAGGTTCGGGTAATCGATCACGCCGCGTCCGATGGGGCACATGACGCCCCTGGCGCAGGCGTCGAAGAACTTGATGCGTTGCTTCATCACCTCGTCGAATACGCGTTGGTCGATGTCTTTGAAATGGATGTAGTCCAGCCGATCGGCGTAGGCGCGCAAAGACGCCGCAGGGTCCATGCCCGCGTAGTAGAGGTGCCCGGTGTCCAGGCAGAGCCCGGCAACGTCGTGGGGAATGTCCTCGACCAGCCGCGCCAGTTCGTCGGCAAACTCGATGTAACCGCCGGCGTGTGGGTGGATAACCGGGCGAATGCCGTAGTCATGCCAGGCAATATGGCAGATGGCCCGGATGTGCTCGATCATGGTTTGCCATGCGCCATCGTCCAGGCGTTGCGCCAGCTCTGAATGGCCGGCAGCGTAGTCGCGGTCCTCATGGCCCCAATCGATGATCACCAGGTAAGGGCCGGCAAAGCGCTGGCCAGGCTCCTTGTCGATGGGCGGCAGTTGTTTGAGCAATTGGCAGATATCGCGGGTTTGACTCAGCAGCGACGGCAGGTTTGCGGGGTTGACCAGGTCATCGAAAATCGTGCCGGCCACCACATGCAGGCGGTTTTCGCCAAGGGCTGTTGCCACCACCGTGGCGTCCAGCGGCAAGTAGCCATAGGGGCCTAACTCAATGCCGCGATAGCCCGCTTCATTGGCTTCGCCGAGCACGTCGCGCCACGCGGGCAGATAAGGATTTTTTACATCGTCAACGCCCCAGCAGCAGGGTGCCGTAGAGATGTGGATGGTCATCGGTTCACTCCGGTGTTGTTGTTATGAGTGGGCTGTCTAGCCTGGGACGATGCTATTTCAGGGGGGTGGAGCACGGCTACGGGAGGCTGGATAACTCTGTCAAAACCCTTCATGATTGCGAAAAAGAGATGTCAAAACATGTCAGAAGTACCTCGGCGAAAACTGCGCCCCACCATGGCCGATGTCGCGCGCGAAGCGGGCGTCAGCCTCTCCACCGTCGACCGTGTGCTGAATCTGCGTGCAGACGTGCGTACCGACACGGCGCATCGCATTGCCACCGCGGCGGCACGCTTGGGCTTCCATGCCAAAGGCGTCATCGAACAACACGTCGTGAATGACAAGCCGACGGTGCGGCTGGGGTTCCTGTTGCAGAAGAGTGGCGTGGCGTTCTACCAGGGGCTCGCGCAAGCACTGTCCAACGCCTCGGCCACGTTCGCGCGGGCGCGTATCCGTGTGGTCATCGGTTATCTGGACGACCTTGACCCGGCGACGGTGGCGCAACGCATCCTGGCGCTTGGGGATCAAGTCGACGGTGTCGGGGTGGTGGCGGTTGATCATCCGCTGGTGCGTGAGGCCATCGCCCGCTTGCAGGACGCGGGCGTTCCTGTGGTCGCGTTGATCTCGGAACTGGCCGGTCCCGCCTACGTTGGCCTGGATAATCGGTTGATGGGGCGCACGGCGGGGTGGTTCGTCACCCGATTGGCGAGGCAGCCGGGCTCGGCAGCGGTGATGCTCAGCAGTCAGCGGTTCCAGTGCCAGGAGTTGTGCGAGCTGAGCTTTCGCAGCTACCTGTCGAATCATTCGCCTGATTGGGAGTTGCTCGCGTCGCGCCTGACCCTTGAGGACGATGATTTTGCCTACGGCAATGCACTGGACTTGCTGAGCGGGGAACCCGATCTCGCCGCCTTGTACGTGGCGGGCGGTGGTGTCGCCGGGGTACTGCGTGCGTTGCGCGAACTCAAACAGCAGCAGGTCCGGCTACCGGTGGTGGTGTGTCATGACTTGACGCCACTGACCCGGGAGGCGCTGAAAGCCGATCTGGTGCAGGCGGTCCTTTCTCATCCCGTAGTGGAGGTGGCGGAGCAAGCCGTGAAGGCACTGGTCGCGGCGGCCTCGGACCCCAGCCTTGTCGCCAGGTTGATAGTGCCCATACAGATAGATGTCAGCGAGAGCATCTGATCATGCATCAAACGATGCGTGTCGATGCACTTCCTTGCCTGCCAGCAGGGTGAGCAGCACTTGGGTTTGCCCTATTTCGTAGGGCGAGAGAGTGAACAGGTCGCGGTCGAGCACAATCAGATCCGCATATTTCCCTACGCTCAGGCTACCGGTACAGGTTTCTCTCCAGGCCGCGCTGGCAGCATTGAGGGTGTAACCCTTCACCGCGTTTTCGAGGCTGATCCGATGCTGGGGGGTATGGACGGGGGATTGGTCGTTGCCCTGTTCACTCTGGCGGGTAACGGCGCATTGCATGATGTGGAAGGGGTCATAGGTACTCACGCCCCAATCGCTGCTCAGCATGCAGACGGCACCTTGGCGGATGAACGCGCCGATGGGGTAGAGCCATTCACTGCGTTGCGGGCCCAGCATGGCACTGACCAAAGGGTCCAGGTCCGGGTTGGGCTGAGCCCACAATGTCTGGTAGTTCGCATAAATGCCAAGGCGTTTGAAGCGCGCAATATCTGCGGGGTTCACCACTTGAAGGTGGGCCAGTTGATGCCGGGCATCCCACGGCCCATTACGCTGCTGCGCGTATTCGATGCCGTCAATCGCTGAGCGTACCGCGCGGTCGCCGATGGTGTGCACATGCAGTTGGAACCGTTCCCGGTCCGGCGCCGTGAAGTATTCGTTGATCTGCGCCTGGCTGAACATCAGCTCCGCATTTGTGCCGGTATCGCAGCGAGCGTCAAGCAACGCGGCGGTACCGTTTTCGAGCACTCCGTCGAGGAAAAACTTGGCCGAATGCAACGAGACCCAGTCGCCTTGGTAGGTGTTTCTCAGTGAGATCAATTCTTCGACCTGCTCGGCTAACGGCCTGTGCGCGAAAACCTTCGCGGTGCCGCAGACACGCAAGGTCAAATCGCCGCGCGCATGCGCGGTCTGATAGTTCTGCAACAGGTTGCGGTTCACCATCGCATCCAGAACGCCGGTGATACCTCGGCTATTGAAGACGCGGCTGTAGTGCTTCATCGCAACCAGGTAGTCCTCTTCGCTGTAGGCCGGAGCAACACGATGCATGGCCCAAATCGCATCTTCACTCAGCCAGCCCTGGGGGCTGCCGTCGTGCAGACGCAGGTAGTGGCCGTTTTCCGGTTCAGGGCTGCCTGGCTTTACCTCGGCCAGGGCAAACGCGGCGCTGTTGGCCCAGCCGTTGTGGTAATCATTGGCGAAGATCAGCGCCGGGCGGCTGCCGGTGACGCTGTCCAATACCTCTTTAGTCAGTTGGTGTGGGCTGAACCGCGAGGAGGAAAAACCGACCCCTCGAATCCATGGTTTGTGCGGGTGGGCGTCGGCAAATGCCTTGATGAGACGAAGCAGGTCTTCAAGGTTTTGAGCTTCATACAGCGAAGCGCTGTGATAGAAATCCGCGCTGCTCAATTGAAAGTGCACATGGGTGTCTTGCAGACCTGGCAGCACGACGCGGCCCTGGGCATCAATGCGCTGCGTGCGGGCATGCGTGAGGCGCTCGATATCTGCATTGCTGCCCACCGCGAGAATGCGCCCGTTGCGCACCGCGATGGCTTGAGCCCGCGGGTTATTGACGTCCATCGTGTGGATTTTTGCGTTGGTGATCACCCATTCAGCAGTCTGGCGCATACAAGCTCCGTTCGAGCAAGCGGGGAGGGACGAAGCCGCACAGTGCTTCGTCCTCGGTTGCAGCGGGACGTCAGTTGGCGCAGGTCCGGGCTACGGCCTTGCCGGCGAACCTGTCCTTGATCCACGCCGTCACATCGGCGAGTGAGGTTTGAAGCATCCCCACGTGATCGCCAGGGTACGAACGTAGTACGAGGGTGTTGCCAGCTGCACAAGCCTTCCTGGCCTGAGCTTCAGTCACCGCAGGCGGCGTGGCCTCGTCAGCTGTGCCGATGGCTACCAGCAAGGGGCCGGCAATGGCCTTGTTGCCCACTTGGTTGATCGCAAAAAAATCAGACACATAGGGTTGGCTTGACCAGTCTGTCTTCAGCACGCTGCCGGGTTTGGCCTGGGCAAACGCCGCTTGCGCATAGAAGTAACAACCCTTGTTCACCAAGTCGTCGTACCGGGCTGCCGCGTCGGGAGTGAGCATCGAGTTGATGTCAAAACTTGGAAACTGCTGCTTGATCGCCCGGGCCATGTAGACGGGGTAGAACAAGGCACCCGGTTGCTGGGCGTTGGCTTCAAGCAGATCGGCGCCGCCAACCGCCGGCGCGAGAGCCACGGAAGCCAGGTAATGGGGATCCTTGCGCGAGGCTTGCTGCTCGGCAACCCCCCACACCGCCTGACCGCCTTGTGAGTGACCAATCGCGACCCATTTCTGCGTGATGCCTTTCACCGCCGCCTGAGCCGCAGGTACCGCGTTGATTACATCTGTGGCGTTGACGATTTTGTTCATGTAGCCGTGGCCGCCTTCGGTGGCCAAACCTGCATAGTCCACGGCCAGCACGGCAAAGCCCTGTGCCAGGAGTGGCATGACGTTGTAGCCCAGATTCACCGAGTTCGAGGCGCCGCACATCTGCCCTACGCCCATGGTCCCGTGCGCCCAAACCACCAGCTCGAAGCCGCCCTTTGGCGCCGCGCCGGCCGGTTTGATCAGCACGGCCGAAGCGATTGTCGGGTTCTGATACAGGTCGTTGGACCAATAAAGAATGCGGGTGGCGGATGCGCCTTTGGGAAGCTGGTAGTTCTCAGCCTGCTCCGAGCGGATCAACTGACCTGACGCGCCCGGTGCTCCCGTAGGCTTGTCCCAGAATTTCCCGGTGGGAATAAACAGCGAGGATTCAAACTGGACGGCATCCTCGACACTATTGATGGGCGCAATCCCAGCAAGGGTAGTCGACAGCCAGAACGAAGTAACAAGCGCAGCCAATGAAGCCGACAGTGATTGGCGTCTGTTCATAATATTCTCAAGAGTCAAAGTGTATGGAGTTTTAAGAGCAAGCGTTCGACTTAAAATGAATGGGAGAGGCGGATGGCCGCGGTATAACCCTGCGCTCTATTTTCGGCGTCGAATTCCTTGTAAACATGAAACCAGACGGGAATGTTACCGAGCTTGAAGTAAGAAATGGCGGGGCCGACAGCAATGACTCTAGAGCGATTGCCATTCTCCAGGTTGGGCGCATTGTCATCACTGAGCTGACGGTAATAATAACCACCGAGGCCTACTGTCCAGTCGTTGATATGCTGGCCCACGGCAAATTCGTGGCGATACTCCACGCCGGATTTATAATCGGTGTCAGGGTTCCTGGTATTGAAGTCCAGCTGGAAACTTGATGAAACTTCCAACCCGTGTTCAGAAATCCAAGTGCCGTTGAGAAGAGGAGACACTGTCCAGTGATTGACCCCGGGGTTCATAAAACGGTCTTTATCATAATCCCCGGTGGGCGCTTGAATTTGCAGTTGCGCATTGATGCCTATATTCGGCGCTACATGCCACTGAAGCATAATTGGCAGAATGGATATATCCGCCTGCCTGAAGACGTCCGACTTGGTTTCGAAAACGGTCTGCCCACCGGCATTGACTTTCAAGTCGCCATTCATCTTGAAAAATGGCACCACCGCGCCAAAACCGTAGTTGGCGCCGAGAATCGTCGCATCGGTCATGCGCAAATAAGCCATCGAAAAAGACAGCACACTGACGGAAAAGTCATTGCCGGTGTCTTTACCATGACCATCTTTCTGCAAGGTTGTTTTATAGAAAGCAGACCGGCCGGCAATTGTCCCATTGGGTGTGGGAGGAGGTAAAAAGCCGGCACCGAAATCGTACACGCCATAGGCGGTAGTTGGAACGCCACTTTCTGTCGCATACGCTGCGCTGCCCCATACTGTAAAGGACAGCATAACAGCGGCCCCAGCACTCATGCGGTTCGTCATAATTAGTCGCCTGTAAGGATTATTATTGTTCTTCTTTCGCCACGGCTTTACGGGTGTATTGCTCATTGAACGGCGAAGAAGCATGCGTGCAAAAATAAACATAACCAACACAGTTGGGTCGGTTTTACCTCGTGCCTACCTTGTACAGGTTGTTCATGAGGTTTTTTGGCAGTCGCTTCTAAGTGTTATCAATGTGAGTTGCCTTGTATAAAGGTCTTGTTTTGATGGGGGGAACCAATAATTATTGAAGCATCATCTCGCATCTGGTGTGTTGCACGCCCCGGTCGGTTGTGTACAAGGTGTGGCTATAGTACAAGAGAAAAAATCACCGTGAAGGCTGGACTTGCTCACAATGCTTTTTCCAAAACGGAAATACCATGGATAAATTGGGTGCGTTCAGTACATTTTTGGCCGTCGCTGACAGTGGCAGTTTTAGCCGCGCGGCCAAACAGCTAGGCAAGACGCCGTCGGCGATCACAAAAACAATCAGTCATCTTGAGGAGGAGCTCGGTGTAAGGCTTTTGGTGCGCAGCACGCACCACACCACCTTGACCGATGCGGGCTTTATCTACCTCAAGACCGCCAGGCAACTGGTGCTGAGCCTGGAGGAAGCGGAGGAAGAAATCAGTCAACTGCGCGCAGGTATAAACGGGTCGCTGCGCATTGCTTCTCCGATGGCTTTCGGGAAGGCCTTTCTCGCCGATGCCTGTGCCGATTTCATTTCCATTTATCCCAATATTCAATTGAGCGTGACCCTCGGGGACGTGCCCATAAACCTTGAGGAAGGGGGTTACGACCTGGCACTCAGGATGGGCGAGAGTGATCGAATCATTTCAAAAGTGATTGCGCGCAATACGGTTTTTCTCTGCGCCAGTCCTGTTTACCTGGCGCGTAAAAACGTCACCATCAATCCCGATAATGTGCACACCCAGGATTGGTTGCTCTACAGAAACCCGCTGTTGAGCAGAAGCTATTGGCGTGCCAGTTATCTAGGCGAGCAGTTCAAGTTCCCCTTCCCAAAGAAGCCCCTTGTGGAATGCGACAATTACGATTTTTTATTGACCCAGGCACTGGCCGGATGCGGTCTGTTGATTGTGCCGCAATGGAGTGCTGCGCCTCTGATTGCTCAAGGTCTGCTGGTTCATGTCATGCCCGATTATTTGATTGATCCTGAAGCCTTCGGACCCAACCTTGTGGCGGTGTACCCAAGCCATCATCGATCCACCCGCAAGGTTGTGGCGTTCGTTGAACACGTGAAAAACTTTATCACCAGCCGCGCGTTGGATTAGTCGTTTGAGCGCAAACCCTGAAAGCTCAAGACGCTGAAAAATGCAAAAATCCTTTATTGACTAAATAAAAATAGTGAGTAATGATTTTTATGCATCTGCTTTTACGCAGAGTCATTTTTCAGGGGCAACCCGATGTCTCAGAACACCGCGCCGCTGTTGGCCAACCTCTACCTTGAGGCTCACGAGTCGTCACTTGACGCACCCATCGCAACCCCCTTCATGCAGGGCTTTCCCGCAGGTTCGGCACACCGCGTGACCTGGCGGAACTGGATGACGCCGCCGTTCAATCAGTGGGGCTTTCGCAACCTGGCGCGTTTGCGTCCGGCGATTGATGTGCGCGCTGGCGTTGGCCCTGTAAGCCCGTTCAACCCTGCGCCGCTGCCGCTGGATCAACTGCATTTCGATAGCGAATGTGGGCTGAGCATCAGCGTTATCGATCACCTGATTGCCAGTCAGACCGACGCCTTTGTGGTGCTCAAGGGTGACGATGTACTCTTCGAGCGCTATTTCAACGGCCAACGCTCCCATGATCGGCACATCATGTTTTCGGTGACCAAATCGCTGATCGGCACGCTGGGTGAGCAATTGGTGTCGGATGGGATATTGGACCCGGGCAAACTCGCGGCGCACTACGTGCCGGAGTTCGAGGGCAGCGCATTCGCCGACGCCACGGTGCGCCAGTTGTTCGACATGGCGGTAGGTATCGAATACAGCGAAGTGTACGAAGATCCGGATTCAGAAAGCTCGCAGTACGGCTATGCCTGCGGTTTCCAACCGGCACCGGCACAGTACGCGCAGTTCGAGTCGCTGTATCAGTACCTGCCATCGCTTAAAAAGCGCGGTAGCCATGGTGGCTTTTTCCATTATGTGACCGCGACCACCGAAGCGCTCGCCTGGGTCATGGAGCGTGCGTCAGGCAAGCCCTGTCACCAGATGCTGGAAGATATCTGGCTTCAGTTAGGCTGTGAGCGTGATGGCTACTTCTTGGCTGATCCTTGGGGGCGCAGCGTCGCGGGTGCGGGTTTCAGCGCTTCATTGCGGGACATGGCGCGTTTTGGCCGCCTGCTCGCCAACGACGGTCGCCACAACGGGCATCAGCTGCTGTCGAGCCAGACACTGGCGCGCATCGCCGCAGGTGCAGAGCCGGCGCTGTACGCCGATTCACCCGACTTCTCAGCCTGGACGCCAGGCGCGTCTTACCGCAGCCAGTGGTACGTGTTCAACGGCCCGCGCCCGGCGATCATGGCCGGTGGCATCCATGGCCAGTACCTGTTCATCGACAAAAAATCCGGCGTGGTCATCGTCAAGCAATCCTCGCTTGACGAGGCGGCGAGCCCCTGCGATGCGGACACTGTGCGCATGCTTCACGCCATTGCCGCGCACCTTGCCACTGCCCCTCATTCCTAAAAAATCACTGTTGTTTCCACCTGGCCCAGCCAGGTTTGTGCGGCGCTGTGTGCCGCCAATCACTGCCCTGTAATAACAAAAACCAAGCAGGAGCGTTATATGATTTTCACCATGCGTTTGTCTCGAACGTTAGTCGCGTTCGGGTTACCCCTGGCTACGCAGGCAGCCGTGGCGGGCTACACCTTCGAAGACGGCAACCTCAAGGGGGAAGTGAACCTGAGCGCCAGCGCCGCCGTTATTTCCACGCGCAATGTCAACTTCGGCAGTGGCCGGGTCGACCTTCGCAGTGGCAAGAATGGCGGCGAAAATATTGATTGGCAGGAGTTCTTCGTCAAGCCGGGCATCAAGCTGGAGTACGCCGTTCAACCGGACTTCAGCCTGCTGGCCGGCAGCTCCTTCGTGGCGGCCACGACGTTGGGCGACGGCGATGCCGGCGGCTACACGCGCAGCTCGGACGGTGATGTGGCCGCTGAAGAACTCTACGCTGGGTTTCGGGCAGGGGAGTGGACGTTCACCGCCGGGCGCCAAAATTACATGGTGGGCAGCGGCTTTATTGTTATGGACGGTAACCTTGATCAATTCAAGGATGGGGCGTACTGGCTCGGCCCCAGGACCGCGTTTGAAGACTCCGCCGTGTTGGCGTGGGATCACGGCGCACTGAAATCCCAAGCGTTCACCTTGCGTACCGACGATGACTTGGGTGACTTTCGGATGACCGGGGTCAACCTCGATTACACCCTCGATGACCAAGTGACCCTGGGCGCCATGGCGATGAAGGTCAAGTCGCTGGGGCCTCAGGGTGCTACGCCGCTGCGGCGCGACGGGATGCAGGTCTACAACCTTCGCGCGTTGAATGCCAAAGTGCCGGGCGTGTCGGCGCTGACACTCAACAGCGAATACGCCGTGCAGCGCGGCAGTGGTGAAGGCGTCGATTATGACGCCCGCGCCTGGTACGGCCAAGCGGACTACGTGTTTGAAGCCTTACCCCTGACGCCGATCATTGGTTATCGCTACGCCAGTTTTTCCGGCGATGACAACCTTTCCGACAACCGCCAGAAATCCTGGGACTCTCTCAGTAAGGGGTTCGTCGACTGGGGAACATGGCTGGTGGGGGATGTTGTCGGCAACTACTTGCTTTACAACAGCAACGAGAATGTTCAGCAGTTTTCGATCAAGACGCAACTCAGCGAAACCCTTCGGCTCGGCGCCATTCATTACCAGTTTTGGTTGGACGAAAAGAACTACTTCGGCGCAGCGGTCAGTGACCGCCGGTTTGCCGACGAGAGCGTCGTATTCCTGGAGTGGGCGCCCTCAAAGTCGTTTATCTCTTCGCTCTCCTACAACTGGGTCAAGCCCATGGCCGCCGCCAAACAAGTCTTTGGTGATGACCAGAAGTTCAGCGCGCTTGAACTCTATCTCACCTATCGCTATTAACGATCGCGTGCCCTGGTGGCCGTGCTGGAGTCTTTCAATATGAACATGTTTTTGCGTAATACCTTGCTGAGCGCTTTGGTAGCTGTGCTGGCCAGCGGTGCGTGCATGGCGCAAGAAAGGACGGTGCGCATCTATAACTGGATCGAGTATTTGCCGCCGGAGATTCTCAAAAGTTTTCAGGAGGAGACCGGTATCAGGCCGATTTACGACGTTTTCGATTCGGTTGAAACGTTGCAGTCCAAGCTGCTGACCGGCAACTCGGGGTATGACGTCGTCTACCCGAGCAGTTCAAATGTCAGTCACTTGATACAGGCCGGCGCCGTCCAGCCTCTGGACCGTAGCCAACTGCCGAACTGGCCGCACCTTGACCCGGAGTTCATGAAAACCCTGGAGGCCGCTGGCGATACGGGCAACCGCTACGCCGTGCCGTATCTATGGGGCACCACGTTGATTGGCTACAACGTCGATAAGGTCCACAAGGCGCTCGGCGCCGATGTGCAGATGAACACCTGGAACGTGATTTTCAAGGAGGAAAATCTGGCCAAGCTGGCGAGCTGCGGCGTCGGCTTCCTCGATGCGGCCAACGAGATTGTCCCGATTGCCTTGCACTACCAGGGGCTGGATCCCAACAGCGCCAAGCGTGACGACTACCCCCAGGCGCAGGTAGCGATGATGAAGATTCGTCCCTACATCACCTATTTCAACTCCTCACGCTACGGCATGGACCTGGCGAACGGTGACATTTGCGTGGCCGTTGGCTGGTCTGGCGGTATGGCGCTGGCCAAGCAGCTCGCCGATGCCGGTGGCAAAGGGGTGAAGGTGGAGATGGCACTGCCGAAGGAGGGTGCACCGATGTGGTCGGACGTGATGATGGTGCCGGCCAATGCGCCACACACCAAAGAGGCCTATGAGTTTATCAATTACATTCTGCGTCCGGATGTGATCGCCCGCATCAGCAACAAGATCGGCTATCCGAACCCGAACAAGGATTCGACGGCCCTGGTCGATGCGTCTATCCGCGACAACCCCAACATGTATGTCCCGGATGAGGCGCGCAAAACCCTGTTTGCCCTGGAGCCCGTGTCGGCCGCTATCGAACGGGTTCGCACGCGCATCTGGACCAGCATCAAGACCAATCATTGATCAATGAGCCCGACGAATGCTCTTCGTCGGGCTTGGGAGTGTGTTGCATGCCTGAGCCTTTACCATTGATGGGCGCGAACCCCAGCCTGCAGCGGGTGCTGACCTTGCGTGTCAGTATCGGCAGCGAATTGATAGTGGGGGCGTGCAGTGACGGCCTGCGCTGCAATTACTCTATCCTCGGAGGTGACTTCGAAGGGCTGGATCTGAAGGGGCGGGTGCTGGGTGGCGGTGAGGATTTTTTCCTGCTGCGGCCTGACGGTACCGGCCAATTGGATGCGCGCTACAGCTTGGCGAGTGACCAGGGAGAGATCCTCAACGTTCACAACGTGGGCGTGTTGAACATGACCGAGCACGGTCGTCGGTTGGAGCGCGAGGGCCATTGGCCGCTTCCCGAAACCGAATACCGGTGCACCTGCACCCCCACGTTTCAAGTGCCCAACGGGCGCCTGGCGTGGCTTTCACGAGGCAGTTTCATCGGCCAGGTTTTCTACCCTGCGGTAGACCAGGTAGTCATCTGTTGCTACCGCTTTTCTTGACGCTTGCTCTCGTCACACCCGCATGCCGCGAAACAGCAATTCGGTGATCTGTCGAACCTGGGCCGAGTGTGATGCTATGTCCGGCTCTTGTTGATTGACCAGTCGAAACAGCTGTAAGTGGGAATAGTCGTTCAGCAGGAAGGCTGCCAACTCGACATCGAGGTCGGCGTGCAGCTTGCCCGCCTGTTGCAGCTCCCTAAGCAAGCCGCAGATCTCTGCTTTGAGCGCTTCATTCATGGCGCGATAACGCTGCGGCAATCCGCTGTCCCCGCCAAACAGAATCATTGGCAACAATTCGCGCCAGAGGTCGGGGTGCATGACCTGCAGTGCGTATCCGGTCAGCAGGCTTTCCAGGTAGCACAAGGCGTCCACGGGATCTTCCATGTCCGGAATCCGACTGCGGGTGTCCTTGAGGGCGCGTTTGTCTGCGTCTTGCAGGATCTCCAGGATGATCTCCTGCTTGTTACCGAAGTATTTGAACACGGTGGGCGCGGATACCCCCGCTACGTGAGCGATCTGCTCGATCGTAGTGCTCTGGAAACCTTGACGTTCGAACAGCTCGATCGCGGCCTTACTGATAGCTTCGCGACGCTCGGCTTTTTGACGTTCACGCAATCCGCTCACTGAAAGATTCCTTGCCACACAATTATCGGACGAGAGGGCGCCCCTAGGATCTCGATAAAATACTTAATTGAGTAAAGTTTTTCAAAGTTTCAATTGCTGACGGTTCATGTACTGGCCCTTGGTCTGGAGTCGACGGGAATTGAAAGTCCATCATTTGCGACGACTGCACAGCCTGCGCAGTTAAGAGCGGACTGTACCGTCCGCGTGGCGCATGTTGCTTCATCTTGAGTCAAGTTAGGCCCGGCATGACGCACGAATGTCCACCGTCCACTGGCATGCGCACACCTGTGATTTACGCAACAGACGTGTCGGCGTCGTGTTTCGTTTCTGCGGAAAATCGCTGGAGTCCAGGGTAGTCCTGTACGAACACGTACAGGGTTAAGTGCAACATTACGGGGCGGTTCGAGTTCGTAGTGTGGCTGGCTCTCCTAGGGCCTGCGGACCAGCATCCGGCGCTAACACGCTGCGCACCTTCGCCCGGTAAAAATCAAACGCATTTATTGCGCCTTGTACGGCCTGTTGCTCTTGTTCTGCGTCCATCTCCTGGCTGTCGAGCAGGGCAATGAACTGGCGCCAGTGCAAGCCGCGCCCGCCTGGGTGGGCGGCCAGGTGGCTGGCGCCGTGGGTTTCGTTCAGGCCCAGTTGCTGGGTTTCCTTGAATAAAAACGCCGCGCCCAGGTTGGAGCCTTCGCTGCAATACAGCCAGCCCAAGGCTTCGAAGGGCCCGTTGACCTGGGCCGGGGTCGGCTTTTGCGGCACGGCTTGGTCGAGGTCGAGCAGGTCGCGCTTGACGGCTTCGAAGCGCGGCAGTTCGCTCAGGCCCGGCAGGCGCTGGTTAAGCTCGGCGTCTGTGTACAGCCCGTCGATGGCACCATGAAACGCATGCTGCAGTTGCAGGAACTGGGCGTAGCGCTCGCGGCTGTCGAAGGGGCGGGCCTGCATCACCAGGTCGTTGACGTTGTCGTGGTCGCGGGTGGTGGCGGCCTTGATGCGCTTGGCTCGCGACGTTTCAAGTGGCGGGGTGGTCATGTTGGCACCTGTCGATTCAAGAGGTGCGAAGCATGGCGAACCGAGCACTCTGCCGACAATCGCGCAACCATTAAGAACGCTTCATGCAAGCGCCTAGAACGCCGATTCGCGAATCAGCACAGCCAACACCCGGCGCCAGACGCCCATCGCCAGGCTCTGCGATTGGCCCTCCAGCACCACCGTGCCACGCAAGGCCATGTTGGGCGCCGGGCTGCCTGGCGCGGGGCGCAGCAGGGCGCGGTACAGTGCTTTTTCCGGTTGGGGCAGGCGTTCGTGATCCAGGGTTGCGGCAATGGCACCCTGATACACCGAGGCCAGTTCCGGTGTTGAGGTCAGGCGGCGCACGGCGGTTTGGCCGAGGCTTTCCAGGCTCACGTCGAGGGATGGATGGGCCAGGTTTTCCGGATAGAAGCGCCCTTGGCTGCCCGTACTCAGGCGTGCCAGGTCCTGTTCCTCGACAAACGCTTCGACGCGTCCACCTTGAGTGCCCACCAACGTGCCCAGCCATTCCCCGGCGGCCAGCCATTCGCCGGGCTCCAGCGGCTCGGCCAGGTCGGCGAGCACCCCGTCAAAGGCGGCATACACCGTGAGCTGGCGCATCTGTTGGCGCAGTAGCTGCTGACGCTCGCGGGCGGCGGCCAATTCCTGGCGCACCACCAGCAAGTTGGCGGCGGTCTCGCGGTTGAGCACCTGGAAGCTGTCCTGCCATTGCAGGGTCAGGATGCGGCGGTCGAGGCTTTGCAGCTCCTGGCGCAAATCCGGCGCTTGCAGCTGGAACAGCGCCTGGCCGACGTGCACCGGCTGCCCTGGCGACACGTCGATGCGCTCCAGGCGCGCTGCCATCGGCACGTACAACCCGGCCTGTTGTTCGGCGCGCAGCAGGGCCGGGGCGTGCACGCGGCTGCTCCAGGGGATGCAGGCCAGCAGCAATACGCTGCCCAGCACCAGCAAGGTGGTCAGGCCATGACGGTTCATGCGGTAGTCCTTGCGGCGCGCGAACCATTCGCGCAGTTCATTGAAGATCGGCAGCAGCACGAAGTAGAGGATTTCGACGATAAACAGCAGGATGCCCAGCAGCTTGAAGGCAAAGTGATAGACCAGCAGCGCGATGCCCAGAAACAAAAAGAAGCGGTAGATCCAGGTGCCGATGGAATAGCCCACCAAGGTCCGTTCCAGCCACGGCTCGAAACGCTCCGGGCGCGGCTCGTTGAAGGCGAACAACCACTCGCGCACGCGCCAGCGTGTCAGGCGAAAGGCCCGTTGTTGCAGGTTGGGTACCTCCAGCAGATCCGACAGCAAAAAGTAGCCGTCAAAGCGCATGAACGGGCTGAGGTTGATCGCCAGGGTCAGCACCCAGGTGGTAGTCGCCAGCATAAAGGCGGCGCTGCGCAACATGCCATCGGGCAGGAAACTCCATAGCAGGGTGGCCCACGCCGCCAGGCTCAGTTCGGCAAGCATGCCGGCGGCGCCGATGGCCAGGCGTTGTTGCCGGCTGCGCAGGCGCCAGGCACCCGACGTGTCGGTATAGAGCACCGGCCACATCACCAGCAGCGCCACGCCCATGGTCGCCACCCGCCCACCGTAGCGCTTGCAGGTGTAGGCGTGCCCCAGTTCATGCAGCACCTTGGTCAGCAGCAACGTCAGACCGGCCAGGGCAGCGCCTTCCAGGGTAAAAAAGTGCAGGAAGGTATGGATGAAACTGTCCCACTGCCGCGCCACCAGCGCTAGCCCGAGCATCGCGGCACCCAGGGTCAGGTACATGAACACGCGGCTGTAGAACACCTCAACCCACGCCAGGGTGCGGGAGAGAAAGCGGTCAGGGCGTACCAGCGGAATGCGCACGAACAGGTAGTTCTTCAGCAACCAGCGGGCCCAGCCGGTCTTTTGCCCGTCGGCGATGCGTGCCAGCCGTGCGTTGTCTTCGTCGCCTACGCTGTGCAGCAATTGGTTGTGCTGCAAAAAGCCCTTGAGCTGTTCGACATCGCTTTTGTCCAGCGCCAGGGTGCTGGTTTGGCTGATGGTTTGGGCGATGGCCTCGGCGTCGCCCAAGGACCAGCGCCCGAGCATCTCCACCTCGGCCCAGCCCAGGCGAAAAAACTGCCCGCGAGCCGGGTCTTCGAGGGTCCAGGATGGCGAACCGTCGCGGTTCTGCGGGCCCTCGTGCAGGCGCAATTCCTCACGCAGCGGCGCAAGCTTCACAGCGCCAGCCAGATACGCGCAGTGGCCAACGGGCGGCGCAGCAGAAAGAAGATCAAGCTGGTACGCCCGGCGTAGACCTTGGCCGTGCCTTTGAGGCCGACGCGCAGGCGCGGGTCGGCGCTGTCGAACGCGGCTTTGAGGCGGTACGCCATGCCGCCGTCGGGCGTCGGGCTGGCGCGATAGGACAGGCGCTGCAAGGTGGCCGGCAACGGTGCCGACGGGTCGGTGTTGAGAAACAGCAAGGTGGCGGCGCCCGGTTGCAGCTCAATGGCATCGGCCACCGGCAACAGGATCTCCAATTGGGTTTGCTGTGGATCGGCGACCAGCATGATGCGTTCGCCCAGGGACACTGGGCGTCCGACCCAGTCGCTGGGGTCGTCGAACACCGCCACGCCGGCGCGCGGCGCGGTGATCAAGGTGCGCTTGAGGTTTTCCTGGAGGAAGGCCACTTCGCTCAACGCCTGTTCACGTCGGCCCTGCAACACTGCGAGGCTGGCCTTGCTGCGTTCGTCGCTGAGGGCTTGTTGCTGGGCTTGGCGAAACTCCGCATCGCTGATCGACAACGCCTGGCGCGACGACTCCAGGCGGCTTTGCAGTTCCCGCGCGTCGAGCTGTACCAGCGGCTGGCCGGCGCCCACGTTTTCGTTCGGCTGCACCAGCACGCGTTCTACCACCCCTTGCATCGGCGCACGTAGCACGTTGGGGTGCAGGGCAACGATTTCTGCCGGCGCGAGCACCGACTGACGAATCGGAATCAGCAGCAGCGCCAGCAACAGGCCCAGGCCGATCAGCAACGGGCGCCGCTTGACGGTGGGGCGCAGGCGTCGGGTGCCGGGGTTGAGCAACGCTTGCCAGGCGTGCCCGGCCGCGTCCAGCCACAGTGTCAGCAGTTGCTGTTGGGCATCGCTCAGGGGCTGTTCCCGCGCCAGCAGCAGCGCGCCAAGCAACTCGCCCTTGGGGTTTTTGATCGGCAGCCACAGCAGCAGGTGGGGAAGGTGCTCGGCCCAGATCTGCGCGTCGGCGGCCGCCAGTGCGTGGCGGTCGATGGCGTGGATCACGGCGGCGTTATCGGCAACTTGCCACTGGCGGCAGAGTTGGCCGAGCCAGGTGGTGAAGGGCGCGTCCCGCTCCACCACGGCCAGCCCGGACAGCGTTTGCCAGCGTTGATCGTGGCAGTGCCACAGCAGCGCCTGGCGATAGTCCAGCAACAGGCGTGTGTCATTGACCAGCAAGAAACCCAAGGCCTCCAGGCTGCTGGCGGCACGCAGGCGTTGTTCAAGCTGCAACAGGTCCGCCAGGACGTTGTTGGGGCTCATGATTGCGGTGGCGCGAGCAGGGCATTACCGCTCATGCCGGGCAGCAGCGTGGGGTCGTTGCTGGTGATGCGCCCGAACACTTTGATCGACTGGCTGATAGGGTCGATCACCGAGCCCAGGCGGGTGACTTCGGCGGGATATTGCTGGGCGGTCTCTTCCAGGCGCACCTGGAATTTATGCCCCGGCTTGAGCCAGACCATCCAGTGTGACGGCACGATCAACTCCACTTCAAATGAGCTGTCGTCGTAGATCGCCAGCAGCTCCTTGCCTTCTGCCACGTATTCGCCGGGCTGTGCCTTGCGTTCGGCGACCCGCCCGGAAAACGGCGCATTGATCGCGCAACGCTGCACCATCACCTGGCCCACGCCACTCTGCGCCCGGGCCATGTTCGCTTCCGCCTGGGCCTGGGACAGGTCCGACACGCTGATCGACTGCAACTTGTCCAAGCGCCGCGCCACCTCCAGCTTCTTGCTGGCGGCGGCTTCGGCAGCGACGGAGTGGTTCAACTGCGCCCGATGCACCGCGCAATCGAAGGTCACCAGGCGCTGGCCCTTTTTGAAACTAGCGCCTTCCTTGACGTCCAGTTCCAGCACCTTGCCCGCCAGTTCGCTGGACAGCACCGTGCGCCGGCTGGCACTGAGCTGCACGCGCAGTTGCGGCGTGTTGTCGGCCTGGCTGGAGGGCGCTTGCAGCGGCGCGGGCTCCGAGGCGCAAGCCGCCATGGCGGGGAATAACAGGCACAGGGGCAACGTGATAGGGCGAAGGCTACGCATGGGGCGGAGGGTCTCGGTAAATCGGGGAGAACCCCGGCGGCCTTGCGGTGGCCGGGGTGGCAATCAACGTTTTTGGGTAACGGGCACTACAGGCGCGCCTTGCAGCGAGCCGAGGCTGTTCCACATATCCACGGTCTGCACCCGTGCGCTCACCGGGCGTGACACGGTCGGCGCCGCAGTCGCAACCGCCGCACGGCTTTGATTGATTCCCGGCAGATGCGGCACGACGGTTTTGCCCTGGGCCAGTGCGACGCTGTTGTCGAAGATCGCCTGGCTCAATGCAGCCACGCTGTTGTCGGCCAGACGCTCCGGCAGCGGGTCGAGGCCGGCAGCCTGGTACACCGCGCCATAAGCGCTTTGCAATTGGGCGTAGCTGCGGTCGCGAATGCGCGTGGCCAACACCGTTTCGGTGCGGGTGCGCACGCGCTCGACCAGGGTCTGGGCGTCGCTTTGCACGGCGTTTTCGGTCTGGTGCAGGATGCCGCGCTGGATGCGCTGCAATTCGTTGGAGCGATCAAACAGCGTATTGGCCTGCTGATACTGCTGCCACGCCACGTTGACCTGAGTCAGCACCGCCATGCGCAGGGCCTGGCGGCGTACATCGGCCACCGCGCTGCGCGCTTCGCCGGCACGAGTGATGGCGGGGTAGGAAAGCACGCTCATCAGGTTCCAACTCACCTGCACCCCGGCATCGGCCCAGCGATTGTTCACCGTGTAGCTGTTGCTGTCGTAGTTGCTGCCGACGAACAGCGAGGCCCCCGGCAGCAGGCGCAGCAGGGCCGAACGGGTTTCGAGCACGGCGTTGCGCGCCAGGTAGCTTTCCTCGCGCACTTCCGGGCGCTTGACCATGGCCAAGGCTTCCAGATCGTCGAGGCTGTAGGCCAGGGTCGGCTGGTGCATCTGTTGATCGGTTGGCAATACCAGGCGGTAGTCGCTGGCCGGCGGCAGGTTCATCAGGGCGGCCAGGCGTGATTTGGCGCTGGCCAATTCGCCGTCTACCGCTTCCAGTTGACGCACCATTTCCAGCAGGCCTTTCTGGAAGCGCAGCGCGTCCAGCGGGGCCAGCAGGCGTTGTTGTTCGGTTTGGCGTGCGTTGGCCAGGGCGCTGCGTGCCTCTACCAGCGCTTGCTGTACTTCAGGCTTCAGGCGTTCGGCAGTGGCGGCTTCCCAGTAGGCGCTGCGCACTTGGGCGATGATGTCGGCGACGATCCGGCGCCGGCGCTCTTCGGCCGCCAGGCTTTTGTTGGCCTGGGCCTTGGCACCGAAGTAGCCGAGGCCGAAGTCGAGCACGTTGAACGACATTTGCAGGTCGGCGCTGCGGCTGCTGCGGTCCTGGCTGGTGGACGGTTCCAGCGACTGGTTGCCGGTACGGATCGACTCGCTGGAGGACGCGGAAATATTGTCGCGGCCACGCCAGCCCGCACGGGCGGCGAGCTTGGGCAGCATGTCGAGGTTCTGCACGTCCAGCAGGTTATCTTCCAGTGCGCGCTCCATCAGGCCCAGGCGTTGTTGCAGGTTGTACTTCACGGCGCGGGCCATGGCTTCTTCAAGGCTGATCGGGCGGGTGACCGGCTCCTGGCCGTTGAACATGTTTGCGCGGTCGGCGCTGGCCTGGGCGATCTGCTGGTCCAGGGTCTCGGGCTCGGGTGTCACCGCACAGGCACTCAGCGTGAGTGCGGCCAGGCCGATGGCGAGACGTAACGGCAGGCGTTGGGCGAGCGGTTGCTGCTTGATCACATGTATTCCCCTGAAAAAGTGCGGTGCAGGCCGCCATCTTGGCGTGGCGTGACGCAGTGGCGGCAAAGATAAGAATTATTCGCAATATCAGCTATGCCGGGTTCATTAAGAATGCTTAATGAACCCGGTCGTTTCAGGCGGCGTTTTTGTCATCACCGCCGAACAGCGCACGCAGCAGCGCCTGGCTGCGTGCAAACAGGCCACTTTGGCCGCTGGCGTGCAGGTGCTCGCTGAGTGCGGCCTGGGCCTGGGCCTCGGGTGCTGGCGTGGGCGCTGTTTCGACGCTCACGTTGCCGTCGTCATGCACTTGCAATTCCACTGGGACTTGCACACGGTTGCCTTGGCTGTCGCGGGTTTCCAGGCGCAACTTCAAGCGCTGCAACTCGGCCAGGTGACGGCTTTCGACTTGGATCTGGCCGCTGCGACTGTCAAAGCGAATCCACGCCGGCAACGGCTTGCCGTCGGCCTGGCGCAAGGTGGCGGCCGTATGGCCGGCCACGCTGTCGGGCAGTTGGAAGCGGGTCAGCAGGGCGCCGCGCTCGACTGGGCGCAGGGCATCGAGGGTCGGCGCAAGGCGGGCGCGTTCCAGGCCGGCGAGGTCGTGGTCCTGCAAGCCATTGAGCGTGCCCAGGCCGAGCCAGGTCGGCAGTGCCGGCGGCTCGCTGGGGGCCGTCACAAAGCGGGTTTGTAGCGCGCGGTCCATGTCAGCGGCTGGCTGCCCACGCTGGGGCGTGGGGGCGATCCAGCCGGGATGTTGGCCGGGGACTACCGGTGTCACCGTATTGATTGGCTCGGCCACGACCGGGATCACGCTTGCCGCCTTGACCTCCAGCACCAGCGCACGCGACGCGCTGGCGCCGGACGGGTCGCTGGCCACCACCGTCAGGCGCAACGTGCCCACCGTGTCCAGGGTGCCGGACAGCGTGCGGCTGGCCGGATCGAATTGCAGCCCGTCGGGCAGGCCGTCCACGCGCCAGGTCAGCACGTCGCCCTGCGGGTCACTGAACAGCCCTGTCGGCAACACCACCTGATACGGCTTACCGGCCTCGGCGCTCGGCGGTACATAACCGTCGGGGCTGACCACTGGCGGCAGGTTTGCCTCGGGGTTATTGACCTGCAGCGTCACCTGTTGCGCCTGGCTGTTCTGCGCGCCGTCGTTCAGCACCACACTGAGCACCAGGGCGCCGTTGGCGGTGGTGGTTGCGCTGTTGCTGTACGTCAGTTGATGCAGGATTGCCTGGGCTTGGGCGCTGCTGATAGCGGCGCTGAAGGTCAGGGTCAGCGTGCCGCCGCTGTCGACAAAACTCCCTAGCACCTGCGCGCCTTGCAGCAGTTGCCCGTCCACCAGGCGGATGCCATTGCCGTCGGCAAAGCCGAAGTGATCATCGGCCACCGCGCTCGGGCTGCGGCTGACGCTGATGCTCGCGCCTTGGTAATTGTTCGCTGCGTCCAGTTCGGCGTCCGATAGCAACAGGTGCTCGGTGAAGGCCACCGGCGCTGTACCGATTTCATAAGGGATCGGCGCCATCGCCTCGGCGTGTAGCACCGCGATGCCACTGCCCAGCACCACGACACCGCCGTCAGCCGACAGCCCGATGGCGCCGGCATTGACCAGTGCCGGCGCATCGCCGGCGCCCACGGTGTTGATCAATTTCAGTTGCTGGTTGGCGGTGTTGTAGCGCTGCACGCTGGCATCGCTGCTGCTCACGTAGAGCAACTCACCGTTGGCCGACAGCGCCATGTCAGTCACCGTGGCCAAACCGCTGGCGCGGATGCCCAGGTCGGTAAAGCTGCCGTCGGCGGCATTGAAGCGCAGCACCTGCACCGAATTGGCCCCGGCCACGTAGATCAGCTGACCGTCGGCCGACACCGCGAGGTGCTTTGGATCGGCCATGGACACGGTCTTGCCAGCACTGTCGGCCTGGGTGTCGCGCACGAAGCCGGCCACGCTCAAGTTGCCATCGGCGCCGCGTTTGTAGGCGATCAGGGTATTGGCGAAGTTGTCGGAGCTGGGGTCGGTGACCACAAACACATAGTCGCCAGCCGTCACCAGTGCCACGGGTTGATGCTGGTAAGGCGCGGACCAGGCATCGTTGCCCAGGTTGTTGAGGTAGCTCAACTGCCCATTGCTGCGGCTCAGGATGGTCACGCCGTTATCGGTCAGCAGGTAGACGTTCTTGCCGTCTGCCGATTCCTGCACGCTGATGGGGTTGAACAGCGAATAGTTGTTGCTGTCGTCGCTGGTGAGGGTTTGCTTTACGCTCAGTTCGCCGGTGATCGTGTCGCGTTGCAGCACCACCAGGGTGTTGCCGCTGTTGCCGCCCAATGCGTAGACCTGGTTGCCATCGGCCGAGACCAGCAGTTGCTTGACCGAGTCCAGGCCGCTGTTGGCCAGGGTTTTCACGAAGCTCACACTGCCCGTCACCGGGTCACGGGCGAGCAGGGCGATGGCGCCGCTGCCATCGCTCACGTAGACGCTGCGCCCGTCGGACGACAGGCTTACTCCGGTCAGGCTGCCAAGGCCGGGCACCTGGGTCAGGTTCTGCACGATTGCCAGGTCACCCTGGGACAGCAGCGGGTCTTTGCCCACTACCGGCGTGTCGTTGATCGCGGTGATGTTCAAGGTCAGCGCCAGCACGCTGGAACTGAGGCTGCGATCGCTCAGGGTCACGCTGATGGCGACGCTGGCCGCTGGGGTGTGGCTGTCGCTGGCATAGGTGATCTGGCGCAACGCGTTCTGCACGTCGGCGGTGGTGGGGATGGCGCCCGCGTCGTCGTTGAAGCGGATGCTCAGCACGCCGTTGGCATTGCTCAGTTCACCGATGGTCACGCCGTCCTTTTGCAGGGCCGTACCGTTGAGGGTCAGGCCGTTACCGGCGGTAAACGCGAGTTTGTCGAGGCTCGTGGCGCCACTGAGCGTCACGCTGAGGGTCGCGCCGTTGTAGTTGCCCAGGCCGTTGTTGAAGCGGTCCATCTGGGCGTCGTGCACCACGGCATTCGGCGCGATCGCCACCGCGTCGCCGCGTTCGGTGTAGCTGGCGTTGCCGCTGTTGCCCAGGGTCGGTGCGGTGTTGGGTTCACTTGGGCCGGCCAGGCTGACCTTGACGGTTTCGCCCAGGGTGGTGCGGGTTGGCCCGGTCTCGCCGGTGTATTCGTTGAGGGTCAGGCTGATGGTGCGGGTGCCGCTCAAGTCGCTGCCGCTGTTGTTGAAACCGATGCTATCGATGACGGTGGCGGTGTCGCTGGCCGAGCGCATCAGGTACAGGGTCACCGTGGTGACGTTGCCGCTGATGGATAGGCTGTAGGACAACCCGCTCGGCGTCTGGCGGGTACCGCTGGTGGCGGTGTCGAGGTCGATTTTTTCGCCGGCTACGCGCAGCAGGTCATGGGCCTTGGCGGCGTCGAGGGTGAGTACCACCTGCCAGATCTTTTGATCGGCTTCGATGGTGTCGATGGTGGTGTCCTTGAACAGGCTGACGAACTCGTCGTCTTCGTGCAGGGTCGGGTCGAGCACGGTGCTGTCGAGGATCGCCGGATCGTTGATGCCGATCAGGTTGACCTTCACCAAAACGGTGGCGCTGTTGCCATCGCCGTCGTTCAGCACCATTGCAAAGCTCGGCTTGCCGCCGGCGCCGGCGGGGTCCTGGCTGCTGTTGGAATAGGCAATCTGGCGCAGCACGTTCTGCGCATCTGCCGCCGAGGTGCTGGCGACAAAGGTTACGCTCAATACGCCATTGGCCTCGCTGAAGCGTGCGATGGCCACGCCGCCCTTGAAGATTTGCCCGTTGAGCAGGCTCAGGCCGTTGCCGTCGGCGAAGGTGTAGGTGTCTGCAGCGTTGGCGCCGCCCTCGCGGGTGACGGTCAGGCTGGCGCCCTTGTAGTCGTCGGCGGCGTCCAGTTGCGCGTCGGCGAGGTGGCCGCTGGGCAACAGCACCACGGCACTGTCGCCCTCGGTGTAGGTGGCGTCGGGCAGGCCGATGTCGAGCGTCAGCAACGTCTCGGTCCAATTCACCGTGCCGCTGATATACAGCTGCTTGCCGTCGGCGCTGAGGCTGACGCTGGTGAGGTCGGCGAAGCTGATGTTCCACGGGTTTTCCCAGCGGTCGACACTCAGGCGCAGGCTCAGGTTGCCGCTGCTGTCACGGTTGAACAGTTGCACCTGGCTACCGACCGCAAATACTGCGCTGCCGTCGGCGGACACCTGGATGTCGGTGACGCTGCCATCCAGGGCCACGCTGCCGGCCAGGCTCAGCCGGCCATCTGCGCCGATGGCCAGCACTTGCAGGGTTTGCTCGGTGTCGTTGTTCAGCGCATAGAGGCTCTTGCCGTCCGCAGACAGGCTCAGCGCCTTGATGAAATAGCTGCTGTCGGCGCTGCTGCCGGCCAGGCTGTTGATCAGGCTCAGGCTGGCGTCGCTGTTGATCGCGAAGGCCGTGGCAATGCTGTTGTCACCGTTGGCGCCGACAAACAGGAAGCGCCCATCGGCCGACACCAGCAGTTGTGCCACGCCTTGCAGGCCGTCGATGCCGGCGACGCCGTCGGTGTAGGTGGTGAGCAGGCTCAATTGGCCGTTGCTGTCTTGTTGATACACGCGTAGCTCATCGGCGCCGGCGACAAACACCAGGCTGCCTTGGCTGGAGACCGCGGTGATGGTCTGGCCGTCGCTGCCTGCCAGGGTCGACGCCAGGGTCAGCTTGCCGCTGCTGCTGTCGCGGTTGAACACCACCAGGCTGTTGGCGTCGCTGCCGATCACATACAGGCTGTTCTGGTCGCCGCTCAGGTGCACCTTGAGCGCACCGGCCAGACCGGCGATGGACGTGTCCGCCAGGTTCTGCACAAAGGTCAGGCTGCCATCGGCGGCGCGGCTGAACACGTTGACCGAGGATGCACCTTCGGAAGGAATGCTCACCAGGTACACAAACTTGCCATCGCTGGATGCCACGCTGTCCCGCGTGCCGGCCAGCACGCTTTCTTGGGTGGTGCCGGCATAGTCCAGGGCGCCCGAGGCACCGCCGATGCTCGGCAGTTGCGCCGAGTCGACCGGCGCCTCGGTGCGCCACAGCACCAGCGCGGTGCTGACGCTTTTGCTGGCGTCGCTGAACGTCACTTGCAAGTCGACCCGCGCCGGTTCGCTGGCGGCGCCGTTGGTATAGGTCAACTGGTGCAGCACGCGGTTGACCTGAGCCTTGTCCACCGCAGCGGTGAAGGTCACGTTCAAGGTGCCGGCGTTGTTGCTGACCTCGGCGATGGCGTCGCCGTTGAACAGGATCTGGTTGCCCACCAGGCTCAGGCCGTTGCCGGCACTCAGGCCAAACACGTCATCCGCCGAGGCACCGCCACTGCGTACCACGTTGATGCTTGCGCCCAGGTAGCTGTTGAGGGCGTCGAGATCGACATCGCTGTAGCTCAGGTTCGTCGCGAACGGGCTGGCCTGTTGCTCGATGTAGGTACTGCTGGCCTTGGCACTCAGCACGTCGAGCCCGGCAATAAACGACGAGGTGCCGGTGTAGATATTCAGCCCGTCGCTGCTCACCGCCAGGTGGTTGTAGTTCTTGTTGCCCTTGAGGTTTTCCACAAAGGTCAGTTGCCCGGTTTGCGTATCACGGCTGAACACCAGCAACGACTGGCCGCCATAGGTGCTCACGTACAGCACTGAGCCATCGGCGGACAATGCCATTTCACGCAGGGCCAGGGAATTGGCCAGCGGGTAGCCATTCACTGAACCCACGTAGCTCAGGTTGCCATCGGCCTGGCGCTGGAAGATCGAGACAAAGGCGAAGTTGCCCGAGGTGACGTAGACGAATTTATCGTCCGGGGAAATCACCACATCCTGCAGGTTTTGCAGGTAGCGCGTGTCACTGGGCTGGTTGGCGGCCTCGGCACTGGCGGCGATGCTCGCCTGGTTGACGACGCCGACGTAGGTGAGCACGCCGCTGCTGGTGTCACGCTTGAGCACGGTGAGCATGGAACTGCTGGCGTTGCTGATGTACACCGATTGGCCATCGGCGGAGACCACGATGCCGGTAGGGGCGTTGAGGCCCAGCGCCGCGCTGCCACCCACGTAGGAGCCGATAAAGGTCAGGGCGCCGGTGGTGGTGTCGCGGCTGAACATCGCCACTTCGCTCTTGCCGGTGCTCGCATCATGGCCGTTGACGCCGTTGATGGTGTACAGCGACTTACCGTCGGCCGACAGCACGATCTCACTGACCGCCGCGTCCAGGCCGCTGGTGCCTTGGCCTTGGCTGGCGACAATCGAATTGAAGCTCAGCAGGCCGCTGCTGGCATCGCGCTGGAACAGCAACAGGTTGGCGCTGGCGCCGGCGGAGCCCGCCACGTACACCGCGCTGCCATCGGCCGAGACGGTCAGCGTGCTCATGGTGTTCAGGCCATCGACCTCGATGGCGGCGGTGGCCGGGTCATCGCTGGTGCCTTGGGTGAAGGTCTGGGCCAGGCTCAAGGCGCCGGTCAGCAGGTCACGGGTGTACACGCGCAAATAGCTGGTGCCGCTGCTGTTGCTGCCGCTGGTGCCGAGCACCAGCAGGGTCTTGCCGTCACTGGATAGGCTCACGCCGCTGACGTAATCGCTGTAGCCGCTGAGGCTGCCGTTGAAGTAGTACAGGCGGGTGTCGACGCTCAGGTCCACCGCTGCGGTGGGCGCGTTGTTCACCGCAATGGCCAGGGTGCTGCTGATGCCCAGGTCGCGGCTGTCGGCGCCGCCATTGGCGCTGCCGCCGTTGTCGCGTAGGGTGCCGAGGGTGAACGTACGGCTGCCGCTGACGGCGTCGCTGCTGTCGTTCACATAGCGCAGGCCGTTGACCAGGGTTTGCACGGCGGTGCTGCTGATACCGCTGTCGCGGCTGATGTGCAGGGTGGCACTGTCGCCACTGCTCACGTAGCTGTAGCTGTAGCCGCTGGTGGTAGTGCCGTTGGCCGATGTGGACAGGTCGATGCGGCTGCCGTCGACGATCAGGTACTCATGGGTTGCGTTCTGCACGCCGGTTACATTCACCTCCAGCGACAGCAGGGTTTGTCCGACTTCGCCGGTGTTCACGGCGGTATCGCTGAACAGTGCAGTCTGGGTCTTGGCGGTGTCGTACGGTACCGGCGTGACCACGCTGGTGCTCAGGGTTGGTGCGCTGTTCTTGCCGGCCAGCAGGGCCAGGGTCAGCGCCTGGCTGGTGAGTGCGCCATCGCTGGCCAACAGGCTCAGGCTGATGACGCTGCCATCGGCGACCGTGCTGTTGCGCAAGGTGACTTGATGCAGCACGGCATTGGCTTCGGCGCTGGTCAGCTGGTCGCTGAAGCTGACAGTGAGCACGCCGTTACTCTGGCTGAAGGTACCGACCTGCTGGCCGTTCTTGAGCAGTTGGTTGCCGGACAAGGTCAGGCCGTTGCCGCTGGCCAGGCCGAAGCTGTCGGCGCTGTCGGCGGTGCCACTGCGTTGCAGGGTGAAGCTTGCACCCGCGTAGTTGCCCTGTCCGGCATTCAGGCGGTCGAGGTTGGCATCCGTCAGGTTCACGCCGCTGGCGACCGTTGCGTCAGTGCCGGTGAGGTAGTTGGGCAGGTCGCTGAAGCGGTTGAGGGCCGTACCGCCGACCACCACCGACTGGCCATCCGGCGACGCACTCACCGTGGCCGCCCCCGGCACATCGGCCAGGGTGCCGCTCAGCGTCAGGCTGCCGTCGGCGCCCACGCGGTACACGCTCAAGGTACCGGCGCTGCTGGAGGTGGCGAACAGGCGGCTGCCGTCGCTGGACAAGGCCAGGCTGCTGACGCCGGTGAGGCTGTCGCTGTCCACCAGCACCAATTCCTTGCCGTCGCTGCTGTCGCGCAGTTGCAAGCTCTGGATCAGACCGCGGCTGGCATCGCTCAGGTAGATGAACTGGCCGTCCTTTGATGCGGTCAGGGCAGTGGCGGTGGAGCTGGTGATGCCTACGCTCAGGGTGCCGAGGGACAGCTTGGTTAGCGTGCCGTCGCTGCCGCGTTGCAGGGTGACCAGACTCGTGCCGGAGACGACAAATACATAGTCGCCGGTGCTGTAGATCGTGCGGCTGCGGCCGCCACCCAGGGTGCCTTCATTGAGGGTCTGGAGGCTGGTCAGGTTGCCGGTGGCGGTGTCGCGATTGAACACCTGCATCCCGCCGAACTGGGTGGTCAGGTACAGCTGTTGGCTGTCCGCTGACAGGGCGATATTGATCGCGCTGCTGGTCGAGGTGCTGCGCGCATTGCCCAGGGTGCCGTCGCTCGTCACATCCAGGGTGATAAGGTTATTGCCCGACAGCACATACAGCGATTTGCCGTCGGCGCTCAGGCTCAGGTCGCTGACGCTGCTCAGGTTGGCCACGCCCTTGAGCACCTGTTCGCTGCTCAGGTTGCCATGCTCGTCCACGGCAAAAGTCACCAGCGTGCCGGAGGTGCCGGCGGCGTACAGGTGCTTGCCGTCGCTGGAGTAGGCGATTTCCTTGCTGGTGCCCAGGTCCTTGAGGGTGGCGGCCTGGGCCAGGTCGGGCACGCCGGCATCGGCCAGTACGGGAGCGCGGTTGGTGTCGTTGACCAGGCTGATGCTGGAGCTGACCGCCAGGGCGGTGGTGTCCTTGCCGCCATCGGCGGTGCCGCCGTCGTCCTTGACGCTGGTCAGGGTGATGGTCCGCGCGCCGCTGTCGATGCTGGTGTCCAAGGCTTTGTAGCGAATGTTGTCGACCAGCGTCTTGAGGTCTGCGGCGGTGTCGGCGGCGGTGGTCGAGGAGGCGAGGCTGAGAGTAATGGTGGTCTGGCCGCCGCTGGTGGTGACGCTGTAGCTGTAGCCATTTTGTGTGGTTGCGCTGCTGACCTCGGTTGCCAGTTCGATGGTCTTGCCGTCGATCACCAGCGCTTCCTTGCTGTTGCTGCTGTCCACGCTGATCTGCACGCTGTCGAAATGCTGGTCGCTTTCTACCGTGGACGCGCTGGCGTTCTTGAACACTTGCACGCCGTTCGCGTCATCGGTGCCCACCGTGTAGGTGGCATGGCTGGCGTCGGCGCTCAGGGTCGGCGCCTGGTTTTGCGCTTCGGCCTGGGCCGAGGTATCGGCCGCCGTGGCGACTGCCGCCGCATCGAACATCATCCGGGGTTCAAGGGCCAGCGCCAGGGTGTGCGGGCGTGGGGAGCGGGGCAGAGTGGGCGCGGTCATGGCGAGATCCTTGGCGGAAAATGGAGGCGTGGGCATTACTCGATCAGCCGCGCATAACGCTCATGCTTGATCTTGTCGGCGATGTTCTTGAGCAGGGTGTCGATCTGGTCCTCACCTTCGGCGAAGTCTTCGGCGTCGGCGAACACCATGTTCTTGTCGCCGTTGGTGCAGACCCGCAGGCCGGGGCCGGCGACGCGGTCGAACAGTTGGCGGCCGAAGTTCTGCGGGTCACCGGGGCGCACGCCGATGAAGTAGAACTTGAGGTTGCGCTGGCGAAAGCTGTCGCACAGGCGCGTGAAGCGGCGCCCGGCGACTTCCGTGGACGGCGTGGTATTGCTCTCGCCGTCGATGGCCTGGCCGACTTCGGCGTTGTAGCTGTCGGTGTCGAACCAGTCGCCGGTGGTGTTGGCGAGCATCACGATGATCTTCACGTTGTCGGCATTGCCGTCTTCGTTGAAGTCCAGGGGCAATTCGTTGTCGCCCCAGCCGTTGGCGCCGCGCATGTTCGGTGACAAGGCCGAGCCGGCCCAGCCCATCGCGATCGCGTAGTTGGTGTTGAAGCGGGTGCTGAGCAAGTCCAGGCGTTTGTCGATTTCTTCGCGGTCCTGGGTCAGGGGCAACAGGGCGGCATTGGGGCAGCCTCTATCGGCGACCATGAAGCGCGTATCGACCACGCCGTCGGCCTGGCCGAAATCCGGGTTGGGCCCACGCCAGGAAATCGCCGGCGCGCCCGGGCTGCCATTGACCGGCAGGTCGTGGCGGTAGTGGATCTTGAATTGCCCGGCCGGTGGTTGATCCCAGTAGTAATTCTGGCCCAGGCCGAGGCCGCGGTAGACACACAGCAGGTTGGCACGCCGGTCGGGGATGCGCCGGTCCGCCAGGCTGCTGTAGCCGGTGCGGAACAGGCTGCGCAGTTCAATCGGGTTGAGCGCGCCCGGCGCCGCCCAGCGGTTGATGCGCTGCGGGTCCTTGGGGTCGTAGACGTTGACCGACTGGCTGTAGGGGATCAGTGACAGCCACACCTTGGCGTCGCTGTCTTCGTTGCTGTCTTCCCCCAGCAAGTTACCGGCGAAGGATTTGCCCAGGCGACGCAGGGCGGCAAGGTTGGGCGTGGTTTCACTCAGGGTGGTGGGCAGGATCAGCGCCACTTCGGTGGGCCGTGACACCACTTCAACGGTGGAATGCACGTGCTGCTGGCGTCGCTCGCCACCGATCAATACGGCCTGGGCGTGCAGGCTGACTTCCACGCGCAAGGTCAGAGGCTTTTCATCGCCACCGCCGGCGCTGCTGACCTTCAGCGAGTCGTACTCCAGTTGCTCGAACAGGTCGCTGTCCATGCCCAGGTTGTTCTGCACGTAGCCCCAGGCGATTTTTTTCAACTCGGCCGGCGTGCTGCGGCTGTCCATCAACTGCTGGTTGCCGATGGCGATGGCGGCGGCGTCGGTGGCGCGTTTGACCTGGGCGGCGTTGTTGGTCATGCGCAACAGGTCGATGGCGTAGGCAGTAGCGAGCAGGGCGCCACCGATGGCCAATACCATGAACGGTCCAACGCCGCCGTGTTGATCGCGGCAGAGGCGCTTGAGGGTGTTTTTCATTTGGGCTTGACCACCGACAACACGTCGCAGGGCAGGTGCAGGCCTTCGTAGGCCAGGCCCGCGTTGACCAGCAGGCGCAACAACCATTGAGTGGGGAACCGGGAAAGCGGGCGTGTCATCGGGGGCTCATCGTGGGCTGCGCAAGTGGCGGCAAAGATAAGAACTATTCCCAACATCGGGCAATCACTGGTTCATTAAGAATGCTTAATACGGGGAGTGAAAGCGTGGCGGCCCGTGCATATTTGGATCTGCGTTTTTCAGGGACAGCGTGAGAACGATCACACTCAACCCGCATCCTCATCCAACCCCGCCTCCCGGGCCAATTGCTTGTCCAGCTCCGGCTCGTCATACAGCATGCGGCTGAACGCCAGTGCCTCGATGTCCTTGTCCATCAACAACCCGCTGCCCAGCAGCAACGTGTTGGTATTACGGCACAACTGCACCACCACCAATGAGCGCACGCTTGTGGTGGTGTTGCCATTGGCGTCATCGCTCGGCAGCTGTTCCTCGGGCAAGCCGCCGACGTAATGCTTGCCCTGGCTGTAACTGGGGCAGATCCCGGTGACGCTGCCGCGTTGCAGAGGCTTCCAGGTCATGTTGCGGTCCAGCGAGACCTTGCTGATCACCAGTTGATAATCACCCAGGATCTTTGGCGAAGCCGCCTGGCGCAGCAGGGCGTCGAGGCCGTCGCTGTCCAGTGTGGGTTGGGCGGCGAGGACCGAGGCGATGTTGTGGGCCGACTGTTCCATATAGGCCCGTGCCTGATGCACGTTGTACAGGTCGGCGCTGACCAGGGCGGTGCCGATCAGCAGGGGCAACACCAGGATGCCCTCCATCATGGCAACGCCGCGTTGGCGGCGGGGCAGGTTGCGCATCAACTGTCATCCTCGGTCGGGTCTTCGCTGGGCAGGTTGCCCAGCAGGTGGCGGTATTGGTACTGGAAGCCGCTGCCCAGCCCGAAGAGGCTGGGCAGCGGGGTGATGAAGGTCTGGCTGAGGTCGACGGTGATGCTCAGGATCGGCGGCGACTTAAAATTTTGCGCCTGTTCCTTCTGTTCTTCCGCGGTGGCGCTCTGGCGGTTCTGGCCGAACAGGTGCAGGTTGTCGAAGGGCAGCACGTCAATCTCCAGGTTGTCTTCGGTGAGAAAGCCATAGGAGTAGCTGAGCATGCGCGTCTCGATATCCGTTTGCAGGGTGTCGGCGCTTTTCAGGTAGAAGCTTTTCTCGGCACGAAAATCCTGCACCGCATGTTCCAGGGCCAGGCTGCCGATACCGATCACCATCGCAATGCGCGCCAGTTCGAACAGGATCATCACCGCAAACAACAGCACGGGGAGGATGAACGCGGTTTCGGTGGAGGTGACAGCGTCCTGCCCGCGCCACAGACGTCTCAAGGCATTGGCCATCAGCGTTGCTCGGTCAGCACCAGGGGCCGCTGGCTGGCGGCAAGCAGTTCGCTGGCCAGCGGCGCGCCGTGGGTGATGCGCTCGCGGGTGGCCTGAAAGTCGCGCAGGATCGGTTCGGCGTAGCTGGGATCAAGACTTTCCAGCAGCACGCGGCGGGCGGTGTCGTCGTGACCCTCCAGCACGTAAGCCAGGGCCAGGTTGAGTTTCAGCGACGCTTCGCGGCTTTCCCGGGGCTGGTTGAGCAGGCCGATGGCCTTGGCGCTGTCGCCGCTGGCCAGCCAGTTGAGGGCCAGGTTATTGGTGGCGGCGACATTCGACGGGTCGATGGCCAAGGCTTTTTCAAACGCGTCGCGTGCGGCCTGGTTCTGCCCCTGGATATTCAGCGCTACGCCCAGGCCGTTGAGGTTTTGCGGGTTGTCGGGCTCGACATCAAGGGCGCACTGGAAGTCCTTGGCTGCCAGCGCTGCGCCGCCCATGGCCAGGCGCGCACGGGCCAGGCCGCTGCACAGGGCCACACGCTGGTCGCCGGGCATGGCTTGCAGGTTGCCGCCCAGTTCCTGGCGCGCCCGGTCGTACAGCGCGAAGGTCTCGCGTGGCGAGCGTACTTGGGCCGCAACGCTGGCGTATTCGATCAGGTACACGCCCTTGAGCTGCTGGCGCTGGTCCATGCGCTCATAGATTTCATAGGCGCCCGGCAGGCGCCCGTTGTCGCGTAGCACACGGGCCAGGCGCAGGGCTTCCTTGGCTTCTTTGCTGTCGAGGCTGGCGACGGCGCCGGTATCACGGTGAAGGGAGGGCAGGCTGCTGCAACCGCTGAGGGTCAACAGGCTGAGCAACAGCGCGGCGGGCAGGGCACGGGACATGGCGGTAGGGCTCCGAAAAAACAAGGTCAACTGCCCAGCAGGCGGATGATGCGAACCATCGCCGGGGCGCCCATCATCGCGATGATCGGCGGCAGGATCAGGGTCATCAGCGGTACGCTGAGTTGCGCCGGCAACTTGCCGGCCTTTTCTTCAAGGTTGAGGATCAGGGTCTTGCGGCTTTCATCGGCAATCGTGCGCAGCGCCTGGGACAATGGCGTGCCGTAGCGTTCGGCCTGGATCAGGGTCGCGACCATCACTTCCACGCTGCGTACGCCAGTGCGTTCGGCGAGGTTGAGCAAGGCTTTGGGGCGGTCGCTGAGGATCTGCAGTTCGGCCTGGGTGTAGCGCAGCTCATCGGCCATTTCCACGGCGGACAGGCTGATCTCGCGGGCCACCACTTGCAGCACACGGCCCAGCGGCAGGCCGGCTTCGGCGCAGATCACCATCAAGTCCAGGGCGTCCGGCAGGCTGCGGTCCAGGCGTGCGCCACGGCGGCCGGCGCGAACCTTGAGCCACAACTCCGGCAATGTGGCGCCGACAAACAACGCGATCAGGCCGCCGGCGATACCGTTCAGGCTCATGCGCGAGCCGGGTTCCAGCACACCGAACAGCACGCCGCAGAGCAACGCCAGGCCCAAGGTGTATTTGCCACTCATCAACAGGCCCAGGGCTTCGCGACTGCGAAAACCGGCCATGCCCAGCAGGCGGCGCAAGTGTTCGCGGTCGCTGGCGGTGCCGGCGAGTTGGTCGCCGACTCGGGCAACCGGCACAAGCAACGCGCGCAGGCGTGGTGACAGTTGCAGGCCCTGGCCGCGCACAATGGTGTCGTCGACCGCTGCGGCATCGGCGTTCTTTTTGCCCAGGCGCAGCGCCAAACCATCGGGCCGCTGTTGACGGTAAGCACCGATCAGCGCAACGCCCACACCGCACAACAGCAGGCCCAGGGCGCCTTGGGCGAAGGGATCATCGAGTAGGTTCATAGGACTCTGCGCACCATCATGTGGGTGATCAACAGGCCCAGGGTCACGCTGCCGAACGCATAGAACAGCACGCTGTTGCCGGTGGGGTCGTTAAGCAGGAAGTGAAAGTCCTTGGGTGAATTGACGTACATGTAGCCCAGGGACAGTGGCACCAGTGCGCCGACAATCTTCGCCGAGGCGCGGGCTTCGGAGGTCTTGGCCTGGATCTTCAGTTGCAACTCATGGCGCTCGCGCAGGGTGGCTGACAACCGATCCAGGGTCTCGCCCAGGCGCCCGCCGGCCTCTTGGTTGATGATCAGGATCACCGCGAAAAACCGGTACTCGTTCAGCGGTACGCGCAGGGTCGAGTCCTGCATCACCTGGCGCAGTGGTACGCCCAGGCGCAGCCAGTTGTCGATCAGGGCAAATTCCACCGCGAGCGGGCCGGGGATGTTTTCCGCCACCAGGGTGAACGCGTTGCTGATCGGCACGCCGGCACGGGCGGTGCGGGTGATGGCGTCGATGGCCTGGGGCAGGCTCAACTTGAGTTCCTTGAGGTGCTTGCCCAGTGCGTTGCGGTACAGCACATTGCCGATGCCAAAGAATGCCAGCAGCCCGAACAGGCTGCCGAACAGCAGCGGCATTGGGGTGTCGCGGCCCAGAACAACGGCGATCATCAGGCTGCACAAACTCAGCAAAATAATGCGCATGCGCAAGGTCTTGTGCCATCCCAGTACCCGCAGGTCGAGCCACACTCGTGCAATGGCGGGGCCGAGCAGTGGCAGGTTGGCGAGCGGCGGGTTTTCCAGTTCACGCAGCACGTCTTCGGCCTCGGCCAGTTGCCCGGTAGACCTGGCGGCCAAAGCTTCATGACTGTCGAACAGGGCCTTGAGGCGTTCCAGGCGCAAGCGGTTGGCCTCGGCGCTCTGGCGCTTGCCGTTGAGGCTACGCGCCACCAGGAAGCCCAGCAGCACCAACACAAATATCAGCAGGGTGAACAGGTCGAGAAGGGCGTCCATCAATAGTGCCCTTCAAACAAGTGAGCATGGCTGGTGTAGAACTGAGGGCGTTGGCCGCTGGCGACAAATTCGCCGACCAGGGTGCCCTTGGCGTCGACGCTGGTAGTCTTGAAACCGAACAATTCCTGGGTCTGGATCACGTCGTTTTCCATGCCGCAGATTTCCGTGATCGACACCACGCGTCGGGCGCCGTCGCGCATGCGCTCGATCTGCACGATCAGGTTGACCGCACTGGCGATCTGGCGCCGGATCGCTTCCAGGGGCAGTTGCATGCTCGCCATCATCACCATGTTTTCCATGCGCATGATGGCGTCGCGCGGGGTGTTGGAGTGCACGGTACACAGCGAGCCGTCGTGGCCGGTGTTCATCGCCTGGAGCATGTCGAAGCTTTCACCGCCGCGCACTTCGCCGAGGATGATGCGGTCGGGGCGCATCCGCAGGGCGTTGCGCACCAGGTCGCGCTGGTCGACCTTGCCGGTGCCTTCGGCGCTGACCGGGCGGGTTTCCAGGCGCACTACGTGGACCTGTTGCAGTTGCAGTTCAGCGGCGTCTTCGATGGTGATGATGCGGTCGGCGTCGCTGATCTTCTGTGACAACGCGTTGAGCAAGGTGGTCTTGCCCGCGCCGGTACCACCCGAGACGATGATATTGAGCTTGGCCAGCATTGCCCGTTGCAGCACCTCGGCCATTTGCGGCGACATGGCGCCGCGCTCGGCAAGGATCTCCAGGGACATGTTGCGGCGCATGAACTTACGGATCGAGATGGTGGTGCCGTCAATGGCCAGCGGGTAGGTGATGACGTTGACCCGGCTGCCGTCGGCCAGGCGCGCATCCACCATCGGGTGGCTTTCATCGATACGCCGGCCCACCGCGGCGGCGATGCGCTGGGCCGTGTTGAACACGTGTTCTTCATCGATAAAGGTGATGGGCGACAGCTCCAGCTTGCCGAAGCGTTCGACAAACACCTGGCCGGCACCGTTGACCAGGATGTCGTTGACCGAGTCATCGGCGAGCAACGGCTGGATCGGGCCGATGCCCACCATTTCGTTGAGCATCTCTTCGCCGATGCTTTCTTCTTCCTGGCGCGACAGCTGCAAGCGGTTGTCGTCGCAGATGCGGCGGATCACCGACTCGATCTGCACGCGCAGTTTGTCGCGGCCCAGGCTGGCAGCCTTGAGGGGGTCGATCTGGCCGTACAGCTGGCTGCGAATCAGCTTGCGATGGGCGATGGCGGTGAGGTCCACGGCCTTGCTTGCGTGGTTGCGCTGCACGCTGGTGGCGCGCACTTCCTGCTGGGTGGGCGCCGCCACCGGTGTTGGGGTCGGGCGCGCCTGGGGTTTTTTCGGTTGACGGATGAGCATGCTCGGGTCTCCTCGGCTCAGGCCGCTGTACGCGGGCGCCCGAGGGCGTGCTTCAAGCGGTTGATGATGCTCAGCGGGGTGCCGGAGCGTTTTGCCGGTGGGCGGCCGCAGGCCAGGTCGGCGAGGTCGAGCAGGGCATTTTCGAACGCAGGTACGCCCGCCAGGCTCAATGGCCCGCGCAACAGGCTTTGGCTCAACACCGTGCCGACATGGGGCAGCACCAGGTCGATGCGCCGCCCCACGAAGGCTTCGAACTGCGCCCGGTCAATCAGGCCCGCCCCGGCATTACGCGTCGGGTTGACCACCAGCAACAGGTGTTGGCCGCTGCTCTCATCACCGATTTCGCGCAGCAGGCGCAGGGTGTGGCGGGCGTCCTGCACGGTGAGGTCGGTGAGGATGATGCGGGTCTGGGCGTTGGCCAGCACCTCAAGGGCACCCGACGGACGCCCGGCGGGCAAGTCCCACAGCACCTGGTTGAACATGTGGCAGAGGTTGCCGCCCAGGTTCATCAGGTGGTCGGTGTCCAGCGCCGGCGCGGGCTGCAAGTTGGCTTCCTGGGCAAGCAGGAACAGGCGTTCGTTGATCTGGCCCATGGAGCGTTGCAGGAAGCGTGTGTCGATTTCTTCACTGCCCAGCACGGCGGTCAGTCCGGCTTCGCCTTCGTAACCGAGCAGCAACGCTTGGTCGCCGTTGGCGCGGTCGAAATCGACCACGGCGCAGTGGGTATGCCGTTGTTCCGAGAGCAGGCGCGCCAGGCCGCTGACCACGGTGCTGGTGCCCGCGCCGCCACTGGCGGCGGTGACGGCGATGGTGCGGCCGGTACGCGCGGGCAGGTGTTGTTCGCTGCCGGCGGCGCGGGTCAGGGTATCGGCCAACTGGTCCAGCGGCACCGGTTTGATCAGGTAGTCGAACAGCCCGTGGTGCAGCAAGGTGCGGTACAGGTTGACGTCCTGGCGGCTGCCCAAGGCGATGATCTGGCAGGCGGGGTCGCAGCTCTGGCTGAGTTCGTTGATCGCGTGCAACGGCAACGCTTCGTCATCCAGGTCGACCAGCAACAAGGCGGGGACCGGGTGAGCACGGGTCCATTTGATGGCGGCGGCAACGCCCCCGGCGCGCGCGCATTCGGCTGGGTAGCCAAGGCGCACCAAGTGCTCGCCGTAGAGCCGGGTTTGCTCGGGGTTGGCGGCGAACAGCAGCAGGTCCGGCAGGCTGCCTGGGGTTTGCGAGTGGTTCATGGCGTGGCTCCCGGGTCAGTTCTTGCTGAAGTCGATGTCGAGCAGTTCGCGCGGCTCATCGTCGTAGTAGCGGGTCACGCTGTTGACGGCGGTGTTGCCGTCGCCACTGTCCAGGGCCTGGGCGCGGGCCAGGTCACGGGGGTCGGCGACCATGCGCGCAATATTGGCGCGGTTGGCGCAGCCCAACTGGCCGGTGGCCTGGAACGGTTTGACGGTCCAGTTCTGGCCGTCGGCAACCGCGCAATCGGGCACCGTGACCACCATAGCTTCGGAGACCACTTGCAGGTCTTCGTCAGTGGCGTTGCCGGTGCGCAATTGCACCGGCGCGACGATGATCTGCTGGGCCGGTGTGCCGAGTTCGCGCAGGACCGTGGCCAGGCGCTTGCTCACCGTTTCACCGGCCGGGGTGAAGGGCCGCAGCGTCAGCGTCTGGTTATGCAGACGGCCCTGGCTGCGCAACAGGGTGTTGAGGTTGGCCAGGGAATCGGGCGTGAGGCTGCCGCCGGGGCTGGTGTGCAGCGCGGCCATCAGGGCTTGCGGCTTGACGCTGGGCGCTTGCGCTTGGTTATAGGGCTGGAAGCGGCTTTCACGCATCTTGTGGACCTGGTGGTCGCAGCCGCTCAGCAGCAGGGCGCCGGCCAGCACGGACAGCAAGGGTTTGATCGCAGACATGGGCATCTCTCCGTGACTCAGTACAGGTAGCCGGCGGACGCCTGGCTCGGCAGTTGGGTGTCGAGGGCGCGAATGCCGCGTCCGGGCGTCTGCAGGTCGCCGGGGCTGGTGGGCTCGACCACGTAGGCGGTGGCGATGATTACCAGTTCGGTGTCTTGCTGGTCGCTTGTCTCGGTTTCGAACAGACGGCCCAGGCCTGGGATGTTTTTCAGCCCCGGCACGCCGGTGACGCTCTGGTTGATGTTGCTGCGCAGCATGCCGGCCAGGGCGAAACTTTGGCCGCTGGCGAGTTCCACGGTGGTGTCGGCGCGACGCACCTTGAATGCCGGGATCACGTTGCCTTCCAGGGTCACGGCGCCTTCATCCGACAGGTCGCTGACTTCCGGGGCCACGTGCAGGCTGATGCGGTTGGGCGAGAGCAGGGTAGGGGTCATGCGCATGATCACGCCGTACTGTTTGTACTCGATGCTCACGTTGTTGTTGGTGATGATCACGATCGGCACTTCACCGCCAGCGGCAAAGCCTGCGGTCTCGCCCGACATGGCGGTGAGGTTGGGTTCGGCCAGCACCGTGGCCAGGCCGTCTTCGGACAGTGCAGTGAGCAGCCCGGCGACGCTGGTGGAGCCACGGGTATGGGAGCCGCCCGCGACCGCATTGGTGGCCGTGCGTAGCGGGGTGATGCCGTTGTTGGTGGCGGTAAACAGGCTGCTGGCGTTGCTGAAGAAGTAGTTGTTGTTCTTCAGCGTGGCTTCCCAGTTCATGCCCAGTTGGCTGCTGAGGCTGCGGGATACTTCGACGATCCGCACGCTGATATTGACCTGGGCCGACAGCTCGACCTTCAGTTGGTTGATCACCCGTGGCGGCGGTGCGTCACCGCCCGCGCCGCCACCACCACCGCCGCCGCCACCACCTTGGCCACCGTTCTTGTCGTCGCTGGAGCCCAGGTAGGCCTGCACGCTGCTGATCACTTGCTTGGCCTGCTGCGGGGTGCGCACTTGGCCGCGCACGATCAGGCCATTGCCCGACGAGGGGCCGAACTCGACGTGGGCGCCGGGGATCTCGTTATTGATCTGCTCGCTGAGGGCGGCGAGGTCATGGTGGGCCACCAGGCGAATGGCCGCGATCACATCGTCGTTATGGTCGAGGGCGTACAGCGTGGTGGTGCCGGCACCTTCAGCAAACAGGAACACGCTGCTGCTGGAGGGCATCTGGAAGCTGGCGATCTTGGGATCGGCCACCAGCACCTTGGCCGCCGCACGCGGCAGTTGCAGCAAGCGACCTTGCTTGACCAGCAACTGCACGTCTTCGGTTTCCTTGACCTCGGTGAGCTTGGCCGGCAGGCGTGGGCGCGGGGCCGGCGGGGTGTAGAAACCCTGCTCGGCGCGGTCGGCCAGGGCATCTTCGGGGGTGTCCGGATGTACCGGGCCGATGATCTGGTCTTCGGGGAAATCCTGGGCAGGTTCTTCGGCCAGGGCGATGATGGGCCAGGCCGAGCTGATGCTCAGGGCGCACGCCAGCGTCAACGCCGGAGTCTTCGAGGCGAACTTCATGGTGTCGGGTTCCGAATGGGCGGTTACGGCCAGCACCAGGGCTGGCTGGGAATAGGGGTGAAGGTCGGCTTAGTTGACTTTGACCATTTCGAATTTTTCGCCGCGGAACGCTTGGATCGGCGGGTTGAAGCCGTCGTAGACCTGGGTGGCCTGGCGCAAGGTGATCGCCTGGTCATTGCCCTGTTGCGGGCGACCGTTGGAGGTTTCTGCGATGCCGCGCAATGCCAGTTGCAACGTGCCGATTTCCCGCGCCAGGGCCA